>DASXYL010000008.1:0-271058 GCA_036502575.1 Jatrophihabitantaceae bacterium | reverse complement strand
GTGGGCGGTGGTGACGTGTCCGGTGCGGGTCTCGAGTTGATCGAGGGTCAGGGTGAGCAGCACCGTGGCCGGGACACCGCCGGCCGGGGGCAGGTCGTTCGACGCCAACAACTTGTGGGCGGCGTCGGCGAGGGCGTCGTGCATCCGCTGCCCGGGTGAGCGCGGGTCGGGGCCGTCGGCGTCTGACGGGCGTGGTGCGGCGAGGGGGTCGAGCACGGCCTGCCATTGCGCCAACGCGGCCGGGGTCAGGTGGGCCCGCAGCATCCCGGACCCGTCGCGATTCCCGGTCAACGACGCGTGCCGTCGCCGGTCATGCTCGACGTCATCGGCCAGCACACCGTCGGGGTTCAACAGCGCGACCACCCGCCGCGCCAGCGTCGCCAACACCGACGGGTCGAACCGGCGAGCCTCCGCGACCAGGCGGGCCTCCACCGCGGCGCCGTGCTCGAACTCGACCTCGGCCGGCAATTCCGCGATCACTTCGCGGATGACCTTCGCGTGCTCCGGCGAGATACTGCCTTCGGCTTGAGCTGCGGCCACCACCGGCAGCAGCGGCGGCTGGGGTTGCCCGGTCACCGTGCGGCCGGGTCCCAGATCCACCGCGGCCTGGCATCGGGCTTTCGCTTCGACCGGTGCCACCCGCAACACGTCCCGCACCAACGCCGCAGTGTCGCGAGCCATCAACTCACCAGCCGCACCCCGATGATCCAGTTCACCGATCAGAGCATGATCCACAACCGGCAACCGGCGGCGCTGAGTCTCCATCCCGCGCAACAGCTCGAGCAGCTCGTCGCGGGACAGGCGGGTCAGATCGAGAGGGATCAGCGCGTCGATCGTGGTGGAGAGTTGATCGAGCAGGGCAGCCACCAGTGCCGCGGCGCCCTCCTCACCCTCGAACATACGTGCGAGCATATCAAGTCAGGCTGGGTGGTGTCCAGAGAGATTCCCCTTATTTCGAAAGGATATCTAGCAGACGATCGGGGTATGCAAGCTGCGCAGGTGAGCCGGCGAGACCGCAACCAAGCGAAACCGCAAGCCAGCCGCAGCACGAGAGCCGAGACCAACTCCCCTCGCCGCCGCTCTAGACACAACCACCGCGGAACCCGGCCGACTCTCGGCGAGGCTCGGAGCGCGAAGCGACACCTCAACAGCGCACACTTCGTAAGGGACCATCTGCTCGGTGACCGAGCGACACCATCACGAACGCGGTCCGCCGCCACGGGCATCGAGGCGCGCGGGATTCTGCAGCTGCTCGGTGAAGTGCTCGAGACCGGTGGCGAACCGCGAGGCCCTCGCCATGGACCACGACCCCAACAGCTCGTCGAACGCGGAGCTGAGCGTCTTACGCATCTTGGCGACCGCGGCCCGGCCGGCGGCGGTGAGCTCGAGCTGTGTTGCCCGGGCGTCGTTGTGGTCGACGGCGCGGCGTACCAGCCCGGCCGCCTCCAGCCGGGTGGCGTACCGGGTGGTCGCGGACCGGTCCAGACCTATCGCCTCAGCCAGTCGGGATGCGCTGGTCGGACCGGTACGCGCCAGGCCCGACAGCACGGGATAGGTCGTGACGTCGACGCCGTCCACGCCCTCGATGAGGCGGTCGTAGAGCCGGGCCCGCGTGCTGCGCAACAGGAGCGTGCCGAGGGCCGCTTCGACGCGCGCCCCCGGTGTCGGTGATCTCATGTGTCCGAACTATACGTGCAATAGGCACGCATTCCGCTACGGTCGGGAGAAGTAGATGCGTGCAGATGGCACGCAACTAGATGAGGAGGCGCAATGTCGAATGCCGTCCGCCCCGAAGACGTTCTACCCGACGACGTGAGCCGCACGATGATGAACGGGGTCAACGTCCGCAAGGGATCGGTGGCCGCGTTCGTCGCGAACGCCAAGGCTCTGGAAGCCTTGGCGCCGACGACACCCGAATACGCCGAAGTCGCCGCTCAGTTGCAGGCGCTCGCCCCGGCGGTGGCAGCTGTTGGTCTGTTCGACGTGTTCGAACTGCGCTCGGTCGAGATCGCGAAGATAGTCGATGCGGCGGTCGGTTAGCCGCCGAGCTGCGCCAACCGCTCGCGTACCGCCTCGCGCCGCTGTTCGAGGACGTCCAGGATGGCGTCGTTCTCCTCGACGGAGGTGAGGTCGGCGGCGATCTCTTCCGAGTCCTGCACTCCGTCGCCCTCGGCCCCGACGTGTGCCTCGACGTCATCTCGGGAACTGCGCAGCTCGGAGATCTCGGAGTCGAGGTCGTGAAGCTGTTGGCGAAGCTGGTCTGGCGTGGTCTCGTCCACCATCGGTATGTCCTCCTCGGTCGGCCCTGACCAACCTAGTGCCCGCCCTCGGCGGCGACGCGATCGAGCCATTCGGCGACGAGCGCCTCGAACAGGTCGGGCTGCTCGATCTGCAAGTTGTGACCCGCTACGTCGAGCACGGCGAACGTCGCCCGCGGATAGTGCGGCAGCAGCGCGAATTGGTCGACGTAACCCACGGTGTCGTCCTGGCGCCCGGTCAGGATCAGTGCGGGCGAAGCGAATAGGGGCTCATCGTCTTCGGGAGCGACCGAGAGCCGTCGTCGCGGCTCGATCCGGTCGATGGCCACCCGGTCGTAGCGGCTCAGACCGGGCGCCACCTCTTCGCGGAACCGGCGCAGCGTCGACGGGGACTGCACGACGGCCACGTCGGTGTACTCCTCGGCCTCGATGGGGTCGAGTGCGGCGATCAGATCGACGTCGGGGCGCAGCACGGTCTTGGGCGGCACCGTGCGTTCGGTGGGTTCGATGGGGCCGGTCGGGCAGATGAGGCCCAGCCCCAGAACCCGTCCCGGCCGCGCAGCCGCAATGCCACGGGCGAGATAGCCGCCGTAGGATTCGCCCACCAGGAGGAACCGCCCCCCGCCGATGACTTCGTCGACGAAGTCGAGCACGGCTGCGAGCAGATCGTCGCCACTCGCAATGGACTCGGCCGGAGACTTGCCCATGCCCGGCAGGTCGGGATAGACGCGGCGATAGCCGGGACGCGTCACGAACAGTGGCTCGAGGCAGCCGGTCATGAGCCGGTGATCGACCGTCCACCCGTGCAGGGCGAGTAATGGCGTGCCGACGCCGAACTCGACGTGATGCAATGCCGTCACCGTCGCCTACCTTTCCGATCCGGTAACGGCAGTATCTGACAAGGCACCGACGAAGGTCACCGTGTTCTTCGAGCCGGACGGCGCGCGCATCGCACGATTCGATGCGCGCGCCGACGGCGTGGCGTTCCTCGCCTACTTCCTGCTCGGGCCGGGCCAAGATCCAGAGATCACGTTTCCGGACGACTAGCCGAAGTAGGCCAGCACGCGGTGCATCAGGTCGGCCTTCTGCGCCGCGCTGCCGTAGGCCTCGAACGGGAAGGCCAGGAACGCCACCTTGTACGTCCCGGCCGCGACGGTCAAAGCGTCCGTCGCCGTCGAGTCGTCGGTGAACGCCGCCGTGGCCGGCGCGACCGGCGTGATCTGATCCTCGTAGGTCGCGCCGAGCACCGAGTGGTCCAGTGGCACCGCACCGATGCCGTCGGTCACCGCGTTGCCCGGGACGGCGTGCACGGCCGCAGTCGGCTTGTCGTTCTGCACCTCGCTGCCGTCCCAGTCGATGTGCAGGTAGTCGTGGACGAACGCGGTCGTGCCCGCGGCCTGGTCGAGGATGTCCTGCCCGGACATGAACAGCCGCCCGCCGCCGTCCAGGAACGTCTTGAGCTCCGACTCGTACGGCGAGATCGGCCCGGGATAGGCGTTGCCGGTGAACCACACGACGTTCTTGTGCGAGGTCAGCAGGGACACCGGGATCTCCGGATCGGCCGACAGATCCCAGTAGCTGTAGCTGGCCCCGTTCGCGGAGAGAGCGTCCTCGTAGTACTGCTGGACGTTGGGCGCGCCGAGGTCCTCGTCGACGATGAGCGTGTCGGCCGCCACCGCGATGGTGGTCAGCGTCGCTGTCGCGCTCGCCGAACCGGAGCTGGCGGTCACCGTCGTGTCGGATTTCGCCGCGTTGGCCGCCGACGCCGGCACGCTCACCTTCACGCAGACGTCGACCGTGTCACCCGGCTGCACCGTCGCCGTTGCGGTCAACGGCGTTGTGCAGGTCGCGTCGTACGCGGTCGCCGGCCACGTGCTCGCCGACGTGATCGCGTAGCTGTCCGGCAGGTAGCCGCCATTGGTGAGGTGGACGGTGTAGGACGCGTCGGTACCCACGCGCGCCGCGCCCGTCTGCGTCGCCGGCGATGCGGTGACCAGATGGGCCGGCGCGATGGGGACGGTGTGCGGGCTGCCCGTCGCGCTCACGCCCTGCGCCGAGCGAACGACGATGCCGTCGTTGACGATCGAGTGCACCGTCGAGGCGAGGTTCGGGATGATCTTCAACGCGAACGTGACCGAGACGCTGCCACCTGCGGGCACGGTCAGCCCACTCCAGCGCACGGTCCCACCTCCGAACGTGCCGCCGTTGCCGGCCGACACGAACGACGTGAACGCCGGGATCGGCTCCTTGATCGTCACGCCCGTCGCCGCCGCATTACCCACGTTCTTGACGGTGATCGTGTAGTTGATCGTGCTGCCCGGGCCGACCGGCTTGCCGCTGTCGGACTTCGACACGACTAGTGCCGGCGTGCTGGCACCGGTGTTCAGGGTGTAGGCGCCGCGCCCGTGCGTCCCGGCCGCGAGTACCCCGTGCGAGGAGTCGTAGTCGAGCTGCCACACCGACACCTTCGGCATTCCGCTACCGAGACGCTTCCAGGTCGTCCCGCCGTTGATCGAGACGAACGACCCGACATCGGTGCCGGCGTAGACGATGTTGTCCGACGACGGGTCGAGCACGAGCGAGTTCACCGGAACGTCGGGCAACGAGCCGGTCATGTTCTTCCAGTGGGCGCCGCCGTCCGTGGTCTTGAAGACGTGGCCCTTGTTGCCCGGCGTCGCCGCCCCGAAGCCGGCGTAGGAGACGTACGCGGTCCGCCAGTTCGAGCGGTCGACCGCGAACTGCGTCACCGGACGTGCAGGCAGGCTGTGCGTTCCGACCTTGTGCCAGCTCGGCGACGCGGCGGTCACCGCGTCCGGGCTCACGGACACGACACCGTCGTCCGTGCCGACGTACGTGCCGTCGCCGCCGTCGGCCGAACCGATGGCGCTGATCAGGCAGCCCCGCGCGCCGTTCGGCGCCGTGCCCGGGCACCCGGTGGTCAGGTCGGGGCTGATCACGTCCCAGTGCACATCGCCGGCCGAAGGCGTCTCGGCGTTGTTGCTGCGGTAGAGCCGGTAGGTGCCGAGGAACATCTGGTTCGGGTTGGCCCGGTTCTGGATCCACGGGACGTAGAACTCGGCCCGGTCGGTCAGGTCGATGCCGCCGTCGATCGCCTCGTTGCCGAAGAACGTGCCGACCTCGGTCGGGTCATACCGGTAGGGCGAGATGCCGAAGTACGTGCCGAAGACATAGGCCGGGAGCGTCGCGCTGTTCGGGTTCGGAGTTGTCTGGTCGACGATCACCTGGCCGCCGTCGCCACTTGCCTGGTCGAACCACCGGTCGTTCGCGACCGACTTGCGCAGCGTGCCGTTGTCCTGCGTACCACCCCAGTACTGGCCGGGCACGTTCGGCACTGTGGCCATGCTCGTGTATTGCGTGATGCGCAGTCCGGTCGAGTGCACGAGCGCGCCCGTCGTCGGGTTCACCGTGCCGTTGAGGTTCTCCCAGTCGGCCGCCGAGAGCGGATCGCCGGCGCCGTTGCGCCCGCCTCCGGTGGACGATTGCCACACACCGCCGTCGTTGCCGATCACGACGTGTTGGGTGTTGTTCGGCTGGAACGCGATGGCGTGGAAGTCGGGATGCAGGTCGTAGCCGAGGCTCTGCCAGGTCTGCCCCCCGTCCTTGGATCGATAGATGCCGCCGGACTGCGGGGAGAGGTTGTAGCCATAGGAGCCCTCGACGTAGAGGACGTCCGGGTTGGTCGGGTCGGGCTTGACCTCGTTGTCGTAGAAGCACTGCGTGGTGCAGTAGTCGAGCACCGAGTTCGCGCCCGAGCCGGTCGGCAGCGCCGTCCAGCTCACTCCGTCGTCGGTGGTCTTGTAGATAGACGACTTGTGATAGACGTCGGAGAGGTCGAAGTAGTCGAAGCCGGCGTACACGGTCGCGTGCGCTGCGCCGGCCGGATGCGAGAGGCCGAGCGAGAACCGCGTGCCGCCCTCGGCGAAGTTGCCGGCCGGCAGGTTGCCGAGCGCGCTCGCCCAGGTCAGGCCGCCGTCGGTGGAACGGTAGATGCCGTCGCCCCAGAACGACGCCCACAGGACCTTGAAGTTCTGCGGGTCCGCGACCAGGTCGGTGGCGCCGTGGATCTCGTTCGTGGTGCCCTTGCGCAGCGTCCAATGCGCGCCGCCATCCTTCGATTCCCACACGCCGAACGGTGTCTGCGTCGGATGCGTGGTGCGCCGGGCCCCGCCCCGGCCGCGCACGGTCGAGAGGTAGAGGTGGTTGGCGTTCGCCGGGTCGACGACGATGTCGGTGGACGCCTGCCCGTCGAGCAGATCGCCCGACACGTGCTTCCAGGTCAGGCCGCCGTCGCTGGATCGGTACACGCCGTCGCCGTAGTAGCTGTCGCCGGAGAGCGCCCCCTCGCCGGATCCCATGTAGACGATGTTGTCGTTGCTCGGGGCGATCGCCAGGGCCCCGACCGATTGGGTGTCGGCGTCCGGCGTGCGCGACGTCCATACCTTCGTCGTCGAGTCGTACGTCCAGATGCCGCCCTGCGCGGCGCCGAGGATGATCGTCCCGTCCTTGCGGACGGCCAGCGCGCCGATGCGTCCGGACACCGCCTCGAACGTGTTGGACGTGCGCGCCACCTGCACGATCGGGTCGGGCCCGACGTTCGCCCACGTTCCGCCGCGAGCCGATCCGCGCTGGGTCTCGGCGGAGATGCCGCTGGCCTGGGTCGAGGCGTGCGAGCGCAGGGTCGCCGCCTGGTCCAGCGAGATACCGCCGTCGTCGCCGGCGAGCAGCCGGCTCCAGTAGTAGGCGTCGCGTAGCTTGTCGAAGCTCGCTTCGTCGTCACCGTTCTCGTGCTCGCCCTTCGGCGTCAGCAGCACGGGCGTGTCGTCCGTCGGTGCTGTCGGCGCCGGCGTGGCCGACGGTGCCTGCACCAGCGAGATCAGCGGAACGATCAGCGCGGCTGCGGCGATCAAGGCATAGCGGACAGAACGGCGCGTACGGGTCATCGATTCCCCCGATCAAGTGCGCGCCTGCTGGCCCGGCGCGCGGGGCCCAATCCGCGGCAGTCTTCACCCGCTTGCGCCATTCACACAAGGGTCACAGGTGCAGACGGCGCTGCAATGCCACAACCCGGATCGTGCCGCCCTCTCAACACGTGTGCGAGCCCGACAGATATGACAATTGCGGCGGCGGACAGATCGTCCAGGCCGCTTCGGCTAACGGCCATTAGCCGCTGGTCGTACGATCGGCTCCATGCGCGACCCAGTGGATGCAGGTGCCGTTCATCGAGCGGCCCTGCGCCTGTTCGCCGACCGCGGCTATCGCGCTACGACCATGGCCGACATCGGCGGGGCACTGGGCATCCGGGGCCCCAGCCTGTACAAGCACGTGTCGTCCAAGCAGGACGTGCTTGCCCAGATCATGATCGACACGATGAAGGCTCTCATCCACGATCAGCAGGCCGCGCTGGCCGCGGGGGACGACCCGGCCCTACGGCTGCGGCGCATCGTCGAGGCCCACGTGCGCTATCACGCCACGCACCGCCACGAGGCGTTCGTCGGAAATCGCGAGATGTCCAGCCTCGAACCGCGCTACCGGCGACGGGTGCGCGCCCTGCGGGGCGCCTACGAACTGGCGTTTCGCACGGTCATCGACGAAGGCTGCCAGTCCGGGCAGTTCACCGTGCGATCCGCCCGGCTGGCGTCGTTCGCGATCGTCGACATGGGCATCGGCGTCGCCGCCTGGTTCCGCGTCGGCGGGGAGCATTCCGCCGACGACATTGCTTACGCCTACGCCGACCATGCGTTGCGCGTCGTCGGGGCACGACCCCGGGCCGGGCGATCCCGGTCCGCGCGATCCAGGCCGGAAAGCGTCAGCGGAGAGGATCGCGGGTGAATCGGCAGGCGGCGCGATGGGGGGCCGAGCGGAGTCCGAGCGCGGGCTGCTGGTCGGCGGAGGAACTGGTCGACGTGAAGGAGCGCGCCGGCGAGTCGGTCGGTGTGGTGATCCCGGCTCGCGACGAGGAGGCGTCGGTCGGCGAGGTGGTGGAGCGGATCCGCGGCGAGCTGATGGAGACGGCACCGTTGGTGGACGAGTTGGTGGTGATGGACTCGTTGTCGTCGGACGGCACGGCTGACCGGGCCCGGCGAAGTGGCGCGGTGGTGCACTCGGTCGCCCAGGTGCGTCCAGACCTGGGCGTGCACGCCGGCAAGGGGGAAGCGTTGTGGAAGTCGCTGTTCGTGACGTCGAGCAGCGTGCTGGTGTTCGTCGACGCCGACCTGACCGAGTGGGGTCCGCACTTCGTGACCGGCCTGCTCGGGCCGTTGCTGGGCGATCAGGAGACCTTGCTGGTAAAGGGTTTCTACGATCGGGTGCTGGATATCGGTGGTGAACCCAGTACCCAGGGCGGGCGCGTGACCGAGTTGGTGGCCCGGCCGTTGCTGGCGATGCGATGGCCGGAGCTCTCGGCGGTGGTGCAGCCACTCGCGGGGGAGTGGGCCATCCGGCGGAGCCTCTTCGAACGGTTGAGCGTGCCGGTCGGGTACGGGGTCGAGTTCGCGACCCTGGTCGACACGTGGTCGCAGCACGGTCTGCCCGCGATCGCGCAGGTGGATCTGGGACGGCGGGGCCATCGGCATCAGACGGTGCACGACCTGGGCCTCATGGCGACCGAGATCCTCGCGGTGGCCGACTCCCGCAGCGGCCTGCCCGCGCCGCGGCAGGTGGAGCTGGCGCAGTACGGGCGAAGCGCACCCGGCGGTTGGCAGACCCGGGAGGTGCCGACGTGGGACCGTCCGCCCGCGGTGACCGTGGTATGACGGTGTTGCGGCTGCGCGATCGGCAGTTCGGGCCCGGGCAGTTCGCCGTGATGGGCATCGTCAACCGGACCCCGGACTCCTTCTACGACAAGGGCGCCACGTTCGCCTTCCAAGCCGCGCTGTCCCGGGTCGACGATCTCGTGACGCAGGGCGTGGACATCGTCGACATCGGCGGCGTCAAGGCCGCGCCCGGCGAGCCGGTGAGCGTCGCGGAGGAGATCGAGCGTACAGCCGAGCTGGTTACCGCGGTCCGCGCCGCCCATCCGCAGCTGATCATCAGCGTGGACACGTGGCGGCACGAGGTCGGCGAGGCCGTGTGCCGAGCCGGGGCCGATCTGCTCAACGACGCCTGGGGCGGCCATGATCCCGAACTGGCCGAGGTGGCCGCCGCCCATCACGTCGGCATCGTGTGCACCCACGTCGGCCACGTCGCCCCCCGCACCCGACCGCACCGAATTCGGTACGACGACGTGACCGCCGACGCCATCGCCCACACCGTCGCCCTGGCCGAACGGGCCGCTCAGCTGGGCGTGCCGCGCGAGTCGATTCTCATCGACCCCGCCCACGACTTCGGCAAGAACACCTACCACTCATTACAACTCACCCGCGAACTCGACCGCATGGTCGACACCGGCTGGCCGGTGCTGGTCTCCCTGTCGAACAAGGACTTCGTCGGTGAAACGCTCGGCGGTCTGCCCACCGACCAGCGGCTGATCGGCACCCTGGCCGCCACCGCGATCGCGGCCTGGCACGGCGCCGTCGTGCACCGCGTCCACAACGTCCACGAGACCCGGCAGGTCCTCGACATGATCGCCAGCATCCAAGGCCACCGCCCGCCCGGCCGCACCACCCGCGGCCTGGCCTGACCCGCGGGCGCTATCGCTCGAGGCTGGGGCGGTTCCAGTTGGCGGTTAGGGCGGCTGCTTCGTAGGTGCTTTGCGCGAACTCGAGCAGCAGTTCCTCGGGGGCGGCGGCGGATCGCACCTGCTCGTACGGAAGGAGGAACTCGCCCAGCTCCTTGCTCCACGACGCGGCGCTGGGCGCGACGACCACGTCCGGGTAGCCGGCCGGCGTCGGGTACGCGTAGGAGTAGAAGAAGCCCTCGCCGTCGCCACCGGGCCAGTAGCCGAGACTGCTGACCTCGTGCGAGTAGGCCTCGGCCATGACGTGGGGTCCGCAGTTCGGTGCGCCACCCGGATGGGGCGGCGCCGGGCGTCCCGAGAAGCGGGTCGTCGCGAGGTCCAGGCCACCCCAGAACAGGTGCACCGGACTCGACTTGCCCACGAACCGAGCGCGAAACTGCTCGAACACGGGAACCATCTGCACCAGGGCCAGCCAGAAGCGGTAGGCCCATTCGGGGTCGTACTCGGTGTGGACGTCGTCGGCGACGAACGGGATGGCGCCTTCGATCTCCACCGGCACCGGCCAGATGGTCGTGGCGATGCCCAGATCGACGAGCAGGCCCATGAACGACGCGTAGAAGTCGGCGACCGGGCCGGACCGAAGCGGCATCGAGCGCCGCGATCCCGAGACGGTCACGATCTCCAGCCGGTGGGCGCGCAAGTCCAGATCCACCTGGAAGCCGTTGCCGGACGGATGCGGTACCAGCGATGTCGTCAGACCGTTCGCGCTGACGTACAGCGGCACGTTCCACCAGTGGTTGAGGATGGGCGTATTGGCCATGCGAACCTTGCCGATGATCTGCGTCCACAGCTGCAAGGTGTCGCGGGTGTCGTGCCATTCGGCCAGGGGCAGGGCCGGCCAGCGCCCCTCGCGCGCAGCGGGATGCACTACGGGCTCGCCAGATCGCCGGGACGGAGCCGGAACTCTTGTAGGCGCAGGCCGTGATACTTCTCGGTCTCGCCGACCCATTCCATACCGATGCGACGCACCATCGCCGTGGCGCGCGTGTTGCCGGGCCGCACCACCGCGATGACCTGCTCGATCCCTTGCTCGAACGCCCACCGGGCCAGCGCGAGCCCGGTCTCGGTGGCATAGCCCTGGCCCCACGCGTCCGGACGCAGCTGCCAGCCCACCTCGAACTCGTCGTCGGGGGCGAGAGGCAGCAGGGTCGCCCCACCGATCAGCCCGCCGTCGCGGAGCTCGACCGCCCACCGCCCGGCCGGGGCGAACAGCCGCTCGTCCTCGGCCACCCACTGCTGCAGGACCAGACGCATGCCGGCCTCGTCGGGGACCTGGTCCATCGCCGGCGCCAGCCATCGCGCGACCTCGGCGTGGCCGTAGGCGTCCAGCGCTGATGCCGCGTCGTCCACGGTCCAGGGACGCAGGACGAGGCGCTCGGTCTCCAGTCGCTCGGTCATCAGCTCACGATATCCGTGACATCGGCGCCGGCCATCACGACAGAAGCTCGCGGACGCGCGGGACGACCTGCGTGCCGTAGAGCTCGACGTTGGTCATCAGTGCGCTCTGCGCGAGTCCGGGCATGCCGTACTTCAGGTCGAACCGGTTCGCCTTGAGCGTGGTCAGGTTCGTCGCGATCTTCTGCGCGACCGTTTCCGGCGCTCCGACGTAGAGGGCTCCGTGCGGCCCGACCTCCTGCAAGAAGGACGCCTTGGTGGGGATGGCGAAGCCGCGGATCTTGCTGAAGCGGGTGATCGTCTCCAGGTAGCGCGGCCAGAACTGTTCCTGAGCCTGCTCGTCGGTGGCGGCGACGTGCCCGGGAGCGTGCACTCCGACCGGCAACGGCTCGCGTCCGAAGCGCTCCAGGGCCTGCTGGAAGAGCTCGGAGAACGGCGCGAAACGAGCCGGGTTGCCACCGATGATCGCGAGCATCAGCGAGAAGCCGTAGTGCGCGGCGCGGACAACGGACTGCGGGCTGCCGCCGACCCCGATCCAGGTCGGAAAGGCTCCGGATTCGGTGTGCGGCACGACATCCTGGTCGTGCAGCGCCGGGCGGGTCTTGCCCTCCCACGTGACCGGACCGCCCTTGAGCAGCTCGGCGAACAGGTTCGTCTTCTCCTCGAAAAGGTCCTCGTAGTCGGCCAGGTCGTAGCCGAAGAGCGGGAACGAGTCGACGCTGGAGCCGCGTCCGAGGATGACCTCGGCCCGGCCGCCCGAGACGGCGTTGAGCGTCGAATAGCGCTGGAACACCCGGACCGGATCGTCCGAGCTCAGGACCGTGACGGCCGACCCGAGGCGGATGCGGGTGGTGCGCCCGGCGATCGCGCTCAGCACCACGTCGGCGGCCGACAGCGGGAAGTCGTCGGTGTGGTGCTCGCCGATGCCGATGAAGTCGACGCCGACCTGATCGGCGAGGACGCCCTGTTCGACGACGTCGCGAATCGTCTGGGCGTGTGTGGTCCAGCGACCGTCGTCATCGCTGGTGCGGTCGCCGAAGGTGTCCATACCGAACTCGAGCGGGAATGTTGTGGTCATGCTGCAAACCTCTGTCTGATAGATGGTTAGGCGGCTTCGGCCTGCACGGCCAGCTCGAACTCGGATCGGCGCAGCTGCGCGCCGAACACCGGACCGCCGGGTTGGAGGAGGCGTCCGGCGCGCAGGCTGTCCAGCCGGACCGTGTCGTAGCCGATGCGTTCGACGACTTCCGCCACCAGGTCGCGCGCGCCGAGGTCGTCACTGGCGACGCCGAGAGCGCGACGGTCCGGCGCGGCCGCCGGGCGGCGTTCGTCCTCCAGCTCGTGGTAGCCCATGTGGTTGAGCGTCTTGACGATCGTCGACCGGGCGAGGCGATGCGCAACGATCTCGCTGCTGCCGTACCGGGGATCTTCGAACATCTCCTGCACGCCGTCGATGGGCGGCCAGTAGTTCATGATGTCGACTACGATCCTGCCGGCCACGAGCGCCGGGTCGAACGTCGCGAACTTGTGCAGCGGGATGGCCAGCACGACGATGTCGGCGTCCTCGACCGCATCGGCCGCCCATCGGGGCTCGGCTCCGGGGGCGAGGAACTCGGTGATGAGCGCGATCTCCTCCGGGTCGCCCGACGCTGCGATCGACACGGGGTAGCCCGCGGCGAGCGCGACCCGCGCGATCACCGGGCCGACGTGGCCTGCACCCAGTACGGCGATCCGCGGCGACGTCATGACCGCTCCCCGGGATCGGAGAGACTCAGGTGGCTCTGCAGCGCCTGCAGGATGTCGGCGAGCGCGTCGAACTGCTCGGGCGTCAACGCGTCGGCGAAGTTCTTCTTGATGGCTCTGGTGTGCGGCGCGGTCGCCCGGCGAAACGCCTCCGCTCCGGCGGCGGTGAGCGAGACCTCGGCGCCGCGGTTGTCGGTGACGCATTCGTCGCGCCGGATCAGATCGCGTCGCTCCATCCGGGCGAGGTGGTGCGAGAGCCGGCTGCGCTCCCAGTCGATCGTCGCGGCCAGGTCCGATGACCGCAGCGACCGGCCCTCCGCCTCGTGCAACGGCAGCAGCACCTGATAGTCGGCCGGCGAGAGACCGGTCTCGTGCAGCAACTGCGCCCCCAGGATTCGGCGAAGCTCAGCCGTCGTATCGACCAGCGATCGCCACGTGGCGAGCTGCGTCGAGGTCAGCCGCCGCCGGGTGGCGGTACCGGCAGTTCGGTTGCCATCCCTCACGATTCGCACCCCATCTCATTGACGCGTCAATCATTTAAGGGTGGCGATAGGCAGTCTTATTCCTGGGGCGTCGCGCTCGCATCCGCCCACGGGACAGTGCGAGGAGGGCTCAGCGCGATTCGCGAGGCAGGACGCGCTCGAGCTCGTTGCGGGAGGTGATGTCGAGCTTGGCGAAAACCTTGCGCAGGTGGTACTTGACGGTGCGCGGGCTGATGAACAGCCGGACGCCGATCTCGGGGTTGGACAGTCCGTCGCGAGCCAGCCAGGCGATCTGGGTCTCCTGGGCGGTGAGCTCGTCGCGCGTCTCCACGGTGCGTTTGCGGACGGTCTCGCCGGTGGCCAGCAGCTCGCGGCGGGCCCGCTCGGCGAACGCCTCGACCCCCATCGAGGTGAACAGGTCGTGGGCGGTGCGCAGTTGTTCGCGGGCGTCGACGCGGCGGCGTTCACGGCGCAGCCACTCGCCGTAGAGCAGGTGCCCGCGCGCGAGCTGCACCCGGACGCGGGTCCGCCCGAGCCGAGCGATCGACTCGCGGTAGAGGCCGTCGGCGACGTCGCCCTCGCTGAGCAGGGCCCGGACGCGGGCCTCGATCCCTAGTGACCACTCGTTCGGCGTGGTCCGCGTGCGCTCGGACAGCTCCGCGAGTGCGGTCCTGATCAGCTCGGTGTCGCCGGTCCGGGACGCCGCCTCGGCCAACTCCGGTATCACGAAGGGCGCGTAGCCCATTTGATCGCGCTCGAGTACCTGGCCGGCGGCATCGCGCGCGATGTCGTGGCGACCGAGGCCGTTGTTGAGCACCGAACGCGCGTAGGTGGCGAAGTCGACCGTGCGGCCCAGACCGCGCGCGGTCGCCTCCTGCAACGCGGCCTCGATCAGCTCGGACGCCGACGCCTCGTCGCCCCGCCAAGCCGCGAGTGTCATCTCGGCGTTCCCGAGTGACGGGTTCCCGGTCGCCTCGGCGATCAGGCGGTCCTCTTCGATCAGCAGGGCGGCCGAGGTCAGCTCGCCGGCGAGAAGGTGGGTCCAGGCGAGCGTGTTGAGTGCGAGCTGCAGGCGGACGACCGCGCCCGCGTCACGTGCGAACTGGACCAGGCGAGCGGCCAGGGTGTGCGCGGAGTCGGCATCCCACACCTCGAGGGCGACGATCGCGCCGCCTCGTCCGCCGGTGAGCCAGAGCCAGCGCCCGCCCTCGTCCGTGGCGACGCTCGGCGCGCTCGCCAGCTCGAGGGCCCGGGTCAGCGTCGGCGCGGCGGCCGCGTACCCCTCGGTCAACCGCAGCGCGAACGCGTCGAGCAAGACGTCGACCACCCGCGCCGGCTCGGGACCCGGCGGCGCGGAACGCGCGGCCTTCGCGGCTTCCCGTACAGCGCCCGAACCGTCCAGGTCGCCGGCCCAGATCGCCGCGCCGAGTGCCTCGAGGTGTGGCTCGCGGGCCAAGCCGGCGTCGATCGGCTCGAGGCGTCGGGCCGCGCCGAGCAGCAGCGCAGCCGCGTCGGCGCTGCGTTGCTGCATCAAGGCGATCTGTCCGCGCAGGTACTCGACCTCGGCGGTCTGCAGCGCGTCGAGCGGGCCGGCCTCGACCGCGACCAGCAGTCCCAGAGCCTCGTCGAGCGCACCGACTTCGCGCTTGGCCCGGGCCGCCGCGAGCAGGCGCTGCGCCCGGCGCACCAGGTCCGGAGTCAGCACCGCCGCCTTCTCGAGGAACGCGGCCGCCGCGGCCAAGCCTCCGCGCGCCTGCGCGCGACCGGCGGAACGCTCCAGCTCCTCGGCGACGCCCTCGTCCGGTCCGGGCGCGGCGTGGGCGAGGTGCCAGGCCCACCGGTCGGGGTCGACGTCCGGATCGGTCGCTTCGGCGAGCGCGCAGTGCACCTTCCGTCGCTCCTGAAGCGCCGCGGACCGGTAGACGGCCGAACGCACCAGGGGGTGCCGGAACCGCACGCGGGCCCCGAACTCGATCAGCTCGGCGTCGGTGGCCGGGGTCACGGCGTGAACGGGGATTCCCAGTCGCTGCGCCGCCCGCCACACCAGCAGCGGGTCGCCCACGGGGTCGGCTGCTGCGACCAGCAGCAGCTCCCGAGTCTGGGCCGGGAGGCCGTCGAGGCGGCGCCGGAAGCTGTCCTCGATCCGCCCGGACAGCGGTACCGGGCCGGGCAGCGCGAACCCGCCCGCCAGCTCGGCCGGGGTCAACCCCCGGGGCAGCTCCACCAACGCCAGCGGGTTCCCGCGGGTCTCGGCCACGATCTGGTCGCGGACCTGGGCGTCCAGCGGCCCGGTCAACACCGCGTCCAGAAGGGCCCGCGCATCTCCGTCGGACAAGCCCTCGACCACCAGCTCCGGCAACCCCGCGAACTCGTCACTCGGAACCCGTGCGGCGAAGACCAGCCCGACCGATTCCGCCTCCAGGCGCCGCGCCACGAACGCCAGCACCTGCGCCGACGCGCGGTCGAGCCACTGCTCGTCGTCGACCAGGCAGATCAGCGGCTGGTCCTCGGCCGCGTCCGAGAGCAGGTTCAAGACCGCCAGCCCGACGAAGAACCGGTCCGGCGGGGGACCGGCGCTGGCGCCGAACGCGGTCCGCAGCGCGTCGCGCTGCGGTTCCGGCAAACGCTCCAGGCGATCCAGCATCGGCGCGCACAGCTGATGCAACCCGGCGTACGCCAGCTCCATCTCCGACTGCACACCGGCCGCGCGCAGCACCCGGCACCCCGACGCCTGCTCGACCAGGTAGTCCAGCAGCGCGGTCTTGCCCATACCAGCCTCGCCGCGTACGACCAGGGCTCGGCCGGCCCCTCCGCGAACGGCCTCGACCAGCTCGTCGAGCACGGCGGTCTCCTCGCGCCGGCCTCTCAGCATGGCTGCGCGTCCACGGATCGGAGAAGATGTGACCATCGGATACCGCAACGGACGCTACACGCGGGCCAACGGTATAGCGGCCGGTATGAGTCGATGCGCGACAAGATGCGGCGGAGTGGGGAGGCGGGTGCGTAGGAACCCGTCGTCGGGCGTCCACCCTCCGGTCGCCGGAATGCCGTAGGGTCCGCGTTCGTTGCGCACGAATATGTCGGATCTCTAAGGGGATCTCGTCGAGGTCCTCGGAAATCGAGTGGATCATGGCGGACCCCTCCCAGCAGAACCCGATCCCGTCGCAGTCGCCGGTCGAGGAGACCGTCGCGGAGGTCATGCGACCAGCGCTGACGACCGTGGAGCGCGACGCCCACCTGGCCGCGGCTGCGTACCTGATGAAACATGCGGGCGCGTCGGCCCTGGTAGTCCTCGACAACAACGAGGGCAAGCAGCCGATCGGCCTCATCACCGAGGCCGACATCGTCGATGCGGTGGCTGACGGCAAGGACGTCAACGACGTCCGGATCCGTGACCTGATGACCAGCAACCTGACCTTCTGCACCCCCCGGACGAGCATCCGGGATGCAGCGGAGTCGATGATCGGCGGCCGGTTCCGACACCTGCCGGTGATGGACGACGCCGAACTCGTCGGGATGGTCGACATAGGGGATGTGTCCCGAGCGCTGCTCGGTCGGCCGGCGGGCTGATCTGGACACCAGTCGGGGCGCTTGTCCATTACTTGTAAGATAGCAATAATGGCAGGATCGGGTACCGCGCCGAACATTGACTGGAGCCGCAGATGTCGACCGCGCCGTTACCGCGAGTCTCACCGCAGACCCTGCCGCAGTTGGTGCGTTCCGGTGTCGCGCGTTTCGGCGAACGGGAGGCGGTTGTCGACGGCCTGAACCGGGTGACGTACGAGGACCTGGGCGAGCAGGTGACGACAACCGCCCGCGGCCTGTTGGCTGCCGGGCTGCGCCCAGGGGACCGCGTGGCGATCTGGGCCCCGAACAGCCTGCGCTGGGTGGTTTCGGCGATGGCCCTCTACTCCGTCGGCGCGATCGTGGTCCCGGTGAACACCCGGTTCAAGGGCCCCGAAGCCCGCTACGTGCTGGAGAAGTCCGGGGCGCGGATGCTCCTCGTCGAGAACGGCTTCCTCGGCAACGACTACCTCGCGATGCTCGCGGCCGCCGGCCCGAGGCCGCCCGATCTCGAGACGGTGATCCGCCTGGACGATCCGTCGGACGGCGGGTTCAGCGACGGCATCTCGTGGCGGGCGCTGCTCGACCGCGCGGAGCAGGTAACGCCCGAGGCGGCGGCGGCCGTCGGTGATGACGTCGCTCCCGACGACGTCTCGGACATTATCTTCACCTCGGGCACGACCGGCCACCCCAAGGGCGTGCAGCTGACCCACGGGCAGAGTGTGCGGGTGTACGAGTCGTGGAGTGACATCGCCGGTCTTCAGGAGGGCGACCGCTACCTCGTCACGCTGCCGTTCTTCCACGGCGGCGGCAACAAGGCCGGGATGATCGCCAGCCTGTTGCGCGGCGCGACCATCGTTCCGATGGCGACGTTCGACGCGCGCGACGCGATGGCCCTGATCGAGGCCGAGCGGGTCAGTGTGATGAACGGTCCGCCGACCATCTACAACAGCATCCTCGACCACCCGGACCGGGAGAAGTTCGATCTCAGCTCCCTGCGGATGGCCGCGACCGGCGCAGCCGTGGTGCCGATGGCGATGGTGCTACGCGTGCATGCGGAGCTGCCGTTCAAGACGTTCGTCACGGCGTACGGCCTGACCGAGTGCTGCGGCACCGCGACGATGTGCCGCCCCTCCGACGGACCGGCCACGGTGGCCGAGACCAACGGTCGGCCGTTGCCCGGGGTGGAGCTGCGGATCGTCGACCGGGCCGGTGCCCCGGTGCCCGACGGTGACGCCGGTGAGGTGGTGATCCGCGGGTACAACGTGACCAGGGGCTATTTCGACGACGAATCAGCGACCGCGCGCGCGATCGACGACGACGGCTGGCTGCACACCGGCGATGTCGGAAGCCTGGACGACGGTGGCAACCTCCGCATCACCGACCGCCTCGGTGACATGATCATCGTCGGTGGTTTCAATGTGTACCCGGCCGAGGTCGAGCAAGCCCTGGCCCATCACGAGGCCGTGTCCGAGGTGGCCGTCGTGGGCGTCCCGGACGACCGCCTGGGTGAGGTCGGTCGGGCCTACGTGATTCGGCGGCCGGGGGTGGTGGTGGCAGAAGACGACATCATCGCCTGGTGCCGGGAACGCCTGGCCAACTTCAAGGTGCCCAGGAGCGTGGTGTTCGTCGACGATCTGCCACGTAACGCGACCGGCAAGGTGCTGAAGCGACGCCTGCGAGACGGCCAACCGGGTTAGGCGCGGGGTCCGCCGGCGACGTAGATCACTTGACCGGACACGAACGATGCCTCGTCCTGAACGAAGAACGCGACGGTGTTCGCGATGTCGGTCGGCTGCCCGACCCGGGCGACCGGAATCGCGGCTACCGCCGCCGCCTTGTAGTCCTCGAAGGAGACTCCCATACGAGTCGCGGTTGCCGCAGTCATGTCGGTCTCGATGAATCCAGGCGCGACCGCGTTCACGGTGACGCAGAACTTCCCGAGCTCGATGGCCAGGGTCTTCGTGAGGCCTTGGATGCCGGCCTTCGCGGCCGAGTAGTTCGCCTGCCCGCGATTGCCCAGCGCCGAGGTGCTGGACACGTTGACGATTCGGCCCCACTGCGCTTCGGTCATGTAGCCCTGCACCGCTCGCGACATGAGAAACGACCCGCGCAGGTGCACGTTCATGACGGCGTCCCAGTCGTCCTCGCTCATTCGGAACAAGAGGTTGTCCCTGGTGATGCCGGCGTTGTTGACCAGGACGGTCGGTTCGCCCAATTCGGCGGCGACCCGTTCCACGCCGGCCCGTACCTGATCGGGGTCGCTGACGTCCGCGCCGACCGCGATGGCTTTGGCGCCGTGCGCGACGATCTCGGAGACGACCTCGTGGCCGGACTGCTCGTCCCGGTCGAGCACCCCGACGGCGAACCCGTCGCGCCCCAGCCGGGTCGCTATTGCCGCCCCGATGCCGCGGGCGGCCCCGGTCACGATGGCGGTTCGCTGCACTTGATTGCCCATACCTTGCTCCTCTGGCGTCGTTACAACGTCGTCGTGTCCGGCAGCTCGCCCGGGTAGTAGGCGTAATCGCCGTAGTAGGCGTGAAAGTCGGCTGCGAACTTCGCGTCCAGCAGTTCGAGTGACCAGCGGGCGTTGCCGGTGAGCGGTTCGACATAGGCCCAGAAGGGTGGTCGAACCGGAGCCTCGGGGGTACCCACCGTGGCCGCGACCGGACGGGCCGCGAGACCGGGGAGAAGCGTCGCCGAGGAGTAACTGATTTCGATCTCGCTGCCTAGCCGTTCGAGCTCCAGAGGTAGATCTCTGACCCAGACGCCGATGTGCTGTACGCCGCCCCCGTTGCTACTCAGCCACTCGGCGGCATCGGAGCGTCCGTCGACCGGCTCGATCAGCTCGATCGACGTGCCCCGGAACTTGGTGAAGGCAACGCGGGACCGGGTCGGTCCGCCGACGATCTCGCCATGGAGCTGAACCTGCCCGCCCGGTTGACCCACGTCGCGGACGAGCCAGTCGTCCAGGCCCAGCAGCGAACCCCAGGATGAGCGGAAGTCGTCGATGCTCTCGACCACGAAACCGATGTGTGAGAAGGCGAGCACATCGAACGGTTCCATTGCTCCCTGCTTCGACGCGGTCGCCTGGACCTACTAAAAGTATAAAGATAGGTTGTTTGGCGAAGCGCTGTCAACGACGGGCGTTCGCTGCGAAGCGATCGCCCGTCGTGGTGGTTGGAGTGACAGCCCTACAGGGCGGCGGACAGATCGATCCCGCCGACGAGGTTCGCCTGGATGGTCGCGTGCTTGCTCGTCGCGAGCGTGCTTCGGCGGGTCGCCGTCAGGTGGGCGGCCGCGAGCGTGACGGCACGATCCTGGTTGCCGGCCTCGATCGCCGCCAGGAGCTTCTCGTGATCACGCAGCGCCGCTCGCCGCGTCTTCTTCGCCATGGGCGAATCCGGGGGTAGTTCCTCGGCGCCCTGCCGAGCGTCATCCCACACGGAGGTCTCGTGCGCCGACCAGATTGCCTCGAGCGAGCCGACGAGCACAATCATCGTCTCGCTGCCGCACTTGGCGACCAGCGTCTCGTGGAAACGCCGCGCGTTGTGGTTCCACTGCGCGACGTCGTCGAATTCGGCTTCCTGGGCTTCGATGACCTCGCGAAGCTGCGGGACGACCTGCTTGAGCCGATCGGGACGCTCGGCGCACATGCCGGCGCAGATCGGCTCGATGCGCAGCAGTGCTCCGCTGACGTCATCAGCCGTCGTGCCGCGGGACTGGAGCACCATGCTGATCATCTGCGCCGTTCGTTCGGGCGTCGGCAGGTGTACCACCGCACCACCCACGTTGCCGCGCCGCACCGAGATCAAGCCCTCGGTCTCGAGGATGCGCATGGCCTCCCGCACGGCGGGCAGGCTTACCCGGAACTCCTTGAACAGGTGTTCCTGCCGCGGCAGCAGATCGCCTTCCTTCAACCGGCCGGTGAGTATGTCGTCACGCAAGCTGGCGGCGACGATCTCCGCAAGTCGTGGTTGGCGTAGCTGGCGCAACGCGCGCTCCTTCAGCTCGGAGGGACGGTCCACTCTAGCGCGGCGGTTGAGCTATCTTTGCTTCATCCTCTATCGGAGCTAACTTTATATTAATACGAGAAAGGTGCTCATCGAGGACCTCGGCCTCGCCGAGCGCGGTTCGGCCTGGGAACAGCTCCTGGCCGGTATTTTCGGCCCGTTGAGCAGCTAACGGCAGGCGGTCGAGGCGAGCAGGCCGAGGTCGACGGCATTGGCCATCGCCTGGTAGCCGGCCAGGTTGGGGTGCAGGTTGTCCACCGAGGCGTACGCCGGCAGCAAGGTGGACGGATCGGCGGGATCGCGCAACGCGGCATCGAAGTCGACGAATCCGTCGGCGAGGTGCTGGCCGCGTATCCAGGTGTTGATCTGCTGCCGATACTGTTCGCTGTCGGGCGCGGCAAGAGTTCCGTCCACAATGGAATTGGCCGCGGGAGTGATCGTGCCCAGCCAGATCCGTACGCCCGCCGCATGAGACTGATCGATCAGTTGCGTGTAACCGGCGATGATCTCCTCGGGCGTGCGGCTGGACAGTCCGAGGTCATTGATACCTTCCAGCAGCAGCACGCCGCTGACGCCGGCCTGGCGCAGCGCGTCCTCGTCGAAGCGTTGCCGGCCGCTGAGCCCGGTCTGCAACGGCTCGCCGTCGGTCAGCAGTTGGTTGCCGCCGATTCCGGCGTTGATGACCGAGACCGGAATCCCGGCGCTGTTCAGTCGGCGCTGGAGGTCGTCTGGGTAACGCCCGTTCGTGTTCGCGACCGAGCCGTCCGCGGGAAGGCTCAGGGGGGTCAGCGAGACGAAACCGTCGGTGATGGAATCACCGAACGCCACCACCGACCGGGTCGCTGCGGGTGCGAGTACGTCGAGGCCGTCGACGTAGAGCCAGCTACCTGTTCGGCCGACATAGCTGAAACCAGCATTGTCGCGGGTGTGGTCGCCGCTCAGGGGCAGTGAGTAGTACGACGTGGCATTGGCGTTCCAGTGTTTGGTCGGTGCCGTCTGGTAGCCCGGTACGAACATGCTGATTGCGAGCGGATCGAACGCCGAGAAGGTGAAGGCGACCGGATCACTCACCACATCGGCCCCGGCCGGAATCGTCACCGACGGGGCGCCGCCGAACCGGACGGAGACCATCGGCCCGACCGCCGCGCCGCTGGTCTGCTTTCCGATCGTGACGCGGCCGAATGTCACGGCGGCACTGCCGAAGCGATTGGACAGATGGACCCGCAACGACGAGCCGCCGAGATGAGGGGTGACGACCATCCGCAGCGATTGGTTCGCCAGCAGTTGCGGAGTCGGGAATCCGGTCGCGTCCAATGGGACTCCGGAGTCGGTCGGGCTGGCCCCCCAACTCGCGACCCAGCCACTTCCGGCACAGTCGTCGCCGATGCTCGTGGCCGCCAGTGAGTTACCCGCGCCCGGTGCGAGAACGCCGAGCAGGACCGTTGTGAGCACGAGCGGTGTTGCGATCGACCGTGAGAGCCTCACGTGAACCTCCTAGTTCACCTCGTGGATCTGGAGCGTAAGGAGGCGAACCGAGATTGAGAATGGGTGGCTGATCTCACTAGGTATGGGTAATCTCGTCCGGTGTCGCAGCAGCAATGGCGCAGGTGTCGGCACGAGTGCTGACACCGCGACGTAGCGACGCCCGCCGGAACCGGGAAGCCATCCTTCGGGTGGCCGACAAGGCGTTCGCGGACTGCCCCGACGTCGTGCCGCTGGACGAGATCGCCCGCAGGGCCGGCGTCGGGCGAGCCACCGTGTACCGGCACTTCCCTAACCGGCACGTGCTCGCGCTCGCCGTCGCGGCGCAGAATCTCGATGCATTGCGGAGCGTCGTCGGCGCGGCCGAGGGCGAGCGTCGTTGTTTCCGGGACCTGCTGCACTGGGTGCTGTCCACGCAGGCGACGATGCGCCCGCTCGTCGCCCTCATCCACGAACTGCCGCTCCGCGACCAGCGACGGTACGGTCGCATGCTGATCGGCGTGCTGGCGCCACCATTGCGGCGAGCACAGGCCGATGGCGAACTGCGTCCGGACCTCCGGCCCGCGGATCTGACGGCGGTCATGGCGATGGTGAACGCCATGGTGGACGCCGTGCCCGCTGACCGTGACCGGGACGCCGCGGTGCAGCGACTGGTCAACGTCATCGTCGACGGGCTCAGTCCACCCAGTCGGTGCGGTCGGTGATCGCCGTGGCGGCCACTTGCCGAAAATTCCGTCCGTGCAGCCCCCGCGGCGGTTGGGCTATCTTTGCTTCATCCTCTATCGGAGCTAACTTTATATTAATACGAGAAAGGCGCCTGGATGGCCGACAGTCCAATCGCAGCGGCCGACGGTTTGGTCGTGGTCGACGTCGCCGACGATATTGCGTGGATCACGTTGAACGACCCGGCGCGGCGCAACTGCGTGTCGGCGCCGTTGAGCGTCGCGCTCGCCGACGTGTGCGAAGAGATCGCCGGCAACTCGAAGATCCGGGTGGCTGTCCTCACCGGGGCGGGATCGACGTTCTCAGCCGGCGGAGACATCGACTCACTGACCGGGCGGGACCAGCCGTTGGAGGTGCTGTATCGCGGGTTCCGCGGGTTGGCGGCATTGCCGGTTCCGGTGATCGCCGCGGTGAACGGGCCGGCCGTGGGCGCCGGAGTGAACTTCGCGCTGGCCTGCGATGTCATCGTGGCCGGAATGTCGGCCCGATTCGATCCGCGGTTCCTCGACATCGGGATCCATCCCGGTGGCGGCCATCTGTGGCGCCTGCAGCGTCTGGTCGGGACGCAGGCAGCGACCGCCATGGTCATCCTCGGCGAGAGTGTCTCCGCGGAGCACGCCGAGCGGATCGGCCTGGTGTGGCGGGCCGTCGGCGACGACGAGCTGGTTGCGACCGTGCGGGCACTCGCCACCCGGGTGGCCGGCCGATCGCCCGAACTGGTGCGCCGGACGAAGGCGTCACTCGTCGCCAGTCAGGGGATCACGCACGAGCGAATGGCGATCGACCTCGAACAGGTCGCGCAGCAGTGGTCGATGGGCCGTCCCGCGTTCGCCGAGGGCGTGCGGGCGCTGCGCGAGAAGCTGACGTCGCGCACCAGCTAGGCGTTCGTCGCTCGAAACCCTGTCGCCAGGTCATGCCGGAGCAGCTTCCCGACGTCCGACCGGGGGAGACGGTCGATTCGCGTGAATCCCGTCGGCACCTTGTACGGGGCGAGATGCTGCCGGCACCACGCTCGCAGCTCGTCCGGATCCAGATCGCCGGTCGTCACGAGCCACGCGTGCGGCACCTCGCCGAGCCGGCGGTCGGGCACGCCCGCCACGCCGGCGTCCCGTACCGAAGGGTGGCCGCGCAGCGCTTCCTCCACCTCGTCGGGGTAGATCTTCAGGCCGCCGCGGTTGATCATGTCGCTGACCCGCCCCAGCACCCACAGGAAGCCGTCGTCGTCGACGCGCCCGATGTCGCCCGTACGCAGGTAGCCGTCGACGAACCGGTCTTCGCCGGAGCCGTCGATATCTCCGCTGGAGAATGCGTAGCCGCGCATGCGGAACGGTGAGCGCACGTAGATCTCGCCCAACTCGCCGATCGATGCATCGGATCCGTGCTCGTCGCGGATCCGGAGATCGACCTGGTCGTAGGCCCGTCCGGCGGCGCCGAGCTTGTCGAGACCGAAATCGCGGACGTCCTGGCTGGTCCAGCCGACCACCTCGCCGCCGAGCTCGGTCTGGCCGTAGCAGTTGAGGATGAAGACGCCGAACCGTTCGTGGAACTGGCGGGCCACGTCCGGCGACAGGGGAGCGGTGATGGATCGAACGAAGCGAAGCGGGGTCAGGTCGTCGACGTCGTCCGCGTCCGTGATCATCGTGATCATGGCCGGTGGGAGAACGGTCGACGTCATTTCGTGTTCGCGCACCGCGTGGGCGAACCCGGCCGGTGTGAACGGGTCGAGAAGCACGATCCCGGAACCGGAGCGGAACGTGAACAGCACGTTGAATATGCCGGCCCACAGCGCGAGCGAGAGCGGGATCAGGCTCATCCGATGTCGCCGGGCGTCAGCGGGACGGGGGCGCCGCGACGGCCGAAGCTTCGCGAGGCTGGCGTCCAGGGCATCGAGGGTGCCGGAGTGCCGGAGAAGCACCGCCTTGGGTCGGCCCGTCGTTCCTGATGTCCGCAGCACGAGCGCGACGTCGGGGTCGTAGCGCGGGGTAGTCGGATCCGCGGGCACGCGGACGGCGGAACGGGACAGCGGGTAGTCGTGTTCCACGATGCCGATCGGGATCTCGTGTGCGTCGAGGTCGAGCGGCGCGCCGACGATCAGGGCCACCGGTGTCTCGGCCAGCAGGGAGGAGATCTCACCGGACGTGTAACGCCGATTGATCGGAACGTACACCGCCCCGACCGCCCACACCGCGAACATGACCACGATGCTGGACGGTCCCGGTGCCACGAGATTGCCGACCGGGTGCCCTGGCGCGACGCCGGCCTCGCGCAGCGACGTGGCCAGGGCGCCGGCGCACGCGCGGAGTTCGCCCAGGCTGAGCCGGCCGTTCTCGGATACGACCACGTCGGTGCTATCGGCGAAGGGCAGCCCGTCGAGAAGGTAGTACAGGGTGGCGGGCTCGCCTTCCACGCGGGCTGAAGGCGTCGGTGGGTCGAGTGCGTTCACCGGCTGACCTCGTCACTCCGAAAGCGGTCCATGGCAGAAATAGCTACTACTAGGGCGGGCCCACCTGCGGGCGCCGCGACCGGCGAGAAGGAGCTTGGTTGACTCCAGCAACAAGAACGTTATCTTAGCATTGATAGACAGAACAGCGGCTGTAGGCCGGATCACTGCAGGCCCATTGGCGCCGGCGTCGTCGAGGGAACGGAGGCAGCCGACATGACAAAGTCCGCGCTGCTCATCGGCGGCACGGGACCGACCGGGCCGGCGATCGCCCGCGGCCTGGACGAGCGCGGTTTCGATGTCACCCTTCTGCATTCGGGCCGGCACGAGGTGGCCGACGTTGCTCGGTTTCAGCACGTGCACGGCGACGTGTTCAGCGAGGACGGGCTGCGCGACGCTCTGGACGGTCGAACGTTCGACGTCGTCGTTGCCAGCTACGGTCGTCTTCGCAGTATCGCTGCGGTCTTCCGCGGACGCGTCGGGCATCTGCTGTCGATCGGCGGCGCCCCGGTCTATCGCGGCTTCTTCGATCCGGCCGTGCACAGCCCCCCGGGGCTTCCGGTGCCGACCCGCGAGGACGCCGAGCTGGCGATCGGGGCGGACGACGGAAAGAGCTACCGCATCGGACGGACCGAGCAGCTGCTCTTCGACGCCCATCCGACCGCGACGCACTTCCGCTATCCGTACGTCTACGGGCCTCGTCAGCTCGCCCCCCGGGAGTGGTGCGTCGTCCGACGGATTCTCGACCGGCGCCCGTTCATCGTCCTTCCGGACGACGGCCTGAGCCTGATCCCGTTCGGGTACGTGGACAACCTCGCGCACGCGCTGTTGTCGGCGGTGGACCGGCCGGATGCCGCCAAGGGCGAGATCTTCAACTGTGGTGACGACGAGAAGCTCACCGTGCGGCAGGTCGTCGAGATCATCACCGACGAACTCGGTCACGAGTGGGAACTCGTGTCGATGCCGGCCGATCTGGCCGTACCGGCCCGGCCGCTCATGATGAATTACCGCACCACGCATCGGATGGTCGACACCGCCAAGCTTCGGGATCGGCTGGGCTATCGCGACGTCGTGCCGGCGCGCCGCGCGGTACGGCTCGCTGCGCGCTGGCTGGTCGAGAATCGTCCCGAGCTCGGCGGCTACGAGGAGACCGCATTGCAGGATCCGTTCGACTACGCCGCCGAGGATCGACTCGTCGGTTGGTGGCGGGCGGCGATCGCCGAGCCGCCCGACCTCGGTTACGACGAACTGCCCGGCTACGGCAAGTCCTACGCCGGTCCGGGCACCCGCTACGTCCGTCCGACCACCCGCATCTGATGGCCGGCGATGCGACGCACCGCTTGCAAGGGTGGAGTCTGCCGCTTTCACCCTGCGGCCGGGCATCGCTCGTCCCGCGGCCGCCGTGGCACTTCTCGGGGGACGCGATCGGGATCGACTTCCGAGCCGACCCTGACGCGGTGGCGGCGGTGCTGCCAGAACCACTCGAGCCGGTCGGCGACGGGTCGGCGTCGTTCGTGTTCTGCGACTGGTCCTCCGCCGCCGACGAGGATCCGCGCATCGCTGCGGATCCGGCGCGCGGCCAGTACAAGGAGGCCTACGTCGCGGTTCAGGTTCGGCTCGACGGGCGGAGCGCGGCGCGCGTGCCCTACATCTGGGTCGACAACGACCTGTCGTTAGCGCGGGGCCACATCCAGGGATTCCCCAAGAAGTTCGGCACCGTGTCGATGACCAAGGCGGTGTCGGTCGGTTGGGGCGGGCCCCGGGTCGAACCGGGCTCGAGGTTCGTCGGCCAGGTGTCGTCGCTCGACCGCCAACTGGCTCGTGGCGCCGTCACCTTGCAGGCACCGGCCGATCCCGGATTCGTCCCCAAGGCCCTGCGACTGCCGGTGTGGCACACCCGGCTGGTGCCCGACCTGGCCGGCGGCGAACCGCTCGTGCACGACCTCGCGCGCAACGTCGTCACCGACTTTGCCGTGGCCGACGTGTGGACGGGTCGGGGCGACCTCGAGTTCTACGAGTCCGAGTTCGAGGAGCTCGCGCAGCTGCGGCCGGTCGAGATCCTCGGGGCGTTCCGCTGCTCGGTGGCCTTCACCGTCGTCGGCGCCGAGATACAGGCCACCTGAGGCAGACGTCAGGCCGGGTCGAAGATGCAGCCGGGGTTCAGGATGCCGGCCGGGTCGAAGGCGGCCTTGATCCGCCGTTGCAGCGCGATCTTCGTCGGGTCTTCGAGTTCCTGGTAGTAGCGCTTCTTGGCCCGACCGATTCCGTGCTCGCCGGAGATCGTTCCGCCCATCGCCATCCCCATGGCGAAGATGGCCTGCAGCACGCTCGTGCGGCGTCCCTCATCGGGCTCGTAGACGGAGAAGTGGATGTTCCCGTCGCCCGCGTGGCCACATCCGTAGATCCTCGAACCGTGCTCGTCAGCCAGTCGCTGCACCTGACGCAGGTACTCGGGGATGCGGTTGCGCGGGACCACCATGTCGATGAGGTCGTCGGCGCCCGCGGCCTTCACCAACCAGAACGCGTTCTCGCGCGCGGCGAGCAACTCCGCGCCCTGCCCGGCCAGCAGGACATACACGTCCTCCGCGCCCGCGCGGGACAGCTGGCCGGCGACGTCGGCGACATCCTCCTCAAGGCGCTGCTCGGTCCTGGCCTCGAGCACGACGACCAGGTAGGCCTCGGTCACCGCGACCACCTGGTCCGGGACGCCCAGCGCCAGGTCGTTCTGGCGCAGCAGTCCCTTCATCGTCGAACGGTCTATGTACTCGAGGATCATCGGCTGTACGCCGGAAGCGACGACGTCGGGGATCGCGGCCGCCACCGCGTCGACACTGGTGAACGGCGCCAGGACGGTGGCGCGCTGCGTCAGCCGCGGATGCAACCGGAGCGTGGCTTCGGTGACCAGCGCCAACGTGCCCTCGGATCCGACGATCAACTGGGTCAGGTCGTACCCGGTGGTGTTCTTGACGAACCGGCCGCCGCTGCGGATGACGTCGCCGGTGCCGGTGACCGCCTCGATCCCCAGGACCTGATGGCGGGTCACCCCGTACTTGACCGCGCGCATGCCTCCGGCGTTGGTGGCGATGTTGCCGCCGAGCGTTGCGGCATCGGTGCCCGGGAACACGGGAAACACCAGGCCGTGCCGAGCTGTTGCAGTGTCGAGTTCGGCCAGGGTGAGCCCGGGCTGCACGACGGCGACGTGGCTGGCGTCGTCGATCTCGAGCAGAGCGGCCATTCGCTCGAACGAGATCACGATCCCGCCCGGTAAGGGGATACTCGCCCCGGACAGCCCGGTCCCGGCGCCCCGCGCGGTGACCGGCACACCGTGTTCGGCGGCCATCCGCACCACCGCGGTCACCTGCTCGGTATCCGACGGCCGGGCCACCAGCAACGGCCGGATCGGTTCGGCGTGCAGGGATTCGTCGATGCCGTACTCAACAGCGATGTCATCATCGGTGACGACCGCGTCGGCGCCGATAGCCGCGACGACGTCGGCCCGGACGTCCGGTGTCGTGAGCGGGATTTTGGCCACCGGCGCCTTCCCTTCATCGTGATTTCAGCACTAACGCTGCTATCTTAGCTATGATTGCATCGCACATTGCGGTCGGCGCGCACGGGGCGCCGACCGCGCCATAGTGCGAACTATGGTCGGGTCGGGCCTGGCCTGGCCTGGCCTCGACGAGCCCCGAGAGGATTCGACGATGAATGCTGTTGCTGCCGGTCGGTTCGCGGGCCGGGCCGCCCTGGTCACCGGGGCTAGCCGGGGCATCGGCGCGGCGATCGCCGAGCGCCTCGCCGCCGAAGGAGCGGACGTCGTGATCACCGCGCGCACCCTCGACGAAGGCACCGCGGCAGCAGGCACTCGGGCGGGAGGAACCTTGACCGGCGTGCTCGGCCGATTGCTGGCCCACGGGGGCAAGGCCGCGGCCGTCGCAGCGGATCTCGCCGATCCCGACGATCGGCTGCGCATCGTCCCCGAGGCCACGTCGGCGCTCGGCCGCCCGGTCGACATCCTCGTCAACAACGCCGCGGCCAACATAACCCGACGTCCGTCCGAGATCAGCGCCCGCCACCGCGCCACGATGTTCGAGGTCAACGTGTTCGCGCCGATGGACCTCACCCAGGCCGTCATTCCCGGCATGCGCGAACGCGGCGCGGGCTGGATCGTCAACGTGTCCTCCGGCAGTGCGCGTCCCACGACCGGACCTCCGTTCGCGGCCGGCCGGCTGATGAGCGTCATGGGCGTGTACGGCACCACCAAGGCCGCCCTCAACCGGCTCACCAACGCCTTCGCGGTCGACCTGGACGGCTCGGGCATCCGCGTCAACACGCTGGAACCGCGCGGTGCGGTCGCCACCGAAGAGGCGGTGGCCCGCGGGCTGGACAACGTCCCGATAGACCGGATCGAGCCGGTCGAAGCCATGGCCGAGGCCGCGGCCGCCCTGTGCGACTGCGATCCGGAACGCACCGGACGGATCCACATCAGCCTCGATCTACTCGCCGAACTGGGAAGAAGTGAGTAACCGGATGACCAGCACTGACACTGTCCTGAACGAGCTCGGACACCTCATCGACGGCCGCATCGTGACCGGCGGACCCACCTTCGCGGTGCGCAATCCGAAGACCGGCAAGGTCATCGGCGATAGCCCCGATGCAACCCCCGACCAGCTCGACGAGGCGATGGCGGCGGCGGCCCGAGCCCAGCCGGCCTGGTACGGGCTCGGCGAGGACGGGCGGCGCGAGGTCATGCACCGAATGGTCAGCGCCCTGGCCGAACGCGGCGACGAGGTCGCCGCCCTCTACGAGCTGGAGAAGGGCACCAAGCGCTCGGCCGGGGAGGTGCGGTTCGCGCCGATGTTCGCCCGGCAACTGATCGACACGCCGTTGCCGGTGGACGTTCTCGAGGACAACGACGAGCGGACCGTCCAGGTGGTTCGTAAGCCCGTGGGGGTCGTGGCCGCGATCACGCCGTGGAACGCCCCGGTGCTCATCGGGGCCGAGAAGCTGTTCGCCGCGCTGGCGGTGGGCGACACCGTGGTGCTCAAACCGTCCCCGTTCACGCCTCTCGCGACGCTCAAGCTGGGCGAGATCTGGCGCGACATCGTGCCCCCCGGTGTGCTGAACGTGCTGGCCGGCGGCGACGAACTCGGCGCGGCCATGGTCAACCATCCCTCGACCCGGATGGTCAGCTTCACCGGCTCGGTGGAAGCCGGCCGCAAGATCGCCGCCGCGGCGGGACGTCATCTGAAGAACGTCGTCCTGGAGCTGGGCGGTAACGACGCCGCGATCGTCCTGCCCGACGTCGACGTCGCGGCGGTCGCGCCGCGAATCGCCGCCGCGGCGTTCATGGGCGGCGGGCAGGTGTGTGCGGCGGTCAAACGGCTGTACGTGCACGAGTCGATCTACGACGACATGGTGGCCGCGCTCGCCGAGTCGGCGAACCGTCTCGTGGCCGCCCCCGACGACGAGGGCGGCACGCTCGTCCCGATGACGACCAAGCCACAGTACGACCGGGTGCGCATGCTCGTCGACGACGCCGTGGCCGGAGGGGCCAAGGTGGTGGCCGGCGGTGCGCCTCCGTCCTTCGACGGCTACTTCCTGCCCGCCACGATCCTGACCGATGTCTCGCCCGGAATGCGCGTGGTCGACGAGGAACAGTTCGGGCCGGTCCTGCCGGTGCTGCCCTTCCGCGACGTCGAGGACGCCGTGGCCCAGGCGAACGCCACCGAGTACGGGCTGAATGGATCGGTGTGGACGAAGGACATCGCGGCCGGTGAGGCGATCGCGTCCCGACTCGAGGCCGGGACCGTCTGGATCAACCATCACGTCGAGGTGGCGCCCCACATCCCGTTCGGGGGCGTCAAGCAGTCGGGTATCGGACGCTCCGGGGGTGGCCCGGGCGCCGACGCGTACGCCGAGCTGCAGACCCAGTACGTCTACAAGGACGCCGGACGCGTCACGGCCGGCTGACCGGCCAACCGGCTGACCGACCAAGGAGCCGCGCATGAACGACCTGGACGGCCGCGTCGCGGTGATCACCGGCGGCGGCGGTACCCACAGCATCGGCCGGGCCACCGGGAAGCTCTTCGCCGAGCAGGGCGGCCGCGTCGTGTTGGCCGACATCAACGCTAAGGCCCTCGAGCAGACCGTGGCCGAGCTCGCCAGTGCGGGCCTGGACGTCGCCGGAATCCCGACCGATGTCGCTGAGTACGACTCGGTCCACGCGCTGGCCGATGCGGTGTTCGAGCGATACGGCCGGGTCGACATCGCGTTCCTGAACGCCGGTATCGCCGGCGCCGGTGACCTGTTCGCCGTGGATCTCGACGGCTGGCACCGCCTGCTCGGCGTCAACTTGTACGGCATCCTGCACGGCATCAAGGCGTTCCTGCCGAGGATGGATGCGCAAGCCACGCCGGGCCACATTCTCGGCACCAGCTCCGGTGCGGGCGTCGTCGGGCTGAACTATCAGGCCGCCGCCTACGCCGTCACCAAGCAGGCCGTGTGCACGCTGATGGAGTGCCTCTACGGTCAGCTCCGCGACCGCGGCTCACGCATCAAGGCGCACGTCGTCCTCCCGCCGCTCACCAAGACGAACCTGGCCGGCGACCCCAACGTGATGCTCCACGTGGAGCAGGCTCTGAAGGCGGGCGGGGCCGACGTCGTGCTCGCCGAACCGGGCGAGGTCGCCGCCACCGTGCTCGATGCGATCCGCACCGGTAACTTCTGGGCCTACCACGACCACGAGACCGACAAGCGCTTGTACAACGGGAAGTTCGCCGCCGCCATCGACTGGGAGGACCGGATGGCCCGGGCCCGCGCCGACGCGCTGCTCAACCGTTCGGCGCTGGATCCGTATCTGTGGGGCTGACCGGGGTGACCGGCGTCAACCCACCCGGATCTCCTCGAACACGGCGCCCTCGGCCACCAGCCGGTCGATCTCGGCGGCGGCGAAGCCGTATTCGGAGAGGATCTCCCGAGTGTGTTGTCCGCACAGCGGCGGCGGTCCCTGGATGCGGCCGGGCGTCTCGGAGAACGTGATGGTCGTGCCGAACGTCTCGACCCGGCCCAGCTGCGGATGATCCTGCGCCACGACCAGGCCGCGCTCCCACATCTGCGCGTCGTCGAACAGCCGGGCTGAGAATTCGGCGTCGGCGATCTCTACCGGCACCTCGTGACTGTCCAGCAACGCGAAGGCGTCGCTTGCGGACCGCGCGGCGAACTCCCGCTCGAGGAACCCCGCTACATCCGAGTCGGCGGCGGCGTCGGCGAACCGCACGGCCTCGGCCCACCCCGGCTGCCCGAACGCTTTCACCAGGCCGTCCCAGTGGACCTCCTCGATGGCCGCCAGGCAGATCCACCCGTCAGCCGTCCGGTACAGGCGATAGAGCGGGCTGAGGCCCAGTTGCATCCGGTCCAGATGGGGACGGGGCAACGGAGTGCCGTCCGGCTTGAGTGAGGCCATCGACGCCAGCAGGAGACCGGCGTTGAGGATCGAGGTGTCGACGCCCTGCGGCTGCCCGGTGCGCTGGCGGTGATACAACGCCTGGAGCACGCCGATCACCGACAGGAAGCCGTTGCCGGTGTCGCCGAGCGAGGTGAGGCTCCAGAACGGCTTTCCGCCCTCGTGGCCGCCGCCGTCCTCGAATGTGACGCCGGCCAGCGAGCAGCCGGTCTGGTCGTTGCCCGGCGAATCCGAGCGCGGGCCGCGGTCGAACCCGCGGGTGTGGCAGTAGATTAGGTCCGGATTCACCCTGCGCAGCGACTCCTCGTCGCAACCGAGCCGGCGTAGGGCGTCGCGCCGCATGTTGGAGTGCACGACGTCGGCCTTCGCGACAAGACAGTGGAGAACGGCGAGCCCGTCGGGACTCTTGAGGTCGATGCCGATGCTGCGCTTGCCCCGGTTGACCCCGTAGGCGATGTGGGTGGCGTGCCACCACGGGTCGGTGCGGTTGTTCACCTTGATGACGGTCGCGCCGAGGTCGGCGAGCACCTGCGTGGCGAACGGTCCGGCGACGGCGAAGCCGAGGTCGAGCACGGTGATGCCCTCCAGCGGCGCCCGCTGCGTCGGCGGCGGAACGTCGATCGGCGCGGGCGAGCCCGTCGCGGCGTCGGCCTGCGTCCACACCTCGGCGTTGTGCTCGCCCACTTGCGGAACGCGACGTTGCACCCGGCCCGGTGTCGCGCTCAGGCCGTAGAGGATCCCGGCCTGGCGCAGCCCGGCGTGCTCGGGATGTTCGACGTCGACGACGGCGCCCTCGGCGACCAGCGCCGGATCGACGAGCGCCTCCTCCGGGGTGCGGACCGGTTGCAGCGGCAGCCCGGCCTGGCGGCCGACCTCGACCCATTCGGCGCTGGGGAAGCGGGCGTAGGCCTCGGCCATCTGGCGGTGGTAGTACGCCAGCACGACGATGTTCTCCGGGTCGGGCGGGATCCGGGCCGGGTCGTCGCGCGCGCGGGCGACGGCGCCGCGGAACTCGAGCTCGTCGCCATCGGTGCTGGAGAGGGCGAACTGCGGGTTCGGCACCCACTGCTCCACCCACCGGCCGTCCGAGCACAGGTAGAAGCCTTTGGGCGCACGGCTGTCGTAGATCCAGGTGGGGTAGCCGACGGTGTCGTGGTGCTCGGTGCGTTGCCACTTCGAGGTGGTGACGGACAGCGCGGCCTGCAGCAGCGAGGTCTCCACGTGCTGACCGCGGCCCGTGTGCAGCCGGGCGAACAGGGCCGCGTTGATTCCGGTGCTGGCCAGGAAGGCCGCGCACATGCTCAGCCAGGGTGTATAGGTGAAGATCGGTCCCTCGCGCGGCGAACCGGGCGCCATCCCCTCAGGGACTTCGAGATCGGGGAGGAACGGGCCGTCGCCATTCATGTGCGGGATCGGGCCGCCGAGGTGGCCGCGCTGCTCGTCGAGGATGCCCAGGCGCGCCGCCACCAGCGCGTCGTATCCGGGACGTCCGGCGTGACCGGTGTGCGGGCCGTAGGCCGAGATGGTGCAGTGGATCAACCGCGGATTGTGGGCGAGCAGGGTGGATGGGGCGATACCGAGCCGCTCGGTCGTGCCGGGCGCATAGCTCTCGAGCACCACGTCGGCGTCGCGCACCAGCGCGAGGAAACGTTCGTGGTCGCGGGGATCGGTGAGGTCGAGCTCGGCGCTACGTCGGCCCCGCAGCCACGTGTCGTACCCGGCCGTGCCGCGGAACGGGTCGCCGCCCGGTGGCTCGATCTTGACGACGTCGGCCCCGTGGTCGGCGAGCAGCATCCCGGTGACCGGTCCGGCCACGCCCCACGAGAGGTCGAGAACCCGCAGGCCGTCCAGCACGCTCACCATGGCGACTCCCTGTTCGATGTCTGCGTCAGCGCTGGCGCAGGACGACCCCGGTGCGGCTCGCGCTCACCAACGCCGTGCGGGCGCCCCTGATCTGGTTGGCTGCGGTGCCGCGCAGCTGGCGCACGGCTTCGACGGTGAGGTTCAGGCCGTGGATGTAGCCCTCGCCGATCAGCCCACCGTTCGTGTTGCACGGCAGACTGCCCGTGGGCCCGAACGCGCCGTCGGCCACGAAGTCCTTTGCTTCACCGGGTTTGCAGAATCCGAGCGCCTCGAGCTGCATGAACAGCATCGGCGTGAACGCGTCGTAGATCAGGGCGACGTCGATGTCGTCGCGGGTAATGCCGGTCGCGTCGAACAGCTTCTCGGCGAGGGTGACCGTCTCGTCCATCCGGGTCAGATCGGGACGGTAGTGGTTGCTCGCGACCTCCTCCTCGAAGATCGCCGCCGAGCCCGTTGCGGCGATGTCGACCGGCGCCTGCGTGTCGGCCGCGCGGTCCGCCGAGGTGACGACCAGCGCGACGGCACCGTCGGTCTCCTGGCAGCAGTCGAACAGGCGGATGGCCGGCTCGGCGATCCACCGCGAGTTCTGGTGATCGTCCAGCGTGATCGGCCGGCCGTAGAAGTGCGCGGCCGGGTTGGTGGCCGCGTAGTCGCGCAGCTGCACCACGGCCCGACCGAAGTCGGCACTCGTCACTCCGTAGGTGTGCATGTAGCGGGTCGAGTTGAGTGACATCCACGCGGCTGGCGTCAGGATCCCGTAAGGCATGGCCCACTGCATCGCCGTCGTCCCGGTGTGGGCCGACGTCGCCGCCCGGTTCACGGCCGGTCGTCCGAATCGGGCGCCGGTGCGCGCCTTGCAGGCCCGGTAGGCGACCACCACGCGCGCGGCACCCAGCGTCACCGCTGCGGACGCGTGCTGCAGGACGCCCTGCGAGCCGGCGCCGCCGTACGGCACGCGGCTCGACCACGAGATCGTCGGGATGCCGAGTGCGCGGACCAGCTCGGTCTCCTCGACCGGGTCGATGGTGTAGCTGACCAGCCCGTCGACGTCGTCGGTGGTCAGGCCGGCGTCATGCAGCGCGGCGACGATGGCCTCGGCGGCGAGCTGGGTCTCGCTCCGGCCGGCGCCCTTCGAGAACTCGGTCTGGCCGATCCCGACGACCGATGCCCCGGTCATGCTGGCGTCCGCGGTTCGAAGACCGGCACGGCGGTGTCGTCCTTGGCCGGTGCGAAGCTCACCTGAACCGGCAGGCCGATGCGGACGTCGGCCGGATCGACGCCGACGAGATTGGACGCGACCCGAACGCCCTCGTCGAGGTCGACCAGCACGGCGATCACCGGATAGGTGAACGCGGGGTGCTGCGGGTGATGCAGCAACGAGAAGCTGTAGACGACGCCGGTGCCGACCAGGTCGACGGGCCGCTGATCGAGGGAATGGCACACCGGGCACATCGGCCGGGGCGGGTGCTGCAGGCGTCCACACTGTGCGCAGCGCTGAACGCTGAGCCGGCCCTGACGGGCTGCCGTCCAGTAGCCCTCGTTGTCCTCGGTGAGGATCGGCGCCGGTCGGGTCACCCCACTCTCGACCGCCGTCACAGCGCGTAGATCCGGCGCGCGTTCTCGTTGCAGATCAGCTCGCGCTCGGTGTCGGGGATGTCGGCGAACTGCCGGGCGACGACCTCCTGCGAATGGGGCCAGGTGGTAGCCGGATGCGGGAAGTCCGTGGACCACAGGATGTTCTCCACCCCGATGAGATCGCGCATCCCGAGGCCGACCAGGTCGTCCATGAACGTGACGGCCATGTTCCGGCGGAAGTACTCGCTCGGCTTGAGGCGCAGGCCCGGCAGGTTGTAGCGACCGTCGGCCTTGGCATCGAGTTGCGCCAGGAAGCCGGCAATCCAGTAGAGCTGTGGTTCGACGAAGACGATTTTCAGCCGGGGGAACCGTTCGAGCGTGCCGGTCAGGATCCACCACGCGATCGCCTCGGCCAGACCGAGACCGGGCAACGATGTGAAGATCGCCGCCTGCGGGGTGGGGTCGCGGCGGAAGACGTCGTAGAGCCACTGGCGATTGCCGAGGTGATGGCTGATCGACAGGCCGGTCTCTTGCAGCGCCGACCAGAGCGGGTCGTAGGACGCCTCGTGGTAGTCGGGCAGCCCGAGCTCGCTGGGGAAGTTGGGCAGGTGCACCGACCGGGCGCCGAGCCCGGCGAGGCGCTGGACCTCCTGGACGGCGTACTCGATGTCGATGATCGGCACCTGGTAGGAGACAGCCAGCCGATCGGGGTCGTGGGCGGCGAACTCGGTCAGGTGGTCGGTGAACGCCCGGCTGATCGGCCGCCAGTCGCCCTTCACCAGCCCGTAGGAGCGGAAGGCGCTGACCTCGGAGTACAGCACCTCGGCGCGGACGCCGTCGCGATCCATCGCGGCCAGCCGGGCCTGCGGCTCGTAGTACCCGGGATCCTTGAACGCCTCCAGGTCCCAGTCGGCGAGGGACAGCTTCCGACCGCCGCGCAGCTCCTCCTCCTTGCGCGCCTGCTCGGCCGTCGCGTCGTCGAACGCCTCGCGCAGCCCCGCCGGGACGCGGTCGCGGATCGCGTCCAGGCGCACAGCCACGTGCGAGTCGGCGGAAATAAGTGCGGTCTTCGACATGGAGACCTCCATCGGCGAGGAGCCTGAGCCGGCAAAGTACAAAGTATATTCACGGCACTGTCCTTGCACCCTACAACGGGCAACCTAGTAATCGCTATGGATGTGCGTTCATTGCAGATCCTGCCAGCGCGGTTCCCGCTTCTCGACGAACGCGCGCGGCCCCTCCTCCTGGTCCGGATGGCCCCATACGCCGACGAGGTGCTGCGCGCCCACCCGGCAGGCGTCGGTGAGCCCCATCTCGAGGGCGGCCCACAGCGCTTTCTTCGTCGCCCGCATCGCCGTGGGGGAGTTGCGCGCGATCCGCTCCGCGAGTTGCTGCGCCTCGTCCCGAAGCTGGTCAGGCGGATCGACGACCTGACTGATCATGCCGAGTTCGTAGGCGCGCTGCGCCGACATGCGTTCGTGGGCGCCGAGCAAGGCCATCCGCATGACCGATTCGAACGGCATCTTGCGGGCCAGGCCGATCACCTCGATCGCGGTGACCTGTCCGACCGACACGTGCGGATCGAAGAAGGTCGCGTCGGCGGCCGCGATGACGATGTCGGCGTCGGCGACGAAGTGCAGGCCGCCCCCGGCGCAGATCCCGTTGACGGCCGTGATGACCGGCTTGCTCACGTTCTGGTGCCACGCGGTGAAGTGCAGGTTGAAGCCGAGCAGATCGTCCTGGTAGCGCGGCATTCCACCGGACTCGGGGTTGGCGACTTCCTTGACGTCCGCTCCGGTCTGGAAGGCCCGCCCCTCGCCGGTGTGGACGATGACCCGGACGGCCGGATCGCGATCGAGCTCCAGCCAGGCATCGGCGAGCTCGTCGCGCATGGTGGCGTTCATCGCGTTGAGCGCCTCGGGGCGCGCGTTCACGATCCAGCCGACCGGGCCCACCCGCTCCAGCTTGAGTGTTTGGTAGCTCGTCATCGACGCCGTCACCCCGTCCGCTCGAAAATCGCCGCCAGCCCTTGCCCGCCGCCGATGCACATCGTCTCCAGGGCGTAGCGGCCCTCGCGGCGATCCAGCTCACGCAGCATGGTCGCGAGGATCCGTCCGCCCGTGGCTCCGACCGGATGGCCGAGCGAGATTCCGGAGCCGTTGACGTTCAGGCGCTCGAAATCGGCCTCGCCGAACTTCCAATCCCGGGTAACCGCCAGTACCTGCGCGGCGAAGGCCTCGTTCAGCTCGATGAGATCCAGATCCGACATCGCCAGGCCGGCGCGGTCGAGGGCCCGGGCGGTCGCCGGCACCGGGCCGATGCCCATCAGGTGGGGCGGCACTCCGGCGACCGCCCAGCTGACCAGCCGAGCGAGGGGTCGCAGGCCCAGTTCGGCGGCCTTCTCCGGATGCGTGACCAGGCAGGCCGAAGCCCCGTCGTTCTGCCCGCTGGCATTTCCGGCCGTCACCGTCGAGTCCGGGTCGGACGCCATCACCGGACGCAACCGGCCGAGGGCCGGCAGGTTGGCGTCGGCGCGCGGGTGCTCGTCGACGCTCACCTCGACGGCGTCCTTGGTGGTGATCGGGACGATCTCGTCGGCGAATCGGCCGGCCTGCGCAGCTGCGACGGCGCGCTGATGGGATCGGAGCGCGAACTCGTCCTGCTCGGTGCGGCTGATCCGGTACTCGCGGCGCAGGTTCTCGGCGGTCTCCACCATGCCCCCGGGTACGGGATAGCGTTCACCGCCCGCGGTGACGCGTCCTCGCGCCAGCCGATCGTGCAGCTCGATCGCCGGCGCGCGGACGCCCCAGCGCAGCCCGGTGGCGTAGAACTCGACCTGGCTCATGCTCTCGACGCCGCCGGCGATCACGACGTCGCTGACGCCGGTCTGTACCTGCATGGCCGCGTTGAGGACGGCCTGCAGTCCCGATCCGCATCGGCGGTCCAGCTGCAGGCCCGGCGTCTCGACGGGTAGGCCGGCGTCCAGGGCCGCGACCCGGCCGATCGACGGCGCCTCACCGTTCGGGTAGCACTGGCCGAGCAGGACGTCGTCGATCTCGACGGGGTCGACCGCCGTTCGCTCCATGAGTGCTGCGATGGTGCTCGCGGCCAGCGCCGCGGCGCTCACATCCCGCAGGACGCCGCCGTAGCGCCCCACCGGCGTCCGAAGGGGCTCGCAGATAACCGCATCGCGCATCTCGCCGCACCATCCCATCCACCGCTATCCGTTAATCTTTATACTAACTGGGTGACCGCTGTCTATCCGCAAGCGCCGGGCCTGGCCGTCCACCTGGACGGGGGCGTTCTGCGCGTGACGATCAGCAATCCGGATCAACGTAATGCGCTGAACGACGAGAGCGTCGCCGCGTTCGTGGAGGCCGTGCAGCTGGCGCAGACCGACGAGCAGGTCCGGGCGCTACTCATCTCCGGCGCCGGCGAACACTTCTGCAGCGGCTTCGACATCGTGGGCCGCAATGCGGCCGGCGGCGATCGGCCGCGGGTGGGCGCAATCCAGCGTCGGCTCCCCGCGCAGGCCCACCGCCTCGTCCCCCTGCTGTGCGAACTGCAGGTGCCGGTGGTCGCCGGCGTACGCGGCTACGCGGTCGGCATCGGGATGCAGCTGCTGCTGGCCAGCGACTTCGTCGTGGCGAGTTCGACAGCCACGCTGTGGGAACCGTTCAGCCAGCGGGGCATGACCCCGGACGGCGGCGCGAGCTGGCTGTTGCCCCGCGTCGTGGGCCCGTTGCGGGCGCGGCAACTGCTCATGCTGGGCAAGCGGTTGTCCGGCGAGGAGGCAGCCGAGTGGGGGATCGTGCACGAGTGCGTGCCCGATGAGGAGGTCACGGCGACGGCCGCCGAGCTGGGCGCGCGACTCGCCGACGGCCCGACGGTGGCGCTCGGTCTGATCAAGTGGCTGATCAACTCCGGTTCGGAGCAGCCGCTGAAGGACCACCTGTCCAACGAAGCCTTCGCGATGGAACTGTCCTCGCGCAGCCCCGACTTCCGCGAGGGTATGTCGGCCTTCGTCCAGAAGCGGGAACCCCGCTTCACCGGCCGGTAGGCAAACCCCCGACTCTGCATCTGAGATCGACGCAATCTCCTGGTGAACGGCGGCTCCCAGCGTCGATCCCAGGTGCAAAGTCGCGGGGATGGCTGGCCGGGATGCTGGGCGCCGCTCAGCCCGCTTCGGCGTCCAGCTGCTTGGCCAGGGCGGCGATGTGATCGCCGGGCGTGCCCAGCAGCTGGCCGCTCGCGCGGGCCCGCTTGAAGTAGAGGTGCGCGTCGTGTTCCCAGGTGAACCCGATGCCCCCGTGGAGCTGGATCGTCTGAGCGCTGACCCAGTTGTAGGCGTCGGTACACGTGATCGCCGCGATGCGGGCGACGCGAGCGAGATCATCACCGGAGGCGGCCGCCGCGTACGCGGCCGAGCGGGCTGATTCGACCTGGATGAGCATCTCGGCCAGCCGCTGCTTGACGGCCTGGAAGCTGCCGATCGGCCGGGCGAACTGGATCCGGGTCTTCGCATACTCCACGGTCAGGTCCAGGCAACGCGACGCACCGCCGGTCTGCTCGGCGGCGAGCAGCGCCCGGGACACGTCGCTCGCGCGGTCGATCGCACCGGCCGCGGCCGCCGGGCCGACGGCGACGGCCGGGGTGCGCTCGAACGTGAGCCGGGCCTGCTTGCGGGTCTGGTCGAGTGTGACCAGCTGCTCGCGTCGCAACCCGGGAGCAGCGGCGTCGACGGCGAACACCGCCGGGCCGCCCTCGGTGGTCGCCACCACGAGGACGAGGCCCGCGGTCGCACCGTCGACCACGTAGTTCTTCACCCCGTCGACGACCCAGCCGTCACCGCCTCGGCGTGCCGTGGTCCGCAGCTCGTCCACGCTCCAGCGCCCGTCGTCCTCGGCCAGGGCAACGGTTGCCGTCAACCGACCGGCACTGATATCCGGGCCATAACGGGACAACGCTTCCTCGTCGGCGCACGCGAGCAGCAGCGGGACGGCAAGCGCGGCCGTCGCGAACAACGGCGCGCACAGCATCGTCGCGCCGGCCTCTTCCATGACGACGGCGAGTTCGGCCCGGCTGAACCCGGCGCCGCCGTGGGCGGCTGACAGCATGAGTCCCGGCAGGCCCAGCTCGCCGGCCAGCCGGGACCAGACGTCGTGGTCCCAGCCCGCCGCCGTCGCCATCAGCCGGCGGACGTCGCCCGGCCGGCTCAACTCGCCGAACGCGTCGCGCACGGTCGACCGGAGCAGCTCGGTGTCCTCGGCCGACACGACGCCGCTGGTCATACCGCCCCCGTGTCGTGGAGTTGCCGGATCTCGGTGTCGGTGCGCCCGAGCTCGCGCAGGACTGCGTCGGTGTGTTCGCCGAGGGCCGGGATCGGCGCCAAGGGGGTACTCCAGGTCGAGCTGATCCCCGGCGGCAGCAGTGTCGGAATCGCCCCGACCGGCGAATCGATCGTCGCCCATCGTCCGCGCTCGGTCAGCTGCGGATGCGCGGCGAGCTTCTCGACGGTGTTGATCCGGGCGCAGGCGATGCCCGCGCCGGTCAACACGGCGACCGCTGCGTCCAGGGACAGTCGGCCGAGCACCTCGGTGATCAGGTCGTCCACGGCGGGCCGATTGCGTACCCGGGCCGCGTTGGTGGCGTACTTCTCGCTGGTCGCGAGGTCAGGGCGGCCGAGGACGAGGGCGGCCAGCCGGCCCCACTCCCGGTCGTTCTGCACGCTGAGCACGACCCGCTGACCGTCGACGGTCCGGTACGCGTCGTAGGGGGCGATCGCCGGGTGGCTCATGCCCCGGCCGAGCGACGGCGTGCCCCCGTGCGCGGTGACGGTCAGCGGGTAGCCCATCCACTCGGCGACCGCGTCGAGCATGGCCACGTCCAGGACGCAACCGCGGTCGGTGCGGTGCCGGGAGAGCAACGCCGCGAGCACCGACGAGTAGGCGTAGCAGCCGGCCGCGATGTCGGCTACCGCGATCCCGGGCTTGATCGGCTCGTCGACGCTGCCGGTCACGGTGACCACGGCCGCCTCGGACTGGACGAGCATGTCGTAGGCCCGGCGGTCGGCGTAGGGCCCGCCGGCCCCGTATCCGGAGATCTCGCAGGCGATCAGCCTCGGCTGCCGTTCGGTCAGCGTCGCCCCGTCGACCTGCAACGCGGCCGCCGCCCCGGGCGCGAGGTTGTGCACGAAGACGTCGGCGCGGGCGAGCAGATCGAGCAGGACGGCGTGCCCGCTCGGGGTCTTGACGTCCAGGGTCAGCGACTCCTTGCTGCGGTTCAGCCACGTGAAGTGCGCGCCGAGGCCACTGGCCAGCGTGTCGAACTGCCGAGCGAAGTCACCGCCGTCCGGACGCTCGACCTTGATCACCCGCGCGCCGAGATCGGCCAGCTGGCGCGTCGCGAACGGGGCCGCGACGGCCTGTTCCATCGCCACGACGAGAACGCCGTCCAGCGGTGGGGGTACCTGTACCACGTGTTACTCCCGGCTGAATCGGTCGATCGACGCGTCCAGCGCGCCGGCCAGATCGGTGGCGTCACCGACCGGTCGGGGCAGGCGCACCGGCCCGTGCTCGCGGCTGGGCAGCAGGATCGTTGCCGTCGCGGGGGCGGTCACCTCACCGCGCTGGTTACGGGCCCACAGCTCGAGGTCGACCGCCGGTCGCTGCCCGTCCGATCCCTCGAGCAGGTATTTGCGGGTGATCCGTCCACCGAGCCACTGCACGTCGCCGACGTAGTTGAACTTGCGGAACTCCACCCGCAGTCGCCACAGCCAGGCATCGTCGCCCATCCAGTCGGTGCACAGATGAATCAGCCAGGTCTCCCGCATCCGGCCGTAGTCGAACGTGGTCGGGTTCCCCGAGCGGCGGGCGAACTCGGGATCCCAATGCACCCGCTGCATCACGTCCCACGCGCCGAGCTCGTCACGCTGGTAGAAGCGCGGGATGCGGCGGCGGTTGCGCCATCCGAGGCGCAACGGGGCGACGCCGTAGATGCCCATGCCCATGCCCACGTGCCAGCACACCATGTCGGTCACGGTGAGCGGCCCCTTGACCATCGGGGAGATCTCGTCGCCCTCGTCGACGTCCTCGAACCACCGCGGATCGGCGCCCCGGGGCGCCTCGGCCGCGTACCGCTCGTCGACCGCGTCCAGGTCGCTCTCGGCCCAAGGCTCGACCACGACGTCGGCGTACTTCTGGCGGCTGCGGGCCTCGGTGCGTTCGGTGCGGACCATGAGGCGGTACTGACCGGCGAGCAGTTGCCCGGTCGCGTCCTGGAACACGTGCGCGGTCCACTCGTGCGCCGCCCGGCCGCTGAACTCGCTCGGCTTGTCCAGGACGGCCACGAGCGCGTTACGCCGTCGGACGGCCTGATCCGCGCGCAGCGGCGCCCACCACTCCCGTTCGCTGGCCGCGTAGAAGGCATGCACGCCGCGCAGCGGATCGCCCTTCAATTCGTGCTGGCGGGCCAGGTCGGCGTCGGTGAGCACGTCCTCGCCGATGAGGCTGTCCCCGCCGACGAGGGGAGGGGGCGCGAGGGGTGCGCCCCATCGCGACCGCGTTGCGTAGGCCGGGTCGCACCACAGCGGGTTGTCGTCGCCGTAGGACCGAGCGACGATGCGGAAGGCGTCCGCGCCGGGCTGGTAGTAGTGCGGCGGCACGGGGTTGGGCTGGGCGATGCCGATGCGTTGGCGCAGCTTCGCGATCCCCTCGTCGGTGATGCGCGCTTCGTCGACGTGCTGTGCAGACGCCATCGTCCGTCCATTCCGTGGAGCGGTTTCTTTCTTTGCTATCTTATAACTTCTAGCTATCGCAAGGGGAAGGGTGGCTGCCGTGACGTCGGCCGGACTGGCGATCGAGCGCCGCGGCCCGGTGGGCTGGCTGATCTTCGACCGCCCGCAGGCCGCCAATGCGATGGATGCGGCCGTGCTGGCCTCGCTGCCGCTCGCCTGGCGGGAGTTGGACGCCGACCCCGACATCGGCGCCATCGTGGTCACGGGGCGCGGCCGGGCGTTCCAGACCGGCCTGGACCTGGCCGCGCTGGCGCACGACCCGGCCAGCCTGCGCGAGGCCAGTCGCCGGACCCGGGACGCCGACCTTCAGTTGACCGGCTGGCACCTGGGCGTGCAGACCCCGGTCATCGCGGCCGTCAACGGGGTCTGCGCGGGCGGTGGCTTGCACTTCGTCGTCGACGCCGACATCGTGATCGCCTCGACGGCGGCGTCGTTCCTCGATCCGCACGTGAGCGTCGGCCAGGCGAGCGCCTGGGAGGCCGTTGGGCTGTCGCGGCGAATCCCCGCGGCGATCGCCGCTCGGCTGGTGCTCGTCGGCCGGCACGAACGCCTCGACGCCGCCCGAGCCTTACAGCTCGGCCTGGTCAGCGAGGTCGTCGAGCCCGGCGATCTCGAGGCGACGGCGCAACGGATCGGTGAGTCGATCGCGACCGCCGACCCCCGCGTCGTCCAGATCTACAAGCGCGCGTTGTGGGCGGTTACCGAGATGGGCACGAGCTCGGCTCGGCAACTGGCCGCAACGACCGCACGTGACGTCACCGAAGGGGTTCGCCGTGCCGGAACCGCATGATCCGGAGCTCGCCGAACAGGCCGGCGCGCAAACGTCCCCGGACGCAGCGGTCGCCGCGGTGCGGGCGTGGTTGGACCGATCGGTTCCCCCGGCCTGGCGCGAGGCGGCCGAGCGCGGCGGACCGGCGGCGGTTCGAACCGTCCGCACGGCCGAGGAGTACCGCGACTGGTACCCCGTCTACGGGCGCTCGGGCCTGGTCGCTCCCGGCTGGGATGTCGACTACGGCGGGCTGGCCTGGGGCCGCGAGACGGTGCGCGCCGTCGAGGGCGTGACGAGCAAATATCACCTGCCGCGGCTCAATCCGCTGGGCCTCAACCTCGCCGCGCCCGCGCTCTTCGCCCACGGATCCGACCCGCAGCGCAAGCGGTTCCTGCCGCCGATCGTGCGGGCCGACGAGATCTGGTGCCAGCTGTTCAGCGAGCCCGGGTCCGGAAGCGATCTCGCGTCCCTGTCGACGCGTGCCGAGCCGGACGGTGACGAGTGGGTGATCACCGGCCAGAAGGTGTGGACGACCTGGGCCGACCGCGCCGACTTCGCCGTCCTGCTCGCCCGCACCGACCCCGATCTGCCGAAGCACCAGGGCATCACCTACTTCCTGCTGCAGATGCGCCAGCCCGGCGTCGAGGTCCGGCCGCTGCCCCACCTGGGGGGAGAGGCGGAGTTCTTCCAGGTCTTCATCGACGGCGCGCGGATCCCGGACTCCCAGCGCGTCGGCGAGGTCGGTGGTGGTTGGCGGGTCGCCCAGGCGACGCTGAGCGGCGAGCGGCAGATGGTGTCCGGGGCGGGTTCGGGCGGGGTCGACCGGATCGGCGGGGCCAGCACGGCGCACCTCATCCGGCTGGCGCGCCGCCGCGCCGCCGACGGCCTTCCGGGCAGCTGGAGCGAGCCGGCCGTTCGGGAGCGTCTCGTTCGCCTCTGGTGTGAGGAGCAGGTGCGCGCGTGGACGAACCAGCGGGTTCGGGCCCGGATCGCGAGCGGGCGCCCGCCGGGGCCGGAGAGCTCCATCGGCAAGGTGCACGGCGCGGATCTCAACCAGCGGGTGCAGGCCGCCGCCGCCGACCTGCTCGGTGCGGCCGGGACGGCCTGGCCCGGCGATCCGGCCGATCCCGACGACTACGCGGCCAGCATGCCGGCGGAGGTCCGGGGGATGTTGCGCAGTCGCGCCAACACCATCGAGGGTGGGACGACCGAGGTGAACAAGAACGTCCTGGCCGAACGGGTTCTGGGACTCCCGAAGGACGTCGATCCGTGGCGCGGCAAGCCCTGGCGCGACCTGCCTCGCGGCTGACTAGGAGGATTCGTGGACGAGGCTGATCTGGAGACCGTCCTGACGACGGTGCGCCGGCTGGTGCGGGAACGGGTGATCCCCGCCGAGTCGTCCATCGACGAATCGGACGAGATGCCGGCCGGCCTGCGGGACGAGGCGGCCGCGATGGGGCTGTTCGGCTTCGCGATTCCCGAGCAGTACGGCGGGCTCGGGCTCACCATGCACCAGGAGGCCCGCCTGGTCATGGAGCTGGGCTACACGACTCCGGCGTTCCGTTCGATGTTCGGGACGAACAACGGCATCGCCGGCCACGTGCTCCTGGAGGGCGCCAGCGACGAGCAGCGCAAGACGTGGTTGCCGAAGCTGGCCAGTGGCGAGTGGACGGCGGCGTTCGCACTCACCGAGGACGCCGCCGGTTCGGATCCGTCCGCCCTCGAAACGACGGCGACCTCGACCGCTTCCGGTTATCTGCTCAACGGGGCCAAGCGCTACATCACCAACGCCCCGGTGGCCGACGTCTTCATGGTGTTCGCTCGGCACGCGGACGGCGCCGCGCAGGGTGCAGTGTCGGTGTTCCTCGTCGAGGCGAGCACGGCCGGGCTGACGGTCGGACCCCGCGACGCCAAGATGGGCCAGCACGGCGCGTGGACGGCCGAGGTCTACCTCTCCGATGTCGCGGTTGCGGCGGACGCCCTGATCGGTGTGGCCGGCGAGGGGCACCGCACAGCCATGCGGTGCCTGGCCCACGGCCGCCTGCACATCGCGGCGCTCTGCGTCGGCCTGGCGCAACGGATGCTGGACGAGACGGTCAGCTATGCGCTGCAACGACGTCAGGGCGGCCATCCCATCGCGGAATTCCAGCTGATCCAGGCGATGATCGCCGATTCACAGACCGACGTGATGGCCGGGCGCGCGCTCATCCTCGCTTCGGCGACCGCGTTCGACGACGGCACCGACCGCCGCCTCGCCCCGTCGTGCGCCAAGTACTTCTGCAGCGAGATGGTCAGCCGGGTGGCCGATCGGGCCGTGCAGGTACACGGCGGCGCCGGCTATATGCGAGGTGTCCCCGTCGAACGCTTCTACCGCGACGCCCGCCTCTTCCGGATCTACGAGGGCACCAGCCAGATCCAGCAACTGGTCATCGCGAAGCAGACGCTGGCCCGCGCCCGATGAAGCTGGGCTATTCGACGACGGCCTGGGGCGCCGGGCCACCGCGCGACGCCCCGGCCGGGATCCTCGAGGCGGACCGGCTCGGCGTCGACTCGGTCTGGACCAACGAGTCCTACGGTGCGGACGTGCTGACTCCGCTGGCCTGGTGGGGCAGCCGGACGTCTCGGGTCCGGCTCGGGACGGCGATCGCCCAGATCTCCGCTCGGCCGCCGACATCGATGGCGATGGCGGCGCTGACCCTCGATCATCTCAGTGGCGGGCGGCTGATACTCGGGCTCGGCGCGAGCGGGCCCCAGGTCGTCGAGGGCTGGTACGGACAGCAGTTCGCCCGGCCGCTCGAGCGCACGAGAGAGTACGTGACCATCGTCCGCCAAGCCCTCGGTCGCGAGGAACCCGTGCACTTTCAGGGTCGTCACTACTCCGTGCCGATCACCGATGGCACGGGTCTCGGCAAGCCACTGAAGCCGATCGTCCATCCCTACCGCACCGACCTGCCGGTAATGCTGGCCGCGGAAGGCCCGCGGAACGTCGCCCTGGCCGCGGAGATAGCCGACGGGTGGATACCCATGTGGTTCAGCCCGAAGGCGAGCGACTGGGCGCACACGCAGCTGGCCGAGGGCTTCGCCCGACGGGCCGGATCGCCCGACGGCTTCGAGGTGATCGCGCCGATCCTGCTGCGGGTCGACGACGACGTCGAGGCAGCGGCCGACGCCCTGCGACCAACAGTCGCGCTGTACATCGGCGGAATGGGTGCCCAGGGGGCCAACTACCACCTGGACGTGTTCGGGCGTCTCGGCTGGCACGACGTGTGCGTGCAGGTCCAGGAGTGCTACCTGCGCGGCGACAAGCGGGCGGCGATGAGCGCCATACCGATCGAGTTGATCGAGGATGTGGCCCTTATCGGCCCACTGGCCAAGATCCGCGAGGAGGTGGCCCGGTGGCGCGACACGGTCGTGACCACGCTGGCCGTCAAGTGCGCTCCGGAGTATCTCGCCGGGATCCGCGACCTGTTCGATTGAGGGCCTTGCCCGCTATTATTGCGATTACTATGGCTACTGGAATAGGGAGAGGGGGCTTGGACGTATGACACTCGCCGCCGAGCAGGTGGGCTGCGCCTCAGCCCAGATCCACAGCCTGCTGTCGCGGCTCGCTCATCTCGCCGACGAGGGCGAGCTCTCGGAGTATCTCGACCTGTTCACCCCTGATGCCGTATGGGAGATGCGCGACACGGCGCCGACGGGCGCGTCGGCGCAGCGGCGGGTCGGCCGAGAGGACATCGCCACGGGCGTGGTCGAGCGGCGGGCCGGCGGGATGCAAGGACCCGGCACGGCAACGCGCCACGTGGTGACCACTGTCGACGTTCAGGTTCAATCCGCCGACGAGGCGAGGTCGGTCGCCTACTGGATGTTCTACCGCGATACGAATGCAGTGCCTCAGCTGATCGCGATGGGACGGTACGACGATGTCATTCGCCGGACCGCTGGCGGCTGGCGGCTGGCGCATCGCGTAATAAGGGTGCGGTGACGCCTTGAACCTGCCGCTGAACGGCTCGTACGACAGCGTCGCCGAGCTGCTCGACGCAGTCGCCGACCGGTACGGGGAACTCGACGCATTCGTGGACGGAGAGGACCGGTTGACCTTCGCCGGGTGGCGTCGAAAGGCCGCCGGCCTGGCTGGTTCGCTGGCCGAGCGCGGCATCGGACGCGGCGATGTCGTGTGCCTGATGCTTCCGTCATCGATCGACTACGCGATCGGTTACGCAGCCGTGCTGCAGCTCGGTGGAATTGTCACCGGCATCAACGCGCGGCTGGGCCCGACCGAGGTCAACGGCATCCTCGAGCGGTGCCGCCCGATGATGGTGATCGGCTCCGGCTCGGCGCGCCCCCGCGTTCCGGACAGCTATGACGGCCTGCTGCTGGCGCGGAACGAGTTGCCCGGCTGCTACGCCCATCCATCCCCAACGACGTCGGCGAACGTTCGTCCCGAGAGCCCGGCCGTGATCGTCTGGACGAGCGGTACGACCGGTGCGCCCAAGGGGGCGTGGTTCGACCACGCCGGGCTGGCGGCCGGAGCTCGGGTGTCGGGATTGCTCAGCGCTCCGTTCGACCGCAGGATCATGTCCAGCCCGATGGCGCATGCGGCCTTCATGACGCGGGTGTGGGACCAGCTGGCTCACGTCATGACGTCGGTGCTCACGCCGGCGAAGTGGTCCGCCGCGGCGATGCTCGACACCCTGGTGCGCGAACGGATCACGGTCGGACAAGGCGTGCCGACCCAGTGGGAGAAGGTCCTGGAACTACCCCAGTTCGGGTCGGCCGACCTGTCGCAGCTGCGCATCGTCGGCACCGGCGCGGCTCGCGTTCCACCCCAACTCGTGCACAAGTTGCGGGAGCACCTCAGTTGTCCGGTCATCGTCCGGTACGCGACGACCGAGACGCCGGTGATCACCGGCACGCGTCCGGAGGATCCGCCCGACGTTCTTGAGCGATCGGTTGGCCGCCCGCAGGACGGCATCCGAATCCGCATCGTCGACGAATCGGGCCGGTCGCTTCCGGTCGGCGAGGTCGGCCGGGTGGCTGTGCAGTCCCCGTGTCAGATGCGCGGCTACTGGGACGATCCGACCCAGACCGCGGCCGCGCTCACCGAGGACGCCTGGTTCGTCAGCACCGATCTCGGGCGGCTCGACGATGACGGCAATCTCGTCCTGGCCGGACGCGCCACGGAGGCGTACATCCGCGGCGGCTACAACATCCATCCGCTGGAGATCGAGAACGCGCTCAGCGCGCACCCCGGGGTGCGCAGCGTCGCGGTGGTGGGCGTGCCGGCACCGGTAATCGGCGAGATCGGGGTGGCGTTCGTGGTGCCGGTGGCGGGGGCGCGCCCATCCGCAGCCGACCTGCAGGCCTGGTGCGCCGGCCTCGTGGCTGACTACAAGACGCCTGATCGCATCGAGTTCGTCGACGATTTGCCGCTGACATCGATGATGAAGGTTGACAAGCGGCGGTTGCTCGAGCTGGCGACACATGCCGCGAACTAGATCTCCTCGTAGTCGTCGACCCGATCCGAGCGGGCCGGCTGGCGCCCGGTGCGGAACGGGGACAGCGGCGCGTCCACCATGAGGAATCGCTGCGCCTGCCGAACCTCGACGTCGCGATCGGATACCCGTCCGAGTTCCGGGCGGCTCACCAGGGCCTGTTCGAAGGTCGCCCACTGATCCCAGGTCGGTATGGCCCAGAGCAGGATGCACTCCGAGTCGTCGACCATCGCTGTGCGCCACGCGCCGGTGAGCTCCCAGGCGAATTCGGCCGACAGGTCGGCGGCCCGCTCTCGGATGAGCTCGAGGTAGCGGGGGGCGCCGCCCGGGCGGAGCTGGATCTGCGCGTGCGCGAAGACCTCGCCCCGAACGCCGGCGGCGGTCAACTGTTCGCTCGTGCGCATCCATGGTGCCGGCACGAGCAGCCGATCGAATCCGCCCGAGCGGTATTCGGCCGCGCGGGCCCACCACTTGCTGAGCTTGGGATCCTGCAGGGTCGGATGCTCGAACTCGTGGCGGAACGATGCGGCCATCCCGGCGAAGGACCGTTCTTCCCAGATGTTGACGACCTGCGGCCACCGCCCGGTACTACCGACGACACCCCATACCCCGAAGCACAACTGTCCACGTTCCTCTTGGGCAATCGGGCTGTAGTTGGCCGTCATGTGGTGCATGTAGTTGGCCCGGTTCTGCCGGATGATGTCGATGAATTCGTGGATGTAGACCTTCTCGTTGACGCTCATGATCGGATCTCTCCAGCCAAGGTCCGCAGCGCGCGGGCCGGGTACGGGTCCGCGACTTCGTGGGACGTCGGGTCGGACGTCGGGCCGAGTACGTCGTGCGGTTGCACGACAGCCGAATCACCGACGCGGCAATCGGGGCAGCCGCGAAGCGACGAGGGGTTCGTGCGCGACGGATGCCGGATCATCGACTGCAGGATCGGGCAGTCGGCCTCTGCTTGGCTACACACCCTCAGACACGATCCAGGCTGAGCATGCGGATCGCGTTGCCCCGCAGGATCTTGTACTTCTCCTCGTCGGTGAGCCCCTCCAGGTGTTCCTCGGCGACCTTCTTGGTGTGCGGCCAGGTCGAGTCGGTGTGCGGATAGTCGGTCTCGAACGTGATGGTGTCTATGCCGATATCGTTGCGGGCCTTGACGCCGTGCAGGTCGCGGAAGAAGCAGCCGAAGATGTTGCGCCGGTAGTACGTCGACGGTGGTTCGGGAACGAGTTCGCTGGCGTTGATCCAGGCGCGGTGCTCTTCCCACACCGTGTCCGCGCGCTCGAGCAGGTAGGGCAGCCAGCCGATCTGCCCTTCGGAGTAGGCGATCCTCAGCTCCGGGAACTGCACGAGCTTGCCGGAGAACAGCCAGTCCGCCATCGAGGCCATCGCGTTGTTGAACGACAGCGTCGCCGCCACGCCGTCCGGTGCGTCGGCGGACGTCGCGGGCATGCGCGAGGACGAACCGATGTGCATGTTGATCGTCGTCGCGGTCTCCTCGCACGCCGCGAAGAACGGATCCCATTGCCCGCTGTGAATGCTCGGCAGCTTGAGGTGCGGCGGTATTTCGCTGAAGCAAACGGCGTGCACCCCCCGTTCGGCATTGCGGCGTACCTCGGCCGCGGCCAACTCGGCATCCCACAACGGCACGATGATCAGTGGAATCAGGATTCCGTCGCTGTCGCCGCACCACTCCTCGACCATGAAGTCGTTGTAGGCCTTCACGCAGGCCAGTCCGAGTTCGCGGTCCTTGGCCTCGGTGAACGTCTGCCCGCAGAATCGCGGGAAGGTGGGGAAGCACAGCGAGCCGTCGACCCAGTTGAGTTTCATGTCCTCGACCCGAGCCTTGGGGTCGTAGCAGCCCGGCCGCATCTCGTCGTAGGTCATGGGGGTCATGGTCATCTCGTCGCGGCTGTATCCGACCGCTGCCACGTGCCGCTTGTGGATGTAGACCAGATCCTCGAAGATCCAGCAGTCCGCCTTCGGGCCCTCCGGATCGAAGGTCTGCTGGTACGTGCCACCACCGACGTGTTTGATCTCGCCGATGCCGCGGCGCTCGACGCGGGGGCCGCGGTCGCGGTACTTCGCGGGTAACCAGGTCTGCCAGACATGAGCCGGTTCGACGACGTGGTCATCCACGCTGATGATCTTCGGAAGTTCGGTCATGGCGCGCTCCACCCGTGCGTAGAAATGCGTAAAGTATATTCTGACACACCGTCAGATCTCTGTCGACGACGGGGATCACGGTACGATCTGAGTCCATGACCACCAGCATTTCGGCCGATGTCCGGGCCTCGGACGGCCGGGTTCCGGGCGTTCGCGGGCTCGCGACCAGGTCTCGTCTGCTCGAGTGCACGGAGCGACTGCTGGCGGATCGTTCGTATCGCGATCTGAGGGTCATCGACGTCGCCCGGACGGCCGGCACGAGCCCGGCGACGTTCTACCAGTACTTCCCGGGCGTCGAGGCGGCCGTACTCGTGTTGGCCGAGCAGATGGCCGACGACCGGGCGCGGTTCATCCGAATCGTGCGTGAGACGAACTGGGCCGGCCGGCGCGCGTATGCCGGCGCCCAGGCGCTGGCGGCTGAGTTCGTGAAGTTCTGGCACGACCACGACAGCGTGCTTCGAGTGGTGGATCTCGCGTCGGCGGAGGGTGATCCGCGTTTCCGAGCGGTGCGGACCCGGCTCCTGAGCGAGGTCACGGTGGCGCTGGCCGAGGTCGCGACCGAATGGAGAGGGACTCGCCGCCGGGGTGGGGATCCCGATCCCCGGGCGGTCGGGGCGGTCCTGGTCTCGATGCTGTCGCACGTCGCTGCCCATCAGCGCGGCCTGGAGGCATCGGGCATTCGCGTGGCCGATGCGCAGATCGTGATGGCCGAGCTGATCCATCGCGCGGTCACGGGCCGTTGACGCGAGCGCTGAACGATGGTTCATTTCCAGCTACAGCATTGTTCGTCGGGCGGACGCGTGGACCGCGCCGAATGCCGTTCAGCCAGCTGAACCGAACGTCAGCAGGTTAGGCTTGGCGCCGGTCCGGACCACCCGGGCCGATCGCGACTCCGGTGGTGATAGAAGGAGCGGGGTGCAGATGGCCGCAGCACGAGCGCGGGGTCCGGCGAAGGACAATGCGACGGGCGAGACGAAGTCCGCGGGGGCTCGCCGCCCCCGTGCCCCTCGAGCGGTCAAGCCCACCGGCACCCGGGTCCCCGCGAAATCCGTACCGGACGAGGCGCTCAGCCCCCGCGAGGCCCGTCGGCGACTGCGGATCGACATGGGTCGCGAGCAGATCCTGGACACCGCCGAGCAGCTCTTCGGAGAACGGGGTTACCACGAAACCGGACTGAAAGAGGTCGCCGAGCGGTGCGAGTTCTCGGTCGGGTCGCTGTACTCGTTCTTCGAAGGCAAGGACGCGCTCTATCAGGAAGTCCTGCGACGGCGCAGCATCGGATACTGGGAGGAGATGGAGCGGCTCGCTGCTGATCCCGCCCCGGCCGACGAACGCCTGGTCGCGATGGCCCGGCTGCAGGTCGAGTACTTTCGCAAGTACCCGAGTTGGGGGAGGCTGACGACCAGGGTGCTCACTCCGGGGATGCCGATGCTGGGCGAGGTGCAGCAGGGCTTCCGCGAGAGTTATCGCAACGCGATCAACCTCGAGGCCGGCATGATCGCTGCCGGACAACGCGAGGGAGTCTTGCGCTCCGGCGATCCCCATGCGCTGGCCCGGATGTTCTCGTCGCTCGTGACCGCCTTCCACCTGATGGACCCCGCGGTGAGCGACGATCCCGCCGAACTGGACGTCGCGGAGTTCCTCACGTTCATCGCGCAGACCTTCGCGGCCCGGCCTTCGTGACCCCTCCGGACTATCTCTGAACCATGGTTCGATTTCCGGTACTTGTTGCTCAATTTGATGTAGGCGACATACACTCCCGGGCACCAATCGAGGGAGGTGCGCGTGCCGGCCAAGCCGATGGACGGGGTACGAGTCGTCGAGGTTGCCCAGTTCACGTACGTCCCGGCCGCGGGCGCGGTGCTCGCGGACTGGGGTGCCGACGTGATCAAGGTCGAGCATGCGGTGAGCGGTGACGCGCAGCGCGGCTTCACCAATCTCGGCGCCGTCAGCGCGGGCGGGAACTTCGCTCCGCTGATGGAGCATCCCAATCGTGGCAAGCGCAGCGTCGGGCTGGCGCTCGAGCAGCCCGAGGCGCTCGAGGTGCTCTACGAGATCGTGCGACGCAGCGACGTCTTCGTGACGAACTTCCTGCCGGACGCGCGGGCCCGGCTCAAGATCGACGTCGAGCACATCCGTGCGGTGAACCCCGACGTCATCTACGTGCGCGGCACGGCGTTGGGTGCCCGTGGCCCCGAGGCGCACAAGGGCGGGTACGACCAGCCGACGTTCTGGTGTCGGGCCGGCAGTTCGGCGGGCATCTCGGCGCCGGAGCTGGAAGGCATGCTGGGGATGCCCGGCCCTGCTTATGGCGACACGATCGGCGGGATGACCATCGCCGGCGGAATCAGCGCCGCGCTCTTCGCCCGGGAGCGCACGGGGGAGCCGTCCGTTGTCGACGTCTCGCTGTTGAGCGCCGGGGCCTGGGCCAACGCGCTGGCGATCGACCTTTCGCTCATCAGCGGCGAGCCCTGGCAGGCGATGTCGCCGCGCGGCGGCGGCCGGGGAGCCCCCCGGAACCCGCTCGTCGGGATCTTCCGCACCTCCGACGGGCGCTACATCAACCTCAACATGATGCAGCCCGGACGCTACTGGCGTGATTTCTGCAAGCACCTCGACCGTCCGGACCTGGTCGACAATCCGCTGTTCGACACGACCGAGAAGCTGATGGACAACGCCGCCGCGGCGGCCGAGATCATCGCGGCCGAGTTCGGCACGAGACCATTCGCCGAGTGGCTCGAGCGGTTCGCCACGCTCGAGGGACAGTGGGCTCCGATCCAGAACAGCGTCGAGGTAGGTCAGGACGTCCAGCTGCGGGCGAACGGGTTCATCGCCGAGGTCGTGGACGTCGACGGGACGGTGCGCGAGCTGGTCACCGCACCGGTCCAGTTCGACGAGACGCCGGCGTCGCTGGTGCGGGGGCCCCAGTTCGCCGAACACACCGACGAGGTCCTGCGCGAGATCGGCCGCGACGAGCAGACGATCCTGGATCTGAAGGTGGCCGGAGCCGTCACCTGAGGATCCGACCCGGCGAAACCAGGACCAATTCTCCGCCCCGACCGGTGAGACGTTGACCACCCTCGTGAATAAAGTTACGGTCGTATGAACGTCCGTTCAAACTGTTCAAACGCTCCCGGAGGGTAAGCCGATGCTCCCGCCCGACGCCCAGATCATTTCTGTCGATGACCACGTGATCGAGCACCCGCGAGTGTGGCTCGATCGGCTCCCGTCGAAGTACGTCGACGAGGCGCCCCGGATCGAGAAGCTGCCCGACGGCAACGACACCTGGATCTACGAGGGCAAGCAGTCGGGCAACTTCGCCCTCAACGCCGTGGCCGGGAAGCATCCCCGCGAGTTCGGGTTGGACCCGCGCAGCTACAGCGACATGCTGCCCGGCTGCTTCGACATCGCGGCGCGAATCAAGGACATGGACATCGAGGGCGTGTGGGCCCAGCTGTGCTTTCCGAACTTCGGCGGCTTCGCGGGCAGCACGTTCTACGCGGCCAAGGACAAGGACCTCGCCGTCCAGTGCGTGCGGGCGTACAACGACTTCATCCTCGACGAGTGGTGCGCTTATGCGCCCGATCGGCAGATCCCGTTGGTGATGGTGCCGTTCTGGGACGTCGAGGCATCGGTCGCCGAGGTCGAGCGCACCGCGGCGAAGGGCGCGCGTTCGGTCTCGTTCCTCGAAGCGCCGCACCGGGTGGGCCTGCCCTCGTACCACACCGATCACTGGGATCCGCTGCTGCGCGCCTGCGAGGAGGCGGGGCTGCCGCTGTCGGTGCACTTCGGTTCGGGCGGCATGCCTCCGGGCCTCGCCCCCGACGGCGACATGTTCATCGGCATCGCGCTGTTCGGGCTCAACTCGATGATGGCGACCGTCGACCTGCTGATGTCGCCCGTGTTCTACAAGTTCCCGAACCTCAAGTTCGCGCTGTCCGAAGGCGGGATCGGCTGGATGCCGTACCTGCTCGAGCGCACCGACTACTCGTGGGGCCGACACAAGTACTGGTGCAACGTCAACGCCGAGCAGGTTCCCTCGGAGCTGTTCCGCGACCACATCTACGGGTGCTTCGTGTTCGACGACAGCGGCATCGAGGCGCGGCACCGGATCGGCGTCGACAACATCATGTTCGAGAGCGACTACCCCCACTCGGACTGCAATTGGCCCCATACGCGCAAGCTGCTCGCCGAGTCGCTCGTCAACGTTCCGGACGACGAGGCGCGCAAGATTGTCGAGCTGAACGCCCGGAGGCTGTACCGGTTCCCGCGTACTCCGACCGCATGACCGAGGTGGAGACGACGACCGGCCGGCGGCCGGAGACCGACCTGAACATTCACCGCTCCGAGTTCGGCCAGCACAACTACGAGATCTACGACGAGCTCCGGTCGCGGTGCCCCGTCGCGTGGTCGACCGCCAACGGCGGCCACTGGCTGCTCACCGACTACGAGTCGACGTTCGAGGCCACCCGCGACGACGACCTGTTCATCTCGTCCCTGGGCGCCGGCATTCCCGATCCGGCCCGGGTGGACGTCGAGGCGGCGCTCACGCAGGTCCTGCCCCCGATCCACACCGACCCGCCGCTGACCGCCGAGATGCGTCGCCTGACGGTGAAGTTCCTCTCGCCCGCCGCCGCAGACCAACTCGAACCGGAGATCCGGGCGATCGCCACCGAACTGATCGACGCGTTCGTCGAGCGGGGCACGGCCGACATCGTGGGGGAGTTGACCACACCGTTGCCGGCCCGGGTGATTCTGCGACTCCTCAACTTCGACGAGACCCGTTGGCCGGAATGGGTCACGATCATCCACAGCCTGATCCACGGCGACGAGGTCGGCATGGACCGTGTCACCGCGGGCGGTGCCGTGCAGCAGGAGATCGGTCGCGAGATGGCGCGCCGGGCCCAGGTGGGCACTGCGCCCGATGATTTGGTCGGCGCGATTCTGACCGGCACGGCGGCCGGCCGGCCGCTGACGAACGAGGAGAAGTTCGGCTACATCCTGCTGCTGCTGTTCGGCGGGATGGACACCACCTCGGGGCTCACCGGCAACACGCTCGTCGAGATGTCGCGCGATCCGGGTCTCAAACGACAGCTCATCGAGCGACCCGAGCTCATTCGGTCGGCCACCGAGGAGTTCCTCCGGCACAGCACGCCGACCCAGGGCCTCGCCCGCGTAGTCAGCCGGGACGCGGAGTTCCACGGGCAGCAGCTCAAGGAGGGCGAGCGAGTTCTCCTGCTGTGGGCCTCGGCCAACCGCGATCCGGCCGCGTTCCCGGCCCCGGCCGAGATCGACCTCGAGCGCCAGCCCAACCGGCACCTGGCCTTCGGAGTCGGCCAGCACCGCTGCCTCGGCTCGAACCTGGCCCGGGCGATGTTCCGAGTCATGATCGCCGAGATCCTCGAGCGGCTGCCGGACTTCACGATGATCGACGACGAACCGGTGCGGTTCGACGACGCCGGCGCGGTCTATGCCCCGCGGCGCCTGCCCATCCGGTTCAGGCCCGGCCGGCGCTCTGACCAATGCTGATAAGGGAGCCTCGAATGACACACGGCATGTTGATCGACGGCGAGCTCGTTGCCGCGACCGGATCCGGCACGTTCGACAACGTCAACCCGGCGACGGAGGACGTCCTCGGCACCGCGCCCGACGCCACCATCGCCGACGCCGATCGGGCGGTTGCGGCCGCTCGCCGCGCGTTCGACACGACTGGTTGGTCGACCGACGCCGCGTTCCGGCGGGAGTGTCTCGCCCAACTGCAGGCGGCGCTCCGCAAGAACCTCGAGACCCTGCGCGGCACGATCGTCGCGGAGGGCGGCAGTCCGGTGATGTTGACCCGGGCCACCCAACTCGACGGCGCGGTGGAGTACATCAGTCACTACGTCGAACTCCTCGACGGGTACGAGTTCGAACAGGCCCGGCCCGACATCGTGTCGATGGGCCGGACGCATCAGCGGGTCGTGCGCCGGGAGGCGGCCGGTGTCGTCACGGCGATCACGCCGTGGAACTACCCGTTCTACCTGAACATCGCCAAGGTGTCGGCGGCGTTGGCAGCCGGTTGCACCGTTGTCCTCAAGCCGGCGCCGGACACGCCGTGGAACGCCACGGAGATCGGCCGCATCGCCGCCGAGGAGACCGAGATCCCGCCCGGGGTGCTGAACGTCGTGACGACGGCTGACACCGCGGTGGCCGAGCGGCTCGTCACCCATCCCGACGTCGACGCCGTGACGTTCACCGGTTCGACCGCGACCGGGCGTCGGATCATGGCGGCCGCGGCGGCCACGATCAAGCGGGTCACGCTCGAGCTGGGCGGCAAGTCTGCGGCGGTGCTGCTGGACGACGCCGACTTCGCCGCCGTCATCCAGGGCGTCGCCGGCGCGGTCTGCAGCCATGCTGGACAAGGGTGTGCGTTGACCACCCGCCTGCTCGTACCCCGATCGCGGCAGGACGAGGCCGTCGCGATCGCCCAGGCGACGATGGAGCGGATCCCGTGGGGCGACCCGCAGGACCCGGCCAACCTGATGGGCCCGGTGATCAACGCCCGGCAGCGCGACAGCGTGCTGCGATACGTCGAGCAGGGTGCGCGGGACGGGCGGTTGGTGCTCGGCGGAGGTCGCCCCGAGCGGTTCGAGAAGGGCTACTTCGTGGAGCCGACTCTCATCACCGATGTCCCGCGCGACGCGTCGGTGGTGCAGGAGGAGATCTTCGGGCCGGTCCTCGTCGTCCAGACCTTCGACGACGACGAGGACGCGCTGCACCTGGCCGACAGCACCATTTACGGACTGTCCGGCGCGGTCTTCAGCGCCGACGTCGAGCGGGCGATGGACCTGGCTCGACGGATGCGCACCGGCACGGTCGGGGTGAACGGCGGGCAGTGGTTCGACCCGGGGTCACCGTTCGGCGGCTACAAGCAAAGCGGCCTGGGCCGCGAGTGGGGGACCGAGGGTCTCGAGGACTTCCTCGAGGTCAAGACGATCGCGCGCCCGGCGGGCGCCTAGTGGTCTGCAGACAGACCACTAGCTCCGGAGAGGAACCGACATGGGACGTGTAGAGGGCAAGATCGCGTTCGTCACGGGTGCGGCGCGAGGCCAGGGGCGCAGCCACGCCCTGCGCCTGGCCGAGGAGGGGGCCGACATCATCGCGGTCGACCTCTGCCGGGACATCGCGAGTGCGAAGTACCCGATGGCCAGCCCGGACGACCTCAAGGAGACCGCCCGGCTAGTCGAGGAACACGACCGGCGGATCGTCGCGATCGAGGCCGACGTGCGCGAGCGCGGCGAGCTTCGCGCGGCGGTGGCCGACGGCATCCGCGAGCTGGGATCGCTCGACATCGTCGTGGCCCAAGCCGGAATCGCTCCGATCACCGGCGAACCGCCCATGGAGGCCTGGGCCGACGTGATCGACACTAACCTCGGCGGCGCCATCAACGCGATCCATGCGGCCCTGCCGCACCTCGGCGAGGGTGCCTCGATCATCGCGACCGGATCGGTGGCGGCGTTCATGCCGAACGATGTCGTCGCGTCGCCCGGCCAGGACCCCGGCGGCACGGGGTACGGCTACGCCAAGCGGGCGCTGTCCGACTACATCCACGAGCTCGCCCGGGCGCTGGCCCCTCGTCGGATCCGGGCCAACGCCGTGCACCCGACGAACGTGAACACCGACATGCTCCACAACGACGCGATGTACCGGGTCTTCCGCCCGGACCTCGAGCAGCCGACCCGCGAGGAGGCCGAGTTGGCGTTTCACTCGCAGCAGGCGATGCCGCTGCCCTACGTCGAGCCGGTGGACATCAGCAACGCGGTCGTGTACCTCGCGTCCGAGGAAGCGCGCTACGTCACCGGCATCCAGTTGCGCGTGGACGCCGGCAGCTACCTCAAGTTCCACGCATTCCACGTGTGATCCCTCCCCTCCTGATCACCGTGGCTTGCGCCCATCCGTCGAGCTCAAGGGATCCGCGTGCGGATCGTGTAATGTATAAACTTGCGCCAACGTCACTCGGCGAGGTCGTCCCTCCGGGGCTGGTCCGGCAGCGAGAAGTGAGAGTCGATGCGAGGAATCATCGGGTGGGGTGTACACATCCCGCACCACCGGCTCGACCGGTCATCGATCGCGGCGGTCGCCGGTTCGGGGGGTGGCAGCGGCACACGAGCGGCGGCGTCCTACGACGAGGACACCACGACCATGGGCGTCGAGGCGGCCCGGGCGGCGCTGAGCGGGCGGGCGGTCCAGCCCGACGCGCTCTGGTTCGCTACCGCCGATCCCGCGTATCTCGACCGGACCAACGCCTCCGCCCTGCACGCTGCGCTCCGCCTGGACCGCAGCGTCCCGGCCTACGACGCGCTCGGCTCGGTGCGTTCGGCCCTCGGCGCACTACGGGCCGGGTTCGCCAGTAGCGGCAGTGCGGTGGTTGTCGCGTCGGACGTGCGGGTCGGTCTGCCCGGGGGTCCGGAGGAGGCGACCGGTGGCGATGTGGCCGCGGCGCTGGTCGTGGGCGACGACACCCAGGCCCCAGTTCTGGCCGAGATCGTGGCGTGGGAGGCGATCACCGAGGAGTTCCTCGATCGCTGGCGGACGCCGGGCGCTCCGGCGTCCAAGGTCTGGGAGGAGCGCTTCGGCGAGGCTCGCTACACCGCGATCGGCCTCGAGGCGATCAAGCTGGGCCTGGACGCGGCCGGAATCAGCGCCGCGGACGTCGATCACCTGGTCGTCGCAGGTCTGAGCGATCGGGCCGCGGCGGCCGTCGCCCGAAAGTCCGGGGTACCCGCCGAGCGCATCGTCGACCGGCTCACGGCCAAGGTCGGCAACCCCGGGGCCGCGCAGCCGGCTCTTCTGCTGACCACCGCACTCGAGGCGGCCCGGCCGAATCAATACGTGCTGCTGCTCTCACTCGCCGACGGTGCCGACGCCGTCGTTCTGCGTACCACCGATGCGCTGCCCGGGTATCGGCCCAAGCGCCCGATAGCAGACCAGCTGAACCTGGCCGCACCCCTTTCCTATGGGCGCTACCTGGCCTGGCGAGGCCTGTTGCCGGTCGAGCCACCGCGCCGACCCGAACCGGCCCGGGTCTCCTCGCCGGCCGCGCACCGCAACGCCGACTGGAAGTTCGCGTTCGCCGCGGGCGGCCAGGAGCACGATCCGCATCTGCCGCCGTCGCCGACCGATGACGCCCGGACCCCGATGGCCGACGTCCTCGGCACGATCGTGACGTTCACCGTGGACCGGCTCTCGTACTCGCCGAGCCCACCGGTGATCTTCGCCGTCGTCGACTTCGACGGCGGTGGACGCCTCCCGGTCGAGCTGACCGACGCCGACGTGGACGAGGTGACGATCGGAGGCCGGGTCGAGATGACCTTCCGCCGGCTGTTCAGCGCCGACGGCATCCACAACTACTTCTGGAAGGCCCGCCCCTATCGGGTGGCGGCACCGCGAGGTGAGGCGTGATGGGATCGCACGGCATCAAGGATCGGGTGGCGATCGTCGGAATGGGATGCACCCGCTTCGGCGAGCACTGGGACAAGGGCGTCGACGACCTGATCATCGACGCCGCGACGGCGACGTTCCGATCGGCCGGCGTGACCAAGGCCGATGTCGACGCCTACTGGCTCGGCACCGCCCAGTCCGGCATGAGCGGCATCACCCTGGCCCGGCCCCTGCAACTGGTCGGCAAGCCCGTGACCCGGGTGGAGAACTACTGCGCCACCGGCTCGGAGGCGCTGCGGCAAGCGGTGTACGCCGTGGCGAGCGGGGCGTACGACACGGCGATGGCGCTCGGCGTCGAGAAGGTCAAGGACGGGGGATACCAGGGGCTCAACGCGGTCCCGATTCCCGGCGACGGCACCCAACGCACGCTGGCGGCGGCCGCCATGTTCTCCATGGTCGCCCCGGCCTACGCGAACAAGTACGGAGTGAGCACCGACGAGATGCGTCGCGCACTGGCCCGGGTCGCGTCGAAGAATCACCACAACGGAGCGCGCAACGAGCGGGCGCAGTTCCGCAAGGAGATGTCGGTCGAGCAGCTGTGCGCGATGCCGGCGGTGGCCGGTGGCCTGTCGGTGTACGACTGCGCGGGTGTGGCCGACGGGGCCGCTGCCGCGATCGTCGTGCGAGCGGAGGACGCCCACCGTTACACCGACAAGCCCTTGTACATCAAGGCATTGTCGTTCGTTGCCGGCAACGGGAGCGGTCTCACCGACCCGGCCTACGACTACACGACATTCCCCGAGGTCGGCCAGTCCGCCGCCGATGCGTACGCGCAGGCCGGGGTGACCTCGCCGCGTGACGAGATCGCGATGGCGGAGGTGCACGACTGCTTCACGCCGACCGAGATCATCCTGATGGAGGAGCTCGGGTTCGCCGAGCGCGGCACCGCCTGGAAGGAGGTGTTGGCCGGCACGTACGACCTGGACGGGGAGCTGCCGGTCAACCCGGACGGGGGCCTGAAGGCGTTCGGGCACCCGGTCGGTGCCTCGGGCCTGCGCATGATGTTCGAGGCGTGGCTGCAGCTGCGGGGAGAGGCGCCGGAGAACCGGCGGATCTCCACGCTCGGATCCCGATCGTTGGCGCTCACCCACAACCTCGGCGGCTATCCCGGGGAGATGGTGAGCTTCGTGTCGATCCTGGGTACCGACCGATGAGCGAACACACCGCGGCGTGCGGGCCGAGCACGTTGCTGCTGGAGCGGGCCGACGGGATTCTCTCGATTCGGCTCAACCGTCCGACCGCACGCAACGGGGTGGACGAGACCATGCGCGCCGAGCTGGCCGAGACGCTCGTCGCGGCCGATCAGGACGCCGCCGTACGGTGTGTCGTCCTCGGCGGTTCCGGGCCTGACTTCTGCATCGGCGCCGACCTGGCGTCGGCCGGCGAGGGCCCCGACACCCCCCTCGCCTACCGGCTGCCGATGCGCCCCTACCAGGAACTGTTCAAGACCCTGTGGGAGCTGGAGACGCCCGTCATCAGCGCGGTGCGGGGACGGGTCGCCGGTATCGGCTGGTTGGTGGCCCTGCTCGCGGACCTCGTCGTCGCGAGTTCGGACTCGCGGTGGACGCATGTGTTCCTTCGACGCGGTATGGCTCCGCACGCCGGCGACCCGTTCTTCCTGCCCCGGATCCTGCCACTGCACGTGCTCAACGAGGTCGCGATGCTGGGCGGCACCGTCTCGGCCGCCGACCTGCACCGGTGGGGCGCGATCAACCGGGTGGTGCCCGACGAGACGGTCGAGACGACGGCGCGCGAGCTGGCCGAGAAGGTAGCCGCGGGACCGACGTTGAGCCTGGGACAGGCCAAGCGCCTCTACCGGCGATCGCTGGTCAGCGACATGAGCACCGCCTTCGCCGAGGAGGCGGCGGCCACCGCGCTGCTGTCCCAGACCCACGATCGGGTGGAGGGCGTTGCGGCCCTCGTCGAAGGGCGACGTCCGACGTTCACGGGTACCTGAGAGCAGCTACGGCGCCGCGGTTCCATGTGGTTCGATCGCGGGCGGGTCAGGACGCGCCGCAGGTCGAACAACGCGCGCGGCCGCCGACGCTTGGTATACTTTCTACAAGTCGTGGGCTTTTCCTAGGAGGTTGTGATCGTCATTCGGTCGGAAGTCGCGCGGGTCGGAATCGGCGACATCGGATCGCCGGCGGAAGGGTTGTCCCGTCCCACCAGCGCGCAACAGGTAGCCAACCACATTCGCCGGATGATCTTCGACAACCGGCTGCACGCCGGCGAGCGCGTCCCTCAGGACGAGATCGCGGCGGAGCTGCGGGTCAGCCGGGTTCCGGTGCGCGAGGCAGTCATCGCCTTGGCCGGCGAGGGTTGGGTGACGACCGAGCCGCATCGCGGCGCGTTCGTCAACGGCCTGGACGAGAACTCGACCTACGACCACTACGAGCTGCTGGGCCTGCTGTACGGCTTCGGCGCCCGTCGAGCGGCCGAGCGGGGCTCAGAAGAGGGCATCACGGCGCTCGGGAAGATCCACAAGACGCTGCAGGCCACGGACGATCCGGACGAGTTCTGGGACCTCAACAGCGCGTTCCTCCGCCAGGTTCTGGTGATGGCCAAGTCTCGACGGGTCAATGCGCTGGCGCGGGTGATGGCCACCAGCATCGTCCCGGGGAACTTCTTCGCCGAGGTGCCCGGGGTCATGGCCATGCACAAGCGCGGGATGCGCGCGGTGATGCGGGCCATGAAGGCCGGCGACGGCGAGGCGGCCGAGCGCGAGTTCGCCAAGATGCTCCGTCAGGAAGCCGGGAACGTCGTTGAGTTGCTGGCCTCGCGCCAGTTGCTCGGACCAGGCCCGGACGGCGAGGACTGACCGGTCAGGTCTCGCCCGCGCCGCGGACGATGAGCCCGCGGGAGGCCAGCAGCGACACGGCGCTGTCGGCCTGGCTGCGCATCATGCTGACGAGCTCGCGGTGGGCCAGGTGGCCGTCGCCACCGGCCATCGCTTTCGTCACGGCGCGCAGGCCCCGTTTCTGAGTGCGGAGGACTCCGGGTACCTCCACGAAGAAGTTTCCGGGAATGATGCTGCCGGCCAGCAGGCCGGCGATCGCCAGCAGCCGCCGCGACTCGGCCATGATGAGCAGCTGGCGAAGCAGCCGGCCGTTCACGGGCCAGAAAACGTCCGGGTCCGTGGTGGACTGCAACTGCTCGTGCAGCGTCGCCAGCCGGGCCATTGTCTCGGGATCGGAACGCTCGGTCGCCTTGCGGGCGCCAGTGCCGTAGACGAGCGCGAGTACCTCGTAATGATCCCGGGTGGAGCGCTCGTCGAGGCCGTTGACGAACGCGCCCCGATGCGGCCGGCTGGTGACCCATCCCTCCCGGTCCAAGGAGATGACCGCCTCTCGTACCGGCGCGCGGCTGACGCCGAGCTCGGCCGCGATGTCGTCCTGAGGGACGCGTTCCCCGGTTCGGAGCTCACTGTCGAAGATCATTCGTCGGATGTGCGCCGCTACCTGCTGGGCGCTCGTGGGGCGCGACATTCCCTCCGGGGGTGGGCCGTTGTCCCACACCCACGTCGTGTCCGCCTGGATGGTAATCGCGACCTCCTCGACCCGGCGCCGGCCGACCTGGCCGGCATCCAGAAACATATACTTGATATGTTCCTGCCGTGTTTCTGGCCGTTTCAGCGCAGCCGCCACTCGGGTCGGCGACCCGAGGTGAACGCCCGCTGACCCTCTGCCAGGGACGCGTCGTCAGTACCGAGTTGGACGAGCGTCTTCGCGATGTCGAGCGCCTGCCGGCTGCCGAGTTCCTTCGCGTGCCACACGGCCCGGACGGTGGCCTGGACGGCGAGCGCGGGTTGGGACGCGAGGAGCGCGGCGGCCCGATGGGCGGTGTCGTGCAGTTCGGCGGCCGGCACGACCTCCTGCACCAGGCCGATGTCATAGGCCCGCTGTGCGCCGAGCCGCTCGTGGGAGCCCATCAGCGCCATTCGCATGACCTCGCCGATCGGCATGCGCTGCGCCATCAGAATCGGTTCGAACACGGCGGCCATCCCGAACGTCGTGTGCGGATCGAAGAACGTGGCGTGCTCGGCCGCGATGATGAACTCCACCTCGCCCAACAGGTAGAACGCGCCGCCGCAAGCCATGCCGTTCACGGCCGCGATCACCGGTTTCCACAGGTCGCCTGCGGTCTTGGGCGGGAGCAGGTCGCCGGGGTCGTTCAGGTGTAGCGGGGTGGCACCGCGTTGCCCGATGTCGAGCGACCGGTCGGGGTCGCCGATCTGGGCGGCGGCGCGGTCCACGCCCGTGCTGAACGCCTTGTCGCCGGCCCCAGTGAGCACCACGACGCGCACGTCGTCGTTGTCGCGCAGCTCCCGCCAGCATTGGTGGACCTCCCGCATCATCTGGACGTCGAAGGCGTTCAGCACTTCGGGCCGATTGAGCGTTACCCACGCGACGCCGTCGCGCTCGTCGTAGTCCAGGGTCTCGAAGCGAGACATCTGCTGCCTCCTGAGTGTGACGGGCGACCTGCACGCAGGCGGCCCTGTGTCGACTTGCAGCATATATACTTCATATTTCTTCGGTAACTGATCTGCACCAAGGAGGCAACCGTGGCCCGACTGCTCGAGGGCAAGATCGCGATCGTTACCGGCGCCGGGCACGGTATCGGTCGCGGGCACGCACTGGAGCTCGCCAAGCACGGTGCGTCCGTGGTCGTGAACGACCTGGGCTCGACCGTACGGGGCGACGGGGCGGGACGGGACGCGGACGAGGTCGTCGAGCTGATCCAGAAGCGGGGCGGAACGGCGGTCGCCGATGGCGGTGACATCGCCGACGAAGCCCAGGCCGCGCAGCTGGTCGATCGGGCCGTGGCCGAGTTCGGGCGGCTCGACATCGTGGTGAACAACGCCGGAATCGCCCGCGACAAGGTCATCTGGAACATGGCGCCGGCCGACTTCGACGCCGTGATGCGGGTGCACGTGCGCGGCACCTGGCTGATGACCCACCTCGCCGCCCAGCACTGGCGGGCCCGGGTGAAGGCGGGCGAGGAGCTCACCGGACGGGTCATCAACACGACCTCCGGCGCCGGGTTGTCGGGGAACTTCGGCCAGTCCAACTACGCGACGGCGAAGGCTGCCATCGTGGGCCTGACGCTCACCACCAGCCTGGAGCTGTACAAGTTCGGAATCACCGTGAACGCAGTCGGCCCGGGCGGAATGACCCGGCTGACTGCGACGATGGGCGCCGACCTGGAGGCGTTCGAGCCGGACGATCTGGGTGCGGACGAGTACCACCCGATGGATCCGGCCGGAAGCTCACCGCTGGTGGCCTGGCTGGCCAGCGACGAGGCTCAGCACGTGACCGGCCAGGTCATCCGTGCCATCCACGACCGCATCTACCTCATGCGGGGCTGGGAGGAGGCCGCGACCATCAGCAGCGGCGAGAAGCGCTGGGACGCCACCGACCTCGGCGCGCTGATCGCGACCGATCTCTACGGCACCCGCGCCCCCGGGCTGCGCTGAGCTTCGGGCGACCGCGCGACGTAGCGCTGCCGTAGGTCGTCCTTGAGGAGCTTCCCGGTGGAATTGCGCGGCAAGGCGTCGACGATCTCGAGGCGCTCGGGCCAAAGCCGGCGGGGGAGGCCCCGCTCGTCCAGGAACGCCAGAAGCTGGTCGAGGCTCGGCGCGACCCCGGCGGGAACGATCACCGCGCAAGCCAGTTCGCCGAACTCGGCGTGCGGCAGGCCGATGACAGCGACGTCCGCGATCTGCGGGTGAGCCAGCAACTCGTCCTCGATGGCGCGGGCGCTCAGGGTCTCGCCCTTGCGGATGATGACGTCCTTGAGCCGTCCGGTGATCGTGAGGTTGCCGTGCTCGTCCAGGCGGCCGAGGTCGCCGGTGCGCAGGTAGCCGTCGTCGTCGAAGGCCGCGCCGTCGAGTGATGCGTCGACGTAGCCCCGCATGACCTGCGGCCCCTTGACCCGCAGCTCGCCCGTCCGGCCCGGGCCGAGCAGCGCTCCGTCGGGGTCGACCACCCGCAGGTCGACGCCGTCGCTGATCCGGCCCTCGGCCGTGGCCAGCGCGTCGTCGGGATCGTCCGGTGCGCTCATCGCGAGGATGGGCGCCTCGGTCAGCCCGTACCCGGAGAGCACGCCGACCCCGCCGAGCTCGCGCTTGACGGCTGCGTGCAGGTCGGGCGGCTTCGGCGCGGCGCCGGCGGTCAGTGCGCGGACGTTGGGGAACAGGGGCTCGCCGGGCTGTTTCCGCTGTAGTTCCAGGTAGATCTGGGTGAAGACCGTGCCCGATCCGGCGAGCGTGACGCGCTCCCGTCGTTGCAGCTGCGCGGTGCGCTCGGCGTCGAACACCGAGTCGAGGATGAGGGTGACGCCGTAGAGCAGCGACGCGCCCAGCCAGGTGCCGCAGCCCCCGATGTGCGCCACCGGGAACACCATGCCGACCCGGTCGTCGGCGGTGCAGGCCAACCGGTCGCCCATGCATCGGGACGACGCGAGCACCGAGGCGTCGGTGTGTCGGGCTCCCTTGGGGGCGGACGTGGTCCCGGACGTGTAGAAGATCCATCGGACCGGGTCGTCGGCGGGGTCGCTCACCGGCGGCGCGTCGTCGGACTCGGGCAGGTCGCCATCAACGACGAGCACCTCCAGACCCGGGATACTGGCCGCGACTTCCTCAGCCGGGCTGCGTAGGTCGCGCCCGCTCCACTCCGGGACGACCACCAGCAACCGCGCACCGGTCTGGCGGACGACGAATTCGAGATCGCGCGAACCGTAGCTGGGCATCACCGGGTTCTGGACGGCGCCGAGCCGGGCGAGGGCGGCCGTCACCACGAGTGTCTCGACCGTCGTGGGGAGCTGCCAGGTGACCGGCGTATCCGCGACGACGCCCCGCTCGGCGAGACCCGCGGCCACCCGTAGGGCCTGGTCGCGGAACTGCGCGAAGCTCACCCGGCGCCCGCGCTCGTCGACGAGCATCTCGTCGTCCGGGGTCTGCGCAGCCCGCCACTCGACCAGCGGCCACAACGTCATCGGGCGGGAGCCTCCCCGCTGTAGCGCAGCAGCATCTCCGCGACGCACGCCGGCTTCGTGCCTCCCTCGAGTTCCCAGACGAACGTGAGACCGACCTGGATGCCGCCGCTGCCGCCTTGCACATCCTCGACGGAGGAGACCGTCGCGCCGAGGCGGATCTTGGAGTTCACCGGCACCGGGGCCGGGAACCGGATCTTGTCGTAGCCGTAGTTGACGCCCATCGCCATGCCCTCGATGCGGTAGAGCGTACGGGCCAGGAACGGGCCGAGCGAGAGCGTCAGCAGGCCGTGGGCGATGGTTCCGCCGAACGGGCCCGCGCCGGCGCGCTCGACATCGACGTGGATCCACTGGTCGTCGCCGGTCAGTTCGGCGAAGCGGTCGATGTCATCCTGGGTCACCACGCGGTAGTCGCTGTAGCCGAGGTGCGTGCCGACGGCGGCGCGGACCTCGTCGGTGCCGTTGAGGATGTGCATGGATGTCCTTTCGTCGTGGATCAGGGGAGTGCGGTCAGGCGATCACGCCGTCGGCACAGAGCGATTCGATCTCGGTGGCGGTGAGCCCGAGTTCCGCGGTGAGCACGTCGGCGGTGTGCTGGCCGAGCCAGGGCGGCGGAGTGTCGGAGTTCGCGGCGACCGCGCTCATCCGGACCGGGTTGCCCGGCACCAGCACGGGTTGGGTGACGCCGTCGGTACGCGGGATCGCGACGAGCATCCCGCGCGCGGCCACGTGCGGGTCAGCGACGACCTCCTCGTCCGTGAAGGACGGCCCGGCCGCGATACCGGCCGCGCCCAGGGCAGCGCAAGCCTCCAGCTTGGTCCGGTCGGCGGCCCACGTCTCGATAGCCGGCCGCAGCACGTCGTCGAGGTGGTCGACCCATCCCTGCCGGGTGGCGAAGCGCGGATCGGAGGTCCATTCCGGGTACCCGATCAGCTCGACGAGCCGGGCGAAGTGCTGCTCCCTCGCGACCTGCAGGACGAACCATCCGTCCCGCGCCCGGAAGCCGTTCATGATCAGCGGACCGAGCGCGCCGCCGCGCTGACCCATCGACCAGAAGTTGGTGACGATGTCGGTCATGGCGAGTACCGAGTCGTACATCGCGATGTCGACGTACTGACCCGTGCCCGTCGCCTCGCGGTGGCGCAACGCGGCCAGGATGCCGATGGTGGCGAACAGGGCGGCGCCGATGTCGCCGAGCGCCCCGACCGGAGCGACCGTAGGTGGCGAGTCGCCCTCGCGTTTCATCTCATAGATGCCCGACATCGCCTCGACGATCGGAGCGAAGGCCGGCCAGTTCCGGTACGGGGTCTCGGTCGTATTGCCGAAGCCGGACACGGAGACGTAGATGCCGGCCGGGTGCACAGCCGCGATGTCGCCGTAGCCGAGCCCGAGCCGGGCCATCGCTCCGGCGCGCGAGTTCTCGGCGATCACGTCGAAGCGGGGGGCGAGGCGCAGCACGAGGTCGCGCCCGCGCGGGTTCTTGAGGTCCACGCAGATGCTGCGCTTGCCGAGGTTGTTGCGCAGGAAGGTGGCTCCGACCATCCGTCCGTCGGGGGCGGCCATGGCGGGCAGCGACCCTCGTCCCGAGTCGCCCCCCTTGATCGGCTCTACTTTCACGACATCTGCGCCGAGACGCGCGAGGAGCTGCGTAGCGAACGGCAGGGCCTGCATCTGCTCGAGGGCGAGGATGCGCACACCGTCGAGAGGGCGCCCGGTCGGCCGACTGTCGCGCTCCGTCATAGGAGAAGCCCCCCATCTACAGATAAGATTTTTTATAATACATTCAGAACTTCCGAGGGGAGCTGTAGTTGTGGCGCTCGACCCATTGGCGATTCGCCTGGACCACACGGTCGCGGTCGTCACCGGGGCCGCGCAGGGCATCGGCGCGGCGACCGCGGTGGCGCTCGCCCGGTTCGGCGCCGATGTCGCGATCTGTGACCGCAATGCGGCCGGCATGAAGGAGACTGAGGCTGCGGTCCGGGACACCGGACGCCGTGCCTTCGGGCTGGAGTTGGACGTACGCGATGCTGCTGCGGTCGCCGGGTTCTTGGCGGATGTGCGGAGCAAGCTGGGCCCGCTCGGCGTGCTCGTGAACAACGCGGGCGGTGGCTTCTGGTCCCCGTTCCTGGACGTCCGCCCGAAGGGGCAGGCCGCCCTGATCGAGGAGAACTTCGGGTCGGTGACCCATGTCGTGCGCCACGGCGTGCCGTTGATGATCGACGGCGGGTCGATCATCAACGTCACGAGCGTCGAGGCGTTCCGGGCAGCGCCCGGGTTCGCGGTGTACGCAGCGATGAAGGCGGCGGTCGAGCAGCTCACCCGATCCCTCGCCCTGGAGCTCTCCGAGCGGCGCATTCGCGTGAACTGCGTCGCCCCGGATGCGATCCCGACGCCGGGCGACGCCGAGCTGGCGAGCCGGGTGAGTGGGGGCGGCGGCGCCACGGACGGATACGCGCGATACGGCGCCCGGGTGCCGCTCGGCCTCGGTACCGCCGACGATTGTGCCGGCGCGATCGTCTTTCTCGCGAGTGGTCTCTCGCGGTTCGTTACCGGGACGACCCTGCATGTGGACGGCGGGTCGCACGCCGCGGCGGGCTGGACCCGGGGCCCGGACGGCACGTGGTTGCCGTGAGCGTGCGCGTGAACCTGGTGCCAGAATTTATACTGTACGAAATCACTATGCCGAGCCGGAGGCCGTGAGTGGACGTCGCGCAGTCTGACCTGTCGTCGCTGGTGGATCTGGTGCGGGTGGACCCGATCGACGGCGACCGGTTCCGCTCGACGCCCGGGCTCGGTGACGGCATGTGGCTCTACGGAGGCCAGGTCGCAGCCCAGGCGCTGATGGCGGCCGGCCAGACAGTCGATGCGGATCGGTTGCCCCACTCGCTGCACGGCTACTTCCTGCGCGGTGGCGACACCGCCCGTCCGACGCAGTTCCGGGTGATTCGCGACCGTGACGGCCGTTCGTTCTCCGCCCGTCGCGTCGAGGCATCGCAGGAAGGCGCGCTGATCTTCACGATGTCGGCGTCCTTCCACCGGCGCGACGAGGGTATCGACCGGCAGGTGGAACCGGCCCCGGCGGCCGGTGATCCGGAGGCCCTGGAGCCGCTGGTCCTGCCGCGGCTCGTCTCGATGGAATGCCGGCGTCCCGAGCAGCCCTATCCGGAAGGGCTGCTGCCCACGCGGTACTGGGCCCGGTGCACAGCCGACCTGTCCGGCGGCCCGTTGCTGAACGCGGCCGTTCTGACGTATCTCTCGGACATGTCCAACGGGTTGATGGGCCTGTACGAAGGTCCCTGGCCGGCCAGCCGGAGCCTCGACCACGCGCTGTGGTTCCACCGGCCGATCCGGTTGGATGATTGGGTGTTGGTCGACCTGGTTCCGCACAGTGCGGCGCACGGACGGGGTTGGTACACCGGCACCGTCCACGCTCGCGACGGGGTGCTCGGCGCGAGCCTGACCCAGGAGTCGCTATTCGGGAGGACCCGTGGCTGATTCGCAGCAGGGCGGGTCGCTGCTGTCCGGGCTTCGCGTGATCGAGTGCTCGATGCTCGGCCCGGGTGCGGTGTCCACCCCCTTGGCCGACCTCGGCGCCGACGTCATCAAGGTGGAACCGCCGTCGGGTGACTACATCCGAAGCATGAGCTGGCCGATCGTCGAGGGGGCGTCCCTGCTCCACCTGCACATCAGCCGGGGCAAGCGCAGCGTCGTCCTGGATCTGGCCACCGATGCCGGACGGGAGTTGTTCCTTAAGCTGGTGCGCGTGTCCGATGCCGTCGTCGAGGCCATGCGGCCGGGCGGGCTGGCCCGGCGGGGCCTCGGCTACGAGCGGCTCCACGACGTCAACCCGCGCATCGTCATGGTCACCGTCTCCGGCTACGGCATGACCGGGCCCTACCGCGACCTGCCCAGTCACGGGATCGCGTATGACGCCTGGGCCGGCTCGGTCGCCCCGGCGCCCGGACCGGAGGGTATGCCGTCGATCCCCGACCACACGTCCATCGGGATCACGGCCGGGCCGCTGTTCGGGACCGCGGCGCTGCTGGCCGGCGTGTTGCGGGCGAGGCAGACCGGTGAGGGGTGCCATCTCGAAGTGGCGCAGTCCGATGCGGCCGCGGCCTTCGACTGGCTGCGCAGTGAGGGCCACCGGGCCTACCAGCGCCCGGATTCGGAGGTCACGGGGAACCCGACCGACGGTTACGAACGTCGCCCGCCCGGCACGGCGGGGATGGCCGAGGGCGTCCGCTACCAGTTCTACGCATCGAGCGACGGCCACGTCCTGTTCATGGCCTCGGAGCGGAAGTTCTGGAAGAACTTCTGTGCTGCCATCGGACGGGACGACCTGTTCAAAGCGAAGCCGGGGGAGAAGCTGGCCGATCACGCCCGGGGCGATCTTGCGTTGCGGCGCGAGCTCGGAGCGATCTTCGGCACCCGCAGCACCGCCGAGTGGGTCAAGCTCGGTCTGGAGCACGACGTGCCGATCGGTCCGGTGAACTCTCCCGCCGACATCGGCAACGACCCGCAGTTCGTCGACCGGATGCCGTGGCAGCCGGCCGGGCGACTGATCGCCGATCAACTGCCGTTCCCGGTCCGAGTCGTCGGCGAGACCCCGCCCGCCGCTGCGACCCCGGCGCCCGCGGTCGGGGAGCACACCGAGAAGGTCCTGCACGAGGTCCTCGGCTACGACGCCGATCGCATCGCCGAACTCGCCGACACCGGGGCGTTCGGCCCCCGACCAGAGAGCTAGGCACGATGGACCTGCGCTTCAGCCCGGCCGAGCAGGAGTTCCGCAATCGGCTGCGCGCCTGGCTCGCCGGGACCGTCCCGGGACTACCGGCGCGGCCACCCGGTGACGACTGGCCGGCCCGGCGCCGCTACGACACCGGCTGGCAGCGCACCCTGCACGACGCGGGTTACGCCGGCGTCGACTGGCCGAGCGACCACGGCGGCCTCGGCGCCACCCCGACCGAGCAGCTCGTCTACCTCGAAGAGTCGGCGGCGGCGCGCGCCCCGTACGTCGGCGCCAACTTCGTCGGCCTGCTGCATGCCGGCCCGACGCTGATCGTCGAGGGCACCGACGCGCAACGGGCTCGGCACCTCCCTCGGATCCTGCGCGGCGACGAGGTCTGGTGCCAGGGCTTCTCCGAGCCCGACGCCGGCTCCGACCTGGCCTCGCTGCGCACCGCGGCGGTCCGGGACGGCGATCACTACGTCGTGAACGGACGCAAGGTATGGACGTCGATGGCCCAGATCGCCGACTACTGCGAACTGCTGGTCCGGACCGACCCGGATGCCCCGAAGCACCGCGGCATCAGCTGGCTCATCCTGCCGATGGATACCCCGGGCGTGCAGGTGCGCCCGCTGCTCACCGCGGCCGGGAGTTCCGAATTCAGCGAGCTGATCCTCGACGACGTGCGGGTGCCGGTCGCGAACCTGGTCGGGGCGGAGAACGACGGCTGGCGGGTCGCGATGGTGACCTTCTCCTTCGAGCGGGGCACGGCGTTCATCGGCGACGTCATCGAATCGCGCAACATCCTCGGCGAGATCGCGGACATCGCCCGTTCCACGCCCGCGCCGGGCGGCGGCACGCTGTGGGACGACGCGGCCCTGCGCCGTGACGTCGGGCGGCTCGCCGCGGACGTCCGCGGGCTGTGGGCCCTGATCTGCAAGAACGTGTCCGAGGCATCGGCAGGCATGGTGCCCGTCCAGGGCGCCTCGGTGTTCAAGCTGCGCTTCACCGAGAGCCGGCAGAAGATCGGCGATCTCGCCGCGCACGTGCTCGGGCGGGCCGCGCTGGCCCTGAGCGACCTGCCCGGCGTCGTCGGCGGGCGCAACGGTCACCTCGTCGAGGACCGGATCACGACGCTGGCGTGGACGATCGCGGCCGGCACGTCCCAGATCCAGAAGAACATCCTCGCCGAGCGCAGCCTCGGACTGCCGAAGGAGCCGCGATGGACCTCACGCTGAGCGCCGACCAGCGTGCGCTGCAGACCGGGCTGCGGGACGTGCTGGCCGACTTGTGGAGCGCCGAGCACCTGCGTGAGGCTGCGGCGGGCGCTGCCCCGGGCAACAAGGATTGGCGCAGCATCGCCGAGCTGGGCGTCTTCGGGGTGACGGTGCCTGAGGCCGAGGACGGAATGGGACTCGGCCTGGCCGATGCGGCCGTCCTGTTCGAGGAGCTGGGCGCGGCACTGGTGCCCGGCCCGCTGGTGCCGACCGCCCTGGCCGCCGGCCGCGTCGCCGGGACGATCGACGGCAGCGCGATCGTGACGATGCTCGATCTCCGCGCGCCGGTGCTGCTGGTGGAACATCTGGACCTGGCAACGCATGTGGTGGCCCTGGACGCGGACGGGCTCCGCGTCCTGCCGGCCGACGCCCTGGACGCGACTCCGGTCCAGACGCCACTCGATCCGCTCACTCCGCTGTGGAGCGTCCCGGGCGACGTGCGCGATCTGGGGGAGCGGATCGGCTCCGCCGGCGAGGTGGCGGACTGGATGCGTCGCGGAGCGGTGCTGAACTCGGCGCTGCAGGTCGGGGTCGCCCGCGGCGCCCTGGACCTCGCGGTGCGCTACTCGCTCGAGCGGGTCCAGTTCGATCGCGTGATCGGTGGCTTCCAGGCCGTCAAGCACCTGCTGGCCGACTCACTCGTGCGGGTCGATGTCAGCCGCGCGGCCGTGCTGGTCGCGGCGCTGACCGTCGACGACCCACCGGCGGCCGAGGCTGACGAGGCGGCCGAAGCGGTCGCCGCCGCCAAGGTGCTCGCCGACGAGGCCGCCACCCTCGGCGGTCGCAGCGGCCTGCAGGTGCACGGGGGGATGGGCTTCACCTGGGAGGTGCTGGCCCACCTGTACCTCAAGCGGGCGTGGGTGCTGGAGACCTCGTTCGGCTCGGCCGACGAGCACGCCGAGTTCCTCGCTACCAAAGGCAGCGGGGTCGGCGGAGTCGGCGCTTCGGGCTGACCCGCGCCGGTCACGCGAGCGTGGGCTCGGTCGATCCCCGCGTGGCCGCAACGGCCTCCTGCGCCGAACCCAGGAAGATCGCGGCCAGCTGCTCGTCCTGAAGATCCGCCCGCGGTCCGGTCCAGATCAGCTGGCCGAGCTCGAGCAGGACGATCTGGTCGGCGATGTCGAGGATGCCCCGCGCCCGCTCCTCGGCGAGCAGCAACGTCGTGCCCTGAGCGCGCAGCTGCTCGAACAGCTCCAGCAGCTGCTCGACGATGCGGGGCGCCAATCCCAGGGTGGGCTCATCCGCGATCAGGACGGACGGTGGGCGCTGCAGCAGGGGCGCCATGGTGAGCATCTGCTGCTCGCCGCCCGAGAGGGAACCGGCGGCGATCCGTCGACGTTCGCCGAGCACGGGGAACTTCTCGTACACCGCCTCGCGCTGCGCCGCGCTGGGCAGCCGGATCGCGAGGTTGTCCTCGACCGACAGGGAGGGGAACACGCCCCGAGCCTCGGGGGCGAGCAGCAGCCGCCCCGCTCGGCGATGGGCCGGCGCCTTGGTGACGTCATCGCCGCTCAGGAAGATCGCGCCGGCAGTGGGCATGACCAATCCGGCGGCCGTCTTGCACAGGGTCGACTTGCCCGCACCGTTCGCGCCGACCAACGCGGTGATCGTGCCCTGGGTCAGGGCGAGGTCGATCCCGGTGAGTACCGCGTGCTCGCCGTACCCCGCGGAGACCTGGGCCAGGTGCAGGGACGCCCCGGACCCGTTCGCCACGGTCCTCGGCATCGCCGTGACCGGCACGGCAGTCGCTCGGGACGGCCCGGGTTCGGTGGACGGCGTCGGGGCGGGTGATTCGGCCCGCCGCGGCCGCCGCTTGTGACCGCCGCCCATGATGCCGTTCGGATTCTTGGCCATGGCGATGGCGCCGAGACCGAACAGTGCTTGGGGCAGCCAGGTCGAGTGGGTCCCGGCCCAGGACAGGCCACCGGGTATCCAGGACGGGAGGTGGAAACCACTGCTCAGCAGGGCGGGGAACACGGTCGCCGTGAGGCCGGCGAGCACGGCGCCCAGCGGCTTGCGGACCCCCCACAGCACCGCCGAGGCCAGCCAGACCAGTCCCACCTGGGTCACGTAGGTGACGTTGGTGGCGTGCTGATCGGCCGTGACGAGCAGGACCCCACCGGCTCCGGCGATCGCGGCGGAGATCGTGAACAGGCGCAACTTGACCATGCTGGGCGAGATGCCCGAGCTCGCCGCGGCCGGTTCGGATGCCCGCAAGGCGATCATCTGGCGACCCGAACTGGATCGGGTGAGGTTGTAGATCAGCCACGACACCAGCAGGACGACGCCCAGCAATATCGATGCGTAGGTCTTGTCCTCCATCAGGTCCACCGAACCGAACTTCGGACGCAGCACGATCCAACCCTCGTCGCCGCCACGCAGGTAGTTCCACTGGAACAGCACCCCGTCGCCGAGGAACGCCAGCGCCAGGGTGGCCAGGCTCAACGCGAGGCCCCCGACGCGCAATGCGGGCAGCGCCACGATGACGCCGAGCAGCGCGGCGACCGCCGTGCCGCCGACGAAGCCGACCAGCCAGGGCTGGTGATACTGGTTGATCAACAGGCCGGCGGTGAGGCCGGCAGCGGTCACGAAGGTCGCCTGGGCCAGGCTGACCATGCCGCCGAGTCCGGTGACGACCACGAAGGAGAGGAACACGACCGACAGGGCGAGGCCGGCGGTCATCACGCTGAGCCAGTACGAGCCGGCGACGAAGTACAGATAGCAGAAGAACAGGGCAGCGGGAATCAGCCAGCCGGCCGTACGCCGCAGTACGGAGTGGCCGGCGTCCAGGTCGGCGACCACCGTGTCCTCGGCCATCGATCCGGTGATGCGGTCGCGGTTGCGGTAGCGGCGCCGCCCGAGAAACGCCAGCGCCAGCAGTAGGCCGATGAAGGGGACCGAGGTGTTGAACCCGTTGATGTGGTTGGCGAACGTGGCGTAACCGGCGACGAGATTCTGCGCCACGCCCAGGATCAGGCCGCCCGCGAAGGCGAGCGGGACGGACCGGAATCCGCCGAGCACGACGGCGGCCGTGGCCACGAAGACCGCCATGGTGTAGGCGTTCGGGCTCAGCGTGTTGAGGATCGGCGCGCCGACGATGCCGGCGATGCACGCGAGCGTTGTACCCACGATCCACGCCCAGGCCGTCGCCGACGACCGGTTGATGCCCATCAGGGACGCCAACTCCGGGCGGTCGGTCGCGGCCCGCATGGTCAGTCCGAGCCGGGTGTGACGCAGCAGGACCCACAGGCCGACTGCGAGCACGGCGGCGACACCGAAGACGATGACCTGATCCGAGTTGATGGTCAGGCCGCCGAACGGATGCCACACATGAACCGGCGAGGGGCCGATGCCAGGTGTGGCGAACACCTGATCGCCCAGTGGTATCGAGAAGTGGGCGTCCTGGACCAGTAGTTCGACGGCCCATCGCCCCAGCGCCGGTAGGGCGATCAGGATGCCGACGACGGCCATGACCTTCGCCGCCTCGCTGGCGCGGCTGAGCCGTCCCAGGATGAGCTTGTTGAGCACCCAACCCAGCACTGGGCCGACGACAACGAGGGTCACGACCGCGGCCGGGACGATGCCCCAGTGCAACCCGACGTGCAGCTCGAAGTAGACGAACGCCGAGGTGAACGCGATCCCACCGAAGCCGAGGTTGAAGATGCCGGTGGTGGCGTAGGTCAGGGCCAGACCAGAAGCGATCAGCGAGTAGATCGCTCCCGACACCGCTCCGGAGACCAGCAAGTTCAGGAACTTGTCCATAGGCCCTTCCCCGTTTCCCGCGAGTACCTCAGTTGAGGTACGCCGCCCTGACCTGGCTGTCTTGCCTTACCTGCGCGGGCGTGCCGGTGGCGATGATCTCGCCGCGCAGCAACGCCGTCACTCGGTCGGCATGCTCCATCACGAACGCGATGTCGTGCTCGACCAGAACCACCGCGCATTGGCCGGCCGCCTTGGTGTCCTCGATGACCCGGGTCAGGCGGCCGATCTCGTCCTCGCCGAGGCCGGACGTGGGCTCGTCGAGAAGCAGCACGGTCGGGTCGTCGACCAGCGCCCGGCCCAGTTCGAGCATCCGGGCCTGGCCGATGGTGAGCGACCCGGCCGGTGCCCGGCGCAGCGCTTCGAGCCCGCAGGTGCGCAGCACGTTCTCGAGGGACGCCCGCCGGTCGGCCTCGCGACGGCGACGGGTGCGAAGCCCGACGAGGTCACCCAAGACGCCGCCGCCACCGCCTCTCCATTCGCTGGCGCAGAGCAGGTTGTCCTCAACGGACAGCCCACCGAACACCTGCTGGCGTTGGAAGGTACGTCGCAGTCCCAGGCGTGACCGCCGCACCGCCGACAGGTTGGTCACGTCGCGCTCGGCCAGCGTGACCTGACCCGAATCCGGTGCTCGTACCCCGGATATCGCGTCGAACAGGGTTGTCTTGCCGGCGCCGTTCGGTCCGATCAGCGCCAGCACCTCGCCCTGATGCGCGTCGAGCGACACTCCGTTGACGGCGACCACACCCGCGAAGCGGACCCGGACGTCCCGGACCCGCAACGCGGCCTCGATCGTGGGCAAGGTCTACATCACCCGCCCGAGACCTTGATGGTGTCACTGGGACTGCACTGGTACTTCTCCCTGACGGTGTAGTGACCCTTGGCGTCGGACTGCATCAACCCGCCGCAGCTGGCCGGCTTGGTCTGGTTGTCCGGGAAGGTGAGGCCGCTGACCCCGCCTTGCATCGGCTTGATCGTCCAGCCGCCGTGGATCGTCTTGACGAAGCTGGCCGAGGTCACCTCGCCCTTGGCCGCCGTCGCCTGCAGTTGCTGGATGAACTCTTCGGCTGACCACCAGCCGACCGTGACGCCCAGAGTCATTTCGGTCGGCGCGTTGATCGCCTTCAGATCCGCCTCGACCTGCTTGGCCGCCGGGGCTCCTTCTTCCTGCGACGGGTATTGGGCCACCACCAGCGAGCCGTTGAGCGCCTGGGCCAGTTGCGACTGCTTGTCGAGGATGCCCGGCACGTAGGCCGTCGGATTCCAGATCCCACCCTTGTAACCGGCCTGGCGCAGGGCACCGGTCAGCGCGGCACCCGGGCCGAAGTCCGTCAGCAGCATGATCACGTCCGGCTGAGCCGCCAGCAGGGCCTGCACGTACGGGGAGTAGTCGGTCGCCCCGCCCTGCGGGATCGACGCCTTGCTGTACACCAGCGTGCCGCCGGCCTTCGTGGTCGCTGCCGCGACGCCGTCCAGGCCGCTCTTGCCTCCCGCGTTGTCGATTCCGACGACCGCGGTCTTCAGTCCCTGGACCGGCTTTCCGACCCCCGCAGCCAGCTGCTTGTACAGGAGCAGGCTCTGATAGTCGCTTGACGCTTGGCACCCGAGGACGGGGAACGCGGCATCACCGATGCACATCGCCGGGGTGATTCCCCAGCCGATGAACGGGATGTTGCGCTGGTTGAGCAGCTGCGCCGACGAGGGGCTGAAGGTCTGACTGGCGACCGGGGTCACCGCGAAGACCTTGTTCTTCAATGCCAGGGTCTGCACCGCGGTGAGGTTTCCGCTCAGGCTGCTGCCGTCCTTGAGCACGTCGATTAGCTTGATCTTGCGGCCGTTGAGCCCGCCGTCGTTGTTGAACCGGGCGATCCGGGCCTTGAACCCGATGTCGATGCCGGTGAAGTTGCCGTCCTGAACGCCGCCGACGACGATGTCACCGCCACCGCTCGAACCGCCGTTGCTGGTCGAGCCGCCGCTGTTGCCCGCCGAACCGGTGTCGCCGCCTGACTTGTCCTTGCTGCTGCTGCAGGCAGCGGCGAGCAACGTAATCGCCAGCGCGGCCGCCGCAACTCGGACCTTCCGCGATGACAACGCGGTGTCCTTACGGTGTCGTGCGTCTGCGAGGGTCTGTTCCACAACCGCTCCTCATCTCGTGGGCGACGCGGGCTTGTAGCCGTCTTTCCTACCCGATCGTCTGACCGCTGTCTGTATATTAGACAAAGTATTTTGCATATGGCGCCCGATCCCGCTCGGTCTTTTGGGGAGCGGAGGTCTGGTTCTGCCTCGCCCCGACGCAACTCGGCGTCGAGGCGACAGGTGTGTCGCTGCTGACCAGTGATTCTCAGGCGAACCCTAGGCCCTGTCAGTGGAATGAGCAATGATTCAAGTCGATGAACGGAGGATTAATCCATCGGCAGATAACGCACCTCGCGCCACGATCACGAACGTACGGTGCGAGCGACGCGGCTACGGAGGATGCGTTGCGCGTCTGTGATCAGGACAGCGCAGGATTGAACATCGGTCGACTCGGCGGATCCGCCGTCGGATGGGAGCACGGTGACTGATGTTTGAGCTAACCGGACGCGTGGTGCTGGTCACGGGTGCCGGGCAGGGCGTCGGTGAGGGTATTGCGATCGCTATGGCCGAGCAGGGAGCGTCGATCGCGGTCAATGACCTGATCGAGGATCGGGCGGAGCAGCTGGTCGAGAGGCTGTCTCGATCCGATGCCGCTGCCTGTGCGTGCCCGGCGGACGTAACGGACCTCGACGCCGTACGGGCAATGGTGGCCGACGTCGAGCGCCGAATCGGACCGGTCGATGTACTCGTGAACAATGCGGGAATCCCGAGTACTGGCGTCGCCATGCGCCCGTTCGTCGACACCAGCCCCTCCGAATGGCGGCCGTTCGTCGATATCAATCTGTATGGAGTTCTGCATTGCACGCATGCGGTGCTTCCCGGCATGAAGGCCCGGAAGTGGGGTCGGATCATTTCGGTGACGTCCGACGCCGGTCGTAGCGGCGAGGCCAACCTGGCCGTGTACGCGGCCTCGAAGGCGGCGGGCACGGCGTTCACGCGATCCGTGGCGAAGGAGGTCGGACGCGACGGCATCACCTGCAACTCGATCTCACTGGGCACCATCGCGTCCGGGGCCGCCGAGCCCGGCGATGCCGACGCCGAGCGACTGGCTCGACAGCTGCGGCGATACCCGGTAGGCCGACTGGGCCGACCCGCCGATGTCGCGGCGGCGGCTGTCTGGCTGGCGTCCGAGGAAGCCAGTTGGGTCACCGGTCAGACCGTCTCGGTCAACGGCGGGTACACGACGACCTGAACATGTTCGCCTCACCCGCCCGAGACTTTGACGGTGTCCTCGGGACTGCATTGGTACTTCACCTTGACGCTGTACTGGCCCTTGGCGTCGGACTGCATCAACCCGGAGCAGCCCGGCGATTTGACCTGGTCGTCGGGGAAGGTGAGGTCGCTTATCCCGCCCACCAGTGGCTTGATCGTCCAACCGGAGTGGATGGTCTTGACGAAGTTGGCCGAGGTCACGTCGCCCTTGGCCGCGGTCGCTTGCAGTTGCTGGATGAATTCCTCCGCCGACCACCAGCCGGTGGACAGGCCCAGAGTCAGGTGCGTCGGGGCCTTGATCGCGGTCAGATCGGCCTGGATCTGCTTGGCCGCGGGCGCCCCCTCCTCTTGTGTGGGGAACTGGGCCACCACCATCGAGCCGTCGAGTGCTGCAGCTAGTTGGGGTTGGGCCGACAGCACACCGGGCACGTACGCCGTGGGGTTCCAGATCCCGCCCTTGTAGCCGGCCTGGCGCAGGGCACCGGTGAGCGCGGCGCCGGGGCCGAAGTCCGTCAGCAGCGCGATCACGTCCGGCTTGACGGCTAGCAGGCCCTGCACGTACGGCGAATAGTCGGTCGCTCCGCCCACCGGGATCGACGCCTGGCCGAACACCACCGTGGCGCCGGCCTGGGTGGCCGTGCCTTTCAGGCCGTCCAGACCGGCCTTACTACCGGCGGTGTCCAGTCCGATGATCGCGACCTTGAGCTGCTGAACCGGCCTTCCGAGACCCTGGGCCAGTTGCTTGATCCATTGCAGGCTCTGATACTTGCTCGACCCTTGGCATCCGGAGATGGGGAATGCGGCCTCACCACTGCACATTGCCGGGGTGACGCCCCAGCCGATGAAGGGGATGTTGCGCTGGTTGAGCAGCTGGGCCGACGAGGGGCTGAAGATCCTGCTCGAGATCGGGGTCACCGCGAAGACCTTGTCCTTCAGCACCAGGGTCTGTACCGCGGTGAGGTTTCCGCTCAGGCTGCCGCCGTCGTTGAGCACGTCGAGCAGCTTGATCTTGCGGCCGTCGATGCCGCCGGCGGCGTTGAACCGCGCGATCCGGGCCTTGAACCCGACGTCGATGCCGGTAGCCGTACCGTCCTGGACCCCGCCCACGACGATGTCGCCTTTACTCGAACCAGCGCCGCTGGACTTGTCCTTGCTGCTGCAGGCGGCAGCCAGCATGGTGATCGCCAGTGCCGCAACGACAACTCGGACCTTCCGCGATGAGAACGGGCTCATCGTCGGGTGCCGTTCGCTTGCGCGCGTCTCTTCCACAACCGCTCCTCAGCTCGTGTGGGGCGATGCGGGCGTGGCTGCGCTTCCTACCCCGTCGACCGCGTCGCCGTCTGAGTAGGTTAAACGATGTATCTTAGATAAGATAGTGGGCGCTATGACGAGGCGGTCAGCACGGCCGGCAGGTCCGTCGCGATGTCGTCGGGAACCACGGAGGGCTCGTACCGGCGCAGCACCGACCCAGTCCGGTCGACCAGGAACTTGGTGAAGTTCCACTTGATCTCGTCGGTGCCGATCGCCTCCGGCCGCATGTGCCGGATGACGTCGTAGAGCCGGCCGTGTTGCGGGCCGAAGTCGCCCGGCGCGGCGGTCCGGAGATATTCGTAGAGCGGATGCGCGTCGGCCCCGTTCACATCGATCTTTGCGAACACCGGGAACGTCACGTCATAGTTCGTGCTGCAGAAGGATCTCGGTGTCGGTGTCGGTGCCGGGCTCCTGTCCCCCGAACTGGTTGCACGGAAACCCGAGGACGTCTGCTCCTTAGCTCCTACGCAATGGTCAGTCCGCCGTCGACGACGATCGTCTGCCCGGTCACGTAGGACGAAGCGTCGCTGACCAGGAAGAGAAGCGCCGCGGCGAGTTCGCGGGGACGGCCGACCCGACCGGCCACGATCCGCGGCAACAGCACCCGTTCCATATAGCCCGGCTCGTACTGGTCGGTCATCTCGGTCTCGAACACGCCGGGCGCCAGGGCGTTGACGCGAATGCCTTTCCGCGCGGTCCACTGCTGCGCCAGGTCGCGCGTCAACCCGATCAACGCCGCCTTGGTCGCGGCGTACGCGGCCTGCGGGAGCGCGGCGGTGGTCAGGCCGAGGACGCTGCTGATGTTGACGATGCTCGAGCCGTCGCCCATCACCCGTCCGCACGCCTGCGCCATCCAGTAACAGCCGTTCAGGTTGACGTCGACGACGGCGCGGAACTGCTCGGGCGTCTCGCGGGTTGCCGGCACCGCCGACGCCACGCCGGCGTTGTTGACCAGAATGTCGACGCGGCCGAAGGCCTGCACGGCGGCGTCGACCAGGCTCTGACATTGCCGGGGATCCGAGACGTCGGTCGGCACCGCGACGACCTTCTGGCCGAGGCGCTCGATACCGGATCTCGTGACCTCGAGCTTGTCGACCCGGCGCGCGGCGAGTACGAGGTCGGCGCCGGCCTCGGCGAGAGCTTCGGCGAAGGCGACGCCCAGCCCGGACGAGGCGCCGGTGACGATCGCGACCCGTCCGTCGAGACGGAACAGGTCAGTGATACCCACGACTAGCTTTTGGGTGGCGAAGCGAGTGGCTTGCCGCAGCAGGCCGGCAGGACGCCGTCGGCCTTGATGACGACGACCTCGGTGCCGCAGCCCGCACAGCGCAGACGCGAGCCCGGCTTGACGGGTTCCATGAGTTGTCCCTTCCTGTGGACGGAGTCAGACCTCGTCGGACGTGTCGTCAGCCGCCCGGCACTCGATCAGCTTGTCGATCTCGTCGGCCGAGTAGCCGGCTTCGGTCAGGATGGCCCGGGTGTTCTGGCCGGGCCACACCGGCGGACCCTGGATGACTCCAGGCGTGTCGGAGAGGTCGAGATATAGCCCGGCCATCTTCATGTTGCCGACCACCGGGTGCGAGAACGCCGCGACCAGTTGCCGGCGCTCCGCCTCGGGATCGGCGAACAGCCGCAGTACGTAGTCCTGGTCCGAGACCTCGGCCGGCACCCCGTAGCGATCCAACGTGGATTGCCACGTGGACGCCGTCCCCGATGCGAAGACGTCCGATAGTTCCTGGACCAGCGCGGCGTCGTTCTCGGCCCGCGCGGCCGCGGTCGCGAAGCGCGGATCCTCAGCCAGATCGGCCCGGTTGATCGCCTTGGTGAGGCCCTGCCACGCCGGCTCGGTCAGCGCGGCCAGGCACAGCCATCCCTCGGCCGTGCGGTAGAGGCGGTACAGCGCGCTCCAGCCGTACTGTTCGGCATCCGGGTGCTGCCGATCCGCCTTCCGAGTGCCGTCCGGGCTCACCCAGGTCATCGACGTATTGAGCATGTGGGCGTAGAGGATCGACGTGCGGACGAACTGACCCTCACCGGTTCGGTTCCGGTCGTAGAGGCCCTGGATGATGCCCAGCGCCGACAGGAACCCGTTGCCGGTGTCACCGAGCGAGGTCACCGACCAGATCGGCCGGCCGTCGTTGTCGAGCCCGCCGTCCAGCCACGACGTACCCGCGAGTGCCGCCCCGGTCTGGTCGTTGCCGGGGTGCTCCTGCCGGGGACCCTGCTCGTGTCCGAGCGTGTGGCAGTAGACGAGGGAAGGGTTGATCTCGCGCAGTGACTCGTAGTCGACGCCGAGCCGTTCGGCGGCGTCGTAGCGCATGTTGTGCTGGACGACATCGGCCTCGGCGACGAGGCGATGCAGCACCTCCATGGCCGCCGGGTCCTTCAGGTTGAGCGCGATCGAGTCCTTGTCGCGGTTGCAGCACATCGCGATGTGGTTGCTGAACCAGAACTTGTCGGTCAGGGTGTTCACCTTGATGACCCGCGCGCCCAGCTGGGCGAGCACCTGCGTGCCGAACGGGCCGGCCACGGCCAGACCCAGGTCCAGCACCGTGACCCCGGCGAGTGGCGCGGAGAGGCTGCGTCCAACTAGATGGTTGTTCGTGGATCGGGGGCTGCTCTGGGCCAGCAGCTGATCGGCCTCGGCCCGGACCTCTGCCGTATGGGTGCCGGGCGCTGCGGCCGGTTCGGGCGTCTGCTGCGGATGGCGGCTCAGCTCGACCACCCGACCGACCTGGCGGATCGGCCCCACCTCTGGGTCGTCGACCTCGACGACGCAGCCGTCGGCGACGAGCAGCGGGTCGAGCAGCGCCTCCTCCGGCGACCGCACGGTCTGTACCGGCACCCCCACGCGGGCGGCGAGGTCCGTCCACTGCGCCGCGGTGTGCGTGGCTACAGCGTCAGCGAGCTGACCTTCATACGCGTGCAGTAGCACCATGTCGTTAGCCATCGGGGTGACCCGCAGCGAGGCGTTCTTCGGCGAGACAACCTCCGGCGTGGCCTGCATGCCGTTGGCGGCTGCGTTCAGGATGAACTCCGGCAGCGGCGGCCAGTGATGGCTCCACCGGCCGTCCGCGGTGCGGAAGAACCCCTTCGGCGCGCGTGGGTCGATCACCCAGGTCTCGAAGTTCGGGGTGTCGGGGCGCTCGACCTGCTGCCAGCCGCCGACCGTGGTGGCCAGGATTCCGTGCAGCAGCGAGGCGTTGATGTGCTGGCCCCGGCCGGTGCTCTCGCGCGCCAACAACGCGGCGTTGATGTCCACCGTGGCGATGTACGCGGTCGCCACGCTCGGCCACGGCACTCCGGAGAAGAGGGGCCCGTCACGATCCGGTCCGACCCAGCAGTTCTCCGGTGCTTCGACGCCGGGCAGCATCCCCTCGGTGCCTGACAGCCGACCGATGGTGCCGCCCAGGGTTCCCCGAACCTCCCACTGCTGCCCGGTGCGAGCGGCCACCAGCGCGTCGATGCCCGGTCGATCTGAGTCGGGGCCATCCGGGCCGTAGCCGGTGATCGAGCAGTAGATGAGTCGCGGATTGAGCTCGGCGAGCGTGTCGTAGTCGATGCCCAGTTCGCTGGTGGTGCCGGGGGAGAAGCTCTCGATGACGACATCGGCGACCGAGGCCAGAGCCAGCAGGCGACGCTTGTCCGGCTCGGCCTTCAGGTCCAGGGCAGCGTTGCGCTTGCCCCGGTTCCACACCCGGTATCCCGACAGATGGCTCCAGGGATCGCCGTCCGGCGGCTCGATCTTGGTAACGCTCGCGCCGTGGTCGGCGAGCAGCATTCCGGTGATCGGGCCGGTGATCCCCCAGGAGAGGTCGAGCACCTTTACCCCGTCGAGAACGCCCATGTCAGTCCGCCTCCGATCATCGGTCACTGAACTTATAGTGTGCACTATGACGGGCGCCGGCGCGTTCGGCCAGCTCATCGCTCCAGCCGAGGATGCGGTCCCACAACTGGACTCGGTTCGGTTCGACGTTGTGGTTGTGGCCGGAGTCTTCGAGAACGAACAGCGTGACGTCGCGCGACGCGGGGAACTCGGCCGGCAGGTCGTGCGGTCGCACGGCGATGTCCTTGTCGCCGACCCCGAGGAAGACCGGCACGTCGATCGCTGCGGTGGCGGTCGCCGCGCTGCGCGGAATCATCGAGGCATAGCCGACAACGGTCAGCAGCGGAGTCCGGGCGTCAACGAGCGCCTGATGGGCCTCCGGTGACATCGAATTGGCGACGTAGATCCGAGAACCACCACGGGACATCGTCGCCAGCGGCTCATCGTGACGCTTCTTGGCGGCCTCGATCAAGCGGGGCAGGAACAGGTCGGGCTCGGACGCGAGGCCGCGTTCGGCCGGGTCGAGGTAGTCCGGCAGGCCGTGGCTACTCCAGCCGAGCAGGACGATGCCGTCGAATTGGGGATGGGCCGATTGATGATGGATGAGGATGAGCGAACCGGCCGAATGCGCCACGCCCAGGGTCAGTAGCGGGTCGAGGGCGGGCAACCCGTCGACGGCGCCGGTCCGTAGCATCGCCATCAGGCGACTGACTGCCACCGCGTTCACCCGCGCGACGACCTGCGGGGTGAGAGCCCAGCCGTCATCGGGCGCATCGCTCTCACCCACGCCCGGATGATCGACCAGAATGACGACGTACCCGCGGTCGACCGCGTATTCCGCGAAGCTGTACCCGTCAGCACTCAGGTCGAAGTAGCGGCGCGACATGCCCCCGCCGGGGAAGCAGAACAGTACTGGCGAATCGCCCGCGATCTCCTCGCCGACGACGATCTCGGCGGCGAGGGTCCTGCATCCCGCCGGCGCTGCGTCGGAGACATCGGCTCGCAGCGCAATGCGCGCAGTGATCACAGATTCCAGACGCGGGTCGCATTCCCGCTCAGGATGAGTTCGCGCTCGTCGGGTGCCACTCCCGCGGTCACTTCCTCGGCGATCGACTGTGACTTCGGCCAGCTGGACACCGGGTGCGGATAGTCCGACGACCACATCACGTTCTTGATGCCGACGATGTCGTGCGCGTGGGTGACGATGTTCGGCTCGTCGATGAACGTCAGGTACATGTTCTGCCGGAAGTACTCGCTGGGTGCCTTCTTCAGGCCGGGGAACTCGTAGCCCTGACGGGCCTTCAGATCGTCGACGATGTAGAGCCACCACGCGACCCAGCCGACGCCCGGCTCGACGAACACGACCTTGAGTTTCGGGTGGCGCTCGAACACGCCGGTCAGCAGCCACATGCCCATCGCCTCGGCGGCGGACAGCGCCACCATCGGAACGAAGATGCCCTTCTGGGGCGTCGGATCGCGCCGGGCCAGTCCTTCGAGCTGGGTGTTCATGCCGATGTGGCAGCAGATCGGCAGGTCGGCGTCCTGGATAGCTCGCCACAGCGGGTCGTAGCGGCTGTCCCAGTAGTCGGGCAGGCCGAGCTCGGCCGGAAAGACCGGTAGCTGAAGTGACTTGCAGCCCTCGGCCGCGGCCGCCTTCACCTCGGCGACGGCGGCATCGATGTCGTGAATGGGGATCTGGTAGGAGATGACCAGGCGGCGGGGGTCGGCCGACGCGAACTCGGCCAGCGCGGTGTTGAACGCGCGCGTCGACTCTCTCCAACCGTTCTTGACCATGTAGAGATAGCGGAACGCGCTGACCTCGCAGTACGTGGCCGACGCCTCGACGCCGTCGAGGTCCATGTCCTTCAGCCGGGCGGACGACTCGGTGTGACCCGGACGGCCGTTGGCCTCGTGCAGGCGACGACCGAAGTTCCCGCCGCCGTCGAGGCCCGCCTGGTCGCGCCAGCGCTGGTTGGCCTCGTTGCTGACCATGGCGCCCATCGACCCGCGGAACTCGGCAACGGCGGCGTCGTAGTCACCGTGGAACTTCGGATCGAGGAAATGTTTGACCCGGTCGTGGCTCAGGTCAACATGATCGTCGGCTGAGATCAGGCGCTGGGACATCTTCAGTCTCCCGTCGATATGAGATAACTCATGTCAGCAATTTATAGCAATTACAATGCATGCTCAAGGTCGGGTGGTCAGGCCTCACCGAGGATCAGCGCGCTGTGGCCGACGGCGCAGAGCACCCGGGCGGCGCCCGCCACCTGGTTCGCCGCCGTGCCTCTGATCTGCCGAACGCCCTCCAGGATGTTGTTGACGCCGTGGATGTACGCCTCGCCGAGCAGGCCACCGTGGGTGTTGACCGGCAGCGAGCCGCCGAGTTCGATCTGGCCGTCGGCGATGAAGTCCTTGGCCTCGCCGTAGCCGCAGAATCCGAAGGCCTCGAGCTGGTAGAAAACGACCGGACTGAAGTTCTCGTAGATCATGGCGGCGTCGATGTCGGCCGGGCGCAGGCCCGTGCTCTCGTACAGCTGCTTCGCCACGTACTCGGCTTGCGGGAAGCGGGCCGTGTCCGGCGTGTAGTAGTTGAAGATGATGTCGCCGTCGATCACGTTGCCCTGGGTGGCGGCGGCGATCGGGACCGGCGTCTGCCTCGTGTCCCTGGCCCGATCAGCACTGGTAACCACGATCGCCACGCCGCCGTCGGTCTCCTGGCAACAGTCGAGCAGCCGCAGGATCGGCTCGACGATCCACCGAGAGTTCTGGTGCTCCTCGAGCGTGATCGGCCGGTCGTAATACCAGGCGTTCGGGTTCGTCGCCGCGTGCTTGCGAGCGACTACTGAATACCGGCCGAAGTCCTCGTTCTTCAGGCCGAACTGGTGCATGTATCGCTGAAACCAGAGCGAGTACATCTTGGCCGGGGTGTCCAACCCGTACGGCCGGTGCCAGTTCAGGCTCGGCGTGGCCGGGCCGGCCGCCGGCTGGCCGAATCGATTTCCGGATCGTTCGTTGAAGGCACGGAACACGACGACGACGTCCGCGGCACCGGACGACACCGCGGCGGCGGCGTGCTCGATCAACGCTGACGAACCGCCGCCGCCGAAAGGGGTGCGCGAGGTCCAGCGGACCAGCGGGATACCCACGTTGCGCATGAGCGCGAGTTCGTCGTTGGTGTCGTGTGTCATGGTGACCAGCCCGTCCACGTCGGCGGGCTGTAGGCCAGCGTCGAGGATGGCCGCCCGAACCGCTTCGGCCGCCAGCTGAATCTCGGTGCGACCGGAGTTCTTCGAGAACTCGGTCTGTCCGATACCGACGATCGCGGTGTCGCCCTTGCGGATCGCCATCAGAGCGGCCCGTCGGTCGCCGGCCGGAACTGAGCGAGTTTGACGCCGTCGAGCTCCTTGAACGTGACCTCGACCCGCATCCCGTTGCTGACCCGCTGCGGCTCGACGTCCTGCAGGTTGCTGACCAGTCGAGGGCCCTCGTCCAGCTGGACGAGGGCGACGATGCGGGGCTCGTCATCCGGCTCGGTGGGGTGCCGGGACACGATCCAGCTGTACACGAATCCCTTTCCCGAAGCCTCTTCGGCCTCCCAGTCGACCGATCCGCACCGGGGGCACATGGGCGTCGGTGGGTGTTGGAGACGGGAGCACGCCGCGCAGCGGCGGATCATCAGCCGATCCTCGGCAACCCCGTCCCAGAAGTACCGGTCGTCGCGGTCGACGGTAGGCGGAACGACACGGGGCACGGCCGCACCTTTCGTCCAGGTGCCAACATAGTAATCACTATGACACGGCTTGGACGTTACGCCGCCGGGTTCCGGCGGGCAAGGGTCGCTCGGCAATACACTATTGCCATGCCCGACAAGGCCCATCGCGCTCCGGCCGCGCGTTCACGCGCCACCCGATCCAACAAGGTGGCGGTGGTCGAACGACCGGCGGAGGTCAACGCCACCCGGCAGCGGGTCATCGAGGCCGCCATCCAATGCATCCTGGAGCAGGGTTTCTACCGGGCGAGTTCGAACGCCATCGCCGAGCGGGCCGGCCTGAGCTGGGGCGTCATCCAGTACCACTTCGGCTCCCGCGAGGCTCTGATGCTCGGCGTGCTCCAGGAAGGCACCGGTCGGCTCGCCCACCAACTCCGCGCGGCCGACATCCACGGCGAGACGCTGGTCGAGCGGATGGAGGAGTACTTCGACATCCTCGCGGAGTACTACGAGTCGCCCGACTACCTCGCGTTCACGCAGGTACTGCTCAACCTCAGCCACGACCCGACTACCTCGACCGAGACGCGCAAGACCATGGCCGACATCGCGGTAACGGCGGACCCCGAACTCAAGCGACTGGTCAACAAGGTCTTCGCCGGCACCGGCCTCCGGCGCCAGGAACTCAAGGACCTGGTGTTTCACTCACTGCGTGGCATTGCCTTGAGCCATGTAATGGTCGGCGCGTTGCCCGCCGGCTCCGCGCGCGGCCAGGAGGTCCACTCGCCGAGCCAACGCAAGCTGATGGCGCGCGCTCTCAGCCTGCTCATCGAAGAGGAACGCGGCTCCGGGCGGTAGCGCCGTCGCCCGGCCGGCGCGCCGTGACATACCCACCTAGTAACCGGTATACCTGGTGAGGTGGCGGCCGCTTCACTGCAAGTCGAACCGCACGGGGACGTGCTGCTGCTCACGATCGACCGTCCGCAGGTCAGGAACGCGCTCGACCCGGCCACACTCGACGCGCTCTCGGGCGCGATCGAAGCCAGCACGGCGAACCCCGCCATCCGGGCGATCGTGCTGGCTGGCGCGGGGGGCGCCTGCTTCAGCGCCGGGATGGATCTGCGCGCGGTTCAGTCGGGCGAGCCCGGAATCGCTGCGTCGATAGCCCGCTTTCACGACTGGATGCACTCGGCCGAACGTCCACCCATCGTGGCTGCCGTGCAGGGCTTGGCCGTCGGCGGTGGTTTCGAGCTGATGCTGATGTGCGACCTGGCCGTCGTCGCCGACGACGCCCGCTTCGGGCTACCCGAGGTGGGCCGCGGTCTCGTCCCGGGCGGTGGGGCGATCCTGCTGCCCGCCCGGATCCCTCTGTCGGCCGCGCTCGAGATCGGGATGACCGGCGAATTCTTCGATGCCGACCGGGCTCGGCAGCTCGGCCTGGTGAACCGGGTCGTCCCCGCTTCGAGTGTCCTCGATCGGGCGATGGCGCTGGCGGCCCAGCTCGCAACGCAGCCACCGGCAACGCTGGCCCGCCTTCGGCACTTGATGACTCTGACCGCGACCGAGGGCCCAGCCGCCAGCCAAGCTGCGGCCCGCAATCTCGGAAGCAACGAGCACTTACGGGCCGAGGCCGCCGAGGGCATCGCCCGTTTCCTCGCCTATCGCCAATCGAAAGCGACGTAGCCTGCCGTGGTGGATTCACTCATCTCTCGTCGAGACCTCGAGTTCCTCTTGTACGAATGGCTCGACGTCGAGTCGCTGACCAAGCGGCCACGCTTCCAGGATCACGGGCGGGACTCTTTCGACGCCGTGCTCGACCTGAGCCGAGAGCTGGCCACCGAGCTCTTCGCACCGCACAACAAGGCCGCCGATGCGAACGAGCCGACGCTCGAAGACGGCCGGGTTCGCATGCTGCCTGAGGTCGCTTCGGCCGTGCGGGCGTTCGCCGAAGCCGGCCTGGTCGGCGCGAGCATGAGCGAGGACGTGGGTGGACAGCAGCTTCCTCGGGTTGTCGCCGGGGCCTGCATGGCCTTGTTCCAGGCCGCCAACGCCGGCACCACGTCCTATCCGTTCCTCTCTATCGCCAACGCGAATCTCCTCCTCGCGCACGGCTCCCCGGAACAGATCGAGCGATTCGTCCGGCCGATGGTCGACGGACGTTTCAGCGGGACGATGTGCCTGTCCGAGCCCCAGGCCGGCTCCTCGCTGGCCGGCGTGGCAACTCGAGCGATCGAGGCCGACGACGGAACCTACCGGCTGTTCGGCAACAAGATGTGGATCTCGGGCGGAGACCACGAGCTCACCGACAACATCGTCCATCTGGTGTTGGCGCGCATCCCGGGCGGCCCGGCCGGCGTCCGGGGGCTGTCGCTGTTCATCGTTCCCAAGTACGTGGTGGAGAGCGACGGAACCCTCGGCGCCCGCAACGATGTCGTAGTGGCCGGACTGAACCACAAGATGGGTTACCGGGGCACCGTCAATACCGTGCTCAACTTCGGCGAGGGCACGCACCGCCCCGGCGGGGCGGCCGGCGCGGTCGGCTACCTCGTTGGGGAGCCCCATCGGGGCCTCGCCTACATGTTCCACATGATGAACGAGATGCGCGTCGGGGTCGGCCTCGGTGCGGCCGCGCTCGGCTATACGGCGTACCTGAAGTCCGTCGAATACGCGCGCACCCGGCCGCAGGGCCGCCGGGCCGGCAGCTCGGACGAGACGCAGGTCCCGATCATCCAACACGCGGATGTGCGTCGCATGTTGCTGGCCCAGAAGTCCTACGTCGAGGGAGCTCTGGCTCTCAATCTCTATTGCGGTCGCCTCATCGACGAGGAGCAGACCACGACGGATGCCGAGTCCAGGGAGCGGGCGCGGTTGCTGCTCGAGGTGTTGACGCCGATCGCGAAGAGTTGGCCGTCGCAGTGGTGTCTGCGAGCGAACAGTCTCGCGATACAGGTCCACGGCGGCTACGGCTACACCCGCGAATACGACGTCGAGCAGCACTACCGGGACAACCGGCTGAACGCCATCCATGAAGGAACGCACGGCATCCAGGGAATCGATCTGCTCGGGCGCAAGGTCGTCATGGAGGACGGAGCCGCTTTCCGGGCGCTGCGCACCGTGCTGACCGAGTCCGTGCTCGCGTCGGCGCGGTGCGGCGGCGAGTTAGCCGGCTTCGGGGCGCAGCTCCAGTCGGCCCTGGACCGGCTGGTCACTGTCACCGATCAGGTTTGGGCGGACGGGGACCTCGAGGGCACCCTGGCTAACTCGTCGACCTACCTCGAGGTCGTGGGCCACGTCGTCATCGCGTGGATCTGGCTCGAGCAGGGCCTGGCGGCGTTCGAGAAGCGCGGCGACTTCTACGACGGTAAGCGGCAGGCGTGCCGTTACTTCTTCCGCTACGAGTTGCCTCGCATCGGGGCGCAACTCGATCTGCTCGCGGCCCGCGATCGAACCACGCTGGACATGGCCGACGGCTGGTTCTAGGGCCGACTATATAAGATATACTCCCCGAGCCTCGACCGACAGGGGAAGCCATGTCCAATCAACTCGGCAAAAGATATGTATGTGAGCACTGCGCGACCCAACTGCTGGTCACCAAGCCGGGCGAGGGCCCGCTCGAGTGTCACGGCGAACCGATGTCGATCGAGACTCCCAAGCCGCTTCCGGCGTCGGACTGATCATCGTCACGCGCGAGTCACGAAGCGATCGATCAGCTCGACCGCCGCAGGAGTGGTCACCGCCCGGCTGATCGTCTCGGCCTCCGCCGCGAGGCTCTCGGATCGACTCGTGGCGAAGGAGTCGCGAATCAACCGCCGGGCCTGCCCGAGAGCGTACGGCGGCGCCTCGGCCATGGTCGCGGTGATCGCGTGGGCCCGGGCGGCCAACTCGTCGTCGTCGGTCACCTCGGCCACCAGGCCCCAGTCGCGGGCGGTGTCAGCGGACAGCGTCCGATTCGTCAGCGCGAACTCGAGGGCTCGTTGCTGACCGATCGCGCGAGGAAGTAGGTAGGACACGCCGCAGTCGGGGGTCAGGCCGATGCCCGAGTAGGCCATGACGAACTTGGTCGACCGGGCAGCAACGGTGACGTCGGCCGCCAGCACGAACCCCAGTCCCGCGCCGGCGACGGCTCCGTGGACCGCAGCGACCACCGGCTTGTCCAGGCCCGAGAGACGGTAGAGGTTCTCGCCCAGGGTGGAAGCGAGCGCGCGCAGGTATCCCGCCCGATCGTTGCTGGCGAGCATCGACCGAACGTCGCCGCCGGCGCAGAACCGGGATCCTTCCGCACGAACGAGGACCACGCGGACGGACTCGTCCGCGGCCACGTCGATCGCATCGCCGAACTGCGTCGCCGTGGCGATGTCGATGGCGTTCGACACGTCTGGACGCGCCAGCACGATATGCGCCACGCCGTCGTGAACCTCCGCCCGCACGCCGGCCGCAGACCCAGCGGGTACGGGCGAACTCGAATCAACCATGTGGAACCATCCGTGAGCGTCGATAGTCGGGCGTCCTAGTATTTGCCGTTAGGCCGCCGTAACCGCGCGACGCGTGTGCGGGGTCACACCTCGCGCGCGCGTCCCCGCGTGCGTACCGATTAGTAGGACGTCAAAGTAACGTGGTGAGGTTTCCACTCCAGTCGTCCCCGCTCGTCGCGGGCTCGCGGCTACTCAGTGTCGCCGCGAGTCAGCCCGACCTGGCCGTGTCCGGCCAGGAGCTCGGCGAGCGTTTCGGGAAGAGCGCCGAGTGGATTCAAGCCCGGACCGGCATACGCGAGCTGCGGCGGCTCAAGGCAGCCCCCGAACTGCTCGACCTCGCGTGCGATGCGGCCACCTCGGCGCTGGACCGGGCGGCGTTGGACGCCGCGCAGGTCGACCTGTTGATCGTCGCGACGTGCTCGGCCGATCGCCACGTGCGCTCGAGTTTCGGCAGCCGGGTGTCCCGGGCCCTCGGGTTGCGGGCCGCCGAGGTGGAGCTCAACGCGGCCTGCAGCGGGTTCTGTTATGCGTTGAGCGCGGCCGACACGATGATCCGGGCCGGATCGGTTCGGCGGGTACTCATCGTTGCCGCGGAGTGCATGAGCGACCTGATCGACGAGGCGGACCTGGGCACGTCGATCATCTTCGGTGACGGTGCGGGGGCGGCCGTGGTGGGCGCGGCGGAGGCCGACCAGGTGGGCGTCGGCCCGAGTGTGTGGGGTAGCGACGGCGACGGCGCCGATTTGATTGCCGTCGACGACAGCGGCTTCCTGAGGATGCGGGGCCCGGAGGTGTTTCGCTGGGCGGTCGACATCGCGCCCGGCCTGGCCGAGCGGGCCTGTGCGAAGGCCGGCGTCGCGGTGGCGGACATCGACGTGTTCGTGCCGCACCAGGCGAATCTGCGCATCGTCGACGCCGTCGCCCGCAAGCTCGGGCTGGGCGAGCACGTTGTCGTCGCGACGGACATCGTCGGATCGGGGAACACCTCGGCCGCGTCCATACCCATCGCGCTCAGCCAGGTTCTCGAGCACGGCCAGACCCGGCCCGGCGCGCTCGCGTTGCTGGTCGGATTCGGGGCCGGGCTCGCGTACGCGGCTCAGGTCGTCCAGCTGCCTTAGCGTTGCCGCTGGGGTCCAGTGCTCCGATGAATAGCCCGTAATTCGAAGATCGACTATCTCGAACCGGGCTCGCCTGGCTCTGACATCGGATGTCTGGCGCTGTTGGTGCTGTACAGTCGCCAAACATGGCTGCCTGTGACGACGGTCATAGTAGTGCCCCGTGCCGGGTCGTCGGTCGCCACCGGGCCGGCGGCCGGTAGAAAGCGCCCTGCGTCGACTGGAGAATTCTGTGACCACGACGAGAAGACGGTTGTTGTCAGCACTGGCGGCGATGGCACTGGTAGCCGCCGGCGTCACCTCCGCGGCCGCGCAGCCCGGTTCCGGGCATTCCGCGCAGCGGTTCGCCACGTGGGGGCCGAGCATGACCATCGGCGGTCCCAACTTCAACAACCAGACCATCCGCATGGTCGTGCACACGTCCATCGGCGGCAATTCGCTGCGGGTCAAGCTGTCCAACCTGCGCAGCACGACTCCGCTCGCGGTCGGCGCGGTCGACATCGCCGAGCAGGGAAGCATGGCCACCGCAGTGCCCGGCACCCATCACCCGGTTACCTACTCGCACGCCAAGGCGTTCACCATTCCGACCGGTGCCGAGGTGCTCAGCGACCCTGTACAGATGACGGTCGGCGCCGACCAGAGCCTGCTGGTCAGCATCTACCTGTCGCAGGCGACCACATCGGCAACGTGGCACTCGGACGCGTTCGACACCAGTTACCTGTCCTTGCCGGGCAACCACGCCCGCGACGACGGAGACGGCAACTACATCGCCGCGAGGACGTCCTGGTACTACCTGTCCGGGGTGGATCTGGTGTCCACCACGGCCGCCGGCACCGTCGTCGCGTTCGGCGACTCCATCACCGACGGCTACAACACCCCGACCGGCGCCTACGCCACCTGGCCCGAGGACCTGGCGCGTCGTTTGGGCGGCGCTCACCCGCTGGGGGTGGTCAACGCCGGGCTGGGCGGCAACCGGGTGCTCACCGACGTGCCCAACATCTGGCAGGGCATCAGCGCCATCAAGCGGTTCAGCCACGACGCCCTCAGCCAGCCCGGAGTCCGCGACGTCATCCTGCTCGAGGGCATCAACGACATCGGCAACAACGCCGGGCCGAACGGAGCGCCGCTCACGGCGGCGGACCTCATCGACGGCTACCGCAACCTCATCGGCCAGGCCCACGCGGCCGGCGTCCGGATCATCGGCGCGACGATGCTCCCGGACTTCGGCAACGGCTACTACACCGATTCCGCCGAGGCGATCCGCCAGGCCGCCAACGACTGGATCCGCACCGGCGGGGCGTTCGACGGGGTCATCGACTTCGACCAGGTGATGCGCGACCCGTCCAACCCGGTGGCCCTGAACCCCAGCTACGACTCGGGCGATCATCTCCACCCGAACGCCGCCGGCATGCAGGCCATGGCGAACGCGGTGAACCTTCAGCTGCTCAGCTGAAATCCATCGACGAGGAAGTACGTGCCGTTGAGCTTGCTCAGGGTCAACGTGTGCGAGCCGGCCGCCAGCCCCGACACCGAGTAGAGCCGGTATTGGACCTGGCGGTTGGCCGTGTTCGCGTCGACGGCCGGCTTGGTAACACCGTCGAGCGTGACGCCGATCTGTCCCTCGTCGGAGTTCGTCTCGGTCAGGAAGCTGATTCCCTTTCCGGTAAAGGTGATCGTCGCCGACGCGCCGTCCTGCTGGGTGTAGTGGACGCCGTCGTCGAGGTCGCCGAGGTTGCGTGATCCGCTGGACGACCAGCTGCCGCGGTAGTCGATGCGCAGATCGTCGTCGTCGATCACCTTGCTCGTCGAAGGGCCCGGGCCGGCGGCGTTGATGATGGCCTGAGCGGCCGGCGGCCAGTTGCCGTCCGGCACCACCGTCGACTGCTGGAAGGTGATGTTCGTGCCGTTGTTGTTGTACGCCGCCGTGTCGGTGTAGTTGTCATAGATCGTGTCGTCGTGGATGGTCGGCGTCCACAGGTTCAACCAGAGCGAGCCGTTGCTGAAGCGCACGACGTTGTCGTGAGTGGTCCACAGCGAGCTGCCCTCGTCGTGGTAGATCATGTTGCAGCCGTTGATGCATTCACCCAGCACGTTGCCGGTGAACTCCGACGGGGACGCCTGCCCACCCAAGGTGTAGATCGGGCCGCCGTCGTTCAGCACACCCATCACGCTGTGCACGTGGTTGCCGACGACGTGGTTGCCGCCGGTGTACGTGGTGCCGTGACTGCACGGCGTCGGCAGTCCCTGCTTGGCCTGCAGGTCGCAGCTCGATGCCCAGCCCCATCCCCAGCCGATGGAGATGCCCGAGTAGGGCGTGTAGCCGACGTCGTTGTGGGCCAACGTGGTGTTGCGGCTGTGGCCGACGAAGATGCCGACCGCGTCCTGGTACTCCTGGCCCGGGCGCAGGATCGTGTCGCCGGAGACCGTGTTGCCGCTGGTCATCAGCGCGCTCTGGGTCTGGTAGTAGTCGTCGACCTCGCCGACGGCGACGCCGATGCCCGAGGTGTCGGTGATCGAGCTACCTGTCACCGACGAGTCCTGCGTCTGGTCGGCGAGGTCGATCCCGCTGGTTCCGGTGTGTTGCACGACGTCACCGGTGAACGAGATCCGCGCGCCCCGATGCACCTGGACGGCGGCCGGGATCCGGATCGGCGCGTGCGTCGTCGGATCCCACAGCACGCCGGCCTGGTTGTCGACGTATCCCTCGGCGGTGGGCGCGTTCCAGGTCGTGTACGCGAACGTGATGCCCTCGAAGGCGACGTCGTGCACCGGCGCCACGACGTCCGGGATCACGGTGACCCCGTCGACGATCAGGTAGTCGCCGCCGGTCTTGACCAGCTTCAGGGTGTGCGACCCCTTGGTCAGCCCGGTGACCGACACGATCGCCTGCTGGGCCAACCGTTCCGCGCTGTTGGCCGACACTGTCGAGACCTTCGCACCGTCCACGTAGACGTCGACTGTGCCCTCGTCGGTGTTCGTCTCCGACAGCACCTGGATGCCGGTGCCGGTGAAGGTGTAGCCGAACGAGTCCCCGTTGGTGCTCGTGTAGTGCACGTCGGCGTTGAGGTCGCCCAGCGGCCGGCCGTTCTGGTAACCCCAGCTGCCGGTGTAGGTCGCTCGCCAGTCGGTGTCGTTCAGTGGCGCCAGGTGCCCGGGCGTGCCGCTGACGTCGAGCAGTTCGGACGCGATCGGCAGTTCGACGTCGGCCTGGGCGAGATTCTCGCCGGGCCGCGGCACGTAGTACAGATAGCGGGCGGCGCTGTCGAGGTAGAACTGCCCTGGGGTGCCCAGCAGCTGGTAGGCGTTCTCGATCCAGCTGATGCCGTCGAGCGTCGGCAGCCCGTTGCCGTTGAACGGGAAGCCCGGGTGCGGCACCGAGGAGTGGTTGTTGTTCCAGCAGGCGGGGTCGACGGTGAGGTCCGAGCCGCCCGACGCGGTGGCCGTGATGGACGCCAGCGGGCAGCGCATCTGCTTCCACGCGTTGTTCTTGACGATCTCGACCTGGCCGGCGTTGGTCCAGGACGCGTAGGAGCCATCGCTGGTGGTGAACCCGGTGCTGGTGGCGGTGAAGCCCGGCGGGTTGCTCGCGCTGCGGGCCCGCCGGGCCCGGACGCCGTCGACGAACAGCTCGCGGCTGGCCGTGCCGGCCGGCACCTTGGCCCGGTAGATGTTCTTGGCGGCGTCCACCTTGGTGAACCCCGTGACCCGGACCGCTCCGCTGAGTACCGGCGTCTGGCCCGGCGCGGCGCGGTAGACGACGCGATGGCCCGGGCGGCCGGAGTCCTGGAGGCCGAGCGTGAACGGACTCGTCGACCGGTACGTGCCGCCGTTCAGCTCGACCGCGACATCGCCGGTGGCGCGGGGGGCCAGGGCCCTGACCTGGTCGCGCGCCGTGGCCAGATCGCAGGGAGCATGGGAGCTGCACGAGCGGCCCTGGCCGGACGGAGATACATGCAAGACATCCGATGTATTACTGGCCACGGCGGGTGGGCTACCCAGAGGCACTGCGATGATCAAGGGAACTGTAGCGATGAGAACGCTGATCCGCATCACGCCTCCAAGGCAGACATCCGATGAACATAGACGGACGGCTGGTCTGTGTCTACGGAAACGAAACATCTCGGTCACCGGGGTGACATCGACCGGTCGACCGCCCGTCTAGCTCTGCGACTTTGCATTCGCGATCGACGCTGCGAGCGGTGATCCGACCCGATATCGCGTCGATCTCGGATGCAAAGTCAGAGACCACGGCGGGTCCACAGGTTCACGGATGGTTGCAGAAGCCTTACGCGGGTCGTTCCCCGGTCAGCGCCGGCCGGGGGAGGGCGCATCCTCGAGTGGTGGACAGCGAGCGGCGGCCCGAGGGCGCACCGGTCGGTCGGCGGGTGATCCTCGGCCTGCTCGGGCTCGGTGCGATCGGCGTGGTCAGCGGTAGGGCGATCCAGTCCGGGGTGGAGGCGGTCCTCGGGCCGATCGAGATGCATGACCCCACCGGGTTGATCGCGCTGCTGCCGGCGGGAGCCACGTTCCGGTACTACTCGGTGACCGGGTCGGTACCCACCCCTAACCCGGCGACCTATCAGCTGGCGGTGTCAGGGCTCGTCGATCGGCCACGCGCCTACTCGCTGGCCGAGCTGGAGGCGTTGCCGCAGACGGCGCTCACCCGAGACTTCCACTGCGTGACCGGATGGCAGGTGCTGCAGGTGCCCTGGCGGGGGGTTCGGCTGGCCGAGTTGATCGACGCCGCCCGCCCCCAGCGCGCTGCCACGGCCGTCCGATTCCGTTCCTTCGACGGCACCTACACCGAGAGTCTGACCCTGGCCCAGGCGCGACGCGACGACGTGATCGTCGCCCTACGGATGCAGGGTCGGCCGATCACGCACAACCACGGCGGCCCGGTTCGCATGTACGTCGCGCCCATGTACGGCTACAAGAGCACGAAGTGGCTGTCGGGGATCGAGCTCACCGCTGAGGTCGAGCCTGGCTACTGGGAGCATCGGGGCTACGCAGTCGACGGGTGGATCGGCTCGTGAGCGCGGTGTCGGGCGGTCTTCGGATTCTGCGGTTCACGTGGGCCGAGAGGATGGTGCACCGCACGACCGCCGGGCTGATGCTCGTGTGCTTGCTGACCGCAGCGATCCTGTACAACGGCAGCTTGTCGATCCGGGTCGGGCACCGGCATCTGGTCGAGCTCGTCCACGTGTACTGCGGGATGGCGTTGCCGGTACCGATGCTGCTCGGCCTGCTGTCGCGGGCCTACCGGGCCGACCTGTCCCGGCTCAACCGCTTCACCAGGTCGGACTGGCATTGGCTACGCCGCCGGACGCGGCATGACGGAACCATCGTGATCGGCAAATTCAACGCCGGCCAGAAGCTGAACGCCTGGTTGTCGTGCGGCTCGATACTCGTGCTGCTCGGGACGGGCGTCATCATGTACTTCGTCGGGCTGGCGCCGTTGGCCTGGCGTACCGGCGCCACCTTCGTTCACGATTGGTTCGCGCTCGGCGTGGGGCTTCTGGTACTCGGACACATCTACAAAGCCGTCCGCGACGCGGAGGCACGGCGCGGAATGCGGCGTGGGTCGGTCGATGCCCGATGGGCGGTCATTGAACACCCTGGATGGGCCCAGGAACACATTGGCGCCGCCGCGCCATCCGGGCCGATGCCGGTCGAGGGCGACGCCGGCGAGCAGTGACCCTTCCCGCCGAGACCCCGAAGTAGTCACTCACTGAGCGCCGGTGCGCGACTGCGGGGTGGGCGCGCTGCTCGGGGCGAGCGGGAGGGTGACGATCACCCGGGCGCCGGCGGCCGGGCTGTCGGCGATGGTGAGGTAGCCGTGGTGGGCAAGCACGATCTCGCGGGCGATGGCGAGGCCCAGTCCGGTGCTTCCGGTGGTGCGTTCGCGGCTGTCGTCCAGGCGCACGAACCGGTCGAAGACGCGGTCGCGGTCGGCAGCCGGGATGCCGGGGCCGTCGTCGTCGATCTCGATCCGGATCTCGTCGGCAGTGGTCGTGGCAGTGAGGAGCACGCGACGGCGCGCGTAACGGACCGCGTTGTCGAGGATGTTGCGGAACAGCCGCTGCAGATGATCGGGGTTGCCGACGGTGTCCACGCCGGGCGCCACGTCGAGGTCGATATCGAGATGGTGGGCCGGGGTGTTGGCGACGACGTCTCGCAGGAGCGCGCCCACATCCACCCGTTGCTGCTCCGCCGATAGCTGGTGCTCGTCGGCCTTGGCCAGCAGCAGCAGTTGCTGGATGAGGCCTTCGAGCCGGGTGGACTGCTCGGCGGCCCGTTCGGCGATGGTCGGCCAGGGCGCCCGATCGGGGTGCGCGAGGCCGACTTCCAGGGTGGTGCGAATCGCGGCGAGCGGACTGCGGAGCTCGTGCGAGGCGTCGGCGACGAAGCGGCGTTGTCGTTGGGCGGCGTCGTCCAGACGGGTGAGCATGTCGTTCATCGTGTGGGCCAAGTGCCCGATCTCGTCGGCCGTTCCCGGTTCGGGGACGCGTTGGGACAGGTCGGCCGAGGTGATGTCGGTGACGGCGTGCCGGATGCGTTCGACCGGGCGCAGCGCGCGGCCGACGACCAGCCACACCGCGGCGGCGGCGAGCACGAGGATGATCGGCAGGCCGATGAGCAGGTGCCGGACGAATTCGGAGTTGACCTGGCTGAGCAGGCCGGTGGACGTACCGGTGATGATCGCGACGGGCCGCCCGTCGACCGTCGTCCCGAGGCCGATGACCCGGACCTCTCCGGGGATGACCCCGTCGGCCGCCTTCTGCCGGACGGGTGTGTCCGAGTTGGCGGGTAGCCGGTAGACGGCGGGCAGCCCGACCAGCGTGCGAGTCGCCGCCAGTACCCGGCCGTCGGGGGCAATGACCTGCGCTTCGGCATCCGCGTCCAGGCTCGAGGGGGCCAGCGGGGTCGGCCACCTGCCGTTGGCTGCCGACTGCGCGATCTGGGTGGCGTACGTGCGCAGTTGTCCGTCGACCGTGCGGCGGACCGAGCTCATCTGCAGCAGGTACATCAGCAGCAGGCCGAGTACGACGGCGGCGGTGATCGCGAGGCTGGCCACCACGGTGACCCGGGTGCGCAACGTGCGGCGGCGGCGAACTCGGCTGATCATGCCGGGTCGTCCGGGATCAGGTACCCCTCGCCGCGCACGGTCAGGATCACGACCGGGTCGATCTTGCGGCGCAGCCGGTGTACCTGCACCTCGACCAGGTTCAAGGCAGCTTCAGCGACACCGACATCCATGCCGGTCAACACCACATCCCACTCGCGCAGCTGCCGGTGCCCGTCGACGGAGATGGGCAGCGCTCGAGTTAGCGCGAGGAGGATCGCGGCTGTTCTGGCACAATCCTCCTTCCGTCAGGCCATCTCGGGCACCCGCAGGTGCGCGACGGCCAACTCGAACTCGCCCACGTCGAGAACGTTGGCGCCGGACTCTCGGGTGCCGGCAGCCCTGACCGTTCCTGCCTGCTCGCGATTGCGCTGCATCGCTTCTTGGCTGTCGTAGGTCACCGAGGACACGGCCCGGCCCGAGCTGCGGTCCACCAGCAGGCTGGCGCTGCAGAAGCCCTCGAGTTCCTCGATCGCCGGCAGCGAGGTCATCCGGAAGACGTCGATGGCCCGGTCCAGCTGATCCGGATCCACCTCGATCCAGGTAGCCCGGACGCACGCTCCGTCACGCGACTGGTGGTTGCGGTGCAAGACAGCGATCTCCCACTCCTCCACCTGAGGAGTTCCGCCGAAGATTTCCGCAGCTCTGTCACGAACCGGGCGAACCTGCTCCGCGCTCGTGCGCATGGCCTCCGCGGACCGCCAGGCTGTCGTGGCGATGCATCGACCGGACTCTCGATCAACCAGCAATGACAGGCCGATGCATCCCTCGACGCCCGTGATTGTGGGCATCACCTCGTCGCGAACATGGGCGATGCCGTTGTCGATAGACGACGGTTGGGCCTGGATTGTGGTAGCTCGCGCATACACGATCCGCACCCCCTCAGGGGGATAGGGGCAGCGCCCCGGCGGCGCCGCCGGTCAACCGTTCAGCCTTCTACTCCGGAGTGCTCCCGGCAACCGGCTGGCAGGCACTACAGGGGGTGAGCCGTCCCAACTTGGGCCGGATTAGCCACTTTCGCGGGGCAATCTCGGCGTTGACCCGGAGGAACGGGCATCACTACGCTCGGCCGCGCCGCCCTCGCAGGAGAACGCTCTCATGCGCACTTCGTCCCGCGACCTTCCCGAGTCGATCAGGTATGCCCTGACGCCAATGGGCGTGGAGTCGTGCGCAGTTTCGGCGACGGACGACACGGACCGCGGTTGATTCATTCGTCACCCAAGGAGGCCGAGTCATGTCCAATTCGCGTCCCAAAGGCCGTGTGCGAGGAAGAAGAAAGGTGGTTTTCGCGGTCGCTGTCGGGGTTCTGATGGCCGGCGGGCTGTCCGCATTCGTGAGTCAGGGCATTGCCGCCCCGGCCAAGGCGGCGCCCTGGCTCGATTCGCACAAGCCGATCTCGGCTCGGGTCAACGCCCTGCTGGGCGCGATGACGCTGCCGGAGAAGGTCGGGCAGATGGACCAGCAACTGGTCCCCAACGTGACGGCCAAGGCCGGCGGCACCTGCGGTGCTGACGGCTTCAACCTGCCGAGCGCGTCGTGCATGCAGGAAGTCCTGGTCAACCAGAACGTCGGCTCGCTGCTGGCCGGCGGCACCGACAGTCCGATCGACCAGACCGGGCAGGGCGGGGTCGGCAACACCGGCTTCGACTGGGCCAGCTCGTACAACCAGATTCAGCAGTACGCGATCCAGCATTCCCGGCTGCACCTTCCGCTGATCTTCGGCGTCGATGCGGTGCACGGCTTCGGACACCCGTGGCAGGCCCCGCTGTTCCCGCAGTCGATCGGCATGGGCGCCACGTGGGATCCGTCCGCGGCCCAGACCGGCGGTGAGGTCACCGCGGACGCGGTGCGGGCGACCGGGTGGAACTGGGTCTTCGCCCCGGTCCAGGACCTGGCTCGCGACAACCGGTGGGGTCGGACGTACGAGACGTGGGCCGAGGAGCCGGTGCTGTCCGCCGCCCTGGGCGCCGCCAACATCCGCGGGATGCAGCAGTCGGCCCCCGGGCTCGACGTGGCCGCGACGGTCAAGCACTTCGCCGGATACTCCCAGTCGGTCAACGGGCACGACCGCAACGAGGCGCTGCTGCCGTTGAACTACCTGCAGGACCTGATCCTTCCGTCCTACGCCGGCGGCATCGATGCCGGAGCGGACACCGTCATGGTCAACTCCGGGTCGGTCAACGGCGTCCCGGCCACCGGGTCGCACTACCTACTGACCGACATCCTGCGTAAGCAGATGGGCTTCAAGGGTGTCGTGATCAGCGACTACCAGGACGTGCAGGCGCTGCAAACGGCCTACCACGTGGCCGCGAACCCGGCTGAGGCGATTGCCAAGGCCGTGAACGCCGGTGTCGACATGGCCATGTACGTGGTCGGTCCCGATCAGTGGCAGTCCGGCATCCTCCAGGACGTGCAGTCGGGCGCGATCAAGATGGCGCGCATCAACGAGGCCGTCGGGCGGATTCTCACGCTGAAGTTCCAGCTCGGCCTGTTCGACCAGGCGTGCGTCAGCGACCCGAACACGCCGTGCGTCGACGCCAACGCCGCCAATGCAGCGGTTACCGCGGGCCGTGACGCCACCCTCAGCGCTGCCCAGGAGTCGATGACCCTGCTGCGCAACCAGAGCAACACGTTGCCGCTCTCCTCGTCGGCCAAGGTCGTCGTCACCGGTCCGAGCGCCGACTCGATGACCAACCAGCTCGGCGGTTGGAGCGTCAGCTGGCAGGGCGTCTTCGGTGCCGGCCACGTCTGCTGCATGGGCCCGCCCGACCAGATCCCGCCGGGCACGACAGTGCAAAAGGGAGTCCTGAACGGCGACTCCAACGCGGTCTACGTAGCGGACGGCAACACCGCCGCGAACACGCCCGCGGACGCTTACGTCGTCGCCGTCGGCGAGAAGGCCTACGCCGAAGGGCTCGGCGACAACCCGGCACCGCAGCTCCCACCTGATCAGAAGGCGCTGATCAAGACGCTCGAGGACACCGGCAAGCCGGTGATCGTCGTGGTCATCGCCGGACGTCCGGTGGGCCTGGGTCCCGACGCCGAGAACGCGAACGCGATTCTGATGGCCTACCAGGGAAGCACCGAAGCGGGGACGGCTATCGCCGACGTGATCTTCGGCAAGGTCAACCCGAGTGCCAAGCTGCCGATCAGCTGGCCGTCGGACGCGGCTGCGCCCGGTGGGGACTTCGACGGCACGGCGCCCTCTCCATTGGGCGATCAGCCGAAGTTCTTCGACCAGCTCCCCGGCACCGGTTCCGGGCAGGGGCACGCGTACAACCCGCTCTACCCGTTCGGGTACGGCCTCTCGTACACGACGTTCACGACGAGCAACCTGTCGGTGACGCCCAACGTGTCCACGCACGGCACCGCGACCGCGACGTTCACGGTAGCGAACACCGGATCCCGTAGCGGCACGGACATCGTGCCGGTCTATGTGGCCCAGCCGGTGAGCAGCGTGGTGGTGCCGCCGCAGCGGCTGGTCGGCTTCACCCGAGTGACGCTGGACGCCGGCCAGTCCAAGACGGTGACCGTCCGGTTCCCGGTCTCGACGCTCGGTGAGAGTCAGGGCGACATCAACGCGTCCGGACCACCGACCGTGGAGCCGGGGTCCTATGTCCTCCAATTGGACAAGAACACCACGACGCCGTACGACATCGCCGTCTCGGCTCCGTTCACCATCCACTGATCCACCGGAGACAGGAGGGATCGCCGAGCCGAGACGCGGCGCGGCGATCCCTCCCTCGATTAGCGCTTGAGAGCGCTGCTTGGATAGAGGGATGACTGCAGCGGAGACCATTCAGCCGCTGGTGCGCGCCGTTCTCGGCGGTGACATCGCGGTCCGCGTCCGGTGCTGGGACGGGAGTGAGCTCGGTCCGGCAGATGCCCGGGTGCGGCTGACCATCGTCCGGCGCCGAGCGCTGCGCCGGATGATGTGGGCGCCGAACGAGCTCGGCATCGCGCGCGCCTACGTGTCGGGCGATATCGAGATCGACGGCGACCTGTTCGAAGGCATGGCGGAACTCGAACGCATCGCCGACCCCAAGAGCGGGCCCGGGGTGGTGATCGATTCGACGACCCGGCTCGCGATGATCAAAGCCGCGGTACGGCTCGGCATCGTCGGACCCCCGCCGCGACCACCGGCGGAGGAGTCCAAGCTGCTCGGACGCCGGCATTCCCGGCGGCGCGATGCCGAGGCGATCGCCCATCACTACGAGGTGGGCAACGACTTCTACCGGGTCGTCCTCGGCCCGTCCATGACGTACTCGTGCGCCTACTGGGAGCGCGAGCCCGGCCCGGGCTACACCCTCGAGGACGCACAGATCGCCAAGTGCGATCTGGTCGCCCGCAAGCTCGGACTGGCCGAGGGCATGCGGATTCTCGACGTCGGCTGCGGCTGGGGCACGTTCGTGATCCATGCCGCGCGGACGTACGGCGTACGCGCGGTGGGCATCACCCTGTCGACCGCGCAGGCCGACTTCGCCCGAAAGCGCATCAGCGACGAGGGCTTGAGCGACCTCGTCGAGATCCGGGTGCAGGACTACCGGGACGTGGACGACGGCCCCTACGACGCGATTGCCAGCATCGGCATGGCCGAGCACGTCGGGTTCTCGATGCTGCCCACCTACGGCGAGCATCTCTTCGGGTTACTGCGACCCGGCGGGCGCCTGCTCAACCACGCGATCGCTCGCCGTCCGGGGAAGCGCGCGCAGTTCTCGAAGACGTCCTTCATCGACCGGTACGTGTTCCCGGACGGCGAGTTGGAGTCGGTCGGCGTGATGGTGAGCGCGATCGAGGGCGCCGGCTTCGAGGTCCGCGATGTCGAGTCCCTGCGTGAGCACTACGCGCTGACACTCCGCTCCTGGGTCGCCAACCTGGAGGGCGGGTGGGACGAGGCCGTGCAGCTGAGCAGTCCGGGCCGGGCCCGGATCTGGCGGCTCTACATGGCCGGCTCAGTGCTCGCCTTCGACGCCGGCCGAATCAGCATCAACCAGGTACTCGCGGTCAAGCCGGGTGCCGGCGGCGCGAGCGGCCTGCCCCGCACCCGAACCGAGCTCCTCGGACGCGGTTGGTAGCGCCCGCCGGATTTCGGGCGCGCGGTCAGTGGCGTCGGGCCAGCCGGGTCAGCGCGAGGCCTCCGACCAGGGCGGCACCGCCGCCGATGACGAGCGCCAGGATCGGGCTGCCCGTGGCGGCGAGGACCGGACCGCTCGCCGGCGGGTGCGACGCCGGCGGGGTGGGTCGGGTGCTGGGGCGGGCAGGCGGACTCGTCGAGGGAGTGGGCGTCGGTCGGGCAGCGGCCTGGACGGCGAACGTCCCGGGCGGGACCGTCGCGCCGCCGGTCGAGACGTCGACAGTGATCGGGACGGTGTCCTTGCCGGTGTTCTCCACGCCGGGCGGCGGCTTGATCTCGATCACGTAGTCGCCGTCGGCGACGGCGGGGAACTCGAACTTGCCGGTGTCGTCGGCGGTGGTGGTCACGGGGTCACCGGACGGATCGGGCACCGGGTCACCGGACGGAGTGAGCAGGTCGAGTTGGACGCCGGGCTCGGGGATGTCGGAGCTGGGGGCGATGCCGTCTACCTGGCCGGTGACCGGCACCGACAGCGCAGCGAGCCACAGCTGGAAGATCGGGTTGCCGATCTGGCGGGTGAAGGTGAACGTGATCGAGGTCAGGGCGGCGCTCGGCTGGAACCAGCCGGCCGCCCCGAGGGTATCGGTGCCGCTGCCGGTCAGCGTGCTGGTGAGCGGGTTCCAGGTGGGGACGTCGGTGAACGGGCCGGAGCCGGTGCAGGAGCCCGGCTTGGGAGTGGCGGCACAGTAGTTGAACGCGCTCTGCCATCCGAGTGCCGTCCACAGGACAGGCAGGCCGCTCGTACCAACGGCGCTGATCTGCACGGCGTCGGCGTCGACGTCGCCGAGCGCGAAGGCCCAGCCGGCGGCCGGTGTCGGAGACGGGAACGTCACCGTGGTCACCGACGCGGCGTTGCCCGCGGCGGTGGCCACGTTCAGGTAGGACTGGTTGCGCGAGCTGCCGTAGATGGCGCCGACCGGAGTGCCCGGGCCGAGGAACGTCGAAGCGCCGGTCGGGGTCTGCAGCGTCGTGCTGGTCGAGGTGAGCGTGGCGCTCGGGAATCCGGCCGCCGTCACCGACCCCGATCCGGTCCAGTTGCCGCTGGCGCCGCTGGTCGACCAGGCCGCGTACTCACCGGTCGCGGCCGCGACCGCGGGTGGCGCGGCGACCAGAAACCAGACCACGGTGGTCGCGAGCGGTCCGGCGATCCACGTCAGGCGACCAGGTCGTCGCTGCATCCGTGCCTCCATCCGTCCGGCCGTCGAAGCGCAAAGCGTAACGTTTCCGCCAATTCTTCCCACGGCAGCGCGCCGGCGCCGGCTGCGCGAGCCGCCGCAGCGACCGTCCAATGTGGACACTCAATGAACGTCGCGGTTGACCGTGGCTAACCGCCAGTGGCCATTCTCACGGATGAGGTCGGGCCCGCGTCCGAGGGAATAGGGGCGCTCGACGGAGTGCTACCACCATCGATGGTTACCTCCGATTTGCTCCGCCGCGGAATAGACGCTTCGCGTGCGCGTCCCGCCGCGCTCGTTCTCGCTGTTGTGTGCGTCGCCCAGTTCATGGTGGTGCTCGACATCAGCATCGTGAACGTCGCGTTGCCGGACATGCAGCGCGATCTGCACATGTCCCAGAACGGCCTGGCCTGGGTGCTCAACGCCTACACGCTGACGTTCGCGGGCTTCCTGCTCCTGGGCGGGCGGGCCGCGGATATCTGGGGCCGGCGTCGCCTGTTCCTCATCGGCGTGACGCTCTTCTCGGCCATGTCGCTGGTCGGCGGGCTGGCCCAGTCCGGTGGCGAGCTGATCGCGGCGCGGGGCCTGCAGGGCCTCGGCGGCGCGGTGTTGTCGCCGGCGACGCTGACGATCCTGACCACGACCTTTCGGGAGCCGGCGGCGCGCGCCCGCGCCCTGGGAATGTGGAGCGCGGTGGCCGGCGCCGGTGGCGCTACGGGTGTGCTGGCCGGCGGCGTTCTCACCGACCTGTTCTCCTGGCGCTGGATCCTGTTCATCAACGTCCCGATCGGCATCTTGGTTTTCCTCGTCGCGCGTTACGCGGTGACCGAGTCGCGGGCCGAAGGTGAGCGGCCCACGCTGGACTGGGCCGGCGCGTTGACGGTGACCGGTGGTCTGGTCGCGCTGGTCTACGGCATCGTCTCGACCGACACCCATTCGTGGGGCTCGCGCTCGGTGATCTCCTACCTGGTCATCGGCGCCCTGCTGGTTGGGGTGTTCCTCGTCGTCGAGAGCCGGCACCGGCATCCGCTGGTTCCGCTTCGGCTGTTCCGGTCCCGAGCGCTCACCGGCGCGAACCTGATCATGGTGCTCATCGGGTCGGTGATGTTCTCACTGTTCTTCTTCCTCTCCCAGTTCCTGCAGAACGTCCAGGGCTACAGCCCGCTGAAGACGGGTCTGGCGTTTCTCCCGATGCCGCTGGCGATCATCATCGGCACCCAGATCTCCTCGCGGCTGGTCCAGCGGGTGGGCGCCCGCGTGCTGCTGGTGACCGGGCCCCTGATCTCGGCCGCCGGCCTGCTGCTGCTGTCGCGGCTGCACGCCGACAGCTCGTACCTCTGGCACATCGGGCTCCCCGGCGCCCTCATCACGTTCGGCGTCGGTATGTCGTTCGTCCCGATCACGATCTCGGCCACCGGCGGCGTCGACCCGCGCGACGCCGGCCTGGCCTCGGGCCTGATCAACACGACGCGTCAGATCGGCGGATCGCTCGGCCTGGCGATCCTGCTCACCATCGCCGCGTCGCGGACCCACGCACTGGCGAGCTCCGGGCCCAACGTCGCCGAGACGGCCGGTTACGCCCGCACCTTCGGCATCTCGGCGCTGGTCATGGTCGTCGCGGCGGTGGTCGCATTGACGATCCTGCCGCCGCTGACGCGCAACCGGCGCGACGTTGCCGCCGTCGATGAGCCGTCGCTGGCGCCCGCCCTCGAGGGCTGATCTAGGGCGGTCTGCCCTGATTGTTTGTGTCGTGTTCGATTGGCCATTACCGCCCGTCGGTCCGTAATCTCACGACGCCGAACAGTCTGGTGATCGACCGCGGCAACCAGGCGGCGGCGATCTCACTCGTGGAGCGCTCGTGCGAATTCGAAGCCTCGTCGCTGCCATCATCGCCATCACCGGGTACGTCATTGGCGCTGGCGCTGCCCACGCAGCCGCCCTGCCCTCCTATGACCACATCGTCGTCGTGGTCGAGGAGAACCACGCCTACAACGAGGTGATCGGCAGTTCCAACGCGCCGTACATCACCTCGCTGGCCAACGGTGGCGCCAACCTGACCCAGTCGTTCGCGGTGCGGCACCCGAGCGAGCCCAACTACGTGGCCCTGTTCTCCGGTTCCACCCAGGGCCTGACCGACGACTCGTGCCCGCACACGTACTCGGCGGAGAACCTCGGCCATCAGCTGATCACCGCGGGCGCCACATTCAAGGGTTACTCGGAGAGCATGCCCGCAGACGGCTACACCGGCTGCACCAGCGGTCGGTACGCCCGCAAGCACAACCCCTGGGTGGACTTCAGCAACGTCCCGGCGGCCAGCAACGTCCGGTTCTCGACCTTCCCGACCGACTACGCGACGCTACCCAAGGTCTCGTTCGTCGTGCCGAACCTCTGCAACGACATGCACGACTGCAACGTCGCCACCGGCGACACCTGGCTGAAGAGCAATCTGGGCGCGTACGCCACGTGGGCCAAGGCCCACAACAGTCTGCTCGTTGTCACCTTCGACGAGGACGACAGCAGCGCCAGCAACCAGATCCCGACCGTCTTCTACGGTGCCCACATCGCCACCGGCACCTATTCCGAGCACGTCACGCACTACACGGTGCTGCGCACTCTGGAAAGCCTGAACGGCGTGGCCTGCGTAGCCAGCTCGTGTTCGGTCAGCGCCATCAGCGACATCTGGAACTGACGTATCCCGCGGGCTTTCCTGCGGGATCGGTACGTACCTGCGAGTGCCGTCTTTCGCCGTGATCTGCTATCGCGCACCGTTGAGGGTGACAGATCACGAACCGACGAAGGATGTTCGATGCTCGCGCTTGTCAATACACCTGGCGGCCCGGAGCCCTTGTCACTGCGGACCGTGGCCGAGCCGGTGTCGGCGTCGGAGGAGGCTCTCGTCCGGGTCGAGGCGGTGTCGGTCAATCGAGGTGAGTTGGCGTTGATGGCCGCTCGGGCCGAGGGCTGGCGCCCCGGGCAGGACATCGCGGGGGTCGTCGAGCGGGCGGCCGCCGACGGTTCCGGTCCTCCGGTCGGAACACGCGTGGCCGGCCTGGTCGAAGGCGCAGGCTGGTCAGAACTCGTCGCGGCGCCGACGGATCGTCTCGCCGCCGTGCCGGAGTCACTCGACATCGCGGCGGCCGCGGGACTGCCACTCGTGGGGATCACGGCCCTGCGGACGCTGCGCTACGGCGGTGATCTGCTCGGTCGACGGGTCCTCGTCACGGGGGCGAGCGGTGCGGTGGGCCGGCTGCAGGTCGAGCTGGCGAACCGGCACGGGGCTCGCGTGACCGCGATCGCCGCCGAACGGTATGCCGCGGACCTTCGCGCCGCCGGAGCCGAGGTGGTGGCGCCCACCATCGAGGCCGCGACGGCGCCCTTCGACTTCGTGACCGAGTCCGTCGGCGGGTCGTCGTTGGCGTCCGCGGTCGGCGCCACCGCCCCAGGGGCGACGATCGTCGTCTTCGGCGCGAGCACGGGTGAGAAGACGCCGATCAGCCTCTACGACTTCATCGGCCACGAGAATCTGACGATCCGCGTGTTCCTCTCCTACGCGTCGCCGCAGCCGTTCGGGCCCGACCTGCAGTTGCTCGCCGATCTCGCCGGCCGCGAGCTGCTTCATCCGCACGTCGCAATGACCGTTCCCTGGACGGAGTTCGACAAGGGCCTACAGGCGCTGCGCGAACGGCGCACCGGCGGCAAGCTGATCCTCACCGTGGCGTGATCGCGAAAACCCGGTGCGGATTGCGTCCGAGCAGTGCGACCAGCCGATCACTCGGGCTCGCGCCGGGCGACACGGTGATAGGGGCCGCGAAGCGTGTCTGGCGGGTGGCGTCGGTGACCACCATGGGCGCGACTTCCAGAATGGCGGTGGCGAGGCCCGGTGGGATCGGCCGGTCGCGCCCGCAGGCCGCGGCGACGTCCCATCCATGTACGGCGAGCTCGACCGCGCCGACGGCCGTCACAATGCTCCCTGCGGCGCGGCGGTCGGCGATGGCAACCGGTCGGTCTTCGCGGCCGGTCGCCGTTGCCGTGGCGAGGAGTCGGGCCGCCCGGGCCCGGAAGGTCACGACGTCCTCCTCCGCGGGGACGTGACGAGGCGGCCCGGCGGGCTCGAGATCGACATAGCCGCGGGCGATGCCCTCGTGGAATGCGGCGAGGGAATCGTTGACGTGTCCGAGCAAGGTCGACAGGTCCCATTCCGCGCATGGCGTGCGGCGGGTAAGGACGCGCGGCGTGACGTAGCTGACGCTGCCCAGGGCATAGTGGATCGCGCCGGCCAGGAGCGCGGCCGGGCCGGCCGGTCCGACCGGTCCGACCGGTCCAGGCTCGGGTCCGCTCAATGCCGGGCCGGCGAGGACGCGGCCGAATGGACCTGGGGGAGGCCGAATCCGGCGACCAGGTCCGGGTCGGCGAACACGGTGAGCCGGGCGATGCCGCTTCCCGCCAGCGTGAGGACCACGATCCCGTAGGCCTCGTGGACGCCGTCGGCGTCGCGCCGGTACGCCGCGGCCGCGGGCTGCCCGTTGGCCGCGGTCGGGACCATCCGCCACTCACCGGGTGAGCCCAGGCCGGCCACGGCGTGCGCGGCGGCGTCGTCGCCGGTGAACCAGTCCGGGGACGGGGGCAGCTCCAGGGTGGCATCGGTCCGCAGCAGCCGCTTCAGAGCCTCGGCATCGGAGCTCTCGAACGCCGCGATGTAGCGCTCGAGCAGCGCCCGCGCTTCCGCACCACCGGGCTCGGTGACCTGATCGGCGGCGGGCGCCACGTCGTCGAGTCGGGCGCGGGCGCGCTGCAGCGTGCTCTTCACCGCCGCCGTGGTCGTACCGAGTATCTCGGCGACCTCGGTGGCCCGGAACGCCAGCACGTCGCGCAGGATGAGCACCGCCCGCTGCCGGGGCGGCAGGTACTGCAGGCTGGCGATGAGCGCGAGCCGCAGGCTCTCCCGCGAGACGGTGATGGCCGCGGGATCGTCTACCTCGGGGGTCACCAGTGCGTCCGGAATCGGTTGCAGCCAGCTGATCTCGGCCGTTGCGGTGGCCAGCGGATCCTCGCCGGGACGGCCGATCCCGGACGGCAGCGGGCGCCGGGCGCGGTGCTGCAGGGCGGTCAGGCAGGTGTTGGTGGCGATCTGGTACAGCCAGGTGCGCACCGACGACCGGCCCTCGAACCCGCCGTATGCCCGCCAGGCTCGCAGGTAGGTCTCCTGAACCATGTCTTCGGCCTCGTCGGCCGAGCCGAGCAGCCGGTAGCAGTGCGCCAGCAACTCGCGCCGGAACTGCGCGGTCCGATCGGCGAAATCTCCGCCGGTCGGAGCCGCGCCGGCCCGCTGCTGTCGGGTCACGGACGGTCGGCCTCGCCGAGGCCGAGTCGGGGCCGCACCCATTCGGCGAGCCTACGAATCGCGTCGTCAGCCTCGGGCGCGCGGCCGGCCATCATCTGGAAGGTGTGCTGCATCTCGGGGAAGACGTCCAGCCGAACGTCCACGCCGGCCTTCTCGGCCAACTCGGCGAGCCGGCGGCTGTCGTCCAACAACACCTCGGACCCGCCGACCTGGATGTAGAGCGGCCCGAGGCCGGCGAGGTCGGCATAGAGCGGATTGGCGCGCGGGTCCTGCGGACTCGTTTCACCCAGGTAGCCCTCCGCCATCTGCGTTACCCACGGCCGGCCGAACAGCGCCTCGGTCCCGGCGTTGGACGCCATCGTCTCGCCGCTGACCTCGAGATCGACCCAGGGCGACAGCAGCAGCGTCGCGGCCGGCCCGGGCAGGCCCTGGTCCCGGGCGCGCAGCTGCGCGGTGATCGCGAGCAAGCCGCCGGCCGAGTCGCCGGCGAACGCGATGTGATCGGCGTCGACGCCCTGATCGAGCAGCCAGCGGTACGCGGTGAGCGCCTGCTCGACCGGCACCGGATACGCACCGCCGTCCGGCAGCAGGGGGTAGCCCACGATCAGCGCGCGGGCACCGGCCGCCTTGGCCAACTGCGCGAAGAGCTTGCGGTGGGTGTAGATCGACCCGGAGATGAAGCCGCCGCCGTGGATGCACAGCAGCACCCGGTCCTCGGCGGATCCTTTCGGGACGGCCCATAGCGCCGGCACTCCGGCAGCGTCGGGTTCGAGGTAGTCGACAGCACCCGGCTCGGCGGTCAGGACGCCCCACTGCGACTGATCCTGGATGACGTCGCCTTCGGCCGGGCCGGCCAGCCACGTCCGGTACAAGTTCGTCACAGCGTCTGATTGCGTGCTCGCCATCGTCGTAGTTCTCCTTCTGCGGCTCAGGCCGCGTTCTCGGGGCAGCCGTGATAGGCCTCGATGAGCCACCGACCGTCGTGCTCGGCGAGTACCCAGGTCGCCCACTCCCACTGCCCGGGCTCGCCGTCGCCGTCGAATGTCGTGACGCTGCGGCTGATCACGATCGCGGTGCCGTCGCCGAGGAACCGGACGGCCTGTAGCTCGTGGATGCGGCGTGAGCCTTTCAGCGGTCCGGCGAAGGCAACCGCCATGTTGGTGCGGATCGCAGCTTTGTTCGGTAGGTAGAACCCAGGCAAGATCGCCGTCGCGTTCGCGGAGTACCGGCTGGCGAACGCGTCCGCGTCGCCCTCAGCCCACGCCGCTGACGTCTCGCCGAATACGGCCCGTACGGCGCTGTCCGCACTCACCAGGGTCGCGGTGGTATCGCTGGTCATCGTCATCCTCTCCAGGTGCCGAACTCTTCGGGTAGGTAGACCCGGCCCGGCCCGGAAAGGAATCGCGACCCGAGACATCGACCGGCGACCTCGTAGACCAGGTGCGTGGTGGTGGAGCCGATACGCGAGGTAGCCGGCTGTCGATCATCGGTCGTCCAGCGACAGCGGTAGATCGAACGTCCGGAACAGGTCTGTGTCGAGAAACGAGTAGATGTGGGTGATCTTGCCGTCGGTTGTCTCGAGCACTTGGATGCTGTGCGCCGTGTACGTCCCGTCTGGTTCGAGTCGATAGGTTGCGAAGGCCGGGCAGGCGTTCGCGCGAGTGGCGACGAGGCGGCGTCCGGGCGATCGCAGTGAGCGGGTGGCGAAGAACTCCAGGACTGCGTCTCGGCCGGTGAACCAGGTCGGGATGGGCGGCATTTCGAGTTCGACATCGTGACGCAGGAGCGCGGCCAGCGCCGGTAGGTCGGCGTTCTCGAATGCGGTGATGTACTGGTCCAGCAGGGTTTTGTCGACGTCGTTCACGACGACCTCCTCCTTGCGTGGCCGGTCCTTTATGTGGGTGCGCGCGCGTTGTAGGGCGCTGTTGACCGCTGCGGTGGAGAGGTCGAGCAGCTCGGCCACGTCGGCGGCGGAGAGCCCGACGACGTCGCGCAGCAGAAGCGCGGCGCGTTGGCGGGCCGGCAGGTTCTGCAGCGCGGCGACGAACGCGAGCCGGGTCGTCTCACGACCGGTCACCACGTCGGCCGGGTCGGATGCGAACGCCTGATCGGGGATCGGTTCGAGCCAGGGCACCTCGAGTCGTTTCGCGGCCAGCGGCGCGGCGCCGTCGTCCAGCGCGTCGCTGATCCCCGACGGAAGCACGCGCCGTTCCCGGCTGTCGGCGGCGGTCAGGCACACCCGGGTCGCGATCCGATACAGCCAGGTGCGCACGGACGAACGTCCCTCGAACTGGCCGAACCCGCGCCACGCGCGGAGCAGCGTGTCCTGCAGCGCATCCTCGGCATCGTGGAAGGAGCCGAGCATGCGGTAGCAGTGGGCAAGTAGTTCGCGTCGGTGTGGATCGACGAGCGCCGCGAACTCCGATTCACTCAGCAACGGCGTGCACCATGACCGATGGTGGAGCCACGGTCTTCGGGGGCACCGCCGCCCTGCGGCGAACGAACGTCGCCGCGATCGCGCCGAGCGCCGAGAGACCGGCCGCGACGCCGATCGCCGGGCCGACGCCGTCGCGGAACGCGTCGGGTCCGGCGTAGCTGCCGTTGGCCGCGAACACCGCGGAGAGGATCGCGACACCGAACGCGCCGCCGAGCTGACGCGCGGTGTTGAACACGCCGGAGGCCTTGCCCACCTCCGGGCGCGGCACAGCGTTCATGACCGCATTCTGCCCGGCCGGCATGGCCATGCTGGTCCCGCACCCGGCGATGATCAGGGCCGGGATAGCCGCGACGTACGAGTGGCCGCCGGAGACGGTCAGCGCGACCCAGCCCAGACCGACGGCCTGCAGGGTGAGACCGACGCTGAGCAGCGACCGGTTCCCGATTCGGTCGCTGAGCCGGCCCGCGATCGGGGCGACGACGAACAGGGTCAACGTCCACGGCAGGAACCGGAGTCCGGCGCCGAGGGGGCTGTAGCCGAGGCTGATCTGCAGGTATTGGGCGAGGAAGAACACGGTGCTGAACAGCGCCGCGGTGAGCAGGAAGCTCGCGATGTTGGCGGCCGAGAAGGTGCGGTTGGCGAACAGCTTGATCGGCAGCATCGGTTCGGTCACGCGTGCTTCCCACGCAATGAAGGCAACCGTGGCGAGGGCGCCGGCGACGAGCATGCTCACGACCTCGCCGCTGCCCCAGCCGACCGTGTTGCCCCGCACGAGCCCCCAGACGATCCCGAACATGCCGGCGGAGACGAGTGCGAGTCCGAGCAGGTCGGGGCGGGTACGTGGGCCGCGGCTCTCGGTGGTGCGAAGGAGCACGAGCGGGATGAGGATCGCCCCGATCGGGACGTTGATCCAGAAGATCCACTGCCACGCGATGCCTTCGGTGATCGCGCCGCCGACGAGTGGACCACCTACGACCGCGAGGCCGGTCAGCGCGGTGAAGACCCCCAGCGCGCCGCCGCGCTTCTCGGGTGGGAACGCGTTGGTCAGCAACGACACGGCGAGCGGCATGACCAGTGCCGAGCCCGCACCCTGGACCGCCCGCGCGGAGATGAGCAACCCGGTATTCGGCGCCAGCGCGCACGCGATCGAGGCGAGGGTGAACACGAGCAGGCCGACCACGAGCAGGCGACGGCGACCGAACCGATCGCCGAGGGCGGCGCCGGTGATCAGCAGCACGGCGAAGCTCAGGCTGTAGGCGTTGACGGTCCATTCGAGGGTGGCGATCGACGCGTGCAGGTCGTCGCGAATCGTATTCAGTGCGGTGGCGACGACGAGCTGGTCGAGCGCCACCATCAGCGCGGCGACCGACGCCAGCGCCAGCACCCACCTCTGTGTTCTGGTCACGAATGCCTCCTGGTTGAGATGTGCATCCGTACTGACCGGGCTCGCCGCGCAAATTCATCGGCCGCCGGCGATGAATTCCGCCGCCGATGCCGGTCAACCTAGGTATGACTCGAATTCGCGTGGTGCGTTACACGACATCAGCCCAAGCACGTGACGAGAACGCCCGGCTCGTGTCGGAGGTGTACTCGGCGCTCGCCGTAACCCAACCCGACGAATTCCGCTACGCGACGCTGCTCCTCGACGACGACGCGACGTTCATCCATCTGGCCGTTCAGGACGGGCTGGACGCTCCGCTGCCGCAGCTGCCCGCATTCCAGGAGTTCCAGCGTGATCTGGGCTCGCGGGTGCTCGCTCCGCCCGACGGACAATCGGCGACAGTCGTCGGCAGTTACCGCCTGCTGTAGCGATCAGTCCCGGCGCGGCGGTAGCGGTTGACGACGATGCCGCACTCGTAGGGCGTCGACCCTTCCAAGCTGAGGCGCCAGCCGCGGCCGGCTGCGGCGGCGAAGATCGTCGCGCCGGCACCGAGAGCAGTGGGGTTCACGAACAGCTGCAGCTCGTCGACCAGGTTCGCCTCCAGCAACGCCGAGGCGAATCTCACCCCGCCGAAGCAGATGATGTCGCCGCCGCCCTCGCCCTTCAGCTCGGCCACGGCGTCGGTTAGCGGCGCGGCGAGCACCCGGGTGCGTTCCCAACCCGTGCTGATGGGGTACGCGCTGACGGCGACCTTGTCGACGTCCAGGATGCGCTGCGCGAAGCGGTAATCGGGGTCGCTGCGGTGGGTGAGCGCGGCGCGCTGCCAGTGGTCGAGGTAGCCACCTTCGAGCATCGGCCGGCTCAGCAGGATCGTGGTGACCGGGTCGAAGACGGCGTTGAAGTCGCGGCGCAGATCAGCGTCCCAGCGCGTGCTGTCGCCCCAGTCCCACTCCTGCCAGGAGACATCGGGGTGCACGGCATCGACGAACCCGTCGAGCGAGCTCTGCATCTGCAGGACCAGCCGTCGGCCGAGTGGCGCGTCGGTTTCCGCACGGCTCACGACAGTGCCTCGCGGACGAGTTGCGGCGTGCGTTCGGGCACTCGGGTGCTGAAGTCCAGCACGCCCACCCAGGCCGGGCGCAGCGCTATGCGGACCATGCGCAGCCCGGGCTTGTCGATCGAGGCGAGGTAACCCCTGGAGGCCTCATCGCCCGTTGTTCTGCGCTGCGCGATGGCGTACTCCTCCAGCAGGCCGTCGACGTCGGTCAAGGTGACCTCTCCCCGTAGTAGCAGTACCTTCGCGCCCCGGTGGTGAGTGGCGATCGTGATCGCGACGGTGGGGTGCGCGCCGAGCGCGGCGAGCTTGTACGTGCCGGTGAACGCTCCCATCACCAGCTCGGCGCCGTTCCAGTGGAAGTTGATCGGGATGTTGCGTGGCAACCCGTCCCGTGCGGTGTACGCGAGGTGCGCCGGGGTTGCCGCAGCGAGCAGCTCGCGGGCCACCGGGGTGTCGAGCAGCCGGACGTCGCCCTGGCGGAGATCGCGGGCGGCGCGATCGTGGTTGTCGCCGGTCTGTGCGGTCTCGGATACCATGACTCCTAAAGTAGGAGTGAGCGCTATAGAATTGCAAGCGATCTTTGAGTGAGGAGTTGTCGGTGAGTGGGCAACGTCTGTACGGCGACCCGTGCGGCGTCGCACGGAGCCTGGACGTGATCGGTGACCGCTGGGCGCTGCTGGTCGTGCGTGACCTGCTGCTCGGCCCGAAACGGTTCAACGACCTTCTCGACGGGCTGGTCGGCGCCAGCCCCAACGTGGTTACCCAGCGGCTGTCCGAACTCACCGACGCCGGTGTCATCCGGCGCCGGAAGCTGCCCGCTCCGGCCGAGGTCTGGGTCTACGAACTGACCCAGCGGGGACGCGACCTGGAGCCGGTGCTGCTTGCCCTGGGACGCTGGGGCTCCGACGCTCCGCACCGGTCCAGGCGTCGCGTCCTCGGCCACGACTCACTGGTTCTCAGCGTCAAGGCCAGCTTCGACGCGGGCCGCGTGGCGGGGCTCGCGGGCCACTACGAGCTCTGGATCGACGGCGAGGCTTTCGGGCTGAGCGTCGGGGACGGGCGGCTGGAGGCAACGCGCGGACCGGCGGCCCACCCGGACGCGGTCATCCGCGCCGACGCCAAGACCCTCACTGCCGTCGTCACCGGTCAACTGTCGGCGCAGGCAGCCCGCGCGGCCGGGGGGCTCGCCATCGAGGGCCCTCGTCGCGCGGCTTCGCGAGCAGCGGCACTGCTCACGCCCGGCATCCGTCCCGCGGGAGCCAGCACCGCTCGGGACCGGCGTACCGGGTAACCGGTCAACGTGCAGCCGCTACGGTTCGGATATTGCCCATCCGTGCGGCGCGACGACAAGATCGTCCGGCTGCCCGTCGGCCGTGCTGCTGACCAGCGTTGCGCCGGGCGACGCCGCCGGACGGAACGGGTCGTCGCCGAGGTTGAGGTGGACCCGGAGCGTGTGCACGCCGTCGGTCACGTCGTAGGAGAGCTGCCGGTTGGCCAGCGTGACCGTTGCGGTGCGCGCCCGGTGTAGCCACGGGTGCCGGCGCCGCAGACCGATCAGCTGCTGGTACAGGCGATACAACTCGTCGCCGCCGGTGTCCAGGTCGTCCGGCCGCGCGGGAAACGCCGGACGGATGGCGTCATCGCCGCCGGCGCGGGCCTCCTTGAGCCCGGTGAGTCCCTGCTCGTCGCCGTAGTAGACCGACGGCGTGCCGCCGACCGTGGCCAGTACGACCACGGCGTGGCCGAGGTGCCGGTGATCGTCCAGCGCGGTCGCGATGCGGGTGACGTCGTGGTTGCCGATGAAGGTCAGCGGGGCGAAGGTCTCGAGGTAAGCGTTGTGCCGCTCGAGGGCCCACGCCAGCTCGAAGAAGTTGCCGTCGTTGAGCGAGCTCCAGATCGCCTTCCAGAGCTCGTACTGGGTCACCGCGTGCAGGCCGGTCGCCGCGACGAAGGCCGAGTAGTCGCCGTGGATCACTTCTCCGACGAGGTAGCTCTGCGGATGCCGTTCGCGGACGCGGCCGACGACGTCCGTCCAGAACTTCACCGGGACGCTGTAGGCCGCGTCGAGCCGCCACCCGTCGGCGCCGCGCGCCAGCCAGTGGTCCATGACGTCGACCACGTAGTCCGCGACGGCCGGGTTCTCATGGTCGAGCTCGACCAGGCCCTGATGACCTTCGAACGTCGCATAGGTCGGCTCGCCGTCCGGCGACCCCGGGCCCGGCGCGACGAGGCGGAACCAGTCCGCTCGCGGGGCGTCGCGTCCCATCGAGAGCGTCTGCTCGAACGCCGGGAACTCGCGTCCGACGTGGTTGAAGACCCCGTCGAGCAAGACCCGGAGCCCCCGCTCGTGCGCCGCCTCAACGAGCAGCCGGAAGTCGTCCTCGTCACCGAGCCGGGGATCGATCCGGTAGTGATCGGTGGTGTCATAGCCGTGCGTGCTCGACGCGAAGATCGGTCCCAACGCGAGCCCGGAGACGCCGAGGCGCACGGCGTAGTCGAGCCAGTCGACGAGGTGTCGCAGACGGCGCCCGGCCGGCTGATCAGCGCCGGTGACGTCCGCTCCGGTGAAGCCGAGCGGGTACACGTGCCACCAGACCGCGTGCCTGACCCACGGCGGCTCCGCGCCCACTTCGTGGGTGGTTGGCCTATCGCTCATCATCGGGTCCTGATCCTGCTCCAGTCCGCCCCGGACGCCGAACCGCCCCCTGCTGCCCAGCGACTATCGGGTTTCGGCCGGCCGGGTGCGCCACGCCTCGACCGCGACGATCACCGCGATGCCGGCGACGATGCTGCCGAAGATCTCGAAGGTCGGGTCGAGGCCGAGGTGGGTCACGACGACGCCGGCAATCACCGCGGGCAGCGACAGCGACGCGTAGGCGACGACGTAGAAGGCCGACATGACCGCCGCCCGATGTTCGTCCGGGATGACGACGACGAGCTGCCGCAGTCCGCCCAGGAAGGCGACGCCGAAGCCGAGGCCGGCGAGCAGGGTGCCCACGACGAAGACGGCGCTCGAGTCCGCGGCCGTCGCGATGACTATCAGGACCATCCCCGCGGCGAGGCCGAGCGATCCGGCGCTGGCGCCCAGCCATGGTGCTGTGCGATGGAACAGCAACTGGGAGAGGGCACCGCCCAGACCAAGCAGGACACCGGCAATCGCGCCGAGGATCACGTTGGTGGTATCGAACAGCTGGTCGGCGAGCTGCGCACCGACGGAGAAGAACAGTCCGGCGATGGACCAGGACGACAGGGTGGCGAGCCCGGCGAGCAGGAACGCGTGCCGGATCCCCGCGGGCACCGCGGGACGCTGCGGGGTGAGCCGGAACGCGGAACGTTCGAGCACCGGCTCGGGCATCCAGTACGCACCGGCCAGCACCACGGCGAGCAGCACGAGGACCACCACGTAGGGGAGGATTCGAGGTGCTACCCCGGCCTGGACGAGAGCCGAGGAGACCAGCGAGCCCAGGCCGAGACCGGTGGCGCTCGCCACGCCGTTGATCAGGCCCACGCTGCCCGGATCGCGGCGTACGTGCAGATCGAGCATCGCCGCACTGGCCGTACTTATCGCGGCCCCGGTCGCGAGGCCCTGCACGGCGCGCGCGACGAACAGCCAGGCCGTCCCGTCGGCGGCGATGTAGAGCCCGGAGGCGACCATCAGCGTGGCCAGTGACACGAGCAGCACCGGCCGGCGTCCGACCTGGTCGGAGACCCGCCCGGCGAGCAGCAGCGCCGCCAGCACGCCGAACGCGTAGGTCGCGAAGATCAGGGTCAGCGTGAGCGGCGAGAAGTGCCACCGCACGGCATAGGAGTGGTACAGCGGCGAGGGAACGACCGAGGCGAACAGGCACAGCCCGATCACCGCGGCGGCGTGCGCATACGCGATGCGCTGCGGCAGCGTTCGGCGATCGCGTCCGGCCGGTACGGCGAACTCCGACGTACGGGCCGGCAACGTATCGGTCATCATCAACCTCACGGTTCGGTGAACGAACTTTCCAGCGACCATAGAGGTTCATTCACCGAACTAGCAAGTGCATAATGAACGCATGGCCCTGCCCCGCGAATACCTCGACGAGGAATGTGGTCTCGCCCGGACCCTGGAGATCATCGGCGAGCGGTGGACGTTGCTGATCGTCCGGGACGCGTTCTACGGCGTGAGCCGGTTCAGCGACTTCCGCGACCATCTCGGCGTCCCCCGGGCGGTGCTCACCGAACGGCTGAACTTCCTGGTCGAGCAGGGCATCCTCGAACGCAGTGTGGCCGCGAGCGGCCGCGACGAGTACGCGCTGACCGCCAAGGGGCAGCGCCTCTGGCCCGCGGTCTGGTCGCTGATGGCCTGGGGCAACGAGTTCTACCTGTCAGGTCGCCCGCGCCGGCCGTTCACCCACACCGGATGCGGCGGCCTCATAGATGGCACCGGAATGTGCGACTCGTGCGGGGCAATTCCCGAACCGAGCGAGCTCACCGTCCATCCGCGGCCCGGCAAACCCGCGGTCGCGAAGGCCGATCCGGTCAGCAAGGCTCTGCGGACTGCTCATCCGTTCTTCACCCCGATCCATGAGTCCGCCCAGCAGGCATAACGAACTAGGACCGGGGCGCCGGCCGATCGCGGCGCGGGCGTTGCAGGCTGAAGGTCTCCAGCGCAGTGAGTGCTCCCTGTGGGCCGGTGTTGTAGTAGGTGACGTGTATCCGGGTCATTGCGGTGTGCCCGTCGCCCGGGTCCACGGTGAAGGCCGCGAAGCCGCTGGTGTGCGCGGCATCGCGGCTGGCCAACCACGGAGCGCTCGGCTCGAACACGTAGATCGGCGTGCGCTGGCCCGTCTTGGGGTCGACGTCGCCGACGCCGGTGATCACGCGACACCCTGGCGGTGAGATCAGCAGATTGTTGGACGGCGCCGAGGTACCGCCGCCACCGAGAACCATGTGCACCGTTCCCTTGGTGGTATCGATGACCCTGGTGTTGGTCGCGACCGGTATCGGGGTGCGGGTCTCGCTCGCCTGTTGACCGCGCACCGGATGGGAACGTTCATAGTGGTGCTCGTGTCCGCAGACGACGAGATCGACCTCGTACTTGTCGAACAGCGGGAGCCATTCCTGGCGAATCCCGAGGTCGGCCCCGTTGAACGGCGGGGCCGCTGTGCTCATCACGACCTGATGCATGCAGGCGACAATCCAATCGATGTCGCGGTTGCGACGCGTTGCTCGGAGTTCGCCTTCGAGCCACGCCTTTTGGGCGCCGTGAGAGTAGCCACGGTTGTAGATGTCTCCCGCGTCCTGGTAGCAGACGTCGTTGTTGTCGAGGCTGATGACTCGCACTGATCCGACGGTGAACGCGTACCACATTCCGCGAGCGGCGTCGGACTGGCCCGGTTGCCGAGGTAGCGCGAAGTAAGTCTGGTAAGCGTCGTAGCCCAGGTGACCGTTGCCGGCCTCGATCTCGTGATTGCCGACGGCCGGCATCCACGGGCGGTTCCTGGCGCTGCGGGAATTGTTCGTCCAGAAGTCGGCCCAGGTACGCACCCGATCGGTGGCGAGGTTCGCGTAGCACAAGTCACCGTTGAACAGATGGAACAGCGGCTGTACCCGCTCCACGCCGGCGGTCACATCGGCTGACTCGGGTGAGCCGAGGTTGTCATTGACGTAAACGATGGGCAGCGCGGCGGGGGGCGGCGAGCCCGGCGGTGGGACGTACACGCGACCGGTCGTGGGGGTGCCCTGGTCGCCGAAGCTGGTGAAGGTGAACTGCGCCCGCCCGCGGGGCGCCGTGTGGAACGAGCCGAACTCGGCCTCGACGCCGTCGTGGAGCGCTGCGTAGAGATAAGTGCGGGAGGGGGCCAATCCGTTCACGTGTGCGTGGTACGCGTAGATCACGTGACCAGACTTCGCGTCGGTGTAGCTCGTCTGCTCGGCTGGCACGGTTCTTTCGTAGTGGCCGGTGGGCCCGCCAAGCAGGACCCGCGCGCGCTCGACCGGTTGCCGGGTGTGCCAGGACACCACCATCTGTCGGGAGGGATCGGCGCCGAACTGGAGGTGCAGACCACCGACCAGCGGCGTCTCAACCGGGTCGCCCACCTGCGACGGCCCGTGTGCTGGGGTCCCTGCAGCAGCGCTGGCGTCAGGGATCAATGACGCCGTAGCTGCGGCGACGCCCGCTGCAGTCAGGAAGCCGCGACGGCTCAGGCCCGCCTCGAGCACGCTCTTGTCGGTACCCATGGGCGAGAGTATTGGTGGACGCCCTCAGCTAAGTCAATAAAATCAGATAACTGAATCGTCTCGGCGCGCGTCTAGTCCATCGGAAGGACCCGGTGCGACGCATCCAGTGCGGCGATGATCTGCGGCCGGATCTCGTGGGCGTTGATCACGGCGTCGACCGAGCCGACCTCCACCGCGCGGTGGATGTTATGGATCGTGTCGAACTCGGCCGCCACGATGCCGAGCATCTCCGCCCGTACCGCCGTCCGGACCTCGTTCAGCTGAGTGGCGATCGGCGCGCGCTCGGCCTGCGGCGCGGCGCGCAGCCGGGTCTCGAGGTCGCGTACCCGCGGGTCCGCGGACGTCCGCTTGTTCACGTCCCCCGCGAACACCACCGCAGCAGCGGGGGCGCCGCCGATCACCGACGCGAACGAGCCCTCGACCGCGAGCACGGTCATGCGCGGGTTGAGCGCCTTGGAGAACACGACGAAGGCGCCGCCGTGATAACGGGAGATCACGCAGAACACGATCGGCCCGTCGAAGTTGACGATCGCCCGTCCGATCTCCGCGCCGTACTCCAACTGCAGGTTGCGCATCGATTCCGGCGAACCGTCGAAGCCCGACAGGTTCGCCAGCACGACGACGGGACGGTTCCCGGACGCCGCGTTGATCGCGCGGGCCGCCTTCTTCGACGAGCGCGGGAAGAGCGTCCCGGCGGTGTAGGTGTCCGGGCCGTCCGTCGGGGGAAAGCCGCGTCGCGGCACGTTGCGCGACTCGATGCCCAGCAGGCACACCGGCCGGCCACTCAGTCGAGCGTCGAACACGACCGCGGTTTCGGCGTCGGCCATATCCGCCCACCGCTCCAAGGTCGGATGGTCCTGGTCGGCGAGCGCACGCATCACCGTGCGGATGTCGAAGGCCTTCTTCCGATCCGGGTTGGTCGACGGGGAGAAGATGTCGCCCACGGTGTGGAAGTCGCTGTCCGGGATCTCGTGCGCGGCGAGCGTGATGTCGCGATCGATCGGGTCGTCAGTGCGGACGCGTCGCGGGCTCGACTCCTCGGCCGCGACGTAGCTGTACTCGTAATGGGCCATCAGGACATCGCGTGCGCCCTTCAGGTCCGGCGCCCAGTACTGCGCCTGCCCGTTGGGACCCATCACCCGGTCGTAGCCGCCGATGCCGAAGTTGTCCTCGGCCGAGACACCACCGGAGAAGTCCAGCGACTGCTTGCCGGTCAGCACCATCGCGCTGTCCGGAGTCATGACGAGAATCCCCTTGGTGTGCATGAGCATCGTCGCCTCGGCGTTCCAGTACGGCTGCGCGCCGACGTTGATGCCCGCGACTACGACGTTGATCTCACCGGCGGCCTGCGTGAACTCGACGATCCGCTTGAGCGCGCGCGCCACCCAGTCCATGTTCTCGGTGCCCGAGTTCATCGCGATGCGCGCACCGGCCGACAGCGCGTACCACTCGAGCGGAACGGCCAGCTGCTCAGCGAGATCCAGCGCGGCGATGATCCGCGCGCATTCCGCCTCGGACACCGCGCCCAGCGCCTTGGTCGGGTCGCCGCTGAGAACGACCCGAGTGACGCCGTCCGGATGCAGGTCGGTCGGCGTGGTGACGACGGTGACGACGATGCCCGCCTGGTTCAGCCCGGCCGGACGGTCCACCGGGACGAGCCGGCCCGCGCCGTCGAGATCGTGCTCCACGACCGTGCCACCGGGCCCGGCGACCATCGGCAGCAGCTCGTACGGATAGACCGTGCCGCGCCGCCGTGCGCGGACCACCTTGTGCGCGTAGTCGTCCAGCGGCTTGAGCCGCTCGGTCGGCGGCGGCCCGACCGTGAACTGCACACCCGAGCCGGGTTGGTAGAAGAACCTCGCGGCGACGGGGACGATCGTGCCCTTCGGCGTGGCCACCCGGCCCTGCGCGAGCACCTCGTCGATGCCCGCCTCGGCGGTCAGCGGCGCGATATCCCGCTGCAGCGCGGTGAGTTGATCGAGCTCCGCGTCGATGGTCGGCCAGATGTGCACCCAGACGTGGTTCATGTCCAGCGTCGCCGACGAGGAGCGCAGGCGCGCCCGTCCCCGGCGGATGCCCTCGACGCAACTGGCAATCACCCGTTCCACCTGCGGCAGCGAACTGATCCGGTCCTCGTCGTCGCGGACGACGGCGAGCTCGCGCACCTGGGCCATCGCGACCAGCCGCTGGTCGGCGGTGTTGTCCTTCGCGATGCAGTGATAGATCAGGATGTCGTCCGGCGCGTCGATGCGGGTGATATCGAAGTCGCGCAGCCGCCACAGGTCCAGGCGCCGGGCGACCATCGGGTGCAGCCCGCGCACCAGCTCGTCCTCGACCAGGCCGGCCCCGCGAGGACGGAAGGTGAAGTACGAGACGGGGCGCGCGCCGCCGGCGCACACTCCGATCGCGGTGCGGCGCACGTCGTGGGCGAACGGGATCGGTTGCAGGACGGCGGCCAGCTGGGCGCAGCACTCGTCCGCGTCCTCCGGCGCGTCCGGCCACGACAGGTAGAGGTCGACGACGCTCTGCTGCCCAGGCGCGCGGGAAGCCACCTGCTCGGCCAGGGCCCGCGCCAGCTCGCTGCCGGCGTGCAGCTCGGCCATCGTCCCCACCGTCGAGACGAGATGGCTGGGACGGGCGTCGAGCACGTAGTCAGCGACCGCGAATGGCCGGTCGTCGACGGCGAGGGAACGCAGGTCGTGCAGCTCGTACTCGCGGTAGTGCCGCCGGATCAAGATCTCCAGCAGCGGCTCGTTGCGAGGGATCCCGTCCTCGAGCCGGCTGGCGAGGAAGCTGACGATCCGCTCGGGTATCGCGGCCAGCGCCTCCATCCGCTCCGCGCGATCGGCCGCGTCCGGATTCGCGGCGAGTGCCTCGACCGCTCCGCGCACTCCCGCGAGCACGGTGGCGCGCTCGTGCTCCACCACCGGCTGGTCGAACCAGCGGAACCGCACGCTGCGCGCGAGGTCGCCGATCGCCGGAAAGCGGATCTGCGTCGCGTGCGTGAGCCGGTCGAGCACCTCGCGCGCCGGCAGATCGGAGTCCGTGTCGGGCGCCGGCTCGGTGTGCCAGCGTTGCAGGATGGCGGTGACGATGGCGAGTTCCGGCGCCGAGCGCTGCTGGGCGAGGAAGATCCGGAAGACCGCACCCTCGAGCTGCGGGGTGCGATCCAGCTCGGTGATGCCGTAGTGCGCGAGGACGCTCTCCAGCTTGGTCCGGAAGATGTCGGGCAGCCCGCTGCGTTCGAGGTCGAGGCTCTGCAGGTAGCTGTGGAAGTACTCCCGCGGGCTGTGCACGCGCAGTTCGGTGCGCAACTCCTGCGCCGCCAGTCGGTTGCGGCTGAGCTCGGCAAAGTCGGCGAACACCTTGAGCAGCTGGATCTCGCCGGGCAGCACGTCGGTGTCCTGCGTGGCTGCCTGGTCGCGTAGCTCGAGGTAGCGCTGCAACGTGGCGCCGTTGTCGCTCGGGTCGATGTCGAAGCCGAGCAGCACGGCGCTCAGGTCAGCCAGTCCGCGGGCCAGCGGATCCTCTCCGTCCGGCCTCGGCTCGGGCAGGTCGAGGTGGACGCCCTCGTGCGTCACCGTGAGCTCGGCATCGTCGAGCGGCTCGATGCGGACGAGCGGGGTCCCGGTCTCGACCTGGCTGCCCGCGGATACGTGCAGTTCGCGCACCTTGGCGGGGAACGGCGCGTTGATCCGGGTCTCCATCTTCATCGACTCGAGGACGATGATCGGGGCGCCGGCGGCGACCTCGGTGCCCACAGCCGCCGGCGTGGCGACCACGAGCGCGGGCGCCGGTGAGCGCAGCACGCCGCCCTCGTCCCGGCTGATCCGGTGCGCGATGCCGTCGACCTCGACGAAGTGGACGGGTCCGTGCGTCGCGGTGAGCACCCGGAACGGGTGGCCGGATACCGACAGGCGCATGCGGTGCTCGCCCATTCGCTCGACGTCGGCGTCCACGACGTGCACCTGCCGGTCAGCCGTGACCGTGACCCGGAAGCGCTGCGTGCCGATCTGCGAGACGGCGACGCGGTACGCCCGTCCCCGCAGCTTGAGATCGATGGGACGGGCCACCCGGTGCTGCACCTGCGGGCGGCCGCCCCGCGCGGTCTGCAGCAGCCGGCTCACCTCGACCTGCTCGTCGTCCTCGTAGGCCTCGATGCCGGCGGTGACCAGCGCGATGCCGGACTGCCGCTCGGTGACCAGCCTTCCCTCGCGGCGCACGCGGTCGATCCAGCCGGTGTCCGCGCTCGCGTCGATCACCTCAGGCGCTTCGAGCAGCTCGATCAGGAAGCTCTTGTTCGTCGCACCGCCCTGGATGATCACCGCGGTCTCGCCGACGGCGCGGCGCAGCCGGGCCAGGGCCTCGTCGCGGGTGCGTCCGTGCGCGATGATCTTGGCGATCATCGAGTCGAAGTCGGCCGGAATCGTGTCGCCCTCACCGACGCCGGTATCGACCCGGATGCCGGGGCCTGACGGCAGCGCGAGCAGCTCGATCCGGCCGGGCGACGGGGCGAAGTCGCGGTCGGCGTCCTCAGCGTTCAGGCGCGCCTCGACGGCGTGCCCGGACTCGGCCGGCTTGGATCCCTCCAGCCGTCCGCCGGCGGCAACATGCAGTTGCAACCGGACGAGGTCGACGTCGGTGGTGCTCTCGGTGATCGGGTGCTCGACCTGCAGCCGGGTGTTCACCTCCAGGAACGCGAACGACTTCTCGTCCGGGTGATACAGGAACTCGACGGTGCCCGCGCCGCAGTAGCCGACCGCCTGGGCGAGCCGCTCAGCGGATGCCTTGAGGTCTTCCACCTGCTGCTCGTCGAGTAACGGGGAGGCCGACTCCTCGATCACCTTCTGGTTGCGCCGCTGCACCGAGCAATCGCGCACACCGAGCGCCCAGGCCGTCCCGTGGCTGTCGGCGATGAGCTGGACCTCGACGTGGCGCGCGCCGGTGACCAGGCGCTCGAGGAACACGACGCCGCTACCGAACGCCCGGGCCGCCTCGTCCCTCGTCCGTTCGTAGGCGTCCGCGAGCTCGGCGTCGTTGTTGATCACGCGGATGCCCCGCCCGCCTCCGCCTGCGGTTGCCTTGAGCATTACCGGATAGCCGATGTGCGCGGCGGCGTCGCGCGCTGCGTCAAGGGTCTCGACTGCGCCCCGGCTCCACGGCGCGACCGGGACGCCGACCTCCTCGGCGAGCAGCTTCGATCCGATCTTGTCGCCGATCTTGCGCATCGCTTCCGGGCTGGGGCCGATGAACGTGACGCCGATCCGTGCGCACACCTGCGCAAAGGCGGGGTCCTCGGCGACGAAGCCCCATCCCACCCAGGCCGCGTCGGCCTTGGACTGCAGCAGCGCGGTCTCGAGCAGGTCGTGGTCGAGATAGGGACGGCCGGATGCTGGGCCGAGCGGATAGGCGACGTCGGCCTCGCGGACGAACATGGCGTTGCGCTCGGCGTCGGTGTAGAGCGCGATGGTGGTGATCGGCTCCCCGGCACCGTCCGCGTTGATGTCGCGGACGGCGTGGATGAGTCGCATCGCCGCCTCGCCCCGGTTGACGATCGCGATGCGCTTGAACAGTGGCATGCCCTGAGCCTCTCGCACCGGGGCGGTTACTAGCCAGTTGCCTCGGCGGTAGCCACTTGCCCGGCCTACCAAACGTCGTTAGGTTAATAGCTGGAGTATCGACCTTTGCGGAGGTGCCATGTCCCACGCCGATGGTCCCAGCGGCGCCCTACCGAGGCTCTTCTCGCCGATCGCCATCCGGCGCACCGAGCTGCGCAATCGGGTGGTTATAACCTCGCACGGGGCCAGCGAGGCGTTCCGCGACCCCGGGGCCTCGCCGGACACCTACATCGAGTACCTGCGCCGCCGCGCGGCGGGGGGCGTCGGCCTCATCATCGCCCAGCCGCCCTTCTTCACCCCCGGGCTGGCCCATACGCAGCAGACCCTGGACCGACACGCCGCGCTGGCGTCGGCCGTCCGGGCCGAGGGGGCGGCGGTGCTCCTCCAGCTCGTGCATCTGGGGGCATTCGCCCGATCTGATGCCGATGTGCACCGTCCGCCGCTGTGGGGCTTCGGCGCCACGCAGTCGGCGGCGGGGGAGACCGCGCACCAGATGACCGACGACGAGGTCGAGCTGATGATCGACGCCTACCGGCAGACGGCGCGGCTGGCCGCCGACGCCGGGTTCGACGGCGTCGAGGTGCACGGCGCCCACGGCTACCTGATCCAGCAGTCGCTGACGCCGTTCTACAACTCCCGCCCGGACAAATGGGGACAGGACCGCACGCTGTTCGCCCGGCGGGTGCTCACGGCCGCGCGAGAGGTCGTCGGCGACGGTGGCATCGTCAGCTACCGGACCAGCACCGACGACCTGCGGTCACCCGACGACGGTGGCATCGGCTTTCGGGCCGGGGTCGAGATCGTGCGGCGGCTGCTGGACACCGGCGTGATCGACGTCGTGAACACAACGATCGGCGACGGCGGCGCCACCTATGCGCGGGCGATCCCGGACTACCGCTACGGCGAGGCGCCCAACATCCCGGCCGTCGTCCGGCTGCGCGAAGCTGTCGGGATCACCGTGCCGATCATCGGCGTCGGCAAGATCGCCTCGGTCGGGGTCGCCGAGTCCGTGCTGGCGGCCGGTGAGTGCGATCTCGTCGCGATGACGCGGGCCCACATCGCCGATCCCGACCTGCTCGCCAAGGCGCGGGCGGGTCGCACGGAGCGCATCCGCCCCTGCGTCGGCGCGAACGTCTGCGTGAACCGCAAGCTGGCCGGCTTCCCGGAGATCAGCTGCCTGCACAACCCGCAGGTGCTGCGGGAGGTCGAACTCGACATCCGCCCCGCCGAGCACGCCCGGCGCGTGCTGGTCGTCGGGGCGGGCCCGGCCGGGCTGAAGGCCGCCGAGGTGGCGGCCAAGTGCGGTCACGACGTCAGCGTGTTCGACAGCGCGCCCAAGCCCGGCGGCCGGCTGCGCTACGCGGGCCTGACCGCGGCGACCAGCCTGGTGAGCACCGCGGAGCACGTGCTGGCCGAACTCGCCTTCCTGTCCATCAAGGTGCAGCACGGCGTCGTCGTCGACGAGGCGGTGCTGACCGATCTCGCTCCCGACGAGGTCATACTCGCCACCGGCGGCCGCCCGGCGCCGTCGGCGGCGTTCTCCGGAGCGGCCGAGGCGGCCGTGCTCGACAGCACGGAGGCGCTCGAGGGCGAGGTCGGCCGCACCGTCCTGGTCTACGACGTCGTCGGAGCTAACGAGGGGGCCCTGGTCGCCGAGGCGCTGGCTGCGCGCGGTTGCCGCGTCACGTTCGTCACGCCGTTCGAGACCGTCATACCCAACGGCGGCCAGCTGCATCGCGTGCAACTACCGCAGACCCTCTACCGCCGGGTCGATCGGGTCATCACCAGCGGGCTGATCGGCCTGGTCACCGACGGCGTCGCGCTGGTCGTCACCGCAGCCGGCGACACGATCGCCGAGATCGCCCCGGATACGTTCGTCGCGGTCACCGCTCCGGTACCGAATCTCGATCTCGTGCCGGTGCTGAACCGGCTCGGCGTGCGGTACCAGATCGTGGGCGATGCCCTCGCGCCGCGACAGGCGATGCAGGCGTTCAAGGAGGGGCACCAGGCGGCGCTGGCCGTCGGCACGGATTAGCGTTAGGCCGGGCAGGATCCGCCGGACCACTGCGCGGGCAGTGCGGCCAGCCAGCTCAGCACCCGGTTCTGGTAGAGGGCGGTGTTCGGCGCGAGATTCACGTCATGACCCGAATCCGGGAGCACGTAGGCGGACAGGCACGGCACGGCGCCGTAACGCGGCGCCTCAGCCGATCGCAGGGCCGAACTGCTCGCGCAGGTCGTCGAGTTGCAGAAGATCGGATCGGCGCCGCCGTTCACGATCAGCACCGGAACGGCGATCGAGGCGGTCGTGGGAAGGATCAGCGCGAGTGGTGCGCCGTCCAGGGGCTCGGCCAGTGAATACACGCTCTTGGTGCCCTCATCGGCCGCGAGGACGTTGGGGTCGTAGCTCGGCCCGTAGAAGTGCGCCGACCGCACCCCGGGATGAGTCGTGAAATATCCGACGTCGATGAGGGAGTAGCCCTGCTTGGCCGTGAGGGGATCCAGCGCCGCGGGATAGGTATCGGCGACGAGTGCAGCCAGGCTGAGGTAATTGGGATCGTGCGAGAGGCCGGTGATCAGCAGCGCGTCCTCGTCGTGATAGGTCGCCGCCTCGACCACCGCCTCGACCGATCCGAGTGAGTGCGCCCCGAGGATCAGGTGCGCGAACCCCGGACCGACCGCGCCACTGCGCAGTCCGGAAATGACCTCGTGGATCGCACTGGCCTGTGCGGAGGACGTCAGCAGCACCGAGAGCGGCTTGGAGCTCGCACCTGTCCCGAGACGGTCCAACGTGAACGTCCCGTAGCCGGCGCGGTTCAGCGCCAGGCGGAAGTTGTACGTGTCCGGGGCGTAGGGGAAGTTCCAGTAGGTCTGGTCGTACGTCGCACCGGGGACGAGAACGACGACGGTGTCCGCGCCGGGCGCCGGCCGGCACAAGGTCCCGGCCATGGTCTGGCTCCCACCCGCAACCGGCACGCGGTCGGCGGTGCAGCCAATGGTCGGCTCAGCGCCGAAGGACGCTCCACCCCCGGTCGCTACTGCGCTGGCCGTCAGCATCACTGCGGCGATGGCGGTAACGACGCCCCGCCCGAACCCTCGTTTACCAAACACGGTTTGGTATGTTGCGCGCGGCGCGCTCGGAAGTCAAGCCGTGCCGCCGGCGCTCAACGGGCGAGGTGGACGACCTGAGGTTCGGTGAACGCCAGGAGCCCGGGCGGGCCGTTCTCGACACCCAGGCCGCTCGCCTTCGCTCCGCCGAACTGGATCGTCGGGGGCAGCACGGCATGGGTGTTGATGAACGTGGTGCCGCACTCGAGTTGCTCGGCGACGGCGGTGGCGCGATCGGCGTCCGCGGACCAGACCGACCCACAGAGACCGAACTCGGTGTTGTTGGCGCGGGCGACCGCTTCGTCCACCGTGTCGTAGCTCAGGATGGGCAGGGCTGGACCGAACTGCTCCTCGTCGACGATCCGCACGCCGTCGTGGGCATCGGCCAGAACGGTCGGTTGGAAGAAGTACCCGGGGCCGTCGACCGGGCGCCCGCCGGCGACGACGCGAACGCCGTGGTCGGTCGCGTCCTGCACGAGGCCGCGAACCCGGTCGAACTGCGGCTTGGTCGACAGCGGGCCGAGCTGCGCCTGGGGGTCGGACGGCGGACCGACCGTGATCGCCGCGGCGGCCGCGGCGAAGGCGTCGACGACCTCGTCGTACCTCTCGGCCGGAGCGAAGATGCGCTTGGGTAGCGCGCAGGCCTGGCCGGTGTTGAAGAACGCCGTGCCCAGTAGTTTCGCCGAGGTCGAGGCGATGTCCGCGTCGTCCAGGATTATCGCCGCGTCATTGCCGCCGAGTTCGAGCGTCACGCGCTTGAGGTCGGGGGCGGCGGCGGCCGCTACCTGCTTCCCGGCCGCGACCGATCCGGTGAACGTGATCTTGCGCGGCGTCGGATGCCGGGTCATCGCCGCGCCGAGCTCGTTGCCGCCGGTGACGACGTTCAGCACGCCCGGCGGGAGCAGCTCGGCCGCGATCTCGCCCAGCCGCAGCGTGGCGAGGGGAGTGAAGGGCGACGGCTTCAGGACGACTGTGTTGCCGGCGCGCAAGGCCGGCGCGATCTTCCACATCGCCAAGCCGAGTGGGAAGTTCCACGGCGTGATCGCGGCGACGACACCGAGCGGACGATGGGCGAGCCGGATGAGTGCTTCCTCGTCGTCTTGCAGCGTCTCGTAGGGGAGGTCGAGGCCCGCGTAGTAGTTCAGCCAGACGCTGCAGATCGTGGGCTCCATGCCGGCGACGGCCAGCGGCTTTCCCGACTCGGACGACAGCACGGCGGCCAGCTCGTCGCCGGCGCCCACGATCGCGTCCGCGAGGGCCACCATCGCCGTGCGCCGCGCGTCTTCGTCCCGGCGCCAATCGCCGAAAGCGCCCGCCGCGGACGCCATGGCCGCGTCGAGTTGTTCCCGCGAACAGTCCGGGGCCTGCCCGGCCATCTCTCCCGTCGCCGGATTGGCGACAGCGAACCTGCCCTCGGTGTCGACCGGCTTTCCGTCGATGATCATGCGGTACACGAGGGCCTCCGAAGTTGACGCCAATGCGTGTGTCCAGATAACCAGACAACGTTTGGATAGGGAAGAGGACCCGGCCAGCGACGGCACCTAAACAACCCAGGGACCCTCCCGGACGGCAGCAAACGGCCACCCTCCGCAGCCAACCGCTGAGCGGCAGCGATCACGGGTAGGTATGCGAGACCGCGGTGTTGCTGTCGGGCAACGTGTCCCGCCGAGCGCTCCGTCGTTCGTCGATCTCTATCGTGAGGCGCGCTCCAATTGCCTGCGCGGCGAGAACCAGCCCGGCTGCGGCCAGAACGATGTCCTTGAACACATACTGCGCTTCGAGCGTCACGCCGCCATGGAACAGCTCGGAGGGAAACAGCACGAGCGGGGAGAGGATGCCGACGAGAGCGACCGCCAGCACCGCGAGCCCAGTCTTGAGCGCTCGTCCGGAGATCAGTGTGACGCCGATGAAGATCTCCATCTCGGCCGCCAGCAGCAGGGCGGCGTGTCCGGACACGATCCCGAGGGTCAGCGCGTGGACGGTGCGGATGACCAGGTGCTCGACCGGGCTGGCGCCGGGCTGGAGCTTCAGCGCGCCGAAGACCAGAAAGACCACGCCCACGCAGATGCGAAGCACGTCGATGCTGTATCGAGTGAGCCACCGGGCGGCGGCGTAGGACACGCCTACGGGAGTTCCGGCCATGACATCCTCCTCGGCCGCCGGCAGCAGCGTCTCAGTGAGAATGATTCGGTCGGAGGAGGCCTCGGCACAAACAGATTGCATCTTCAGGTCACGGCGGCTGGTACCGCACTTGGCCTAGTGCCACCAGACGTCTTGACCGCTAAATCGATCGGCGTTAGGTTACGGCCACATCCAGCCGAACCCGCAACGGTTGTCGCACGGGACCAGGGGGCGCTCATATGAAGTCAAAGGCCGCAATCCTCTGGGAGGTCAACACTCCGTGGAGTGTTGAGGAGACCGAGATCGACGACCCCCGCGACAACGAGGTGCTGATTCGCCTCGCGTCCTCGGGTTTGTGCCACTCGGACGATCACTGCGTCAAGAACGACCTGCCGACGAATCTACCGGTCATCGGCGGCCACGAGGGGGCCGGCGTCGTCGAGGCGGTCGGTTCCGGTGTGCGTCGACTCAAGGTCGGCGATCACGTCGTCATGGCCTTCATCCCGTCCTGCGGCCATTGTCGCTGGTGCGCGAGTGGCATGTCCCAACTGTGCGACTACGGCGCGGTGATCATGGAGGGCTACCCGATCACCGACGGCAAGCCGAGGGTGCACGCCCGCGGGGAAGGGCTGCGTCAGCTCTCCCTGCTCGGGACGTTCACGCCGTACACCGTCGTGCACGAGGACTCCTGCATCAAGATCGACGACGACATCCCGCTGGAGCTGGCGTCGCTGGTCGGCTGCGGGGTTGCCACCGGCTTCGGGGCCGCGGTGAACCGGGCCCAGGTCGGCCCGGGCGACACCGTGGTGGTGGTCGGCACGGGCGGCGTCGGCTCGAGCGCAGTGCAGGGCGCGCGTATCGCCGGCGCCGAGGTCATCGTGGCAGTCGATCCGTTCGAGTACCGGCGCGAGCAGGCGAAACTGCTCGGCGCCACGCACGCTGTCGCCTCGATGGAGGAGGCGATGCCGCTGGTCACCGAGCTCACCCGCGGTGTGATGGCCGACAAGACGATCATGACCGCGAGCCTGATGAGCGGCGACATGCTGATGCCGCTGATGCTGCTCACCCGCAAGGGCGGGCGGGCCTGCCTGACCTCGGTGGCGCCGCCGTCGGTCCTGAACGCGGACGTCGTGCTCGTCGACGTGATCCTGTCGCAGAAGGAGATCGTCGGGAACGTGTTCGGTGGCTGCAACCCGCACGCCGACCTGCCCCGGCTGCTCAGCATGTACAAGCGCGGCCTACTCAAGCTCGACGAGCTCGCGACGCATCGGTATCCCCTCGAGCAGATCAACCAGGGTTACGAGGACCTGCTCACCGGGCGAACCATGCGCGGCCTGGTGCTCTTCGATTGAGACCCGACTCTCCAGGTCACGTGACGAGTGGCGCCGGCCCTGAGCCTGGCGTCCTGCGGTGGATCGAGCGGGTAACCGGCGGCACCGTGCTCGGCGCCGAGCGGTTCACCCGCGGCCGCGAGACGTGGTGGGTGGACGTCGGCTCCGCGGCCGGGCAGCGGCGGTGGATGCTCAAGGGCCGACGGGTGCCGGCGGCGGTCGCCGCGCGCTCGCGCATCCTGACCGACTTCGGGCCGGGGCGGGAGGCCGCCGCGATCGGGGCGCTGGCCGGGCACGGCATCCCGGTGCCCGAACTCGGCGGGTACCACGCCGAGTCCGGGGTGGTACTGATGGAGCGGATGCCCGGCTCGGCGCTGCTGCAGCGGGTGAGCGAATCGGGTCGTCGGGCGACCGTGCGCGACTACGCCGGCCACCTGGCTCGCCTGCATCAGCTCTCCCCGTCCGACCTGACGATTCACCCGGCGATGCCTGTGCCCGGCGACGCCCGCACCATGGCGGTCGGTGGCTGGCTGGCCTCGGCCGAGGCCGATGCGGTCACCGCCGCTCCCCGGCTGCGGCAGGCCGAGCCGCTGCACGAGCTCGCGCGCTGGTGGCTGCACGCGAACGTGCCGGACGGCCGCGGCCTGGAGCACGTGCGCCTGCTGCACGGGGACGCCGGCGTCAACAACTTCCTCTTCCAGGACGAGGCGGTCACCGCGCTCATCGACTGGGAACTGGCCCTGCTGGGCGACCCGATGTCCGACCTCGGCAACGCACGTTACCGCGAGGCTCTCTACCCGACGGGTACTTACCCGGACCTGATCGCCGAGTACGAGCGGGTCAGCGGCACCCCGGTCGACCGGGCCGCGATCGCCTACTACGCCGCGGTGTCCGGGCTGATGCTGTCACTCGGCATGGTCGCGAACGTGCAACGCCCGCGCCCGTCCCAGCCCGAGGCGGTGGCCCGGCTGTGGCAGGACGCCCTGGCTCGGGTCGTCGTGTGCGAGGCCATCGCCGAGGCCACGGGCGTCGACCTGCGGCCCGCCGATTTCGGCGAGCCGCCGGCCTCGAGTTACACGCCGCTGGCCGAACTGCTCGTGGCGCGCCTCGACCGCACGGCTGCTGTCGCGGACGCGGGGCAGGACGCCGCCGAGGCTCGGGGCTACGTCCAGCTCGCGCGGGCCGTCGAGGGATTGCTGTCGCGCGGTGCCGCTCTGGACGCGGGCACGCTGGACGATGCTGCGACGGTGCTCGGGCGGCGTCCCGCCGATGTGCCGGCCGCGATGAACGACCTGGCCGCGCTCGTCCGCGCCGACCCGCAGCGACACTTCGAACGACTGTTGCCGGTGCTCGCGGCCGACGCGCGACGGCGTCTGGTCGCGCTGGCGCCACTGCAGGCGGCCGAGATCTGGGAGGACGCGCAGCCGGTGGTCGACGCGGCCGCGTCGCCGCGCTCAGGGCCGGTCCTGCCGTCGTTCGACAGACCTTCCTAAACCAAACACTGTCGGGTAATCTCCGGGCGTGGCCTCCGAGATCGTGCTCGACATCCAGGCGCCGGTCGCCACGATCCGAATCGCCCGCGGCGCCAAGCGCAATGCGATCACCTCGGACATGTACGCCACCTTGGCGTCATCGCTGGAGGCCGTGGCTGAACGCGACGACGTGCGCGTGGTCGTCCTTACCGGTACGGATGGGACCTTCACCGCGGGCAACGATCTGCGCGACATGGCGGAAAACCCCGACCTCGGCCCGGATTCGCCACCGACCCGGTTCCTGCGGGCGCTGGTCGCCGGGCCGCAGGTGCTCGTCGTTGCTGTCGACGGGCCGGCCATCGGTATCGGCAGCACGGTGCTGCTGCACGCCGACCTCGTGTACGCGACGCGATCCAGCGTGTTCCGGATGCCGTTCGTCTCGCTCGGTCTCGTCCCCGAGGCGGCGTCGACCTACCTGCTCCCGACGCTGGTCGGGCACCCGGTCGCCGCCGAGCTGCTGCTACTGGGTCGGGCCTTCAGCGCCGACGAGGCGCTGTCGTGGCGACTGGTCAACGAAGTGTTGCCCGACGAGGCCGCGCTGCGGGATCGGGTCGACGAGGTCGTCGCGGCGCTGGCGGCACAGCCATCGGCAGCCTTGCTGAGCACCCGGCAGCTGTTGCGGGCCCACCGCGAGGCTCCCGTGCGCCGGCGGCTGGACGAGGACGCGACGCTGCTGCGCGAGCTCGCGGCCGCCCGTCAGAACGGAGTGGCCCGATGACCGGCGCGCAGCGTTATCCGCTGACCTTCTCGCCGTTCACGATCAAGACCGTGACGATGCGCAATCGCATCGTCCGCACGTCCATGGGTAGCGGAATGACGGTCGGGGGCATGGTCACCGACGACGTCATCGCGTGGCACGTCGCCCGCGCCCGCGGCGGCGTCGGCCTCGGGTTCAGCGACCCGGGGGAGGTGCACTGGAGCTCGCCCGCCTTCCTCAAGAACACCAGCGACCAGGTCGTCGAGGGCATGCGGCGACTGACCGACGCGGTGCACGCCGAGGGCATGCAGATGTTCGAGCAGCTGATGCACGGCGGGGCCACCAACATCCCGCAGGACGGTTCGTCGCCGTGGTCGGCCTCGGCCGTTCCCGACCCCGGCCTCGGGATGGTCCCGCGGTCGATGACCCGGTGGATGATCGACGAGGTCACCGCCGGATTCGTCGACGCGGCCCGGCGGGCCCGCGAGGGCGGCATGGACGGCGTCGAGATCCACGCCGGTCACGGCTACCTGTTCAGCTCGTTCCTGTCCCGCGCCACCAACCACCGTACTGATGAGTACGGTGGCTCGTTCGACAATCGTATGCGCTTCCTGCGCGAGGTCATGGTCGCCGTGCGCGAAGGCGTCGGCCCCGACTACGTCGTCGGGGTGCGGCTCTCGCCCGACATGGGCGAGCGGCAGAACGACGGCGATGACGTGCGTGATTTCGCCGTGGAGCTCGAAGCCGCCGGGCTGGTCGACTTCGTCGATCTGTCGCTCGGCAGCCACTACGGCCGCGACCTGCTCATGGGCGGCGTCCATGAGCGCTCCGGCTACCAGCTGGCCGTCACCGGTGACATCGCCCGCAAGCTGCGGCTGCCGACGATCGTGACCGGTCGGATGACCTCGATCGCGCAGGTCGAGGCCGTGCTGGCCGACCGGGCCGCCGATCTGGTCGGGATGATGCGAGCGACCATCGCCGATCCCGATCTCGTCCGCAAGACGGCCGAGGGCCGCGAGGACGAGATCCGCCCGTGCATCGCGTGCAACCAGGCGTGCGCGGGCGGCCTCAACAGCCGGGGCCGGGTCACCTGCACCGTGAACGCCGCGGCCGGGCGCGAGATCCGTTTCGGTGACGACTCGTTGCGTACCGGGCGGCCGCGGCGGGTCGTGGTCGTCGGTGGGGGACCGGCCGGCGTCGAGGCGGCGCGTTCCGCCGCCGTGGCCGGCCACGACGTGGTCCTCGTTGAGGCGGCCGACGAACTCGGTGGGCAGTTGCGGCTCGTCCGCCGATCGCCGTACCGCAGCGAGGTCGCCGACCTGATCCCGTACTACGCGACGGCGCTGGGCAAGGTCGGCGTCGATGTGCGCCTCGGGACCACCGCCGATCTCGAGGCCGTGCGCGCGCTGGCGCCGGACGCCGTCATCGTCGCGACCGGCAGCCGCCCCCGTCGCGACGGCTTCCAGACCCTGCATCCGTGGGGCCCGCCCGACGGGTTCGACAGCGTCGAGGTGTTCACCAGTTGGGACGTACTGAGCCAGGCGTCGCTCGGACACCGGGTGCTGCTACTCGACGAGCTGGGGCACTACGAATCCCTCGACGTCGCCGAGCGGCTGACCGACAGCGGGCACGAGGTGCATTGGGTGACCCGCTTCTCGGCCATTGCCGCGAACCTGGAGATGGGTTGGGAGATGATCGGCGGCCCGCACGCTCGCCGGCTCTACGCCCAGGACTTCCGGTTCTACCCGCGTCGCGTGGTCCGCGAGCTGCGGCCGGGCCGGGCGCGCATCGCGCCGATCGAGGCGGCGGATCGCGCCGAGCTGATCGAGGTCGACTCGTTCGTGTTCCTCTCCGGCAACGTCGCCGAGGCGCCGCTGTACGAGCAGCTGCGCGGCGCCGGCATCGAGGCTCGCCTGGCCGGCGACGCGGTCGGTCCGCGCCTGCTCGAGGCCGCGACCGTCGAAGGGCAGCTGGCCGTGCGCTCCCTCGAACCGGGCTGGCAACGTCCAGCCGGGCTGCGCTTCGGCCAGACCGGCAGCGCGATCTGAAGGAGCACCGATGAGTGAGCATCGCAGCGAGGAACGAGCGAGGAGCGGAGCGAATCCAGCGATGAGCGCTTGCGCGAAGAGCAGGGCAGCCTAGTGCCCATCATGATTGACGCCGTACTGGACGGCGTGCCGCTCGCCAAGGTGGGCGGCACGGCCGCCGACGCCGAGCGGGCCGGTGCGGCCGGGGCGTGGATCGGCGAGGTGAACACCGACCCGTTCCTCACTGTCGCGATGGCAGCCGAACACACCGAACGCCTGCAAGTCGGCACGTCGGTCGCGATCGCATTCGCGCGTTCGCCCATGACCGTCGCGATGACCGCCCACGAGGTGCAGGGATTCAGCAACGGTCGGCTGCTGCTCGGGTTGGGCACCCAGGTCAAGGCGCACGTGACGCGGCGCTTCTCGATGCCCTGGTCGCGCCCGGCGGCCCGGATGCGCGAGTACGTGCTGGCCCTACACGCGATCTGGGACGCGTGGCGGGAGGGCAGCCGCCTCGACTTCGCCGGCGAGTTCTACACGCACACCCTGATGAGCCCGATGTTCGTGCCGGCTCCGCATGGACTCGACGATCCGAAGATCATCGTCGCCGGCGTGGGGGAGCGGATGGTGCAGGTGGCCGGCGAGATCGGCGACGGGCTTTTCGTGCATCCGTTCTCCAGCCCCGAGTACGTGGCCACGCACATCCTGCCCTCGTTCGAGGCCGGCGCCAAGGAGGGCGGACGCAGCCGGGCCGACCTGATCGTCGCCGGCGCCTTGCTCACCGCGACCGGCCAGACTCCCGAGGCGATCGCCGTCGCCACCGCCGACGCGCGCCGACAGGTGGCGTTCTACGCGTCTACACCTGCGTACCGGGCCGTGCTGGACACGCACGGGTGGGGCGGCGTGCAGGACGAGGTCGCCACCCTGGTCCGAGCCGGCCGGTGGAACGACCTCGGCTCGGTACTGAGCGACGAGATGCTGCACGCGTTCGCGCTGGTCGGCCCACCGGTCGAGGTGGCCCGGCAACTACAGGAGCGGTGGGACGGCGTGTTCGACCGGGTCAGCCTCGTCGCGCCCAACGGGGTGGACCCGCAGAGCTGGAAGCGGATCCACGACGCGGTCGCCGTATGAGTCTCGCGCGGATCTTCGAGCCGCTCGCGATCCGCGGCGTTGTCATTCCCAACCGGATCGTGCGCACCGGTCACCTCACCAAGCTCGCGATCGGCGGGGTGAGTGACGAGCTGATCGCCTACCACGTCGCTCGAGCGCGCGGCGGTGTCGGGCTGAGCGTCCTCGAGGCGTGTGCCGTGCATCCGTCCAGCGCGCTCGCGATGACGAGCTTCGACGACTCGGTGATCGACGGATACCAGCGGCTGGCTGCCGCGGTGCGCCCGCACCGCATGCGGCTGTTCCAGCAGCTCTGGCACGGCGGGCACGTCTACAACCCACCCGGCGGCGGCCCGCCTCGGGGTGCGTCCGACGTGCCGAGCCCGATCAGCGGCATCCCGCCGGTGCCCCTGACCCGGGACGAGATAGCCGAGTTGGTCGAGGCGTACGCCGCGGCAGCCCGGCGCGCGGTCGCCGGGGGACTGGACGGTATCGAGGTACATGCCGGGCACGGCTACCTGCTGCATCAGTTCCTCTCGAAGCTGACCAACAACCGTACCGACGAGTACGGCGGCGCGCTGGTCGCGCGGATGCGGTTTCTCGTCGAGGTTCTGGAGGCTGTACGAAGTGCGGTCGGCGAGGAGGTACCGGTCGGCGTGCGCGTCGGCGCCGGCCAGGTCAGCGGCGACCTCGGCGAGGCGGACGTCGCGCAGGTAAGCAGGCGCCTCGTCGAACTTGGCCTGGTCGACTTTCTGAACGTGACGTCCGGCGACTACTACCGGATGCACCAGATGATGGGCGGGATGGACCGACCCGCGGGCTACATGCTGCCCTCCAGCGGCGCGGTGACGGCCGAGGTGCTCAGCGTGCCGCGGATAGTCACGGGCCGGTTCCGCACCCTGGAGGAGGCCGACCAGGTGCTGCGCGACGGCGTGGCCGACCTGGTGTCGATGGTGCGTGCACACATCGCCGACCCCGACCTGGTGGCCAAGTCGCGTGCCGGACGACCGATGTCGGTGCGGCCGTGCATCGGCTGCAACCAGGGCTGCATCGCCCGCACGTCAGGCGTCGACGCGCGCATGGCCTGCACGGTGAACCCGGCGGTCGGGTTCGAGTCGACGCTGGACGAGCGGCTCATCGGTCAGACGTCGCGACCGCAGTACGTGCTGGTCGTCGGCGGTGGGCCGGCCGGCATGGAAGCCGCCCGTACCGCGCGGCTGCGTGGCCACGACGTCACGCTGTGGGAGGCGGCGGGTGAACTCGGCGGCCAACTGAACGTGGCGCGGCGGGCACCGAAGATGCAAGGGCTGGACGACATTGTCGAGTGGCTGCGATCCCAAGTACGAGAACTCGGCGTCACAGTCCACACCTCGCGGTTCGCCGAGGTGGCCGATGTGCTCGCGGCCGGCCCGGACGTGGTGATCGTCGCGACCGGGGCCGAGCCGGATCTGTCCGGACGGCTGATCGCCGCGCCCGGAACGCCGGTCGAGGGCGTCGATCTGCCACACGTCCTGTCGTCTGTCGATCTGCTCGCGGGTGCCTATCCGGTCGCCGGATCGCGAGCGGTCGTGTACGACGATCTCGGCCAGTACGAAGCCGTCGCGGTCGTCGAGGCGCTGCTCGCCCGAGACGTCGACGTCACGGCGCTGACCCGGCACGCCGGATTCGGCGGGTACGCCGACGCGGCGATGCGCCTGCAGCCCGCCCTTGAGCGCTTCGCGGCGTACCCGGCACAGTTCCGGGTGCTGCCGTGGGCGCAGCCGCTGTCGATCACACCGACCGACGTGGTCGTCGCGATCGCGGGAACCGGGGTCGAGAAGGTCGCCGCCGACACCGTCGTCATGGTCACGCGGAAGACCTCGCGGCGTGAGCTCGCCGACCTCGCCAACGGCCTGCCCGATGTCCGTGTCGTCGGCGACGCACTCTCCGGCCGCGATCTGCAGGTGGCGATCCGTGAGGGTCATCTCGCCGGCCGCACGATCGAATGACGCGGCGTCTCTTGTCTCAAGAACCAATTGCCGTTAGGTTAATGAGGTGTCCACGACCATGCTCATCGCGGATCCCGCTCGCGGCGACGCCGCTGGTGGCGTCAGCCAGGACCGCGCGCCGGTCCTGGAACTCGACGGGCTCACGGCCGGGTACGGCGATCTCGCCGCGGTGCGTGACGTGTGCCTGCGGGTCCATCCGGGCGAGGTCGTCACTCTGTTCGGTCCGAACGGCGCCGGGAAGACCACGACGCTGCTCGGTGCGGTCGGCGTTCTGCCCCGCATGCGCGGTGTCGTTCGGTGGCGTGGTGAGGTCACCCGCAAGCCACTGCACCACCTCGCGCGCAACGGTCTCGCGTTCGTGCCCGAGGAGCGTTCGATCATCTCCGGGCTCACGGCCCGCGACAACCTGCGGCTGGGGCGCGGCAGTGTCGACGCCGCGTTGAAACATTTCCCGGAACTGGAAGAGGTCCTGGGGCGTAAGGCCGGGCTGCTGTCCGGTGGGCAGCAGCAGATGCTGACGCTCGCCCGCGCGCTCGCGTCGGAGCCGACGGCGCTGCTGATCGACGAGCTCTCGCTCGGACTGGCGCCCCTGATCGTCGAGCGCCTGCTGAGCGCCGTCCGGGCCGCGGCGGACGAGTCGCAGGTCGCGGTGCTGCTCGTCGAGCAGCAGGCGCGCCGGGCGCTGTCGGTGGCCGATCGGTGGTACCTGCTGAACAACGGTGTCGTCGTGACCGAGGGCTCGGCCGCCGGCGGCGCCGAGGCCCTCGAATCGGCCTATCTGAAGGGCATGACCGGTCAGCCGGATCGATCTGAATCCGCGAGCACCTAACAAACCAAACACTGTTAGGATATGCTGCGCTGACGATTCGCATTGAAGAGAGGCTTGCTCATGAAGCTGTCGGTGATGACCCTTGGAGATCTGGTCGCCGACCCGGTCACCGGCCATCGGCCCACGCCGGTCGAGCGGCACCGTGACATCGTCGATACCGCGGTGCTGGCTGAACAGGCCGGCTTCCACGGCATCAACATCGGCGAGCATCACGGCCTGGACTACATCTTCTCCGCCCCGCCGGTGATCCTCTCGGCGATCGGCGCGCGGACCGAGCACCTGAACCTGTCCACCGCGGTCACGCTGATGGCCAACCTCGACGCGTGGCGGGCCGCCGAGGACTACTCGACGGTCGACAACCTCACTGGCGGCGGCCGGGTCGAGATAGTCGCCGGGCGCGGCAACTTCTTCGCCTCCACGTACACGCTGTTCGGGCAAGCACTCGACGAATCTCGGGCCCGGTTCGACGAGAACATCGACCTGCTCGCCGAGCTGTGGCACGGCGAACCCGTCACCTGGCAAGGCAAATTCCGCGCACCGATCGACGGCCAGCGGCTCCAACCCACGCCGGTGAACACCGAGCGGGTACCGCTGTGGATCGGCGGCGGCAGCTCGCCGGAGTCCGCGGAGCTCGCTGCTCGTCTCGGTCTCGGGCTCATGCTGCCCAGCGCCTTCGGCAATCCGGCGACGTTCCGCAAGGTCGTCGACGTCTACAAGGAGCGGTTCGCCGAGGCCGGCCACGCGCACGAGCCCAAGGTCGGCGCCTGCTGGCACGCGAACATCGCCCGCACCAGCCAGGGTGCCGTCAAGGGCTGGGAGCCCAGGTACCGCTACTACTTCGAGTTCATGCGGGACCTGCTCGCCAAGGTGAATCCGGAGCTGCCCAACTTCCTCAAGCCGTTCGACTACGACTGGCTGCGCACCCAGGGGCCGGCGATCGTCGGCAGTCCGGACGAGTTCGTGGAGCGCCTGACCAAGGTGAGCGAGATGCTCGACTGCGATACGAACCTGCTCTACATGGACATGGGCGGCCTGCCCACCGGCGAGTTCCGCGAGCAGATCGAGCTGATCGGCGAGCAGGTGATCCCGGCGCTGCCGTGACCGACGACCTCGGCCGGCTCGTGCGCGAGCTGGCCGACCGGACCGCGATCACCGACGTGCTCCTGCGGTACTGCCGGGGCGCCGATCGCTGCGACGAGGACCTGATCAGAGACGCCTACCATCCCGACGCGCTCGACGATCACGGCCGCTTCACCGGCTCTGCGCAGGACTTCGCCCGCTGGGTGGTCGGCGTTCTCCGCGAGACCTCGCTCGCCACGCAGCACGCGCTGGCCAACGTCCTGATCGAACTCCGGGGCGAGAGCGCGGACGTCGAATCGTCTTTCGTCGCCTACCACCTCAAACGCGACGACGCCGGTGAGCGGGTCGAGGTGTTCGGCGGCCGTTACGTCGACCGGTTCGAGCGGCGCAACGGCGACTGGCGTATCGCCGCGCGGACCGTCGTGCACGACTGGTCGACCGTCCTGCGCGGGGGCGAGTTCCCGCATCGGGACAGCTACGTGTCAGGTCGCCGTGATCGGCAGGATGCCGTATATCGACCGTAGGTCGGCCGTAGCCGATCACTGTTCGGTAAATCTTCGACGTGCTCTTGACCGCATAACCCATCGGCGTTAGGTTACGGCCATCCGACCTGTTGTGAACGGAGACACATGAGCACCTACGCCCGGCGGGGAACGCTCGTTGCCGTTGCTGCTACCGCGCTCGCGCTCGTGGCAGCCGGCTGTAGCAGCAACAGCAGTAGCAAGCCCAAGACCAGCAGTGGCGGGGCGTCGTCCGACGACATCGTGCTCGGCGCGACCGCCCCACTGACCAGCGCCGTGTACAGCGAGCCGACCCTCAAGACCGGCCTGGAAGCGGCCATCGCCTCGGTCAACGCCGCGGGCGGCGTGGCCGGACACAAGCTCAAGCTCGACTTCTGCGACAGCCAGTACACCGTCAACGGCGAGCTGAGCTGCGCCCGGAAGTTCGTGTCGGACAAGGTCGCCGTCGCGATGGATCCGTACTTCCTCGCCGACCAGTCCGGCACCGAAGTGACCTTGCTGCAGAAGGCCGGCATCCCGGTCTTCGGGTCACAGGGGCTCTCGCCGGCCGAGCTGAACAACCCCGCTGTGTACCCGCTGGGGAGTGGCCTGCCCGGGTGGACGTTCGGCGCGGTCGGCTCGCTGTTGCAGAACGGGGTCAAGAAGATCTCGATCCTGGTCGACACCAATCCGGGCTCGCAGTTCGCGGCGAAGCTGATCCAGGGCGCGGTCCAGTCGGCCGGCCTGTCGGCGTCGATCGTCAGCGGCGACCCGAACTCCGACCCGACGTTCGCAACGGCCGCCGCGAAGGCGACGGCCGGCGGGGTCGACGGCGTTGCCCTGTTCCCGTCGCCGCTGAGCGTGCCGAAGATGATCGGGGCTCTGAGGCAGGGCGGCTACACCGGCAAGATCTCCCTGCCGACCGTGATCTTCTCCCAGCCGGTGATCACCGCATTGGGCTCGGCGGCGGACGGGGTGCTGGCCGACAGCCAGGTCTCCCTGCTCAACGACACCGCGAACCCGGGCGTGACCAAGTACCTCGCCGATATCAAGCAGTACGGCAAGAACGACCCGACCGACGCATCGATCTTCGCCTGGTCGGCCGTGCAGGTGTTCGCCAAGGCGGTGGTCAGCGCGAAGAGCGTCGACGCCAAGGGCATCACGGCCGCGCTGAACTCGGTCAGCACACCGATCGACGTCGGCACCGTGGGTCCCTGGCAGGCCGCCGGCGTGACGTCGCCGCTCAAGGACTTCAGCCGCATCCTCAACCCGACGGTGACCTACGGCGTCGTGCAGAACGGCAAGCTGGTGTCGAACGGCAAGGGATTCATCAACCCGTTCACCGAGCTGGCCAGTCTCAACAAGTAGCAGCCGGAACCGGCAATGGAGATCATCCGCTTCGCCCTGCTGGGAGCCGCGACAGGAGCGCTCTATGCGCTCCTGTCGCAGGGTCTGGTGCTGATCTATCGGGGCTCGGGGCTGCTCAACTTCGCTCAGGGCGCCATGGCCATGTTCGGCGCCTACGCGTACTACGAGCTGACCGTACGGCACGGTATGCCCAAGGCGGTCGGTCTCGTCGTCGCCCTCGCCCTGTGTGCGGTGCTCGGCGCGCTGCTGCACCTGGTCGTGCTGCGCACCATGCGGCGCGCGTCGGCCCTGTCTCGGGTGATCGCCACGCTCGGCATGGTGCTGGTGCTGCAGTCGATCGCGTTCCTGCGGTTCGGGCACGACCCGCTTCAGGTGCCTTCGCTGCTGCCGTCGCATACCGTGCACGTGTTCTCCGACCAGCTGCCGATCGGAGAGGATCGAATCTGGATCTTCTTCATCTGCCTGGCGCTGAGCATCGGCCTCTACGTCGCGTACCGGTTCACGGCGTTCGGCCGGGTGACGACGGCGGTGGCCGAGAACAACCTGGCCGCCTCGACGTTCGGCCTCTCGCCGGATCGCATCGCCGCCGTCAACTGGGCGATCGGATCGGTGCTCGCGGGCCTCGCCGGCATTCTCATCGCCCCGATCATCTACCTGGAACCGACCAGCCTGGTGCTGCTGGTGATCCCGGCGATGGCGGCGGCGCTGATCGGGGAGTTCCGCTCGTTCCCCATCACGTTCGCCACGGCGCTGCTGTTGGGCATCGCCCAGTCTGAACTGCAGCGCTACGTGAGCCAACCCGGTTGGCCCACCGCCGCGCCGTTCCTCGCGGTGATCCTCGTGCTGATCGTGCGCGGCCGCGGCCTGCCGTTACGCAGCTTCGTTCTCGATCGGTTGCCCAGCGTGGGTACCGGACGGGTGCGACCGGTCGTCGTCCTCGGGCTGTGGGGCGTGGGAGCCTGGGTCATACTGGGCGCGAACGCCGACTGGTCGACGGCGCTCGTGACCACGTTCGGCAGCGCGATCGTGTGCCTGTCCGTGGTGTTGCTGACCGGCTATACCGGCCAGCTGTCCCTGGCTCAGTACGTACTCGCCGGCATCGGTGCGTTCACGGCCGCCCGGTTCGCCGTGCACATGTCGTTCGTACCGGCGTTGCTGCTCGGGACGATCATCACCGCCGCGGTGGGCGCGGTGATCGGGGTGCCGGCGTTGCGCACGCGGGGCATCACACTCGCGGTCGCGACGCTCTCGCTCGGGTCGGGGTTGGTGGCCGTCGTGCTCGCCAACCCGAAGTACACCGGCGGCGTCCAGGGCCTGCTGATCCACACCCCCACGCTGTTCGGTTGGAGCCTGGACCCGTTCTTCCATACCCAGCGGTACGCGTTCGTGACGATGACGATGTTCGTGCTCATCGGGTTGATGGTGGCGAACGTGCGCCGGGGCGTCACCGGGCGACGGCTGCTCGCCGTCCGGTCCAACGAACGGGCGGCCGTGTCACTCGGCGTTCCCGTCGCCTGGGTCAAGACGTACGCGTTCACCCTCGCGGCGGCGATCGCGGCCGTGGGCGGCATCCTGCTCGCCTGCATCCAGCCGTTCGTGACGGTGAGCACGTTCGACGTCTTCACCTGCATCCTGATCGTCGCCGCCACCGTGACCGGAAGCGTCGGCTACATCCCCGGTGCGCTGCTCGGTTCGCTGATCATCTCCGGCGGCGTGGTGTCCAAGCTGTTCAGCAGCTGGTCGAAGGTCAACGACTACCTGCCGCTGATCGGTGGCGTGCTGCTCGTGCTGAGCCTGATGTCCAGCCCGAACGGTTTGTTCGAGATGAACCGGGCGATGCTCGCCCGCGCCCTCGCGCCGCTCGGCCGCCGACTGCCGACCTGGCGTCCCGCCGGTTGGGTCGGGCGCATCCTGGGCGTGGCCGGGTTCGGCGCCGTGCGCGGCAGCCAGGAGCTGCGGCCGGCGACGGTGACCCGGGTGCCGGCCCGCTCGCTCACCGTGGCCGACGTGTCGGTGTCCTTCGGCGGCGTGCACGTCCTACGCGGGGTATCGCTCGACGTCCACCCGGGCGAGGTGCACGGGCTGATCGGCCCCAACGGGGCCGGCAAGACGACGCTCATCGACGCGATCACCGGATTCGTCCGCGCCCGCTCGGGACAGGTCCACCTGGGCGACGTCGACATCAGCCGCTGGGCGGCGCAGCGCCGCTCGTTGGCCGGGCTGTCGCGATCGTTCCAGTCACTCGAACTGTTCACCGACATGACGATCCGGGAGAACCTGGCGGTGGCCGGCGATCGGGCCCGGAGCCTGCCGTATCTCACCGACCTGGTCCGTCCGGGGCGGATTCGCCTGACGAATGCCGCGCTGGAGGCTCTGCACCAGTTCGAGCTGGACGATCTGGTCGACGCCAAGCCGAGTGAGATCTCCTTCGGCAAGCGCAAGACGGTGGCCATCGCGCGGTCGATCGCGAGCGCACCGTCGGTACTGCTGCTCGACGAGCCGGCGGCCGGCCTCGATGACCGGGAGGCGGCCGAACTGGCCACCCTGATCCGCAACCTGGCCGATTCGTGGGGCATTGCTGTGCTTCTCGTCGAGCACAACGTCGAGCTGGTCATGTCCATCAGCGACCGGGTGACCGTGCTCGAGTCGGGTCAGGTGCTGACCTCCGGTCGTCCGGAGGATGTGCGCTCGAACCCAGCCGTCCTCGACGCCTACCTCGGCAGCTCGGTCGTCACGGCCGGCGCGTGAGAAGCGGCGAAACATTGATATAACCAAACACTGTTTGCTAACGTCGCATCACCAGGGAGTTCGGAGCCATCAATGACCGAAGCCAAACCGGACGTGTACCACTTCGACAACACTGATCCCGACTTGTTGCCGCAGCTGTTCCCGACGCTCAACGACATGCGCGAGCAGTGCCCGGTGGCGTGGAGCGACGCGTCCGGTGGCTTCTGGGCGCTGACCAAGTACGACGACGTGGTCAAAGCGGCCATGGACCACAGGCACTACACCGTTTCGCAAGGGATCATGATCCCGCCGACCGGAGCCTCGATGCCGGTCATCCCGGCCGAGCTCGATCCGCCCCGGCACACCCAGTTCCGCAAGCTGGCCCTGCCCTTCTTCACCGAGCCGGCGCTGCAGAAGTGGATCCCCGGGTTCCGCAAGATCATCGCCGACGCGTTCGAGCCGGTGCTGCCGACCGGGCGGGCCGACCTGGTGACCGATGTCGCGCATCCGGTTCCGGTGCTCGCCATCTCACTGGTGCTCGGCCTGCTGGGCGAGGACTGGCGGCGCATCCGCGAACTCGCGGCGGCGTTCATCCAGGCGACCGGGAAGCCGGAGCTGGCCCGGCAGAAGGCGGCCGAGCTCGAGGAGTACCTGCAGGAACAGATCGACGCGCGGCGGGGCCAGCCGGTCACCGACATCCTCGGCTCGCTCGTCAACGCCGAGATCGACGGGCAGCCCGCGGACAACCGCGAGATCCTCGGCCTCACCCAGCTGATCGTCGTCGCCGGCCACGAGACGACCGTGAACGGCATCGCCACCATGACCTACCGCGTCGTGACCGAGCCCGGGTTGCGCGAGCGCCTGCTCGACGACCGCTCGATCATGCACTCGGTGATCGACGAGACGCTGCGGCTGCACCCACCCGTGTGGAACATGGGCCGCACCATCGCCGACGAGACCGAGGTCCGGGGCCGCCAGCTGTGCCCCGGCGAGAAGGTGATGCTCGTCTACGGCGCCGCCAACCGGGACCCGGACCGGTTCCCGGAGCCGGAGAAGTTCCTCGTCGGCCGCGAGAACAACCAGCACCTGACGTTCGGCAGCGGCCGGCACCGCTGCCTCGGCGAGCCGCTGGCCAAGATCGAACTGACGCTGGCGCTGGAGTACATCCTCGACAACCTGCCCGATGTCGCGCTCGACGGTGAGCCGGTCTGGGGCGGGGGCACCAACCAGCACGGGCTGCGCTCGCTGCCGGTGAAGTTCACGCCGCGCACCAGCTGACCTCCTGATTCAGGACACGAGAAGGAGCCGGACATGGTCAAGACGGTCGAGGAGATCCTCGAGCACGCCGACGTGTTCGATCAGGACCAGCGCGAGAACTTCGTCGACGCGCTCGCGGCCGCCCGCAAGCGCTGCCCGGTGCTGCACACCGAGGCCGACGGCGGCTATCACCTCGTGACGCGCTACGACGACGTCCGCACCGTCTGCGAGCATCCGGAGATCTACAGCTCGCAGGCACCCGCGATCAAGGGCGCGCTGCCGGTGCGGCTGCTGCCGCTGGACGCCGACCCGCCCGAGCACCGCCGCATCCGGCAACTGCTGAACCCCTACTTCTCGCGCAGCTTCCTGATGCGTTACGAGCAGGACATGCGCGACGTCGCCCGCGCCGCCATCGCCAAGTTCATCGACTCCGGCGAGCTGGAGTTCGTCCACGACTACGCGATCCCGTTCAGCGCCGGATCGCTGGCCCGGATCGTGCTGGTCACCGAGAACCAGGACTTGGTCGACCGCGGGGTTGCCGCGGTGAAGCGCACGGCCGTCGAGAGCACGCCGGAGACGTTCGCCGCCGTGGCCGAGATCGCGATGGAGGCGATGGCCGAGGTCGAGGCCGCCCCGCCCGGACGCGAGGACGTCCTGGCCGCGATCGTGCGGGCCGAGATCGACGGCGAACCGCTCTCGATCGAGCACCGGCTGGGCATCATCACCACGCTGTTCCTCGGCGGCCTGGACACGACTCGGGGCATGCTGGTCAACATCGCCCGCCACATCGCCACCGATCCGGCGATCGAGCACCGGCTGCGCGACACCGACTGGGCCCGCGGCGCAATGGACGAGTTCCTGCGCTTCGAGCCGACAGTCGGCTTCATGGCCCGCACGGTCAGGCAGGACACCGAACTGAACGGCGTCCCGATGGTGCCGGGCGACCGGGTCGTCGTCGCGTTCTACTCGGCCAACCGCGACGAGGAGCGCTTCGAGCACCCCGACCGGCTCGACCTCGACCGCGTCGGCAACGCCCACGCCGCCTTCGGGCTGGGCATTCACCGGTGCCTCGGCCTGAACTTCGCGCGCATCCAGCTGAGCATCGCGTTCGAGGAACTGCTCGCGGCGACGCAGAACTTCCGGCTCACCCCCGGCGCTCCGATGCCGTTGCAGATGGGCATCCCGCTGAACAGCCCCGACGAGCTGCACCTGCAATTCGACCGTCGATGACCCAACCGAGCCTGGTCGACTGGGAGTACTGGCACAACGTCTGGCCGACGCGGCGGACGCTGCTGACCCGGGGCAACGCGGCCGACGGCTTCCCCCGGCCGCTCACCCCGTTGACCCAAGACCTGGTCGTGATCTTCGAGAACTCGGGCGTGCACGACTTCCTCGAGAAGTGCCTCAAGGTGCGCAAGCCCGGGGGCCCTCGGCCGCCGTTCTGGATGGCGTTCTGGGGATACGTCGCGGTCGACGCGGACCAGCACGCCGACCTGGGTGACGCCATGCCGGGCAACTCGCGCCGGGCGACGCTGCAGCGCTACTCGAACCTCAAGCCGGACCCCGATCAGACCGAACCCGCCCGCCGGCTGCGTGACGTCCCGCGGCGGGCCGCCGTGACGATGCGCATGATCCGCAGCGGACGCCGGGCACCGCGCCGCATCGAGGCCCAGCTGGCCACCATCCGCGGGCTGCGGCGCGACCCGGCTCGCCTGGACGAACGAGAGTGCCGGCGCTGGATCGACGACCTGGAGGCCGTCCACAGCGCGGCCTGGGAGACGCTACTCATTGGCGCGGGGATCGCGGGCACCGCGTTCACGTTCACCACCCGGCTGCTGGGCTGGGCGACCCGCGGCCGGGCCGGCGACCTGGCGAACCGGCTGCACGTCGGCATCGGCAACAACGAGAGCGCCGAGATGGGCCACACGGTGCGGCGCCTCGCCGAGCACGCTCGCTCGCACGCCGCGGTGGGTGCGGCGCTCGGACGTCCCGTCGACGAGGTGCTGGCGACCGACGCTTCGTTCGCGGAGCTGTTCGCCGCCGCCCTGGAGCGGTTCGGTTTCCACACCGCGCCCGAGCTGGAGTTGGCCCAGCCGACCTGGCGCCAGGAACCCCGCCAGTTGCTCGATCTCGTCGCTCGTGAGTACGCCCGCCCGTCCGAGGCGGCCGAGACGGCACAGACCACCCGGCGGCAGGCCGAGGCCGACCTGCGGGCCCAGGTCCCGGCGTTCGCCCGGCTGCCGATCCGCCTCGCGCTGCGCGGGTCGCGGCACATGATGGGCGTGCGCGAGAACTCCAAGGCACCGGCCGTGTTGATCTTCGACGAGCTGCGGCGGGTGCTCGAAGGGGCCGGACCGCTGCTGGTTGCGCGGGGCGTGATCGCCGAGCCGGGCGACGCGCTGTACCTGCGCTACGCCGAGCTCAAGGCCGTGCTCGGCGGCGCCGACGGACCCGGGCGGGCCGAGATCGACGAGCGCAAGCTGCAGCTGCAGCGGTGCAACCAGGTCACGCTGCCCGACCTGTTCGAGGCCGAACCGGGATGGGTCGGCCTGCCCTCGGCCGAGGCGTTCCGTTCTCGCGGCATGTTGCCACCCGAAACGACGTCGGCCGACGACTCGGTGATCCGCGGCGTGGCCGCCTCGCCCGGACGGGTCACCGCCACCGTCCGGGTGCTCGCGGACCCGTTCGACGACTTCGAGCCCGGCGACGTGCTGGTGACCCGCACCGTCGACCCGGGCTGGGCGGCCGCCCTGGCCAGCGCCGGCGGGGTCGTGCTCGACATCGGCGGCCCCATGTCGCACGGCGCGATGGTCGCCCGCGAACTGGGCGTGCCGTGCGTCGTCGGCACCAAGGTCGCGACGACCCGGCTGACGAACGGCATGACGGTCACCCTGGACGGCTCGTCCGGCGAGGTTCACATCCACTGAAAGGTTCGCTCAGGCATGGCCCACGAATACGCGTACGAGGACGAAGGCACCCACCCGGACAACGGTCACGAGTGGTGGCAGGAGAGCGTCTTCCTGCACTGGTTCGACCGCGACCGCGGGGTCGGCGGCGTCCATCGGCTGGGCCACGAGCCCAACCGCGACGGCGGCCGAAACGCCTTGCAGTGCGGGGTGTTCACCACCGACGGCACCCGCTACCGCCGCGACGACTACCAGCTGCCGATCGCCCCGCCGCAGTCGCCGCGCGGGTTCCGCTCCGGCGGCAGCACGTGGAACGTCGACGGCCCGGGTCCGCGCCTGGAGGTGCACGAACCGGGCCTGGACCTCGAGCTCGACATCAGCAACTTCTACCCGCTGACCAGCTTCTTCCCGGCCAAGGGCTCGCTGGTGGACGACTTCGCCAAGAACCACTACGAGACGTCCGGGCGGGTGACCGGCAGCGTCGTGCTCGACGGGCGTCGCTTCGAGGTCGACGGCCTGTGCCACCGCGACCACTCGTGGGGCACCCGGTTGCCCAGCACGCTGCTCAGCCACCGCTGGGTGTCCGGAACGTTCGGCCCCCAGCTGTCGTTCGGGTCGGTCATGTGGCACGCGATCGACGGCTCGTTCGTCAAGACCGGATACGTCGTGCGCGACGGCGAGGTCACCCTGGCCCGCGACATGGACGTCGTGGTGTGGCTGGAGCCCGACGGGCTGACCGGCCGGGGTGCCGAGGCCACCTGGTACCTGGAGACCGGCGAGGAGCTGCACCTGGTCGCGCGCGCCATCGACGGCTACGGCTGCCACAAGCACAACGTCTTCTACGTCGACACGCTCTGCGTGGTCGAGCACGAGGGCCAGATCGGCTACTGCGACGTGGAGATGAGCAACAACGCCCGGGCCGGCACCGCCGACGTCACCCTGGCGCTGGCCGCCAACCTCACCGACGGGATCAGCAAGCGGGGCTGATCTGGGAGCGCCAGCGGGCGATCTCGGCCAGATCCGGGTCGTCGGCGGCCGTCGGGGCTACGACGGGCAGGGCGCCGGTGTAGATGCGTCCGGTGCCCCCGTCGACGGTGACGAGCCGGCCGGCCAGCCCGGTGACCGTCCCGGTGCCGCAGCCGACGACACACGTGCGTCCGAGTTCACGGCTGACCACGGCGGCGTGCGACGTGGCTCCGCCCAGCTCGGTGATCACTGCCGTCGCGGCGATCATCCCGCGGATGTCGTCCGGATCGGTGGTCGCCGTCGCCAGCACGACACCCTCGTCCGCGCGATCCTCGGCTTCGAACGGGCTCGTGACGACGACGCCGGACGCGATGCCCGGGCTGGCCGGCTCACCGGTGGCCAGCACGGTGGCGCCGGTCGCGTCGACGCGGGGCCTCGTGAGCGTGGTGACGTCCTGGTCGGAGAACCGCGTCAACGCCTCGGCCCGGCTGAGCAGGCCCTCGCGGTGCAGGGCCACGGCGATGCGGACGGCGGCCTCGGGGGAGCGCTTGGCGGCCCGGGTCTGCAGCAGCCACAGCGTGCCGTCCTCGACGGTGAACTCGATATCCTGCACGTCGCGGGCGTCATGTTCGAGCGCGCGGGCGGCGGTCAGGAGCTGCTCGTGCACGGCCGGCATCGCCTGCGCGAGCTCGTCCAGTGATGCCGGATCGGCCCGTCCGGACACGACGTCCTCGCCCTGCCCGCCGGCCAGCCACTCGCCGAACGGCGCCGGCGAGCCGTCGAGCGGGTTGCGGGTGAACAGCACGCCCGTGCCGGACCGCTCGGCGCCGTTGCCGAACACCATCGCCTGCACAGTTACCGCCGTCCCGCCGTCATCGGCCAGCCCGTGGTGGCGGCGGTAGGCCACGGCGCGGGGGGATTCCCAGGAGCGGAATACCGCCTCGACGGCAGCAATCAGCTGGGCGCGGGCGTCGGGGGGCGGGGCGGCGCCGATGACGCGGGCGTACAGCTCGGCGAACCGGCGCTGCACGTCCGCGGCGAACGCCTCGCCCCGCTCGCCGGCCAAGGCCTTGCGCGTGTCCTCGGTCATGCCGATGTTGAGGACGGTGTCCATCATCCCGGGCATGCTCTGCGCGGCGCCGGAGCGCACCGACACGAGCAGCGGCCGGTCGGCGGCGCCGAATCCGCGACCCAGCTCGGATTCCAGCCATCGCATCCCGTCGTCGATGGCCGTGAGCGCGGTTTCCGGCAGGGCGCCGGCCGCGATCGTGGCGGGGCCCAGCGCCGTCGGCAGGGTGAACGCCGGGGGCACCGGCAAGCCCAGCCGGCGCAGGTGATTCACCGACCACGCCTTGCCGCCGACCTCGGCCCGATCGAGTTCGACCGTGCCGTCCAGGCAGATCGGCAGACTCATTCGGCCCGTCCGGCCATCGCCTCGGCGGCGCGGTCGCGGCCGAGCAACCCGAGCAGGTCCTCGTGCAGCTCGAACCAGACCTGGTGGTAGCTGTCGGCCAGCGGGTTCGCCACGAAGCGGGTGTCGCCCTGCTCGACGGCGCGGGCCGCCGTACCCAGCCGGACCGGGTAGTGGCCCAGCCGCGAGACGGCGGTCGTCAGCTCGTCGAGCAGGTCGGTCGCGTCGCGGTGGGCGCGCTGCAGTCGCGCGATCACCTCGGCGTCGTAGGCCGGGTCGGCGTGGTCGTTCGGCGTGCCGTCCGGACGCAGCTGCCAGCTCGAGATCGTCGCCTTCAGCTCACTGTTGTGCGGGTCGAACCGTGCGTACAGGCGCTCCAGCAGCCGCGCGTCCGCGGCGTCGCGCTCGGCGGCGATCAGGCGAGCGAGCTCGTCGCGGCCCGCGGGCGTGAGGCGTCCCCCGGCCGGCCCACCCTGCAGGTACCCGGCCTGTTCGAGCGCGGCGATGCCGGCCTCGGCGTCCGAGCTGAACAGCTGGGCGACCGGCAGGGTCAGCCGACCCTTCAGCCGCGCGGCCTGCAGCAGCACCAGGGCGTCGGTCATGCCGGTACCGTCGCCGGCTGCTCGCTCGCCTCGGTGAGCGCGGCCAGGAACGCGCCGTACAGCCGCTCGAAGGTCGCCGCCGTCCGAGCCTCGTCGCTGTCGGCGTCCGCGTCGAAGTCGCCGGACCACTGGACGAAGCTCGCGCCGGTCGTGGTGACCGGGTGCACGGTCACGGCACCCACGTAGCGATGCACCCGGAACGGCGAGTCGCCGACGAACGTATAGGCGAGGTGCCGGGCCAGGTCGTCGCGGGCCAACAGCTGCTCGTCGACCTCGCTGCCGTCGGACAGGGTCAGGTGCCGGACGCTGCCGACCGGGCCGCCCTCGCCACCTGGACTCATCCGGATGGCGACGATGCGCGGCAGCCAGGTGTGCCAACCGGTGAAATCCGCGATGCGCGCCCAGACCTCGTCGCTCGGGGCGTTGATGACCGTGCTCACGAGTGCGACCGACATGAACGAGAACCTCCAGACCACTGGCTTGTTGCTAGCGTAACCGGACAGCGTTAGGTTATGGAAGTATGAGGCTGGGATTGCTCGGGGTGTGGAGTCCGGGGCTGCGCGATCGCGACAGCGCCCGCGTAGCCGACACCGCCGCCGAATTGGAAGAACTCGGTTACGGCACGCTGTGGTTCCCCGCCGGCCGCGACCGGGGCTTCGAGATCGGCGCGACACTGCTCGCGGCGACGCGATCGGTCACAGTGGCCACCGGCATTCTGAGCGTCTGGAACACGCCGGCCGAGGAGGCCCGGGCCGGTTTCGCCGATCTCGAACGCGCCGCACCGGGACGGTTCCTCCTGGGCATCGGCATCAGCCACGCGCCGATGGTGAATCGCGGCGCTCCGAACCGCTACACCCGCCCGATCGAGACGATGAGCGCCTACCTGAGCGCACTGGAGGACGTCCCGCGCGAGCGGCGGATCATCGGCGCGCTCGGGCCGCGGATGCTGGCGCTGGCGACGAGGACGTCGCTCGGCACGCATCCCTACCTGATCACGGCCGAGAACACCGCGAAGATCCGCGCCGAGATCGGGGCCGGCCCGGTGATCGCCCCGGAGCAGGGGGTCGTGCTCGAGACCGACCCCGGCCGCGCCCGGACCATCGCCCGGGAACACCTCGCGACGTATCTCGAGCTGCCCAATTACGTCAACAACTGGCTGCGGACGGGATTCACGCCCGACGATGTCGAGCACGGCGGCAGCGACCGGCTGGTCGACTCGCTGATCGCGTGGGGCTCGCCGGAGCAGGTGGCTGCGCGGATTCAGGAGCATCGCGCCGCCGGCGCCGACCACGTCTGCGTGCAGGTACTGGGGGGCGAGGCGCCGCTGCCCCTGCCGCAATGGCGGGCCCTGGCGGCGGCGGCAACGTGACGGCCGCCCAAGCATCCGCCGCGTTCGATGCGCTGGTGCGTGACGTGCTGCCCGTGGTCAGCACCGGCAACGACACGTTCAGCGGCGCCCGTCCGGCCGAGTCGTTCGACCGCATCTACGGCGGCGAGACGGCGGCCCAGGGCCTGCGGGCGGCGGCGCTGACCGTCGCTCCGGGCAAGCTCGCGCACTCGCTGCACGTGACGTACCTGCGGATCGGCGATCCGCGCCGTCCGGTCGAGTACACGGTCGAGCGGCTGCGCGACTCGCGCACGTTCAGCACCCGTTGGGTCAAGGCGAGCCAGGACGGGCGGCTCGTCGCCACGATGACCGCCTCGTTCCAGCCCGAGCAGCCGGGCTTCGAGCACGCGGTCGCACCCCGCTCGCCGATCGACAGCCTGGCTGTACCCGAGTCGCTGCCACGCCGGGAAACCCTGCTGGCCCAGGCGTTTCCGATCGACCCACCGCAGACGGCCCGGGTGCCCTGGCCCATCGACATCCGGTATCTGGACCGCGTGCCGTGGGCTGCGGCGGTCGGCAACGGTGACGCCTCCCCGGCGAATCGCATGTGGATGCGCGCCGACGGCATCCTCGGCGACGACCCGCTCGATCACCTCACGGTGCTGGCCTACGCGAGCGACCTGACGATGTTCGAGCCGGTGCTCTACCCGCACGCGGGATCGCCATGGGCGCTGAGCTGGGAACGGGTCAGCCGGGGCGACATCCGCGGCGCCAGCCTCGACCACACGATCTGGTTCCACCGCCCGTTCCGCGCCGACGAGTGGCTGCTGCACGAGCAGGAGTCGACCTCGGCGTTCGGGACGCGCGGGCTGACCACCGGCCGCTACTACACCGCCGATGGCCGGCTCGTCGCGTCGGTCGCGCAGGAGCTGGCGCTGCTCGTCGACCCGCCCTCCGGAGGTTGATCATGACCGAGCTGCTCACCGACTGGGTCGACTACCACGCCCGGCACCGGCCCGAGTCGATCGCGGTCGCCACGGTGGAACCGGACGGATCGAACTTCGCGAACCTCACTTGGGCCGAGCTCGAGCACCGGGTTGCGCGGTTGGCGCGCGTGCTGCTCGATGCGGGCGTCGCTCGGGGCGACCGAGTCGCGCTGATCGTGGAGAACCACCCGCGGATCTTCGAGGTCCAGTTCGCCGTTATGCGGATCGGCGCGATCATGGTGCCGCTCAACTGGCGCCTGGCCGAGCCCGAGCTGCGCGAGCAGCTGGTCGACGCGGCCCCGGTCGTGTTCATCCACGACGCCCGATGGACCGACCTGGCCGGGCGGCTGGCCGACGCCGTACGGCTGCGTATGGTGCTCAGTTGGGCCGACGGCAGCTACGAGCAGGCGATCGCCGCCGCCGGGGAACCGATCGGCGGCGGCGAGCTCGATCCCGACGCCGTCATCCAGCTGCTCTACACGTCGGGCACAACCGGCCGGCCCAAGGGCGCGCTGTGCACCAACCGCACGATCGTCGCCCAGGCTCAGAACCTGGCGCACAGCAGCCGGATGGCCGAGCCCGGCGGCCACCACCTCAACATCGTCCCGCTGTTCCACGCGGGCGGGCTGAACGTGTTCTCCAACGCGATGCTGTTCTGGGGCGGCCGGGTCACCACCGTCGGCCGCTTCGACGCGAAGACGGCCCTGCGGCTACTGAACGACCCCGACCTCGCCGTCACCCATCTGTGCGGCGTGCTGCAGATGTACGAGTGGATGACGGCGTTGCCGGAGTTCGGGCAGTCGTCGTTCCCCACGCTGCGCACCGTGCTGTTCGGGGGCTGGGGCCCGTCGGCGGCGGGCATCTACGCCGCCTGGGCCGAGCGGGGAATCTGGGTGCAACTGTCCTACGGGGCGACCGAGCTCGGCCCGAACGTGTCGATCCTGTCCCGCCCGGATCCGTCGGCCGCCGAGCGCGGCACGTCCGGGACGATCCTGCCGCACACCCGGATCCGGATCGTCGACCCCGACGGTGTCGACGTCGCGGCGGGGGAGTCCGGCGAGATCTGGGTACGGGGCCCGGGGGTAATCCCCGGTTACTGGCACCAGGATCCGGCCGAGTCGTTCACCGACGGCTGGTTCCGCACCGGCGACGCGGGCCGGGTCGGTGACGACGCTCAGCTCTACGTGGTCGGCCGAGTGCGCGAGCGCTACCGCACGGGCGGCGAGAACGTGTACCCGGCCGAGGTCGAGACCGTGCTGGCCGGACTGCCCGGGGTCGCCGAGCTGGCCGTCCTCGGCATCCCGGACGAGAAGTGGGGCGAGACCGGGCTGGTCGCCGTCGTGCCGGAGGACGGAGTCACGATCACGCTCGAGGACGTGCGCGCCTTCGCCGACGGCAAGCTGGCCCGGTTCAAGCTGCCGACCGAGCTCATCGTGCTGTCGGCCCTGCCGCGGAGCGCCACCGAGAAGATCTCCCGTCCGGCCATCCGGGAATCCTGGGAGCGACGTGACTGAACTTCCGCTCGCCGGCGTCCGGGTGCTGGAGCTGGGCGGCATCGGTCCGGGTCCGTTCGCGGCGATGCTGCTGGCCGATCTCGGGGCCGAGGTTGTGGCGGTGACGCGGGTCGACGACTCGCCCGGGGCGGACCCGTTGGCGCAGGGAAAGCGCCGCGTCCCGCTCGACCTGCGCAACCCGGACGGCGTGGCCGCCGCGCTGGACCTCGTCTCGCGGTCGCAGATCCTGATCGAGGGCTTCCGACCCGGCACCGCCGAGCGACTCGGCCTCGGGCCGGAGGACTGCTGGCGGCACAGCCCGGCGCTCGTTTACGGCCGGATGACGGGATGGGGGCAATCCGGCCCGCTCGCCGCCACGGCCGGGCACGACATCAACTACATCGGGCTCAGCGGTGCCCTGCACGCGATCGGACGGGCCGGCCAGCCGCCGAGCGTCCCGCTGTACCTCGTTGGAGACCTCGGTGGCGGCGCGATGTTCCTCGTCGCCGGTGTCCTCGCTGCTTTGCACGTGGCTACCGCGACCGGGACGGGCCGCGTCGTCGACGCCGCCATCGTCGACGGCGCCGCTCGGCTGATGACCCCGGCGTTCGCGGCGCTGGCGGCCGGCGACTGGGTGGACGAGCGGGGCGTGAACCTGCTCGACTCGGGCCGGCCCTGGTACGACGTCTACGAGACGAGCGACGGCAAGTGGATGTCGGTCGGTGCGATCGAGGACCGCTTCTACGCCGAGCTGGTGCGCGTGCTGGACCTGCCCGCCGAATTCGCGTGCCGCGACGACCCGGCCGGCTGGCCGGCCCTGCGCGCGGTCCTCGCGGAGCGGTTCGCCGCGCGCACCCGCGCCGAGTGGGAACGCATCTTCACCGGCGTCGACGCCTGCGTGGCGCCGGTGCTGAGCCTCGCCGAGGCGCCGCACCATCCGCACCTGCGCGAGCGCGGCACGTTCCGCGACGGACACGCACCGAGCCCGTACCGGGACGGACCGCCCGCCCCCGTCCTCGCGCCACGAATTACCGCCGCCCCTGTCCCTGCCTCTGCGCCGCGGATCACCGCCGCCCCCTAGCAGGCCCACTCGGCTCGCGTCGGCGCGTTGATGATCTCGGAGTTGTGGCTGAATAGCGACCACAACTCCGAGATCATTCCGTGCCAGGTCGCGCGGACGACTTCGAAATGCCGGCGACGCTAGCTGTTGACGTCGAACAGCTTCGGCCCGGCGAGCAGGCCGCCGTCGATGGCGATCTCGGCGCCGGTGATGTAACCGCTCTCGTCCGAGGCCAGGAACACGACCAGCGCGGCGATCTCGTCGGCGGTGGCGACACGCGGCACCGGGTTGTTGTCCCACGCGTGCTCGTTGTGGTGGGCGACCGCGGCCACCATCTCGGTGTCGACCGCCCCGGGGTGCACGGAGTTCACGCGGATGCCGCCCGGGCCGCCCAGCTCGATGGCGGCGGTCTTGGTCATGCCGCGCACGGCCCACTTGGTCGCGCCGTAGACGATCTGCCCGGGGAAGCCGGCCATACCGGCGCCGGAGGACATGTTGACGATCGCCCCGCCCCCGGCGGCCCGGATCGCCGTGGTCACCGCCTGCATGCCGAGCAGTTGGCCGAGCTGGTTGACCTCGTACACCAACCGCGCGTCCTCGACGGTGACCTCGGCCAGCGGCGCCGGGCGCCACACACCGGCGTTGTTCACGAGGACATCGAGACGGCCGAACGCCTTGACCGCAGCGGTCACCGCCTGCGCCCACTGCGCCGGATCACGCACGTCGTGCTCGACGAAGATCGCGCCCTCGCCGAGACCGTCCACGACGAGGCGTCCTTGCTCGGCGCGCACGTCGGTGACCGCGACCCGCGCTCCCTCGCTGACGAAAGCCCGGGCGGTGGCGCTGCCGATGCCGCCGGACCCACCCGTGATCAGCGCGACCTTGCCGCGTAGGCGATCCATCGCTACCTCCGTTGTGCAGCTGAGACCTCGCCGGGCAGCGCGCCCAACCCGGCGAAGTGATCGATCTCGTCGTCGGTCAGACCGCAGTCACGCAACACGACCCGGGTGTGCTCGCCGCGACGCTCGTAGCCGGCGCGCACCCGCATGTCAGCGTCGGACAGTCGCGGGGCGGGTGCGGCGTGCAGTGCTCCGTCGTGCCGGGTGACCGTGCCCCGCGCCGACAGGTGCGGGTCGTGTTCGAGCTCGTCGAGGTCCAGCACCGGCACGCCACACCCGTCGATGTCGGCGAAGGCGGCGGTCCAGTCGGCGCGACTTCGGGTAGCGAACACCGTGGCGATTCGCTCCCGCAGGTCGGGCCAGGTCGCGGGGTCGTCCCGGTCGGGCAGCGGCTCGCCGTCGAGCCCGAGGACTTTGAGGAAGTGGTCGTAGAAGCGTTCCTCGATCGCGCCGACGGCGAACCAGCCGCCGTCCGCGCACCGATACACGCCGTAGAACGGGGCGCTTCCGCTGAGGATGCCCTGACCCCGTCCGGCCCACGTGCCCTGCGCCTGCTCGGCCAGCTGAGCCGTCAGCAGCAGGGCGGCGCCGTCGACCATCGCCGCGTCGACCACCTGCCCGCGGCCGGTGCGCTCACGTTGGAACAAGGCCAGCATCACGCCCATCGCCGCGTTGACCGAACCGCTGGCGAAGTCGCCGAGGATGTTCAGCGGCGGGACGGGCCGGCCGTCACCGATCACGCCGAGGGCGCCGGCCAAGGCGATGTAGTTGATGTCGTGCCCCGCCCGCCGCGCGTACGGCCCGTCCTGGCCGTAGCCGGTGAGGCGGGTGTAGATCAACCGGGGGTTGTCGGCGAGCAGGCGGTCAGGACCCAGCCCGCGGCGCTCCATCGTCCCGGGACGGTAGCCCTCGAGGAACACATCGGCCGAGCAGGCCATTCGCCGGATGACCTCCGGGCCGCCCTCGGCCCGTAGGTCGACCACGATCGACCGCTTGCCCCGTGCGAACGACGCCGATGGATCGAACGTCTCGTGGGTCGGACGTTCGACGGCGACGACGTCCGCGCCGTAGTCCGCCAGCAGCATCGAGCAGAACGGCCCGGGCCCGAGCGCGCTGACGTCGACGACGCGAATGCCACTGAGCGGCGCGGTGAGCTTGTCCGATGTCACGTCTTCCCTCCGAAACCGCGAAAGGCATCCGGCAGCTCGCCCGCCGCAACACCGCCGGGACCGAGGGCGGTCAATCGGCGATGGCTGATCCGCCAGCCGCGCTCGGTACGGCGCAGCCGATCGTCGTAGCTCGCGAGGAGGACGAAGTCAGCCGGCCGGGCCGTTCCCAGGTGAGTGGTGGCGCGGGTCCAGTGGTAGGCCGTGACCCGGCTGTACGCGGTGGCCTGATCGCCGTCCACGCTCACCTCGATGTTGCTCAGCAGATGCGCTGTCGCCTCGAGAATGTCGCTCGCCCGGGCGAAATAGGCCCGGATCTCCTCGTGGCCACGGATGAGTTCGCCCCGCCGGCGATCTTCGACGGCGTCGGTCGTGTACACCTCGTCGATCAGCCGATCGAGATCGTGTTCGTCCAGGCAACGGCAGTACGAATGCAGCGTGCTACGAACGAGGTCCTCGTCCTCCTGGATCCGTGCTTCGCCCACGGCGCGAACCTAACACCGTACGGACCAATAACCAAACATTGGTTGGTATGCTGGATCGAGAGGCCGATCCCTTGGGGGCCGGATGAGTCGCTTCGATCATCACACCGCGGCGTTCGCCCGCAACTGGAGGGCCGACTACGCCCGGATGCGTGACAGCGAACCGGTTGCCGCAACCGACGCACACGGCGGCTACGTGGCGCTGACCCGATACGCCGACGTACGGCGCGCGCTGCTGAGCCCGCAGGACTTCGCCTGCGGACGTGATCTTCAGAAGCATGAACCGCCCGGCGGAGTCACGATCCCGACCAACCCGTTCCGCATGGGCATGATGGAGATGGATCCGCCGGAGTCACTCGCCCTGCGCCGGCTGCTCGTGCCGTGGTTCTCCGCCCGGGCCGTCGACGCCGAGCGCGAGCCCATCCGCCAGATCGTCGGCTGGTGCATCGACCGCGTGATCGAGCAAGGCAGGCTCGACGTGGTGGACGACCTGGCAAACCCGGTGCCGGCGCTCGTGACGCTCGATCTGCTCGGACTGCCGTTGTCGAACTGGGCGCAATACGCGCGCACCTTGCACGAGGCGGCCTACCGGGAGCCCGGCTCGGCCCGCGGCATCGCCTGGCTGCTGGACGACCTGCGCGCGACCGTGGCCGCCCGGCGCGCTGATCCGCCCGACGTGCTGACCCCCGTCGATGCGCTGCTGTCGGCGGAGATCGACGGGCAGCCGCTGTCCGAGGACCTCGCCGTCGAGCTGATCTTCATGCTGCTCAACGGCGGCATCGACACGTCCACGGCCATCATCGCGCAGGCGCTGCTGTATCTCAGCCGGCATCCCGGTGATCGGGCGAGGCTCGCCGCCGATTCGAGCGCCATCCCGGCGGCGGTCGAGGAATTCCTGCGCTTCTTCACTCCTGGTACCGGGCTCGCTCGGACGGTGGTGCGCGACGTGACCGTGGCCGGCGTCCAGCTGTGCCCGGGGCAGCGGGTATTCCTCGCACTCGGCTCGGCCAACCTGGATCCGGAGCAGTTCCCGGACGCCGACACCGTGCGGCTCGCGCGCTACCCCAATCGGCACGTTGCCTTCGGGGCCGGCGTGCACCGCTGCCTCGGCTCGTTCCTGGCTGCGGCCGAATTGGCGACCCTGATCGAAGAGGTTCTGGCCCGGCTGCCCGATCTGGGCGTGGACGAAGCTGGAGTGCGTCCCTACGAGCACATCCCGATCGTTGCCGGGTTCCGAGCGATGCCGGCCACCTTTACGCCCGGCCGGCGGATCGGGCTTACGGTCGGCGAGGATGCCCCACCGTCACGATCCGCTCGCCAGCGGGCCGCGGCGGCCGATATCGCCGCGACGATTGAAGAATCAAACGCTGATTGGTAATGTTTCTCGGATGGCAGGTGTGCTCGACGGGCAGGTGGCACTGGTCACCGGGGCCGGCTCCGGTATCGGCGCCGAGAGCGCGCGGGCGTTGGCCGCGGCCGGAGCCGCGGTGGCCGTCACCGATCTCGACGGGGCCGCGGCGAACCTCGTGGCCAAGCAGGCGTCCGAGGCGGGTGGGTCGGCAATCGGCTGGCCGCTCGACGTCACCGACGAAGCAGCGTGGTCAGCGGCCGTTGCCGCGGCCACCGAGGCGTTCGGCGCGATCACCGTGCTGCACGGCAACGCGGCGCCGACCGCCGGGCCGATCATGAACCGCGATCTCGACGCGGTTCGGCTCGACCTCGGCACCTGGGACCTCGTCATCTCCGTCGTCCTGCGGGGCAACCTGCTCGGGTGCCGGGCCGTGATCCCGGGCATGATCACCGCCGGCGGCGGCAGCATCATCCTCACCTCGTCGATCAAGGGACGGACCGGCAGCAGCCTGCGCACCGCGTACTCCACGGCGAAGGGCGGCCTCGAGCAGTTGGTGCGTTCGATTGCCACCGGCTACGGGCGCTACAACATCCGCTGTAACGCCATCGCGCCCGGCATCATCGAGACGCCGGGGCTGCAGGAGACGGTCGGCGCCGACTACGTCGCGGCCTTGCAAGCCGCGCACCTGGTGCCCCGCCTCGGCCGCGCGAGTGACATCGCCGCGCACGTCGTGCATCTGGCGTCCGACGCCGCCTCGTTCGTGACCGGGCAGACGCTCGTCGTCGACGGCGGCCTGTCCGGCTATGTCCCCGCCATGTCCCCACCGATCCCCAGCGCCGAGGAGATACCGTGACGCTCGTCATCGACACCGACAAGTGCCAAGGGCACGGACGATGCGTGCTCGCCAACCCGGACCTGTTCGACGTCGATGACGAGGGTTACGGCCAGGTGCTCATCGCCGACCCGGGTCCCGAGTACGCCACCGACGTGCAGTCGGCGATCATGAACTGCCCGGAGCAGGCGATCTCCCTCACCTGATCGGATCGGTCAGATCGCGGACGCCGCGTTGGCGTCGATCTCCAGCTCGGCCTGCTTGCGGGCCTGGTAGTTCGGGGACCTGTGCACGATGCCCGCGTAGTCGGGAACCGTCGCCGGGGAGTCGTCGGCAAGCAGCTCGACGGCCTCGACCTGGTCGTCCTCGTTGAGCGGCTGGGTGTCGTAGGTGAACTCCACCAGCGTCCCGTCCGGGTCCCGCGTGTAGATCGAGTGGATGAACTCGTGCTTGACCTCGGTCACGTGGTAGCCGAGATCCAGCCAACGCTGCAGGCATTCCTGCAGCCCACCGGCGTCCTTGCAGTCGAACGCGATGTGGTTCACCCAGTAGGGCAGGCCGGCGCCGGTGGACATGCCGCCGCGCCAGTCGGCGTCTTCGAGCACCTCGCCCGCGAGGCCGCGCAGGTCCCAGATGGCGAATAGGCCGTCGCCGGTGTCGTAGAAGATGTGTTTGGTCCAGCCGCCCTCCGGGGTCTTGCGCTTGACCACCTTGACGAGCTCGAAGCCCATCGCCTCGGTGTAGAACTTGTGCGCCTTGGTGGCGTCCTTCACCGCTATCGCGACATGGTGGAACATGAGTCCTCCTTCGAACCGCCTTACCAAACACCGTATGGTTAGTAGTCGGCTACGTCAAGGACGCCTTACTTGCCGTGCTCGCTGGTGGCCACGAGCAGCTCGCCCCCGTCGATCGGGATGACGGTGCCGGTCACGAAGGCCGCCGCGTCGCTGACCACGTAGGACACCAGGCCGGCGACCTCCTCGCCGGTGCCGACCCGGCGTTGTGGATTCAGCGCGACACCCTTCTTCTCGGCGTGCGCGATGACCGGCGCCAACAGGTCGGTGTCGATCTTTCCCGGAGCGATGCCCACGACCCGTACGCGGTGGCGGGCCCATTCCAGCGCCAGCACCTTGGTCAGCATGACCACACCGGCCTTGCTCACGTTGTAGGCGACGAGCCCCCGCGACGGGTAGAACGACGCCGTGCTCGCGACGTTGACGATCACGCCGCCCCGGTCGCCCATCAGATCCTTGGCTCGACAGGCGAGGAACCACGGTGCGGAGAGGTTCACCTCGAGCACGGCGTCCCACTCGGCCCGGGTGACGTCCTCGGCAACGCGGGCCGAGGGCAGTGCACCGGCGTTGTTCACCAGCACGTCCAGGCGTCCGTGGCGGGCACGTACTTCGGCGACGAGGTCGTCGACGGACGACCGGTCGCCGAGGTCGCAGGCGACGGCGTCGGCGTGACGACCTTCGGCGTTCAGCCGATCGGCGAGGTCGGCGATCTTGTCGACGCTGCGGGCGGTCACCACGACGTGGTAGCCGTCAGCCGACAGTCGGTGCGCGATCGCGAGCCCGATACCCCGGCTTGCTCCGGTGATAAGCGCGATACGGTCTGGCATCCCTAAATCAAACACCATATGGTTAGTCCGGTCGAGTACGCCTGGAGGTGTCGATCGTGGGCTTCATGCCTGGTGGCGACGCGGAGCAGTACCGGTCCGTGGTGCGGGGCTTCCTGGCCGTCGAGTCGTCCGAGGCTCGCGTGCGCCAGGCGATGGAGACCGAGAGCGGCTTCGATCCGAAGGTGTGGGCCCGGGCGGCCGAGCAACTGGGTCTGCCGGGCTTGGCCGTGCCCGAGCAGTACGGCGGCGCGGGCGCTGGCCTGACCGAGTTGGGCGTTGTGTTCGAAGAGGCCGGCCGAGCCTTGCTGTGCGCGCCGCTGCTCGCGAGCGTCGGCCTGGCTGCCACTGCCCTGTTGGCGGCCGCCGACGAGGACGCCCAGGCGCGGTACTTGCCGCCGATCGCCGCGGGGGAGTCCATCGCGACTCTGGCCTGGGCCGGCCCGAGCCCGGCGGCCAGCTCATTGCGGGCCGACCACGGGCGAATCACCGGAACCGCGGGCTACGTGCTGGACGGCGGCGCCGCGGACGTGGTCGTCGTCGCGGCGCAGGACGGTCACGGCCTCGGGCTCTACGTCATCGACGGGGACGCGGATGGCCTGTCCCGCACCCCGCTGACCACGATGGACTCGACCCGGCGCCTGGCCCGGCTGCGCTTCGACGAAACGCGGGCCGTGCTCGTCGGCACCGACGTGGCGGAACCGATCGCGCGGGCCTTCGACGTCGCCCTGCTGTTGCTCGCCGCCGAACAGGTCGGCGGAGCCCAGGCCGCGCTCGACTCCGCCGTCGGCTACGCCCGGCAGCGGATCCAGTTCGGTCGCCCGATCGGCTCGTTCCAGGCCGTGAAGCACCGGTGCGCCGACATGCTGATGGACGTCGAGCTGGCCCGGTCGCTCGCCTACCACGGCCTTGCTGCGGCGACCGACGACCCGGTTGAGACGGCGACCGCGGCCAGCCTCGCCCGCTCGTTCTGCTCCGACGCGTACGTCCACGTGGCCGCGGCGAACCTGCAGATCCACGGCGGTATCGGCTTCACGTGGGAGCACTCCGCCCACCTGTACCTCAAGCGGGCGAAGAGCTCGGCGCTGCTCTTCGGTACCCCGACCGCGCATCGCCGACGGCTGGCCGAACAACTCGGGCTAGGAGGTGCACGATGACCGGGCTCGACGTGCGCGCACACGTCGCGGATTTCCTGGCCGCCCATCCGCTGGACATCACACCCGATCGCGAGTTGCGCGAGGCGCGCTTCGACGCCGGCCTGGCGTTCGTGCACTTCGCGCCCGGGTTCGGCGGTCTCGACGCCGACCCCGCGTGGCACGCCGACGTCGAGGAGCTGTTCGCGCATCCGGGCCGCCCGAACTGGTCCGCGCGCAACGTCATCGGGCTGGGTATGGCCGCCCCGACGATCCACACGCACGGCACCGACGAGCAGAAGCGGCGTTACCTGCGGCCGCTGTTCAGCGGCGAGGAGATCTGGTGCCAGCTATTCTCCGAGCCGGGCGCCGGATCCGATCTGGCCGCACTGTCGACGCGGGCCGTACGGGATGGCACCGGCTGGCGGGTGAACGGGCAGAAGGTCTGGACGACACTCGCGCACGTGGCTCGGTGGGGGCTGCTGCTCGCGCGCACCGACCCCGACCAGCCGAAGCACAGGGGGTTGACGTACTTCCTCATCGATATGACCAGTCCCGGCGTCGAGGTGCGGCCGCTGCGGCAGCTGACCGGCGAGGCCGAGTTCAACGAGGTCTACCTTGACGACGTGTTCGTCCCCGACGGCCAGGTGCTGGGCGAGGTCGGCGGCGGCTGGACCGTCGCGATGACCACCCTGATGAACGAGCGGCTCTCGCTCGGCGGCCGCGTCGTCGACCGGGGTGAAGGCCCGATCGGCCAGGCCGTCGAGGCGTACCGGACGGCCGAATCAGCCGGACGCGCCGAGCCGGGCGACCTCGACCGGCTGATGCAGCTGTGGACGCGCGCCGAGGCGGCCCGGCTGACCAACGTCCGGGCGGCCGAAGCCGGGGCTCGGGGCCGGCCGGGGCCGGAGGGATCCATCGCCAAGCTGCAGATGGCCGAGCTGAACAAGGCGATCTACGACCTCGCCCTCGACTTCATCGGCGAGGACGGACTGTTGTTCGCCAGCTTCGCCGAGACCCGTCCCGACTTCACCACGGTGCACGGTGGCAGCGGCGACCTACGCTATGACTACCTGCGCTCGCTGGCCAACTCGATCGAGGGCGGCACGTCGGAGATCCTGCGCAACGTGCTGGGCGAGCGGGTGCTCGGCCTGCCCGGCGAACCACGGGTGGACAAGGACATTCCCTGGAGCGAAGTACCACGATCGTGACGGCACCTTGGCCTGGGTGAATGGTCGCGCACCCCGCCTCCCCTCTGGCCTGACCACTCCCAGTGTGCCGAATGTTGGTCAGGTGGGAGGGAAGCGGCTGCAGTCACCGCGAGGCTGCATCATGTCGGCGCAGGTACTTAGCCCACGAGCCGACCATCTGCTGAGGCGGAATCTGGTCCGCTGGTGGGCCAAGCGCCGGTCCTAGCAATGCGGCTCGCTACGGGTGAGAACTATCAGGCCCGGAGTGCTCGGCGAGGTAGCGGGCGCGCAGCTCGGATTTGACGATCTTGCCGGTGGCGTTGCGCGGCAGCGTCTCGATGAGCAGTACCTCGCGGGGGATCTTGTACTTGGCCAGCCGCCCCACGCAGTACTCGACGAGCAGTTCGCGGGTTATCTGGGCGCTGCCGCGTGGGACGACCATCGCCACACCGGACTCGCCCCACTTCTCGTCCGGCACGCCGATCACGACCACCTCGTTGATGTCGGGGTGTTCGACCAGGACGCGTTCGACCTCAGCGGGAAATACGTTCTCCCCGCCGGACTTGTACATGTCCTTGAGCCGGTCGACGAGGTAGAGGAAGCCGTCCTCGTCGCGCATCGCCGCATCGCCGGTGCGGAACCACCCGTCCCGCAAGGCATCCCCGTGATCGTGGCCCCAGTAGCCGGGGGTGACGCTCGGGCCGCTGAGCCATACCTCGCCGACCTCGCCGGGGCCGACATCACGGCCGTCGTCGACGAGGCGCACCCGGCTGTGCCGCACCGGAAAGCCGCACGAGCCCGGCTTGGCCCCCGCCGCCTCCTTGGGCATGGCGGCGATCGCCGGGCCCATCTCGGTGCCCCCGTAGTGCGTCTGCAGGAACACCCCTTTCGCGGCCCAGACGCCGAGGAGCTTGCTCGACGCGACGCCGCCGGCGACCTGGAAGTGCCGCACGCTGTCGAAGCGCGCCTGCGCGAACTCGGGCCGGTCGACCATCATCTGCAGCATCGTCGGCACCGCCCCGTAGTGGGTGATGCCCAGCTCCGGATCCGACAGCAGCGCCAGGGTGAGCGCCGGGTCGAAGCGCCGCATCACGCACACACAGCCCCCCGAGAGCAGCACCGGCGCGGCCAGCGTGGTCAGGCCCCCGGCGTGGAACAGCGGCAGCGGGTCGAGCAGCTTGTCGCCGAGTCCGGTCACCTCGTCGACCTGCGCGATGTTCGCCGTGTGCCACGCCAGCGTCCCGCCGGTCACCAGTGCGCCCTTGGGAGTGCCGGTGCTGCCGGACGTGTAGAGAATGTGCGTCGCGTCGTCCAGGGTGCGTACGCCCTCGTCGGCCACCGGCGTCGCCCGCGCGAGCAGGATGTCGATGTCCCGCTCAGCGTCGGCGCACCCCCAGTTCGCCGTGGCCATCCCGAGCTTCTCGGCCAACTCCCCCGCGATTTGCTGCCATTCGCGGTCGTGCACGATCAGTCGCGGTTGCGCATCGGCGCAGAGCGTGGCGAGCTCGGCGGCACTGAGCCGCCAGTTGAGCGGTACGAAAATCGCGCCCAGGCGCATGCATGCGAACTGCAACACGAAGAAGCGCACGTCGTTGTCGGCCAACGCGGCAACCCGATCGCCGGACCCGATCGAGTAGGTGTCCCGCAAGGCGCCGGCCAACCCGGCGACCAGGGGCTCCAAGTCGGCCCAACTGATGGTTGCGCGGGTCTCCGCCGTCTGCAGTGCGGGGGCATCGCCGAAACGACGCGCGTTGTACTCGACCCAGTCGACGGCGATCGGGGCCATAGAAACCCTTCCGACGAGTCCGCGGGACGCCCCATGAACCTAACGGCATATGGTTTACCGGTCAAGGTTCGGTGTCGCCGGCCAGAAATGCTCGCGAACCGAATCAAACAACGTTCGGAACCGATAAGATAGGGCCCGGCAGAAGCGACCCGTCGAGAGAGCGTGATTCCGTGGCCCGTCCCAAGATTCCTTTGATCTCCCGGCGCAACGCGCTGCAAGCGGCTCTGAAGATCATCGACAACGAAGGCCTGGATGCCCTGAGCATTCGTCGCCTGGCCGACGAGCTGGGTGTCAACGGTGCGTCCCTGTACCACCATTTCGCCAACAAGGAAGAGATCGTGGTCGGCGCCGCCGAGCTGGCCTTGGCGGAGGTGCGCACGCCCGAGACGACCGACGAGGACTGGCGCACGTGGTTGCCGCGTAACGCCTGGCTGTTGCGTCAAGCGGTGCTCGATCACCCCGAACTGGTGCCGGTGATCGTGCGCAAGGGTGAGCTTGGAATGGGCGCCGAGATGATGGACTCGTCCGCGGCCCGGCTCGTCGCCGAGGGAGTGCCCATCGGTGCGGTCGTGCCCCTGCTCGACGTGCTCGAGATCCTCGCCATCGGCAGTGCGATCCACGAAACGCGTGGGGGTGGCGACGACGCAACCGGAAGGGTCGCCGACCGTGCCAAGACCTGGGCCCGGGCGCACAAGGAGCGGCTGCTGTCCGAGGACGAGCTGTTCGACATCGCGAGCGCCGCTATCGTCGAATCGGTCGAGGTCGCCGCGGAGGTCAAGCTCCGGGCGAAGCCGGCCCGCAAGCGAACCGCCGCGGCCAAGAAGGCGCCGGCGTCGAGTCGCGCGCGCCGGACCCCCGCGAAGGCGTCCCGCTAGCGTCGCTCCCGGCCGACGCCCACGTCATCAGGTGATGATCTACGGGTTGTGGCGGCTCACCGACCAGAACCCGTAGATCATCACCTGAGAATGCTGCGACGTGTGGTATCTAACGCTGTTGGGTTCTGGACTAACCAAACAGTGTTCGCTAACGTCGAGCCGTGACGACGCGGGCGACCGGTGCCTTGGCGGGGCTACGCATCCTCGAGCTCGGCCACATCATCGGCGGACCCTTCTGCGGCCACCTGTTCGCCGATCACGGCGCCGACGTCATCAAGATCGAGCCGCCCGGCGTCGGCGATCCGATGCGGGTCTGGGGCGGCCTGTACCGAGGCGTCGGCCTGTACTGGAGCATCATCGCGCGCGGCAAGAGGTCGGTGACGCTGGATCTGCGCCGTCCGGAGGGGCAGGACGCGCTGCGGGAGCTGATACGTAGCGCGGACGTGCTCATCGAGAACTTCCGCCCGGGGACCCTCGAGCGCTGGGACCTCGGCTATGACCGGCTGCGGGCGATCAACCCGGCGCTGGTGATGGTGCGGATCAGCGGCTACGGCCAGGACGGCCCGTACCGCGATCGCGCCGGGTTCGGTTCGGTCGCCGAGGCGATGAGCGGGTTCCGGCACGTGTCCGGGGAGCCTGGACGCGCGCCGGTGCGGGTGGGCGTGTCGCTCGGCGATGCACTGGCGGCCACGCAGGGGTTCGTCGGCGCCGTGCTCGCGCTCTTCGCCCGCGACCGGCCGGGCGGGACGCGCACCGGGCAGTTGGTCGACGTCGCCCTCTACGAGGCGATGTGGATGTACATGGAGTCCACGCTCGCCGAGTTCACCAAGCTGGGCCACGTCCGCGAGCCGAGCGGGTCGGTGTTGCCCGGTATCGCGCCGTCGAACGTCTATCCCACCGCCGATGACGAGTGGGTGATCATCGGCGCCAACCAGGACTCGGTGTTCGCGCGCCTGGCGGTCGCGGTCGGACGCCCCGACTGGATCGCCGACGAATCGCGGTACCTGACGCACCTCGGCCGCGGGGCAGAACAGGCCGCGCTCGACGGTGAGATCTCCGAATGGACGTCGGGCCAGCCCACCGAGGCGCTGCTGAAGACGCTGTCCGAGGCCGGGGTACCGGCGGGGCGGATCTACACCGCCCGGGACATCGCCGTCGATCCGCACTACGCCGCCCGCGAGATGGTGCTCGACGTTCCCGAGCCGGCCCTGGGCGGCGAGACGGTGCCCATGCCCGGCGTGATGCCACGCCTGAGCGATACCCCGGGATCGGTGACCCGGGGTGGTCCGCTGCTCGGCGAGCACACCGACGAGGTGCTCGAACCGCTACTCGGCGCGGTGCGGCTGACCGAACTGCAGGCCGCGGGCGTCGTCTGAGCCGCCCACCACGAGAGGGAGACCGTCATGAACACAGCCGTCATCGTGGACGCCGTCCGCACCGCGTCCGGCAAGGGCAAGCCGGGCGGCGCGCTGTCCGGCGTTCATCCGGTCGACCTGCTGGCCCAGGTGCTGCAGGCGCTCGTCGAGCGCAACGGGCTCGACCCGGCCCGTATCGACGACGTCATCGGCGGGTGCGTGACCCAGGCCGGCGAGCAGGCGGCCAACATCACCCGGCAGGCGGTGTTCGCCGCCGGGTTCCCCGAGTCGGTGCCCGCGACCACCGTCGACCGGCAATGCGGGTCCAGCCAGCAGGCGGCGGCGTTCGCCGCGCAGGGCGTCATGGCCGGCAGCTACGACATCGTCATCGCCGCCGGCGTCGAATCGATGAGCCGGGCGCCGATGTTCTCGGCGATCCAGGGCCACGACATCTACGGCTCGAAGGTCGCGGCTCGCTACCCGGACGGCCTGGTTACCCAAGGGATCTCGGCCGAGATCGTCGCCGCGCGGTGGAAGTTCGACCGGGACACGCTCGACGAGTTCGCCGAGCGTTCGCACCGGCTGGCGGCGGCCGCGACGGACGCCGGCTCGTTCGACGCCGAGATCGTGCCGATCGACGTACCGCAGTCGGCGCCGCATCGCGTCGACGAGACCGTCCGACCCGGTACGTCCCGCGATAGCTTGGCCGGATTGCGCCCAGCCTTCCAGGGCGATCCGGCCGCCGAGCGGTTTCCCGAGATCGAATGGTCCATCACGGCCGGCAATTCCTCGCCGCTCACCGACGGCGCGTCCGCAGTGCTGATCATGAGCGAGCAGGCGGCGAACGACCTCGGGCTGCAACCGCGGGCGCGGTTCCACTCCTTCGCCGTGACCGGCGACGATCCGGTGCTCATGCTCACCGGCGTCATCCCGGCGACCCGCAAGGCGCTGGCGCGTACCGGCCTGTCGATCGACGACATCGACGCGTTCGAGGTGAACGAGGCATTCGCGTCCGTACCACTCGCGTGGCAGCGCGACGTGTCCGCCGACCCCGAACGGCTCAACCAGCGGGGCGGGGCCATCGCGCTCGGCCACCCGCTGGGCGCGTCCGGGGCGCGGTTGCTGACGACGCTGCTCGGCGTGCTCGAATCCACCGGCGGACGCTACGGGTTGCAGACGATGTGCGAGGGCGGCGGGATGGCCAACGCGACAATTATCGAACGCCTCTGAGCATGGAACTAATAACCAATCAGTGTTAGGTTAATGGTGTGACCAGACCACTGGTAGTCGGCATCGGCGGCACGGTGCGACCGAACTCGACCTCCGAGGCGGCGCTCCGGGCGGCGTTGCGTGGGGCGCAGCGGGCCGGCGCGCGCACCGAATGCTTCGCCGCGGCCGAGCTCGACCTGCCGTTCTACGACCCCAAGCTGCCGGACCGGTCAGAGGGCGCCCAACGTTTGATCGCGTCGCTACGGGCCGCCGACGGCGTCATAGTCTGTAGCCCCGGGTATCACGGGGCGCTGTCCGGCCTGGTCAAGAACGCGCTCGACTACGTCGAGGACATGGTCCGGGACGAGCGGGTGTACTTCAACGGCCTGCCCATGGGATGCATCGGTGTGGCGCACGGCAGCCAGGCGGCGGTGACGGTGCTCGGCAACCTGCGTTCGATCGCCCACGCCCTGCGTGCCTTTCCGACGCCTTACGGTGCCGCCGTCGTGGTCGGGCCGGGGGTCTTCGTCGACGGTGAGTGCGTGGATACCGACATCCGCGACAGCCTGGAACTGGTCGGCCGGCAAGTCGCGCAATTCGCGCTCAGCGGCGTCCCCGCGGACGGCTCGGCGCTGGCCGTCTCCTAGTTTCCGAAGTTGTCCGCCCTTCGCGGCGCCATAGCGCCGCGAAGGGCGGACAACTCGATCAGACTGCGCGCTAGTCCAGCAACTGGTGGGACCCGGCCCACTCGAGCACGGTGTCCGCGGCCTCGTCGAGGTGCTCGCGTTGCGCGCCGCCGCCGCTGAAGTAGTGGTTCGCGCCCTTGATCTCGTGCCACTGCCGCTCCCCGTTCACCAGCGCGTCGAAGAACGCGCGCTGGTGGGACGGCGGGCAGGCGTCGTCGGCGCTGTTGACGACGACCAGGGACGGGACGGTGATCCGGTCGGCGGCGTCCACCGCGTCGACCTGCGCGTGCGTGAGGCTCCACTGCGAGAGCCAGCCCCGCGTCGTGGTGAAGCGGGCCAGCCCGGACGGCGCCTCGTTGGCCACCCGAGGATCGCCGAGGTAGCTCCAGCCCGGCCGGCGATCGTTCGGGTCGACGGACGGGTCGACCCAGCGCAGATCGGCCATCGTGCCGTGCACGACGAAGCAGTGCTCGTCGTGCGGGCGCCCACTTCGGCGCAGGTCGTCGAGGCGTTGCAATGCGCGGGTGGTGATGCGCTCGTTGCGCGCCCGCTGCGCCGTCCGGTACTGCGCGATGTACTCGGGGGAGTAGGGCTGCGTGTTCGAGTTGGCGTCGTCGTAGATGTTCAGCTCGGGGTCGCGCTGGTCGGGGCGGTCCTCGTCCAGGATCGACGGGTCGAGGAAGTCGGTAATCAGCTGGTGCCGGCTGCGGTGGGCCGCCATGAGGACGAGGCCGTCGGCGGTGATCAGGTCGGCGTCGGCCAGCGACGTCGGTTCACCCGCCGCCGTCTGGGTGATCTGGCGCTTCTCCGCCTCGGCCTGGTAGCCCGCGAGCAGCGACCCGCCGCCGCTCCAGCCGACGAGAACGATCCGCTCGTAGCCCAGGCGCTCCTTCGCGTCGCGCACGCAGGCGGCCAGATCGAGCAGTGCGTTCTCCATCTGCAGGCCGGCGTCACCGCTCGTGTAACGGGTGCCGCAGGCGATCACATGCAGTCCGCGGCGGGCGAGGTGCGAGAACGCGGGCAGGTAGCCGGGCGCACCGATGGGGTGCATCGCGACGAACGCCGTCCGCGAGTTCTGCTCGGGTCGCAGCAGCTGCGCCTGGCGCACCACGACATCGTCGATCGAGCCGTAGACGTCCTTGCGGTTCTCGGTTTCCCGGCTCACCACGAGGTACGGGGTGCGGGTGTACGCCACGAGCTGGACGCTACCAGACAGTGTTAGGTTTGCCACCAAGACAGTAAACCAAACGCTGATAGGATAATCATCAGCGTTCCGCAATCGGGAGGTCGTGATGGTGCTGCTGGATCCGGTGTCGGCCCTGCGTCAGGGGCGTCCGGTCGTGCTCTTCGACGAGGACGTCATCGAAGGTGGCGCCGAGCTGCTGTTGGCGGCCGAGGTGGTCCAGCCGGAAGCGATGGCATTCCTGGTGCGATACACGTCGGGGTTCGTCACCGTCGCGCTGCCCGTGCAGCGCTGCAACCAGCTCGACCTGCCGGCGATCGCGGCCGATCCGTTCGGTGGCTGTCGTCCGGTCCCGGCCGTAACCGTCGATGCCGCCGAGGGAATCGGCACGGGCATCTCGGCGGCCGATCGCTCATGTACAGCCCGGCTGCTCACCGATCCGGCGACCCGCCCGGACCAGCTCACCCGCCCCGGGCACCTCGTGCCGCTCCGCGTCCCCGACCCGGGCCCCGGGCCGCTGACCACCCCGCAGGCTGCCCTCGCGCTGTGCGAGCAATCCGGGCTGCTGCCGGGCGTGGTGCGATGCGAACTCGTTCATGACGACGGACCGCTGATGTCGGCCGTGGACGCCGTCGCGTTCGCCCTCGAACACGGCCTCGCGATCGTGAGTGCGCAGGACATCCCGCTGCTCGCGATCACGGCGGCGTGAGGCTTATCGCCCGAGGAACTCCGCCGGCGGACGGTTGCGGCGCAACACGGCGGCGGTTCCCTCGCGGGCGTCCGCAGTCTCGAACAGTGGGGCCGTGACGTCGGCCGTGATCGCGTCGGCGGCGGCAGTGCCGGCCCGAGCAGCTGTCCGAAGCAGTTGCTTTGCCACCGTCAGGGCATGGGTCGGGCCGGCCGCGAGCTCGGCGCACCGGGCCCGGGCCGCATCGAGCAGCTGGTCAGCGGGTATCACCTGGTCGACGACGCCGTACTCGTGCAGTTCGCGAGCGCCGTACCGCCCGCCGCTGAACACCATCTCGGTCGCCCGGCCGAGCCCGGCCCGCGCCACCAGGCGCTGCGTCCCGCCGGCGGCCGGGGTGAGGCCGACCTTCGCCTCGATCAGTCCCATCTCTGCTTCGGGCGCGGCCCAGATCAGGTCGCACCCGAGGGCGATCTCGAGCCCGATCGTCAGGTTCAGCGCGTGAATGGCGACGATCGTGGGCACCGGGATCGCCTCGACCCGGTGCACCAGGCCGAGGAACCGCCGCATCAGCGCCGCCCCGGTTTCGGTGTCGAGGTCGGCGAACTCGTGGACGTCGACGCCGCCGCAGAACACCGGCCCCTCCGCGCGCAGTAGCACCGCCCGCGCTCCGCTGACCTGGTCGACGGCGTCCTCGAACGCCGCGCACGTGGTGCGGGAGAACAGGTTCAGCCGCGGGTGTTGCCAGACGATCTCGGCGACCGCGCCGTCACGCTGGACGACGACCTCGGCGCTCACTCTCCCGTGCCGTTCGGCGGCGCGAGGTAGCCCGCCCGATCGCCCGTCACGAACGTGTCGCGGGCAGCGTAGGCATCGCCGGTCATGTTGAGTTCGTAGGTGTAGCTCATCTCGGTACGGTACTTGCGGACGAGGTCGCGGTCGGCGCTGTGGTTCATCGACTGTTTCAGCGCGCGGACGACCCGGGGCGACTTGGCCGCGATCGTGCGGGCGATGCCGCCCGTTGTGTCGTTGAGATCGGCGGGGGCCGCGATCCGGTAGACGCTGCCGTACGCGTGCAGTTCCTCGGCGGTGAACGGCTCGCAGGTGAACATGGCGGCGCGCATGCGCTTCTCCGGAAGCAGGCCGAGCGCCTGGACGACGCCGCTCGCCGCGCCGTTGTCCGCCTCGGCGAGCACGAACGTCGTGCCCTCCGCCGCCACGACGATGTCGCACACGCCGACGATCAGCACCCCGATGCCGATGCAGTACCCGTGCACAGCCGCGATGACCGGAACCGGGCATCGCTCGACGGCGACGCACGCCGCGAGCCCGCGCTGGCCCTGGCCGAGGATGCCTTCGTAGCCCGGCAGTTGCTGTACTTCCTTGACGTCACCGCCGCCGCAGAAGCCACGACCCTCGGCGCGCAGCACGACAACCCGGGCGTCGTCGGGGACGCTGGACAGCACGTCGGTGAGTTCGATGAGCAATCCGATGGAGTACGCGTTGACGGGCGGGCGATCGATGACGACATGCAGCACGCCGTCTTCGTCCAGCGACTTCGTCAAGGCCACGTCCGCAACGTAGCATTCGCACTACCGATAACCAAACGGGGTTCGGATAGCGAGGAGGTGGCCGTGACCGAGCTCGCCCTGCCCGAACGGGTCAGCATCCGGGAGGTCGGACCGCGCGACGGTCTGCAGCTGGAGCAGCCGATCCCGTTCGACGACAAGATCCGCCTGCTCGACGCGCTGGTGGCGACCGGCGTCCGCCGCATCGAGGCCACGGCGTTCGTGTCGCCGCGGGCCGTCCCGAGCATGGCCGACGCCGAGCGAGTGGCGGCCGCGCTCGGTAGGTGGGACGGCGTGGCCTTCTCGGCCCTCGTCGCGAGCCCGAACGGCGCCCGCCGAGCTGTCGCCGCGGGCATCACTGACATCGAGTACGTCGTATCGGCCGCGGACGGGCACAGCCGGGCGAACGTCCTGCGCTCGACGGAGGAGGCGGTGTCGGCCATCGGTCCGATCGCCGAGATCGCCCACGATGCGGGCGGTCGCTGCGAGGTGATCATCGCTACCGCGTGGGACTGTCCCTTCGACGGGCCTACACCGGTCGAGCGGACGGTGTCGGTGGCCCGCGAAGCGGTCGCGGCCGATGCCGACGCCCTGTGCCTGGGCGACACCATCGGGACGACGACGCCGGTCCGCGTCACGACCCTGGTCGACGCCGTCCGTGCCGTGGCACCTGACGTGGCGCTCGGAGCGCACTTCCACAACACGCGGGGCACCGGTATCGCGAGCGCGTTCGCCGCGCTGCTGGCCGGCGTGACCGAGCTGGACGCCTCGACCGCCGGCCTCGGCGGGTGCCCGTTCGCGCCCGGCGCGACCGGCAACATCGCGACCGAGGAACTCGTGTATCTCCTCGCGGACTGCAACGTGGCGACCGGTGTCGACCTCGACGCCGTGCTCGACGCCGCCCGGCTGGTCGAGAAGATCGTCGGGCACCCCGGCGACAGCAACCTGCTCCGGGCCGGCGGCCGCTCGGTGCCGCGTGGCCCCGGGGGGTTGTAGTTAGAGGGCGTGGCGGCGATAGAGGGCGCGTGTGGTGAGGATGCCGACGAGCGCGGGCATCCAGAAGGTGAGCAGTCGGAAGATGAGGACCTCCTCGACGGCGTGCGCTGCGGGCACCTTGACGCTGATGAGCACGGCGATGAGCGCCGCCTCGGTGGAGCCGAGCCCAGCCGGGACAGGCACGGCAGTGCCGGCTGCCGAGCCGAGCATGAAACCGATGAGGAGCGCGCCGAGACCGCCGACCGGTTGCGGGCCGGGCACCACCTGGGTGGTGACGACGAACGCGAACCCAAGTACAAGGGTGGTGCACCCCGAGGCTACGAGCAGCGTGGCGAGCGCGGTCGGGCGGTGTACCAACCGCCGGACCGGATGCCACACCTGTACCCAGCGCTGCAGGCGTCCCGAGCGGTGCCGGGCAATCCACATGCCCAGCGCGGCGGCGCCGAAGGCGGCTACCGCGGCCCACAGCCACGGGGAGCGCAGCGGCCCCAACAGGTGGGTGACGTGCGTGAGCAGCCGGCCGATCTCGCGGGTGGATCCAGTCAGGCCGAACCAGGTGCCGCCCAGCACCAGGCCGGTGGCCACGAGCAGGTCCGCTGCCGCGCCGAGCACTGCCAGCGCGACGACCGCGCCGACCGCGCCGGGGGCGGTGAGGCCGCGACGGGTGAAATAGCGGGCCGTCACGGCCGAACCGCCAAGCCCGGCGGGGGTCAGCCGGTTCGCGGCGGCTGCGGCGAGTTGCACGAGCACTGTCTCGCCGAGCGGCAGCGGCAGGCCCGCGGCGGTCCGCGCGGCGATGGCGGTGGCCAGGTAGTGCAACCCGGCGAGGACGACGACGATCGCGGCGTACTGCCAGCGCATCCGGACGATGTCGTTCGCGACGGAGCCGGCCAGCCCGAGTAGGTCGGTTCCGCTGTCGGAGTCGACTGTGGCCGCGCTGACCACTGCGGCGGCGGAGAGCAGGGCGACCGCCGCGGCGATCATCCAGGTACGCGGGCGCTGATGCCAGGGCACTCGCTCGACCGCGACCGGCGGCGAGGGCACGCCCGTAACAGGGGCGGCCTTCGTGGCGATCGTCACCGGCGTCCTCCGGGGGCGCGGTCGGGTGGCTTCACTGTGCGCCGCGAAGCTGTGCGTCACTTCTCACCCGTGACGCGACGTGACCACGATGCGCGAGGCGGGGCGGACAGTAGGCAGCTCGCAACGGGTCACCGCAACGCAGCCGATAATGTGCTTCCTGGAACGTCTCGCGGCCGGGAAGGACCCGCGCCGACGGGCGACCCGGCACGAATGCAGGCGCTGCTGGCTCGATGTCGCGCGATAGCGCGAGCAGGAAACGCGACGGCTGCGGGCGGCGGGCGGATCGAGCCGATCGAAAGCCGACAAAGGGGAGAGACCGCGATGAGCGAGTTCACCGTGACCCGCACGCTGAAGGCGCCGCGTGAGCGGGTGTGGCGGGTGCTGACCCAGGCCGACCATTTCGAGGGGTGGCTGCCGGCCAAACCCGGGACGGCGGTGCTGGACGTCCGGTCGGGCGGCTCCTGGCAGGCGACGGTGGTCTCTTCAGCCGGGGAGGAAATCGCGTTGTCCGGCCGCTACGACGAGGTTTCCGAGCCGGATCGCCTGGTGATGACCGTCCCGGGTGACGCGGTCACCGCGATCACGCTGGCCGCCCCGTGGGCCGACACCACCGAAATCAGCTATGCCTTCGACGTCGAGGAGGACATGCACGCGGCGGTCGAGGCGAGTGTGGATGAGGTGTTGGCCAGGGTCTCGACGGTCCTGGCCGAGGCCGAGTAGGCGAACAGCCGGGTACCCCCGACATCAGCTGTCTGAGGCGCGGCCGGCTGCAGCCGATGCCACGGGAGTGCTGGGCGAGTTCTCGCAGCACCGCCAGGACGCGATCGATTCGACGATGCGCGTCTCGTCGGCCACGGTCCGGATAGTGTGCATTTCCGATGAGCTGAAAGCGAGGTTGCCGGGATGAGCCTACGCAGCACGCGGTGGTACGGCGGCGCCGATCGCGACTCCTACATCCACCGGGCTTGGATGCGGCGTGGGCTGCCGGCGCAGGCATTCGACGGCCGCCCGCACATCGCGATCGCCAACACCGCCTCCGACCTCACCCCGTGCAACATGCACCTCGACACCGTCGCGACGAGCGTGAAGCAGGGAATCTGGGAAGCCGGCGGAGTACCGCTGAACCTGCCGGTGATGTCGCTCGGCGAAACGCTTGTCCGCCCGACGGCGATGCTCTGGCGCAACCTCGCCGCGATGTCGATCGAGGAAATGCTGCGGGCCAACCCGATCGACGGCGTCGTGCTGCTCGGCGGCTGCGACAAGACCATCCCGGCGTTGGTCATGGCGGCGGCGTCGGTCGATCTGCCCGCGGTCGTGGTCCCGGGCGGGCCGATGCTCACCGGCCACTTCCGCGGGATGCCGCTCGGCTGCGGCACCGATGTCTGGCGGCTCAGCGAGGAGGTCCGGGGCGGATCCCTTACGCAGCAGGACTTTCTCGCGTCCGAGTCAGCGATGATTCGCAGCGCCGGCCACTGCAACACGATGGGCACCGCCTCGACGATGGCCTGCGTGACCGAGGCGCTCGGCTTGACGCTGCCCGGCATCGCCGGTACTCCGGCGAGCGACAGTCGGCTGCTGGAGCGCTCGCACGCGACGGGCCGGCTGATCGTCGAGATGGTGGCCGCCGATCGCCGCCCGAGCGCGATCCTGAGCAAGGGCTCGTTTCGCAATGCGATCGTCGCGCTGGCCACGATCGGTGGCTCGACGAACGCCGTCGTCCACCTGCTGGCCATCGCCGGGCGCCTCGGGATCGAGCTGACCCTCGACGACTTCAACGACCTCGGCGAGGACGTGCCGCTGCTGGTCGACCTGCAACCGGCCGGCCGCCATCTCATGGACGACTTCTTCCGGGCCGGCGGCCTGCTCGCCGCGCTGCGCGAGGTACGCGACCGGCTGGACGCCGACGCGCTCACCGTTGCGGGAACACCGTTCGTCGACGCCCTGGCCGATGCCCGGATCTGGGACTCCGACGTGATCCGCTCACGGTCGGCCCCGCTGCAGCCGTCGGCCGGAATCACCGTGCTGCGCGGCAACCTGGCGCCCGACGGCGCGGTGATCAAACCCGCCGCGGCCTCGCCGTCGTTGCTGCAGCATCGCGGCCCGGCCGTCGTCTTCGACAGCGTCGAGGATCTGCGCGCCCGCATCGACACGGTGGACGTCACCGAGGACTCGGTACTGGTGCTGCGCGGTTGTGGTCCGCGCGGGTATCCGGGGATGCCCGAGGTGGGCAACATGCCGCTGCCGGCGCGATTGCTCGAGCGTGGGGTGCGCGATCTGGTCCGGATCAGCGACGCCCGGATGAGCGGTACCGCGTACGGCACCGTCGTGCTGCACGTCGCGCCGGAGGCGGCCGCGGGTGGCCCGCTCGGCCTGATTCGCACCGGTGATCAGATCGTTCTGGACGTGGCGAATCGGCGGCTGGACGTCGACCTGCCGGCGGACGAACTGGCCCGGCGCGCACCGTCGTCGGAGGCCGAGGCGGCGTACGCGGTACCGACCGGCGGCTGGGAGCGCCTGTACATCGATCACGTCCTGCAGGCCGATCGCGGCGCCGACCTGGACTTCCTCACCGGACGGCGGGGCAGCGCCGTCGGCCGCGAGTCGCACTAGACACGGCTAGGCCGCTGATCCGACGAACTAGCCCCGTCCCCTAAGCTGTGGCGGTGTCCGATCGGTTGATCTTTCAACTCGGCACCAACAACTGGCAACGCGGCGGTGAGTTCGCGCCCGGCTCCGGCATTCTGCATGAGTCGCACCATCGCGCGTACAACGCGTTGCCAGGCGTGCGGTGCTACTCGATGTATCCCTCTCGGCGTCAGCGATTCGAGGAAGAGGACGTCCACGTCTTCCCACTCGAGCACGACATCCCGATCTGCGAGTCGGTGTCGCCGGTCAGCAGCTACCGCTGGCACTCGATGAGCGAGACCGAGGTGGACGCGTACCGGCTCAGGCTGACCGACGCTGTCGCCGACTGGATGGACGAGATCGAGTCGCGGACCGGCGACCAGTTCAGCCTCGCGATCGCGCATCACGCGTTCATGAACACCGTGGTGCTGCGTGACGTCAACCGGCGCCGAGTCGCGGCCGGCAAGCCACGGATGACGCTGCTGTGCTTCGCGCACGGCACCGAGCTCAAGATGTTCAACAACGAGCGGCGGGGCGACGAGCCGAAGGAGTTTCCGCTGCGGTTCTTGCCGTTCATGCAGCGCGAGAAGATCTTCGACTTCTCCGATCCGGAGCACGGCGTCGACGTGGCCGCGTCGATCTCGGTCGAGCAGGTGGACGCGCTGCTCGACGTCTTCCCCGAGTTCCCGCGCGAGCGTGTCGTGCTCTCGCCCAACGGCTACAACCAGGATGTGTTCCAGCCGCTGCCCGACGGCACCGACCGGGCGGCCGTGCTGGCCAAGTTCTCCACTCAGCCGCTCGATGGCAGCGACCTCGAGCCCGAAGCGGTCGCGCCCCCGGAAGGCTTCGACGCCGTCGTCGCGTTCTGCGGCAAGTTCGCCGACTGGAAGCGGCTGGACGCCCTGCTGCGCGCGGCCGCGATCTACGAACAGGACGAGCGCCGGATCCTCACCCTCGTGATCGGGTCCGGGCCACCCGAGGCCCAGCGCGCCATGCACGAACTGACCACCGAGCTCGGGTTACGCCGCACCTACTTCCTCGGGCCGCGAGCTCAGGACGAACTCGCCCTGCTGTTCGGCTGCGCCGACGTCGGCTGCTTCCCGTCCTATCGCGAACCGTTCGGACTCGTCTTCGTCGAGTGCATGGCCTGCGGCACCCCGGTGATCGGCGCCGACTCGGGCGGCCCGCGTGACTTCGTCACCCCCGAGGTCGGGACCCTGGTCCCGGAGACCGACGATCGAACCGCCCTCGCGGCGTCACTGACCGACGCGATCAACCAAGCCCTCGACGCCGAGTGGAAGACCACCCGCGGGCCCGTGGCCGCGCAGTACGCGCGCAACCGGTTCAGCGTGACCGGCCAGGTCTCCCACCTGCTCGCCGAGGTCGACCGTCTGACCAGCGACAAGTAGGACCGCCACTGAGCTACGCCGCGCGCGCGTCAGCGGTGAAGGCGGCGAGTTCGCGGTTGAATCGGTCGGTGGCTTCCACGAACGGCAGGTGGCCGGTGTCGTCGTACCAGGACGCCACCGCCGCCGGGCAGCGCTCCAGGGTGTACTCGGCCATGGACGGCAGCACGATCGCGTCGCGCCGGCCGTGCGTCACCAGCACCGGCACCGACGCCCGCGAGAGCACATCGGTCTCGTCGATCTCGCGGCTGAACAGTGCCTGCCGCACTTCCGGCGGGGTGAGCATGTTCCAGCAGAGCGCAGTGGTCCACTGCTCGTCGTCGAGCGGTTCGACGCTGCATGCTCGGAGGAAACGTCGAATGGCCGGAATGCTGGTCGCGAGATCGGGGCTGAACGCCGCCGAAGCATTCTCGAGCAGGCCGGGGCCGATGCGTTCGAAGGTGGGTGGCTGCATGATCACCGAGGCGCCCACGAGATCGATGCCGGCGATGGCGCCGTCGCCGTAAGCCCTCAGGTAGTCACCGACGATGAACCCGCCGTAGGACCAGGCGACCAGAACCGGATGGTCGAGCTCGGTCTGCTCGATAACGGCGGCAAGATCGTCGGCCCACAGCCGTGCGTCGGTGTAGGACGAAGCGTCGAGCGGCTTGGCCGACCGGCCGTGACCTCGAATGTCGAAGGTGACCATCCGGTACGTCTCGGCGAGCCGCGAGCCCACTTGGCTGCTCCAGCAGAGGTCAGTCTGCGACCAGCCGTGGATGAACAGAATCGCCGGCCCGTCGGCGTTTCCCCACTCCCGAGCGTGCAGAATCGTCGCGCCGCCACCACTGACCGTGTACTCCCGGACCGACTCGCCGACGCGCCCCTGGTCCGCCACATTGGTCGTCATTGCCTTACCTCCTGGCTGCTGGGAAACCGTCGCCGTCTGTCTAATCCCAGGCGGACAGTGGCCGCATCAGCGCCACTACGCAAGACGGCTGTGTGCGTGGCGGTCTACACGCAGCGCGCTCAGTCGCGGTGCTCGGCGACGGAACCGCGGGACTCGACGAAGGCCGCAGCCGCGCCGGCGCGGGCGGCCTTTCCGGACAGGCGCAGTTTCGTGTAGACGTTCGAGAGGTGCCGCTCGACGGTGCGCACGCTCAAACACAGGCGCGCGGCGATCGCCTCGTTGGTCAGGCCGGCGGCGACCAGGTCGAGCACGTCGAGTTCTCGCGGGCTGAATGCCGTGGTCGTCGCGGTTGTGGGCGCGAGGGCCGACGTCCCCAGAAAGGCGTGCATCGTGGCGACGAACTCGTCCCAGGCGGGCTCGTCCGAGAGCAGGATGTGGTTGGCCGAGTCGAGGACCACCAGTCGCGCGTTCGGAATCAGGCGGGCGAGCAGCCGCCCCTCTTCCACCGGCACCACATGATCGTCGCGGGCGTGGATCACCAACGTCGGCGCGGTGACCCTCGACGCCTCGCCCGTGACGTCCACGCCGCCGCGCGCGTGGAACAGTTGCACCGCCCGCTCGACCGTTGTCGTCGTGCGCAGCAGGCCGTCGTACCACGCCATCTGGGCCGGCGTCCCGTGCGGCAGGAAGAGCATGCTGAACATGTGCCGGAAGGTCGGGTCGTCCGCCGTCCAGCCAGCTCGAATCGCCGCCGTCAGCGCCTCTTCCTCCAGCTGCTGGCCACGCAGTCTCCGCCCTCGTCCGTAGGCGCCGTAGAGGACGAGCTGGCTGACCCGTTGGGGGTGTCGCGCCGCGTAGGCGACCGCGATCGCCCCGCCCTGGGATACGCCGAGCAGCGTGAATCGGTCCCATCCCGCCGCGTCGATCACGGTCTCGAGATCGCCGACCCAGGTCGAAAGCGACGGCTCGCCCGCCGCCGTGTCCGACAAACCACAACCACGCTCGTCATACCGCAGCACCGTGTGCCGATCGCCGAGCCGGTCCAGCCAGTGTCGCCAGACGGGGCTCTGCCAGTCGAGTTCGAGGTGGGTCAGCCAGGTCGCGACCCTGACCAGCGGAGGTCCGCGCCCGTGCAGCGCATAGGCCAGTCGGGTTCCGTCTGCTGCCGTGCAGAAGCGGATCTCATGAGGCATGGCCGGCCCTGACCATCGTTGTTCACTCCGCGGAGTGCCTACGCTGCCAAGGCTTCCCCAAATCAGAAGGCCAGGCAATGCCTCGTGCCAACCGGCACGCAAGAACTCGGATCACCCGGTTTCGCAGCTCTACGTGTCCGACCAGGTGAAGGTGGCTGAGGTGCGCGCGGGGAGTACGTACTGGAACGACTCGCTGCCCCAGTTCACCGTGATGGCCTGGCTGGCGCCGGTGGTGTTGTACGCGACCAGCGCCTTGGAACCGTCCGGGTTGCGCCACGCCACGTTGCGGACGGCTGAGCTGTCGGTCGAGTCGATGCGGGTCGCGCCGGGCTTGACGAACTTCGTGAGCTGCCCCATGTCGTAGTACTCGATGTTGTAGTCGACTTGGCCGCTGCGGCCGTCCCCGTTGTGCACGGTGATCAGCCCGGTGCAGGTGCCACAGCCTCCGTTGTGCGGTCCCATGTTCTGGTCTACAGCGAGGCTCCACTTGACGACGCTGCGACCCCAGTTGCGGGTGTAGTCGATGATGTCGGCCATGTCCTGGGCCTGTTGGTTGCTGACCCACGTACCGCCGGAGTGCTCGGTGTCGTAGGCGTTGAGCGACGGGTACTGGTTGTGCACCGTGGTCTGCTCGCCCACGTTGCTCTGGCTGTCGTAGCCGTGCCAGGCGATCCCGCCGAACAGCGGGTCGTTGCGCACCGTGGCGTCATCGACCACCGGTGCGCCGTACCCGTCGTAGGTGTTCCAGTTCCAGTCCAGGGCTAGCACCTTGGTGGACAGGTTCGCCCCGTGCAGGGCGGGTAGCAGGTCGTTGGCGGTGAAGTAGTCCAGGCCGGACCCGTTCCATTGCATCGACGGATAGCCGGCGCAGCAGGTCGGTTCGTTCTGCACCGACACGTAGTCGATCGGCACGCCCTGCGCGGCGTACGCCTGGAGGTACTTCACGAAGTACTGCGCGTAGGCCGCGTAGTACTGCGACTGCAGCCAGCCCTGGTCGACGCTGCCGTTGTCCTTCATCCAGCCCGGGCCGCTCCATGGCGTGCCCATGATCTTCAGGCTGGGGTTGAGCTGCCGGGCTTGCTTGCTCAGCGGCAGGACGTCGGCCAGATCGTGCGCGATGGAGAAGTGATCCAGGTTCGGGTCGGTCTGCCCGGACGGCATGTCGTCGAACGTGTAGTCGCCGCGGGCCAGGTCGGACGCGCCCATCGGGTTGCGCAGGAAACCCAATCCGATGCCGCTGTTCGGGTCGAACAGCTTGGTCATAGTGGCGTTTCTGGTGGCGGCAGACAGCGCGCCGCTGGAATTCATCAGCCAGGCTGCGGTGTCGGTGAACGACGCGCCCGCTCCCTCGAACTGCTGGTAGGTGGTGTTCTCGTTGACCGTGATTACCTGGCCGCCCGATCCGGTGCCGTTGCTGAAGGACACCGGGGCCTGCTGCTCGAGACCGCGGGTCACATTGCGTCCACCGGAGTCCGACGTCGTGGTCAGCCAGATGTTCACCGTCTCGCCGGCCGCGCGCGCCGGACCGGGGTAGGCCATGCCGAGCGCCACGAGCGCGAGGGTGGCCGTGATCGCGAATGCTGCTCTTCTCATGACCGATCCCCGCTCATCCGTCCACGAACGCCTGCGCGCGCTGCTCGCCGAGCGAGACGGCGTTGTCGTGGCTCTCGATCGGGTCGACCTGCGAGTTCGGGAACACCACGTAGCTGACCGGACCGTCGGTGCCTCCGGTCGACGGGTCGGGGTCGATGCCGAGGTTCGCCGCCGTCGCGTAGGACGATTCGCCGATGATGCCGGTGGGGCCGGTGTCGCCGACCACGGCGTATTCGACCTGGTTGTTGTAGATCACCGCCACGACCGATCCGCCGTCGATGCCGTACTGACCGAAGTCCCACTTGGACGAGGGACTCGGCAAGACCACGTAGGGCAGTGCCGCCGCGTTGAGCGGTTGGTCGGTCGACGTGTGATACGCGGTGTCGGGATAGAAGCAGCAGTCGGTGTCCTCGTTGCACTGCGCGGTTCGCTGCCCGTCGCAGTCGATGTCCATGTCCGCGGTGAAGAACACGACGCCGCCGGTCTGGCAGACCGGCACCGTGGCACCCTGCCCCTCGTCGGTGCTGAACTTCCCGTTCGATATCTGCTGGCAGTTGGTGAGCTTGGCCAGCAGCTGACCGGCATTCGGTCCGGCTTCGGTGATTGCCGGCGCCCGGCCGGGGGGAGCCGTTGCGGCTCCCGCAGAAACGGTGGGTGCCGCGGCCGACAAGATCAGCAGGGCGCAGCCGAGAGCCACAACCAGGATTCGTCGCATGTCTCTGACACCTCTCTCGGCTCGCGCCGACCAAGGTTTGTTGATGAGGGCAACAAACAGAGTGTGCAATATCCGGTTACTTCTGACAAGGCTTGATTTATGCCTTGAATACGGTTATTCGACGCGTGCGCGCGAGACGCGAGACGCGAGCACAACTCCGATGTTGCGCTCGGTCAGGCGGCCTCAAGTCGTGAGCGTCGGTTCGTCGGGAGCGGACAGACTCAATACGGTTCCGGCCACCGCGGGTGAGGCGCTGATCCTCGCCTCGAGCGCGCGCAGTCGAACGGCCAGGTGCGACTCGGTGTCGTCGCCGGCGAGATCGACGTCGCCGACCACCGAGACCATCCGCGGCCCGACGATCTCCAGCCGCAGATAGGTCACTCGGTCGACCTCCGGCGCGTCCAGCAGGGCCTGGAGGGTGGCCGCACGTACGCGGGGGTCGACCTCCTGGCCGACCAGGAACCGCCGATTACGGTTGATCAAGACGATCGCGACGACGGCGAGCAGCAAGCCGACCAGGATCGACCCGATCGCGTCGGGGATGGCGGAGCCGGTCAGCTGGTGGGCGCCCAGGCCGGCGGTGGCGATGAGCAGTCCGGTCAGGGCAGCGGCGTCCTCGGCGAAAACCGCGCGCAGGGTGGGATCGGAGCTGGCCAGGACATACTCGATGAGGTCACGCTGCAACGACTGCGCTGCCGGTTTGGCCTGCCGTATCGACTGCCGGAACGAGATGCCCTCGAGAACGAAAGAGACGCCCAGCACGGCGTACCCGACGAGGAAGTCGCTGGCCGCCTCCGGTTTGAGCAGCTCTTGGATGCCGTGCGTGACCGACACCGCGGCGCCGGCCACGAAGAGCCCGAGCGCGGCGAGCAGCGACCAGACATACGCCTCCCGCCCATGACCGAACGGGTGCGCCGGGTCGGGCGGGCGGCGCGAACGCCGGTTGGCGATCAGCAACAGGACCTCGTTGCCGGCGTCCGCCCAGGAATGTGATGCCTCGGCCAGAATCGACGCCGACCCGGTCACCACGGCGGCGACCGACTTCGCCATTGCGACGAGGATGTTGGCGCCGAAGGCGACCAGTACCGTGGTGACACTCTCGGACCCGCCGGTATCGTCTGCACCCGGTACCGAACTGAGCAGGTCGTGGGATCCGCGCGCGCCCGACCCGGCCAAAACCGGCTGCAGCGCCAGCTCGTCGTCGTTCGCGTGCGTCACCAGGCAGTGTTAACACACATCGACGCCCGTAGGCACTGACAAGGCCGTCGAAGAGGCCGAGTGGGCTGGACGCCGGCGGCCATTGCTGTTCGGCGCACGGGGAGCTAGTCCTCCATGAGCTCGATCCGGTCTACGGGCACTTCGATGATCTGTTCCGTGATCGAAGATCGGCGCCTTGTCAATCAGGCTCCACGCCCTCCCGGCCGCGTCGGTAAGCACGAGCTCGACCAACGAAGTCCGGCTGAGACGACTTGGCGAGATGCAGGCCGAGCGTGCCGCCACGGCGATAGGGGCGACCCTTGCCGCCGCTGATCGGCTGGGGTGCCCGGCCGATCGACGGTCATCGTGTCGAGTAAGCGCCTGCGTCGACGTCCTCGATGAGGGTCGGTCCGGTGGGCGTCCAGCCGAGAAGCTCGTGCGTCGCGGTACTGGTCGCCGCGAGGTCCATGGCGAAGAAGGTGCCGATCCACCCGAAATGGTCCTGGACGTCGTCGGCGGGAATCGAGGCGATGGGTAGGTCGAACGCTCGGCCGATCGCCTCGGCGATCTCACGGGTGGGGATGCCCGGTTCGGCGACGGCGTGCAGGCGGGCGCCGGCCGGCGCCTTGTGGAGGCCGAGGGCGACGAGGCGGGCGGCGTCGGTTCGGTGCACGGCGGCCCACCGGTTGGTCCCGTTACCGGGGTAGCCGGAGACGCCCTTCTGGCGGGCGACGCCGGCGATGGCCGCAACGAACCCGTGGTCGCCGGCGCCGTGCACGGTGGGCGCAAAGCGCAGGCTCACGCTGTGCACGCCGCAGTCGACGAACTCCAGTGCCAGGTTTTCGGCGCCGCCACGCGGGGAATCCGGGCCGTGGGCCGGGGACGCGTCGTCCTCGGTGGCGGGCCTGCCCGTGGTGAGGCCGGCGACACCGGCGGCGAGCAGGAACGGGCGGCCAGTACCGACGAGTGCGTCGCCGATGGTCTGGACGGCGGCCCGCTCGGCCGCGTTCGAGGCGGCCGGGTCGGAGAAGTCGTGTTTGTTCGCGAGATGAATGACGGCCTCGGCATCCAGGGCGCCGGAACGGATGCTGTCCAGGTCGTCCAGGTCACCGCGGCGGACGTGGGCGCCCTTGGCCTGCAGGGCCGCGGCGGACGCGTCGGAGCGGGCCAGTCCGGTGACCTCGTGGCCCGCGGCGAGCAACTCGTCGACCGTGGCGGAGCCGATCCAGCCGGAGGCTCCGGTGACGAAAACGCGCATGACGTGTACTCCTTCGACGCTCCGCCACCGCGGAGCGATTGATTCGACTGGGCGGTATCAGCGACTGATGTCAGTCACGGACATAGCGTACACCTGTCAAGTCAGTCACTGTCATCACTACACTCGAGGGCATGGCGCGTTGGGAACCGGGGGCTCCGGAGCGGCTGCAGAAGGCCGCGCTGGAGCTGTTCGCCACCCGCGGCTTCGAGCAGACGACCGCCACGGAGATCGCGCAGTCCGTCGGCCTGACCGAGCGCACCTTCTTCCGGCACTTCAGCGACAAGCGCGAGGTCCTGTTCTACGGGCAGGACGTGTTCGTCCAGGCGTTCCTCGACGGCGTGGACTCCGCACCACCGGACGCGTCTCCAATCGAGATCGTCGCCTGCGCCCTGCAGTCCGCTGGGTCCCTCTTTCCGGACGAGCGCCGGCCCTACTCCCGCACCCGACAATCGGTGATCGAGCAGAACCCCGCGCTGCAGGAACGCGAGTCGCACAAGCTCGCCAGTCTCGCCACGACCGTCGCGGACGCCCTCCGCTCCCGGGGCGTCGACGAACTCGCGGCCACCCTGGCGGCGGAGTCCGGTGCCACCGTCTTCGGGATCGCATTCACGCAATGGATTCGCGAGGGCGAACAGCGATCTCTCGCCGACATCGCAGCGGACGTGCTCCGCGAGCTGCTGACGCTGACCGGAAAGGCGACGCCGTCACGCCGGATCTCGTGACTCCGCCGACGAGGAATCACAAGAACCGTCGGCAGCCTCAGGGCCGGTACTGGTCGACAGCGCGCGCGACTTCGCTGGCGTAGAGCGGCGCCGGGTCGAGGCCGACGGACGCGTAGTTGCCGTCGATCTCGAGGCTCACCAGGCCGTGCAGTCGGGTCCAGATGACGATGGCCGCAATGGCGTGCGGCGCTGCGTCGTCCGGGATGTCGTGACGTTCGATCCAGCCGGCCAGGTCGCGGCCGGATGCTGCTCGTCGACGGCTTCGCGTCGGCATATCGCGCAGGATGTCGAGTAGCACGGTCATCGCTCGCTGGGCTGCGTTGACGAGGGCGTCCGCGTCGGAACTGTCATTAGTCGGTCAGCCAGGTCACGGGTCGCGTCGGGTCTGGGTCGTAGACGCAGCGCGTGCCGGTGTGCACGCAGTCGCGCAGCAGTCGTCCGAGACCACCGTCGACCTCGGCGATTCGGTCGATCGCGGCGACGAGCGCCTTGCGCACGGCGACGCGGGCACGTTCGGCTGTCCCGCCTGCCTGGCGAGCGCGTGCGCCGAGGCCGGTTGCTGCGCGTATCTCGGCTAGCAGTGCGTCGCGTTCGTCCTCGAGCCGTTCGACGCGCGTGGCTTGGCCCGACTGTCCGAGCTCGTCGAGTTCGGCGTCGATGTCGGTGAGGCGCTGGCGGTAGGCGGCGAGCGCCTGCCGGTCGATCAGGTCGCCGGTGGGTGCCTGGTCGACGCCGGAGCCGGCGTGGCCGGCTGCCCAATCGGACAGGTCCAGGGCCGAAATCTCGACTCCGGGCTGCCGGAGTAGGTGCTGCAGGTAGGCGAATCCCTTCATCTCACGGACGGTTTGGGTCGCGCCCTGACGGCCGGTCGTCCAGATGCCGTCGGCTGTCCGGCGCAGGACCGCACGCGACGGGGCCGGCACGGTTGGGGGCCCGGCACCGCGCCGGTAGCGCCGCGCCCACCATGCCGCGCCGAATCGTTCGGCCAACTCCGCCGCACTGTCTGCCCAGCGGCGCGCGTCCGCGTCTCGACCGAGCGCCAGAGCGGCTGCGCTCAGGTAGCCGTCGACCACGCCGTTGAAGGCGGCCGCGCCTCCGTTGGCGATACCGCGCCCTGCGTAGGGCTCCAGAAGTGCGTACCCCTCCTCGACCATGTCAAGCTGATCGGTTGCTGCCGCCGAATCGATGAGGCAGGTGATGGCAAGCAGCCAGTCCGCGTCACGAGAGCGCGACGCGAGACCCGAGCCTGCCACCTGCCGAAGCTGACTACGTGCCCTGTCGAGCTCGCCCGCGGCCACCCACAGGGGGATGGCCTCGGCAGCGACGGTGTCGAGCGCCAGCGCGCGGGATTCCCTCTCGTAGGCCTCGGCCTCGGCGGCGATCGCTGCGCGGTCACCGGACTGCACCGCGATCCCCGAGCCGAGGACGTGGTCGATGGCGATCACATCCGGCTCGCCCGCTGCGGTTCCCGCCGTGATCGCCGCTTCGCGATGCCGTCGAGCAGCGTCGAGGTCTCCGACGACGAGCGCGTGCATGCCGTTGCGCGCCTCGCTGAAGAACCGGATGCGTGGCGAGCCGGTCTCATCGGCGAGGTTCTGCAGCGCCCGCAACTGCCGGCGCATCGTCGGCAGGTCGAGCATCTCCATGGCGGTCGTCATGCGCCACAGGTGAGCGGACATGCGCACCTCCGGATCGGCCAGGTGCGCGACCGTGTCTTCCAGATGCGAGGTGATCCGCAGCCGCTCGGTCAGATCGTCCGGATCGCCGTGCGTGAGCAGCTGCGCGTCGAGTGCCTCAGCAAGCAGTGCCGGGTCGCCGGATGCCTGCGCCCCTTCGATGGCCTCGGCCGCGAACGGGACCGCCCGCGCCGCATCACCCGAGTACGCCCAAGCCCGCACGAGCGCCACGGCAAGCCGGGTGCGCGTGACGCCCGCGGCGAGGTCGTGCGCTTCGAACAAGAACGCGGGGACGCGACCGAAATGCGTTCCCGAGATGTACCCGGCCGCCAGGCCGAGCGCCGCCTCGCCCATCCCTTCCGCCGCGCGGGCCTCGCGCGCCAACTCGAACGCCTTGGCGAAGGCAGCCCGCGCGCCGTCCTCGTCACCGTCGAGCCGCGACGCCCGCCCGCGCTCGAGCAGCTGGTCGATCTCCGCACGGCCGGACATGCCAGAAAACGTACCGGCCCCGGGGCGGCCAGGGTGTCCTAATGCGCCACCTGGCCACGCAGCAGCGACGTCATGGACGGATCAGCCGGACCTCGCGCGCGTGCCGGGCGACCAATGCCTCGTTCCAGTCACCGGTGCAATACACCGACAGCTCGGCGATGGAGCCGTCGCGTACCTCGGCGCGCATCATCTCGCGGCAGTACCAGTGGCCGGTGGCATCGTCCCACTGCTCTTCCCACTCCAGGACGAAGCCGGTCGGTGTCGGGTCGTACCGCAGTCGTGGCACCCGGCCGGGCCCCGGATGGCCGGGGTCCCGGATGGCCCGCACGGCGTCGATGCCCTGGGCCTGCTGGCGCCACTGCGGCGAGGTGAAGTCGAGGAACACATCCTCGGTGAACAGGCCGTCCGGGACGTGGGTCGTCTCGAACCAATCGATCAGCTTGCGCACGACAGGCGGCGCAGCCTGCAGCTCGGTAGCACGCGTGGTCGTTGTCATGCTGACGAACCCGCCTTCGCGAGGTTCGCGCCGACGACGGCCATCGTCTCCTGCAGCTGGGCCGTCGGGCTGAACTCGACCGTCTCGGTGCCGTCGGTGAGCACCGTGAGGTGACCGGGGCGCAGGTAGTACGCGTCGCCGGCTCGGACGGTCTCGGAGTGGTCGGCGTAGTTGACGCGGAACTCGCCGCGAACGACGTAGCCCCAGTGTGGGCACTGGCAGCGGTCGTCGGGCAGGCCCTGGAAGAACGGCGCCGGATCGGAACCGATCGGGAACGTCTCGAACGACACAGTCCAGTCGTCGAGCTCGACGTAGCGACCCTCGATGACTGGCAGGTCGACCTCGATCGGGGCCTCGTCCTTGCGGGTGTGTGGCATGCCTTCCTCCTTCGGTGAGTGGTCCTTTACCAAGAAGGCGTGAATCTGGGCCTCACATCGTGACGTCTCGCTGTTCCGGTGATTGTGAGAGCTATCCGCCGGGCGCCCAGGATCGATCATTCGCGAGCGGTAACACGCCGCTCGCACGGCGACCAACAGGCACACGGAACGACGACTGCGAGGCCCTCCGGCGAGCGAATAGGGCAAAGTTAGCGGGTGCGGAAACGATCTTGAACTGTTGCACAGGCCAGAACACTGTCCCGACGACCGATATGCAGGGCCCGGACGCGCCGTCGAGATACCCCACATCGGCAAACATTCATCGTTGGTCGGACCGCTCCCGGTTGTTGTGCGCATCTGATTCGGGCAACGTTACGTCCAACACGACTATCGGCACGCCAGAGTGCGGGGGCAAGAGTTTCTCCGTCGCCATCGGTCAGTACTCGGTTGGCTGGCTGGCGTTCGCCCGGTCCAGTGGTGCGAGTGCATCAGTGGCTCCGGAGTCTGGCTGCTGGATTTTGGTGCGCCGACGCCAGGAGGCGCCGGCCGGCTCGAACTGATATCGCTTGGCATCCGGGCCACACCGGGCTTGAATGTGCGGGATGATCGTGCTCCCCGAGTCCGCCCGGCTGGTGCCGCCGACCACGGCCGTGCGCATGTCCTACCTCACGGGGGAGCAGGTGGACTGCGTGCTGCGGGGGACATCCACCGACTGGCTCGGCCCAGCCAGCGAAGACTTCGACAGTTTCGTGGCCGATCGCGTCGGCCCGGTGGAGCGGTGGGGCGTCCTGTCGACCATCTACTGGTACGTCGCCGGCGAGCACTATCTCGGCACGTTCGTGATCCGCCACGATCTCACCGCCGAGCTACTCGCCGCCGGCGGCCACGTCGGCTACCACGTCGTCGCGCCCTGGCGCCGCCAGGGACACGCCACCCGCATGCTCGCGGCCGGGCTCGCCGAGTGCGGCCGCCTCGGCCTGCACCGGGTGCTGCTCACCTGCGGGGCGGACAACGAGCCGTCCAAGAAGGTCATCCTGGCAAACGGCGGGCAGCCCGACCGCACCATCGGCGACGAGCTGCGCTACTGGATCGACATCGACGCGTGATGCGTCGGGCGACGACGGTCGCTGGGGTTCGGCTGCTCAGGCCGGGACCGTCTCGCTGGCCTCCTCGGTCGCGGGTGTCTCGTGCACCCCGGACGCGGCGGTGGCCCGCTTGGCACTGCGCGCGACTCTGCCCTGGCGCCATACCGCGAACGACACGGCGGCGATGAGCGCGACCCCGTTGAACATGTCGTTGAGCCATTGCACACCGGTAACGAACTGCAGGCCCTGCACGCCCGTGGCGAGGACGTAAACGGCGAGCAGCGTTCCCCAGGTGTTTGCGCGTCCCGGTTTGAGCTGGGTCGAGCCGAGGAACACGGCCGCGAACGCGGGCAGCAGTAGCGCTTGACCGTAGGTGAGGGATGGACCGGAGAGCGACCCGTAGAACACCCCGGCGATCCCGGCGATGGACGACGAGGCGATCAGCGTCAGCCACGACCAGCGTCCCACGGCGATGCCGGTCAGCCGGGCCGCATCCGGGTTGCCGCCGATCGCGTAGAGGTACCGCCCGACCGGCGTGTGGTCGAGCACCCACCACACGATGACCGCGAGGCCGAGCAGGTAGACCACGACGATCTGGAAACCGAACACGGTCCGCTGGGTGAGCTGCGCCCAGGGGACCGAGTTCGGCGGCAGTGGCTGGGACTGGTCGGAGACGATCAACTGGATCGCGGAGACGATCGTGGCCATGCCCAGGGTGGCGACGAACGAGTTGACCTTCAGCTTGACGACGATGAACCCGCTGGTCGCGCCGATCGCGGCACAGACGAGCACCGTGAGGAGCATCGCCGTCCACATGCCCTGGTGGTGCTTGGTTTGTAGTTCGATCACCAGGATCGTCGACAGGTTGATGACGGCGCCGATCGAGAGGTCGTAGACACCGGCGGTCAACGGAATCAGCAGGGCCAGCGCGAGCATCGCCGAGATGGCCTGCGACGAGGCGATCGAATGCGCGGTCGCCGAAGTGGGAAACAAGTTCGGCTTCCAGACGCTGAAGATCACGATGAACGCCGCCCACAGGTAGAGGCCGCTGAAGGTCTGCAACCCGAGGCCAAACTTCCGAGGGGTTCGCAGGAAGGTCGTCACGAGACGCTCCGATCGTGGTTCGTCAGGCAGGCGCGGGATATCTCGGCCGCGGTCACGCGGCTTCCGGTCAAGTGGGCGGCAACGCGACCTTCGCGCAGGACCAGCACCCGGTGGCACAACGCCGCGAGCTCGTCGGTGTCCGACGAACTGATCGCCACGCCCGCGCCTTCGCGCGCGGCGCGCAGGATCTCCAGGTGCAGGTCGGCCTTGGCGCCGACGTCCACGCCTTGGGTGGGCTCGTCGATGAGCAGCACCGTCGGCGCGCGGCGCAACCACTTCGCGAACAGCACCTTCTGCTGGTTGCCGCCGCTGAGAGCCGACAGCGGCATCCGCGCCGCGGCGGCCGGGCGCACCCCGAGGCGGCGGATCCAGTTGCCGACCTCGGCGCGTTCGCGCTTGCCGGAGAGCGCCGGCCAGCGCCACAGCGGGCGCAGGTCGCTCACGCTCACGTTCTCCCGCGTCGTCAGGTCGAGGAAGGCACCCCGCGCCTTGCGATCGGCGGGCAGGTAGGCGATGCCGGCCTTCATCGCCCGGGCGGGACGGGATGCCGGCAGGGCCGTGCCGGCGACGTGCACGGTGCCGGCCTGCCGGGGAGTCGCGCCGAACAGCACCGGCAGCAGGCTCTCGCGTCCGGACCCGGTGATGCCGGCGATACCGAGCACGTCGCCGGGACGTACCTGCAGCGAGACGCCGCCGATGGTGTCAGCGACGATGTCCTCGGCGACGAGCAGCGGCGCGTCGTGCTCGGGCGGCAGCTGGGCCGAGGCCGCGTGCACGTCGTCCAGTTCGGAGCCGACGAGCAGGGTGACCAGCCCGGACCGGTCCACCTCGGACACCGGCAGCTGGGCCACCCGGTGACCGTCACGCAGGACCGTGATCCGATCGGCCACCTCGAACACCTCGTCGAGGCGGTGGGTCACGTACAGCACCCCGACGCCCGACGATGCGACGGTTCGCACAATCGTCAGCAGCCGCTCGACCTCGCGATCGGGCAGCGTGGCGGTCGGCTCGTCGAGGACGAGCAGGGCAACCGGCGTGGTGGGGTCCTCGCGCAGGGCGCGCGCCACCGCGACGCCGGTGCGTTCGGCGGGGGAGAGCGTCGCCACCAGACGCTTCGGGTCGAGGTCGAGCCCGACGCGGGCAAGGTCACGACGGGCGCTGCTGCGCAGGTCCGCCCGGCGCACCGTTCCCCACCGGCTGGGGAAGCCGGCCACGAACGCGAGGTTGTCGGCGATGCTGCTCGAATCGATCAAACCCAGGTCCTGATGGACGAACCGGCAGCCGCGTGCGTACGAGGACTCCGGCGAACCGAAGTCCAGGGACTCGCCGCCCACCAGCACCTCGCCGCCGGGGTCGGGCTGGTGGTACCCGGAGAGGATCTTGATGACCGTGGACTTGCCCGACCCGTTCTCGCCGAGCAGCGCGTGCACCTCGCCCGTCGCGACGGTCAGGTCGAGCGAGGTGAGCGCCGCGGTGCCGGTGAACGTCTTCGACAGGCCCCGCACCGCGAGCGGTGGCGGCTCGCGGTACGGGGTCATGTGGCCGGACATGGTCAGCCGAGCTTCCACAGCGCCTTGAACTGCGCGACGAAGTCGGCCGGCTCGTTGTAGGAGTCCGCCGGCTTGACCGACGTGCCCTTCGTGAGCAGGCCGACCGGCAGGATCCCCTCGTTCTCCGGCATCGGTGAACCCTCGGCGGCGCGCGCCGCGGCATCGACGGTGATGAAGCCGGCGTACCCACCATTGACACCGGTGATCGCCTGGAACTGGCCGGTGGCGAGTCCGGCCTCGGTCGTCGTGTCGCCGCAGCAGCCGGCGACCTTTACCTTGCCGGTCAGCCCAGCGGCGGCCAACGCCGAGGGCAGTGCCGCCGCGAACACGGCGTCGACGGGGACCACATAGTTGATCGACGGATCCTTGCGCAGCGCGGACACGATGATGTTGTTGATCGAGCCGTTGCCTACGTCCGGGATGCCGACGTTGAGCTTGGTGAGCTTGCACCCCGAGCAATCGTTCTTGACCGTGGTGTTGAACCCGTCGGTCGTGCCGGCGAGGTAGGGGAAGTCGTTGACGCCGACGGACAGCACATGCCCCTTGGCATTCGAGTCGGCAATGAACCAGTTGCCGAGGATCTGCCCGTTCAGCGCGGCGTACTCGGGGCTGGCCGGGTTGGCGATGATCGTCGAGTCGATCGGGACCTTGCCGGTGAACGACGGGACGAGCGGGACGCCCGCCGCCTTGTACGCGGCGACCTTCTGCGACCAGATGGCGTACGGCGGGCTCGTCAGGGCGACGGCAACCGGCTTGTACTGCAGGGCCTGATCGAGCGCCGAGGCGAGCGTCGACGGGTTCGTCGACTGGTAGGGGATCGACTTGAACGTCCAGCCGACGACTTGGGCCGCGGCCTGTACGCCGTTGCCGATGCCCTTGCACTGTGCGAGTTCGCACTGCAGGAACACGATCGTCTTCCCGCGCGCCGGGGCCGCCTTCAGCGGAACGGTGAGCGGGATCTTGGTCGGCGCGCTCAGGTACGGCTTGATGAATGCCTGGGCCTTCGCGACCACGGCGGCCCCACCGGCGTCGTCCGCCGCGCTCGTACCGCCGCCGGGCGACCCGCTCTTCGACGGCGTGGAGCTGCTGCAGGCCGCGAGCAGGGCCGCGGCTGCGGCGACCGCCGCCACGAGCACCCGTCGGGCGCCACGGGATGTCCTGGGTTGCTGTCCTTCACGCATTTTCTGGCTCCTCGGAGTGCGGCTACCCGGCGGTGGAGCGTCGGGATTCGGGTCCTTCGAAACAGCAACTGCGGTGCTCTCGGATGTGCGTTCGCGGCTGCTCAGGTGCAGCCCTGGGTAACGGCGAGAGGCGGTCGATCCGGCTGAACATCTCCTGCGACCTTTGGTCAACGGAGGCTGAGCGTAGAATGATTGGACCGAAGAAGCAATAGCCGAACGGATGACGTTGTACCCCCCGTCGGTCAGGCCGTGGATACGCCGAATCGCTCTTTCGGGGCGAGCGGCGCGAGGGAGTCAGGCCGAGATGTGTGCGTCGATCCAGGCGATCGTGTCGCGTACGACTTCGTCGCGGTTGGTCTCGTTGAAGACCTCGTGGCGGGCGCCGGGATAGGCCTTCAGCGTGATGTCGTCCAGCCCGGCCTTCCGGTAGCGCGCGACGAGCGCGTCGACCAGTGTCAGCTGGCCGTTGACGGGGTCCAGGTCGCCCACCGCGAGATAGATCGGCAGGTCGACCCGTATGCCGGCCACCCGGTCCGGGTCGGCCAGCTGGCGGGCGGCGACGAACATCGCCTTCCCGCCCGCGATGTCCAGCCCGAACCCGCACTGCGGGTCGGCGACGTAGCGGTCGACCTGATCCTCGTCGCGACTGAGCCAGTCGAAGTCGGTGCGGGCCGGTCGGAAGGCCGCGTTGAACGCGGACAGGTCCATCGGCGCGTCGAGGTCCATCGCCGGCTCGAGCAGGTCGATCGCCCCCGTCCCGGACAGCACCACCGCGTCGACGTCGGCGCTGTGGTCGAGCAGGTACTGCTGTGTCGCGAACGAACCCAGGCTGTGCGCGATCAGGACGAGCGGCACGTCGGGATGGTCGGCGCGGGCGTGCTTCCCCGCGCGGCCGAGGTCGTTCACCAGCTCGGCCCAGCCCTCCTCGCCGAGCACGCCCAGCTCCGCGGCGGACCGGGAGCTCGCACCGTGCGCGCGATGGTCGTGGGCGTAGACGACGTAGCCGTGCGCGGCCAATGCCTCGGCAAGAGGCGCGTAGCGCAGCGCGTATTCGCCGACGCCATGGGCGATCTGCGCGATTGCCCGTGGCTCGCCGGCCGGGTCCCACCGGTAGGCGGCGATCGACACTCCGCCGCTGCTCGGGAAGTCGACGCGAGTGGGTGCACTGGTCATCGGGAGTCCCTTCGGTCCGTGGACGGTGGCTGGCCGGCTCGGTCAACCCGTCAGCTGCAGTCGTCGACCGGCGGACGGCCGGCGAAGCGGTCGGCGAGGAAGCCGATCGCCCCGGGCGCGCCGGTGAGCAACTCGGTGTTGTGGCTGCCGCCGGGCGGCCGCACGATCTGCACCTGATCGCCCGCGGCGCAGGATCCCGCGACGAACGCGTTCTCCACCGCCACCGGCACCAGCTCGTCGGCCTCGGCGTGGTAGCTGTACACGGGGGCGTTGGTCGCCGCCGGGCTCGGGCTGTTGGCGGCGAGCACGTCGTGCAGAGCGGGCAGGTCGTACGGCGACGGGCTGATCGTGTACGCAGTCAGCGAGCCGAACAGGTGGCTCGCCACCAGCTCCACCGTGCACGCGTCGGCGCTGGCCGCGAGCGCGGTGCGCCCCCGGTCGTTGTAGATCGCGTCGAGATCAGCCTCGGGGTAGGCGCGGTCGATCCCGATCAGCCCGCCGACCACCAGCCCGAACCCGTAGCCGCCGTCGACGTTGCGCATGGTCGCGTCCAGGTCCGCGGGCAGGCCGCCCACGGCGATCCCGGCCGGCGACAGTTCCGGGGCGTGCGATCCACGCAGCTGAGTGGCCCACGCGGTCGCGAACGCTCCGCCGGAGTAGCCCCACAGCGCCGTCGGCGTGCTCGCCCCGAGGCCGTCCGGACCGAAGCGCAACGCGGCCCGGATCCCGTCGAGCACGGCGTAGCCCTCCTGCGGCCCGGCCAGGAACTGGGCGGACGGGCCCTCGTAGTCGGTCGTGACGACCGCCCAGCCTCGAAGCAGGAGCAGCGACATGAGCGGCGTTTCCAGCTCGGCGTTCGAGCCCGCGTCGAGCAGGCCCGTTCGCAGCGCGTAGGACGGCGCGCACTGGTCACCGACACCGTCCTCGGCGGTCTGGTAGGACACCAGCGGCCGCGGCCCGGGCCCGAGCCACGGCGTGATCGGCACCATGACGGTGGCGACCTCGGCGGTCGGACGGCGGTGCGCGTCGATCGACTTGACCAGCACCTGCCAGGCATGAACGGCCAGCGGCACGCTCAGCGCGGTCGCGACGATGGGCCGCGACCGCAGGATCGTGCCGTTCGGTCGGTCGGCGAAGCCCGGCGGCGGCCGGTAGAACGGGTCGTCCGCCGGGGCCGGGATGGCGGCTGCGGCCGGCGGCGGGCTCGCGACGAGCGCGGTCGCGAACGCGATTACGACGACCCCGATCAGTGTCCAGGCACCACGAAAAGTCCGCACGGCAAGTCCTTTCGTGCCGGCGATCACCCGGGAAGACCGCTCGGGCAGCATCGTGGCACGATCGGTCCGACAATTCTACCTCTGGCAGAAGCATATCGTTCGGTGCTTCCCTTGCAGCCGGCCGAAGCTAGCCGTATCGTTAGGTCGAATTCTCAGACCAAACGAGGAGACGCCATTCACGCCGCCGTCCTGCGCGAGTTCGGTCCGGCTGGCAACCTGCGCGCCGAGACGCTGCCCGACCCGCGCCCGCGGCCGGGCTGGGCGACCGTGCGGTTGCGCGCCAGCGCGCTGAACTGGCACGACGTCCTGGTTCGCGAGGGCCGGTACGGCTCGCCGCTGCCGCACGTGATGGGGGCCGACGGCGCCGGTGTCCGGGTCGACACCGGCGACGAGGTGGTGATCATCCCCTCGTTGTGGTGGGGCGCCGACGACAGCGCGCCGGGCGACGCGTGGCAGATCCTCGGCGACCGCGCACGGGGCACCTATGCCGAGATCGTGCAGGTGCCGACGGAGTGCCTGGCCCCCAAGCCGGCCGGCTGGAGCTGGGCGCAGGCGGCGGCGTTCCCGCTCGTCGGGCTGACCACGTACCGCGCGTTGTTCACGCGGGGGCGGCTGCGGGCTCGGGAGTCGGTCCTCGTGCTCGGCGCCGGCGGCGGGGTCGCCACCACGGCGGTCACTCTCGCGGCCGCGGTGGACGCCGACGTCGTCGTGACTTCGTCGTCGGCGGACAAGATCGCCCGCAGCCGGACGCTCGGTGCGCGCGACGGCGTCCTCTACACCGACCCCGACTGGGTGGCGGCGGTGCGCGCGCTCTCGCCCGGCGGGCAGGGCTTCGACCTGGTGCTCGACTCGGTCGGGACGTGGGCGGACGCGATCCGCGCGCTGCGCCCGGGCGGGCGGCTCGTCGTGCTGGGCGCGTCCCACGCGACACGGGCCGAACTGGACGTGCGGTCCTACTACTTCGGACAGTACGACCTGCTCGGCACGACGATGGGAAGCACCCGCGACTTCGCCGGCCTGAACTCCCTGATGCGGACCCATGACGTGGGCCGCCCGGTCGTCGACCGCGTCTTCCCGCTGGACGAGGCCGCCGCGGCCCACGAGTACCTGGAGAGCGGGCGGGGCTTCGGCAAGGTCGTGCTCGAGGTCGCCGGGGCGGGCGCAACGCGATGACCGGACGCCTGGTTCGCTACGAGCTCGACGAGCAGGGGGCCGCGTTCGTCACGCTCGATGACCCCGCCACCCGCAACGCGCTCGGCGACGAGCTGCTCGACGAGCTGCTGGCCGCGCTCGCCCGGGCGCGGCGCGACGACGAGGTGCGGGTGGTCGTGCTGACCTCGTCCCACGACCGGGTCTTCTCCAGCGGCGGCAACCTGAAGGCGTTCGCCGACGACCAGTCGACGATCACCAAGTATGCCGGTCTGGACCGCTTTCCCCGGCTGTTCACGCTGCTGGCCGACCTGGGCAAGCCGGTGGTCTGTGCCGCGAACGGTGACGTCCTCGCCGGCGCGTTCGGCGTCGCGCTGGCCTGCGACCTGGTCATCGCCAAGGAGTCGGCGCGGTTCGGTTGCCCGGAGATCAACGTCGGCGCGTTCCCGTTCATGATCTCGGCGCTGATCTACCGCAACATCGGCCGGATGAAGGCCAACGAGCTGATGTTGCTTGGCAACCTGATCCGCGCGGACGAGGGCCGAGAGCTGGGCTTCGTCAACGCGGTCGTCGCCGACGACGAGTTCGACGCGACCGTACGCGACTGGGCGCACCGCCTGGCGGCCAAGTCGCCGCTGCTGATGCGGCTCGGGAAGAACGCGGTCGCGGTGACCAGGGATCTGCCGCTCGAACAGGCGCTGTCGGTGCTCCAGGCCCAACTCGCACTCGCCTTCACGACAGAAGATCTCGTCGAGGGCGTCACGGCCTTCCGCGAGAAGCGCGCGCCGACCTGGCGGATGCGATGACAACTGACTCAGTCGCCACCATCTTGTCCGAGCTAGACCTGCTGTAGGAGGTGTCATGGACCTGGCCGACGCACCGGAGGACGCCGCGTTCCGGGCGGAGATCCGAGGCTGGCTCGCCGAGGCGCTGCCGAAGCTGCCGTGGCCCGAGCCCGCCGACCTCGTCGCCAAACGGCCGTTCTGGCAGCAGTGGCAGCGCATGCTCTTCGAGGCCGGTTACGCCGGACCCAGCTGGCCGCGCGAGTACGGCGGGGGCGGGATGGATGCGCGCCGTCGAGCCATCCTGACCGAGGAGCTGGACCGCGCTGGTGCGCCAGACCGGCTCAACACCATCGGCGAGGACTTCGCCGGCCCGACCATCGTCGAGTTCGGGACGGACGCGCAGAAGCAGCGGTTCCTCCGGCCGATCCTCACCGGCGAGCACATCTGGTGCCAGCTGTTCTCCGAACCGGAAGCCGGCTCGGATCTGGCCTCGCTGCGGACGACGGCCACGAGGGTCGACGGCGGTTGGCGCATCACCGGGCAGAAGATCTGGACCAGTCGCGCGCACCTCGCCGCCTACGCGATCCTGCTCGCCCGCACCGGCGGCGGGCCGCGGCACAAGGGTATCTCCTACCTCCTGCTGCCGATGGACAGCGCCGGCGTCACGGTTCGTCCGTTGGCGCACCTGCTCGGCGAGGCCGAGTTCAACGAGGTCTTCCTCGACGACGTCTTCGTGCCCGACGAGCTGGTGGTCGGCGAGGTCGACGGCGGATGGCGCGTGGCGATGGCGACCCTGTCCTACGAGCGGGTCGCGATCGCGACCGGGCGGGTCAACACCCGGCGCGCGCTCGACGAGATCGTCGCCGACGTGGCGAAGCGAACCGGGCCGGACGGCCGCCCGCTCGGCGCGGATCGGCTCGTCCGGCAGAAGGTCGCCGACCTCTACGGCCGTTCGCTCGTGCACTACGTAATCGGCCAGCGGGTGCTCTCGCTCGACGGCGCTCCCGGCCCGGTGACCTCGATCGGCAAGCTGTACTTCTGCCCGCTCGTCGAGGACCTCGCCGACTTCCGGCTCTCGCTCGACCCGTTCGGCGGGCAGTTCGACCCGGACGACGACGCGAGCGAGACGGCGCGCTGGGTGCGGCTGGCCTACCAGAGTCGCGGCACCGCGATCGCCGGTGGCTCGACGTTCATCCAACGCAACATCCTTGCCGAGCGCGTGCTCGACCTACCGCGGAGCTGAGGGAGCTAACCGTGTCGGACTACGTGTGGACGCCTACGACCGACTATGTCCAGAACGCAAACGTCACCCGGCTGGCCCGAGCGCACGGCATCGGTGACATCGCCGAGCTACGCGCCCGGTCGGTGGCCGACATCGCCTGGTACTGGGATGCCGTCGTGCGCGACCTCGGGCTGCCGTTCCGCACGCCGTACTCGCAGGTCGTCGACCTGAGCCAGGGGATCGAGCATCCCGACTGGTTCGTCGGCGGCACGCTCAACGTCGTGGACGCCTGCCTCACCCGATGGGCGCGCGACCCGGACGGGGCCCAGCGGCCCGCGCTCGTACACGAAGCCGAGGACGGCACGACGCGCACCGTCACGTTCGGCGAACTCGACGAGCAGGTCGCCCGGGCCGCCGCGGGACTTCGCGCGCTCGGCATCGGCAAGGGCGACGCCGTTGCCCTGTACCTGCCGATGATCCCCGAGGCCGTCGTCGCGTGTTACGCGGTGGCGTGGCTCGGCGCGATTCTCGTGCCGCTCTTCTCCGGCTTCGCGCCGCCGGCGATCGCGTCCCGGCTGCAGGACGCGGGCGCCAAGGTGGTCATCGTCGCCGACGGTACGGTGCGCCGCCGCCGTACCGTCGAGATGCGGCCGCTGCTGGACGAGGCCCTGGCGAACTGCCCGAGCGTCGAGCACGTGATCGTGGTCGACAACCTGGCCGGGTCGCGGGGCGACGCGCTGAGCTGGGTCGAACTGCTCGACGGCGGCCGTGGCCACGCGGAGCCGGAGCCGATGGGCGCCGACGACCCGCTGCTGCTCGGCTACACCTCGGGCACGACGGGCCGGCCGAAGGGCGCGGTGCACACGCACGCCGGCTTCCTGGTGAAGACGGCGAGCGAGGTGGCGTACTCGTTCGACCTCTCGCCGGGCGGCGTGTTCTGCTGGATCACGGACATGGGCTGGATCATGGGCCCGCTGTCGATAATCGGCACGCATGCGAACGGCGGGACGCTGCTGCTCTACGAAGGTTCGCCGGACGTGCCGGACCTCGATCGCCTGTGGGATCTCGTCCAGCAGCACCGCGTGAGCATGCTCGGCGTATCGCCGACCCTCGTCCGCACCCTGCGCTCCGCGACCCGAGCCGACACGTCGAGGTTCGACCTGTCGAGCGTGCACACCATCGGTTCCACCGGCGAACCCTGGGATCCCGACTCCTACGAATGGCTCGCACGCGGTGTGTTCGGCGGGCGCGTCCCGGTCATCAACTTCTCCGGCGGCACCGAGGTCGGCGGATCGTTCCTCGCGCCGTACCCGGTCGAGCCGATCCGCAGTTGCTCGCTCGGCGGCCCGTCACTCGGTATGGACGTCGACGTCGTCGACGACCAGGCCCGCCCGGTGCGAGGGGAGATCGGCGAGCTTGTCTGCCGCCAGCCCTGGCCATCCATGACGCGTGGCATCTGGCAGGATCCGGGGCGCTACCACGAGGCCTACTGGTCGACGTACCCCGGTGTGTGGCGGCACGGCGACCACGCGCTCGTCGAGGATGGGCAGTGGTTCATCCTCGGTCGCTCGGACGACGTGATGAACGTGGCCGGCAAGCGGCTGGCCCCGGCCGAGGTCGAGGCGATCATGACGGCGCATCGGGCGGTCGCCGAGGCGGCCGTCGTCGGGGTGCCCGATCCGAAGAAGGGCGAGGCCGTCTGGGCGTTCTGGGTGCCGCGGCCCGGCGCGACCGAGGACGTGTCGGACGAGCTGCGCGAGCTGGTGGCGCGAGGGCTGGGCAAGCCGTTCGCCCCGAGCGCGGTCCTCCGCGTTGCCGCGCTGCCCAAGACGAGGTCCGCGAAGATCATGCGCCGAGCGGTGCGGGCCGCCGTGCTCGGCATCGATCCCGGCGACCTGTCCGGCGCCGAGAACCCGGATGCGCTCGACGGCATCCGCAGCGCGGCGAAGGAACGCTCGTGAACCCGTCAGTCGGGTACCGCGATCTCGGTGCGCCGCTCGACCTTGGCGACGGCCGCGGCGTAGGTGTGCACGTGCCTGGACATGCGCCGGGCCGCGGCCGCGGCGTCGCCCTTCTCGATCGCCTGGGTGATCGAGTTGTGCGCGCGAGCGGTGACTCGGCGCACCTCCGCGTCGACGAAACCCTCGTTCTCGGTGGAGGTGTAGATCGCGCGCGACAGGGCCGTCATGAACGCCGCGATCAGCTCGTTGTGGGTTGCCGTCGCGACCGCGACGTGCCAGTCGACGTTCGCTTGGAGAAAGTCGACCAGCGAGCTGTCCGGGTCGGCGATCGGCCCGTTCGCCGCTTTGAGCGCGGCGACATCGTCGTCGGTACGGTGCTGGGCCGCCAGTTGCGCGCAGACGGGTTCGATCGCCTCGCGGGTCTCGAGGACGGCGGCCAGCCGGATCTGGCGGCCGCGGATGAGCAGGCTCAACGAGCTGGCGACGGACTCGTTGCCCGGCCGCTGGACGAACGCGCCGCCCGCTCGGCCGGCGCGAATGCGCACGAGCCCCTGGACCTCGAGGATCCGCAGTGCCTCGCGAACCGTCGTGCGGCTCATTCGGGTCTGCACCACCAGCTCGCGTTCGGGCGGCAGCGCGGTGCCTTCGGCGAACTCACCGCTCAGGATTCGCTCGCGCAGCTCGTGGACGAGCACGTCGGATGCCTTGGGAACGTCGAGAGGGCTCAGCTGGACGCCCGATCGTGGCGTCCCGTTCGTGCGCGCGTCGGTCATCGCCAGCCTTCCCGTCAATGGTCTAAATATACGACCTACAGCGTGGTTCATCAGTATGACGCGCGCTTTGATGTACACGCTAGCCGTCGGCGCGCCCGGAAGGGGGCTTTGTGATGCGCTGGGAACTGTCTGAGGAGCAGCGCCTGTTCCAGGATGCGTTGCACGCGTGGCTGGCCAAACACTGCCCGTCGGCCGCGGTGCGCGGCTGGTTGAGCGGCGATCCGCAGGCCTACGAGCAGAGCCTCGTCGCCGACGCGTGGCTCGGCGTCGGCACCGGTGAGGATCTGGGCGGTCAGGGCGGCGGGTTGATCGAGCTGGCACTCGCGGCCGAGGCGTTCGGCCGGGTCGCAGCGCCGTCCAGTGCCTGGTTGGCCACCGTGCTCGCCGTTCCCGCGTTCGCGGGCAACCCTGACCTGGCCGCTGCCGCACTGGGCAAGGGCGAATTCGCCGCTCTCGCGCTACCGGCCGCCGATCCGCCCGACGGCGTCGCGAGCGTGTCCTTCGACGGCGCTGCGCTGCACGGGGAGGTCGTGGGCGTACTCGGCGCGGACCGCGCCCGCCAACTCGTCGTGCCGGTGCCGACCGGCGAGGGACTCAGCCTCGCGCTCACCGGTGCCGACGCCGTGCAGATCACGCCTCGACGGCTCTTGGATCGCAGCCGCAGCGTCGCTGATCTCGCCTTCGACGGGGCGCCCGCGAGGATCCTGGACGTCGATGCTGCCGAGGTGCTCGACGCGGCGGCACTGCGGGCGGCGGTGTTGGTGGCTGCCGATGCGCTGGGCGCCACGGATCGGATGCTGTCGATGGCCGTCGAGTACAGCAAGCAGCGCCACCAGTTCGGCGTGGCGATCGGCTCCTTCCAGGCGGTGAAGCACGCGGCGGCGACGATGCTTGTCGGGGTCGAGGCCGCGCGCTCGATCACCTATTTCGCCGCGGCGTCCGTCGATCAGCGGCATCCGGATCGCGCGCTGCACGCCGCGGCCGCGAAGGCCCAGGTGACAGCCGAGGGAATGCGGGCGGCCGACAGCGCCCTGACGTTGCACGGCGCGATCGGCTACACGTGGGAGTACGACCTGCAGCTGTTCTACAAGCGGGCGATGCTGGACGGGCAGCTGTTCGGTTCGCCGGAGATCTGGAACGAGCGAATCGCGTCCGCGCTGCCGCTCGAGCCGCGGGAGTGACGCCGAGATCACTCTGCAACTTTGGTCTGCTATTTGATACAGTCGAGCCAAAAGCAAGCAGGACACGTTGGCGGGAGAAGTGCCGTGGACTTCGACCTCACTGAGGACCAGGCGACGATCCGCGCCGCCGTCGCGGAACTGGCGGCGAAGTTCGACGACCAGTACTGGATGGACCGGGACGCCGCTCACGAGTTCCCGACCGAGTTCTACGACACCTTCGCCTCCGCCGGTTGGCTCGGCATCACCACGCCGGAGGAGTACGGAGGGCACGGCTTCGGTATCACCGAGGCGTCGCTGCTGCTGGAGGAGGTGTCTGCGTCCGGCGGCGGCATGAACGCCGCGAGTTCGATGCACCTGTCGATCTTCGGCATGCACCCGGTGATCGTGCACGGCTCGGGCGAGCTGAAGGCCCGCACGCTGCCGCGCATCGTCAACGGCGACCTGCACGTCTGCTTCGGTGTCACTGAACCCGGCGCCGGGCTCGACACGACGAAGATCACCACGTTCGCCCGCAAGGACGGCGACAGGTACATCGTCAACGGCCGCAAGGTGTGGATCTCGAAGGCGCTCGAGTCCGAGAAGGTCCTGCTGCTGACGCGCACGACGAAGTTCGAGGACGTCGAGAAGAAGACCGACGGCCTCACCCTGTTCCTCACCGACCTCGACCGTGACCACGTCGACATCCGCCCGATCAAGAAGATGGGACGCAACGCCGTCTCGTCCAACGAGTTGTTCATCGACGATCTGGTCGTACCCGAGGCGGACCGCGTCGGCGAGGAGGGCAAGGGTTTCGCCTACCTCCTCGACGGGCTCAATCCCGAGCGGATGCTCGTGGCCGCCGAGGCGCTCGGCCTGGGTCGGGTCGCGCTGCGCCGGGCCGTCCGGTACGGCAACGAACGCGAGGTGTTCGGCCGGCCGATCGGGATGAACCAGGGCCTGCAGTTCCCGCTCGCCGACTCGTTGGCGCGCCTGGACGCGGCCGAACTCGCGCTGCGCAAGGCGACCTGGCTCTACGACAACGGCCGGCCGTGCGGGCGCGAGGCCAACACCGCCAAGTACCTCTGCGCCGACGCCGGGTTCGAGGCCGCCGATCGAGCCCTGCAGGTGCACGGCGGTATGGGGTACTCGGAGGAGTACCACGTCGCGCGCTACTTCCGCGAGGCCCGGCTGTTGAAGATCGCGCCACTGAGTCAGGAGATGGTGCTGAACTATCTCGGCTCGCACGTGCTCGGCCTGCCGAGGAGCTACTGATGCCGAGTTGTGAACGGGTCGCCGGCTCGCCGTTCGGCCTGGGCGGACGGTCGGCGCTGGTCACCGGCGCCGGCAGCGGGATCGGCGCGGCCGTTGCCACCGCGTTCGCGAAGGCGGGCGCGGCGGTGCTCGTCACCGACATCGACGGCGCATCCGCTGAGGCGGTCGCGAAAACGATCCGCGCGGACGGGGGCACCGCCGGGTCGGCCGCCCTCGACGTGCGCGATTCGACCGCCGCGGTCGCCACCGCCCGACAGGCCGCGGCGCTGGCCGACGGCACGCTGCACATCCTCGTCAACAACGCCGGCGCGATCGCACCGGCGATGTTTCCCAAGCTGACCGAGGAAGCGTTCCGCCGCGTCGTCGACATCCACCTGGTCGGCAGCTTCGTCTGCTCCCAAGCCGTCCTCGACCACCTGCCCGACGACGGCCGGGGCCGCATCATCAACGTCACGTCGGCGGCCGGGCTGGTCGGCACAGTCGGGCAGGTCAACTACAGCGCCGCGAAAGCGGGCATCGTCGGGCTGACGAAATCGCTCGCGCGCGAGCTCGCCCGCCGGCAGATCACGGTCAACGCCGTCGCACCGCTCGCCGCAACGCCGATGACGCAGAACATCCGTGAGAACGAGAAGCTCGCCGAGCTCACCCTCGCCCGCATCCCGCTCGGCCGCTGGGCCCACCCGGACGAGATTGCCGGCAGTTTCGTCTTCCTTGCCTCGGACGCAGCCGCCTACATCACCGGCCAGGTGCTGCCGGTCGACGGCGGGACGGTGATGTGATGGCCCGCTCGATCGCCGGTCCCTTCGCCACGACCGCCCGCGAGGTGGTCGTCGCGGAGGCTGTCCGCACGCCCATCGGCCGCTCGCATCCCGCGCGGGGCTGGTACCGCGACGTTCATCCCAACGAGCTGCTGCTCGCCTGCTACCGCGAGTTGCTCTCGCGCAGCGGGCTGGCGCCCGAGGTCATCGAGGATCTCGTGATCGGCTGCACGGCGCCGTTCGGCGAGCAGTCACGCAACATCGCGCGCAACGCGTGGCTGCAGGGCGGATACCCGCCTGAAGTACCGGCCACCGTGCTGGACCGCCGCTGCGGGTCGGCGCAGACCGCCGTCGAGATGGCAGCCGGTCTCGTCGGTACCGGCACCCACGAGGTCGTCATCGCCGGCGGGGTCGAGCACATGGGGCACGTGCCGATCGACTCGCCGGCGAAGATCTCCGAGCTGTACGGCGACCCGTGGCCGCCGGCGTTGCGAGCCCGGTACGAGTTCGTCGCGCAGGGCGAGAGCGCCGAGCTGATCGCGGACCGCTGGCAGATCAGCCGGATGGAGCTGGATGAATTCGCGGTGCGATCGCATCGGCTCGCGGCCGAGGCGGCGGCGGCCGGACGGTTCGACGCCGAGATGGTGCCGTTCGAACTCGACGGCGAGACGCGCACGAGCGATCAGACCATACGCCCAGGTACGGACAGGCGGACCCTAGCCGGGCTCAAGCCGGTGTTCCGGCCGCAGTACGGGCGCATCACCGCGGGCAGTTCGTCACCGATCTGCGACGGCGCCGCCGGCGTCCTGCTCGCGTCACGGCCGGCGGTCGAGCGATACGGACTGCGGGCCCGCGCGCGCATCGTCGACCAGACGACGGTCGGGGTCGATCCGATCATCATGCTCACCGGGCCGATCCCGGCTACCCGCAAGCTGCTCGACCGCAACGGCCTGGTCATCGACGACATCGACCTCATCGAGATCAACGAGGCGTTCAGCTCGGTCGTGATCGCGTGGGAACGCGAACTCAAGCCCGACCCGGACCGCGTCAACGTCAACGGCGGCGCCATCGCCCTGGGCCATCCGGTCGGCGCCACGGGGTCGCGCCTGTTCGCCACGCTGCTCGCCGAGATGGAACGCCGCGACGTCGAACTCGGGCTGGTGACGATGTGCTGCGGCGGCGGACTCGGCACGGCGACCCTCGTCCAGCGGCTCGCCACATGATCGACCTCGCGCCGTTCATCGGTCCCGGCACCGGGGTCTGGTGGAGCCAGACCAGTGCCGAGCCGGTGCCGCTCGTCCACGCCCTGCTCGACCAGGCCGACCGGCTCGGTCCGGTGCACGCGTTCTGCGGCATGTCGTGGGACGAGAGACTGACCACCCGGCTCCCTGACAGCATCACGCTGCAGTCCTACGGAGCACTCGGCAAGCTGCGCTCGCTCAGCCGCGACGGTCGCCTCGAGATCATGCCCTGCAACTACTCCGCGCTGCCCAGGCTGTTCGCCGACGGCTCCTTGCCGCACGACGTCGGTCTGATCCAGGTGTCACCCCCGGACGCGAATGGACTCTGCACGCTCGGCGTCGGCGTCGACTACGTGGCGGACGCGATCGCCCACACCCCGATCCTGATCGCCGAGATCAACCGGCGGATGCCGGCGACGACCGGTACGCCCCGCATCCCCGTCGACCGGTTCAGCGCGGTGATCGAGACCGACCGGCCGCTGCTGGAAGCTCCCCAGCGCGCGCCGGACGACGTCGACCGGATGATCGCCCGCCACGTCGCCGGGCTGATCGAGGACGGCGACACGGTGCAGCTCGGCGTGGGCTCGTTGCCGTCGGCCGTGCTCGAAGAACTCATCAGCCACACGGACCTCGGCATGCACTCCGGGATGATCTCGGACGCGGTCGTCGAGCTGGTCGACGCCGGCGTGCTCACCGGCGCCAAGAAGGAGATCGACACCGGGGTCATCGTCACCGGTGCCGCGCTCGGCAGCACCGCGCTGTACGAGCGGATTCCCGGGCTGCCGGTCGAGTTCCGCCCGGCGAGCTACACGCACTCGCCCGCGGTGCTGGCTCAGTTGCGTTCGTTCGTCGCGATCAATTCCGCGATCGAGGTCGACCTCAGCGGGCAGATCGGGGCGGAGGTGCGGCAGGGCGTGTATGTAGGCGCCGTCGGCGGACAGGCCGACTTCTCCCGCGCTGCGGCAAACACCGGCGCCCGCTCGATCATCGCGCTGCGTTCGCGCTCCCGCGGCGAGTCGACTATCAAGCCCTTCCTCCGCGGCTCAACCGTGACGACGGCCCGCACCGACGTGGACCATGTCGTCACCGAGCACGGCGTGGCGAGCCTGCGCGGGACGACCCTCGCCGAGCGCGCTCGGCGCCTACTCGCGATCGCCGCGCCGGAGCACAGCGAACAGCTTGAGCGCTCCGGCGCTGTCCTCTGACCACGATTCGATTCGAGGAGCTACGCATGACGTCACGACTCCCGGCCCGCGTACACATCCGCGAGGTCGGCCCACGCGACGGTTTCCAGAACGAACCGGAACACATCCCGACCGACGACAAGATCCGCCTCATCAACGCGTTGGGCCGGGCCGGCTTCACGCGCGTCGAGGTGGCGAGCTTCGTCCGTCCGGACGTCATCCCGCAGCTGTCCGACGGCGTCGCTGTCCTATCGGGGATCGACGTACCCGACGACGTGTCGCTCATGGTGCTGATCCCGAACAGCAAAGGCCTGGACAACGCCCTGAAGATGCGGGATAAGTTCCACGAGGCAGCAATCTTCGTCAGTGCCTCCGAGACGCACAACCAGAAGAACGTGAATCGGACGGTAGCCGAGACGATGGCCGACAACGACGTGATGGCCAAGCGCATCACGTCCGAGGGGCTGCGCTGCGCGGCCGTGATCGCGACGTCGTTCGGGTGCCCGTACGACGGCAAGGTGGAACTCAATCGCGTGCTCGATCTCGCGGAGCGCTTCGCCGAGGCAGGTGCTGTCGAGGTCGGCTTCGGGGACACCACCGGGATGGCGAATCCCGCCTACGCCGGCGAGTTCTTCGCGGCCGCGCTCGAGCGCCTGCCGGAGATCGAGCTCACGGCACACTTCCACAACACCCGCGGCCAGGGGCTGGCCAACGCCTACGCGGCACTACAGGTCGGCTGTACGAGTTTCGAGTCCAGCTTCGGCGAGCTCGGCGGTTGCCCGGTGCCCAAAGGCTCGACCGGCAATATCGCGACCGAGGATCTCGTCAGCATGTTCCACGAGATGGGCGTCGACACCGGGTTGTCGCTGCCCGCCGTGATCGAGGCGGCCCGCGAGGCGCAGTTCGTCCTCGGTCGCAAGTTGACCAGCCACTCGATCGTCGCGGGCCCGATCGACTGGTCGCCGCACACCGTCGCGGCCCACTGAAGCGGAGGAACACATGAGCAACCGAGTCGCACTCGTCACCGGCGCGGCCCAGGGCATCGGCCGGGGCATCGCCGAGCAACTGGGCGCTGACGGGTTCCGGGTGGGCGTCGCCGACCTGAATCTCGACGCTGCCGAGGAGACGGCCGCCGCGATCAGGTCCGCGGGCGGCAGCGCTATCGCCGTCCAGATCGACGTCACCGACACCGCGTCGGTCCAGGCGGCCGTCAAGGCCGTCACCGAGGAAGTCGGTTCGATCGAGGTCGTCGTCAACAACGCCGGCTTCGACGACTTCATGAAGTTCCTCGACACCACCGAGGACTTCTGGGACCGCGTCCTCGAGGTCAACTTCAAGGGCACGCTGCGCGTCGTCCAGGCCACCGCGCCGGGCATGGTCGAGCGCGGCTGGGGACGCGTCGTCAACATCGGTTCGGATGCCGGCCGGGTGGGCTCGTCGCTCGAGGCGGTCTACTCGGGCGCGAAGGGCGGCATCATCGCGTTCTCCAAGACGCTGGCGCGAGAGCTCGCGACTACCGGCGTCACCGTCAACACGGTGTGCCCAGGCCCGACCGACACACCGGCGTTGCGGAAGTTCGCCGCGAATTCGGGCGACGACGCCGAGAAGGTGATCACCGGTATGACCCGCGCCGTGCCGATGCGGCGGCTCGCGCACCCCGCCGACATCGCCGGTGCGGTGGCCTACTTCGCCTCCGACGCCGCCAGTTACGTCACCGGGCAGACCTTGTCCGTCAGCGGCGGATTGACGATGGTGTGACGACCGAGACGGCTGTCGCGGTCAGCTACCAGGCGGTCGACGACGGCATCATGCACGTCGTCCTCGACCGGTCGCCGGCGAACGCGCTGGGCCGGCCGATCGTCGACGGGTTGACCGCGGCGTTGGACGCCGCCGACGTCGCGGGGTTTCGGGTCGTCGTCGTCGTCACCTCGGCCCTGCCGGGTTTCTTCGCCGCCGGCGCGGACATCAAGTACATGGTCGACGCCGACGTCGCGGCCTTCACCGCCTACGGCGACGCGCTGCGCGCGGTGCTCGATCGGCTCGCCGCGCCGCAACGGATCAGCGTGGCCGCCGTGGACGGGCTTGCGCTCGGCGGCGGCCTCGAGTTGGCGATGGCCTGCACGCTTCGGGTGGCCGGCCGCGGTGCGGTGCTGGGGCTGCCGGAGGTGAAGCTCGGTCTGATCCCCGGCGCGGGTGGGACGCAGCGGCTGCCGCGGCTGGTCGGGCGGGGGCGTGCGCTGGACATCATGCTGACCGGCCGCCAGGTACCGGCGCCGGAAGCGTTCGCGATCGGACTGGTCGATCGTCTGGTCGACGACGGCACGGCGACCGATGCGGCCCTCGCGCTGGCGGTAGAGCTGCGGGCGGTGTCACTGCCGGCACAACAGGCGGTCGTCCGCACCGTTGACGCGGCCTTCGACCGGACGCTGCCCGACGGGTGCGCGTATGAGGCCGAGCAGATTCGGGAGCTGTTCGAGCACGGCGAGGCCCGAGAAGGCATGGCCGCGTTCCTCGAGAAGCGGCGACCGGACTTCGGCTGACGTGCGACCTTCACTCACCCGACCGTCGCGGATGCTACCTCCGGGTGTGCCTGGATCGGCGCCTTCGCAGTCTCGATCAGCTGTCGCTTGATGTAGCGCAGCAGGTAGTAGCTGTAGATCCCGAACCAGATCAGCCACCACGGGAACGCGACCCAGAAGTTCCACAGGCCGTTCACGGCGAACGGTCCTGAGGTGACATACGGGATGACGCTTTCCGGTACGAAAGACAGGGCGCCGCCGATGGCGACCCAACCGGCCCACCGCGGCCAGACCGGCGAATCACTCTTGTCGGTCAGCGCATAGATTCCGACCGCGATCATCTCGAAGCCGGTGACCATGTAGGTCATGTCGTAGATGTACCACGCCTCGCGCCAGGCGAATGCTTGGAGCTCTGGCCGCGACGAGCCGTAAGAAGCCGCATGCAAGATCTTTCCCGGGAACTCGGCGAGGATCCACGCCGTGAGGCCCCCGGCCAGCAGGCTGATGTTCGACAGGACAGGCGAGCGATGCTCCTTCCGGTACATGATCACCGACGACGCCGCCGACCACGGCAGGTAGAACACGCCAACGACCATGCAGATGACCATGCCGATCATGATCTGGTCGTGGTGCGGCGCAAAGTAGTGGTCGACGAGTTCCTGAGGGGAATATGCCGGCGAGGGCGGCGGGTGATTCCAGCCCAGTAGCCCGAAGGAAACGATGTATCCGACGAGAAAGATCGGGCCGCACCAGGCGGCCGCATACGCGATCTTGAGATTGGTCCTTGTGTCCATGGTCGGCGCGATCCTCTCGAACAGATCAGGTCGCGTAACCGGGCCGGCTGCCCGTCGCATCAGACCCGAAGTCGGACTCCGATACTCATCCAGCAACTGGCAGTCGACATCGCACGGTCGGGGGTTTTAACTACCCCCTTCGGCTACGGTCCGGGGACACTAATTCGTGCGATCAGTCGGTTGGTCCTGCTCACGAAGTTGTCCGCGCTTGCACGCGCCAGGACGTCACGAAGGGTGGACAACTTCGGACAGAACTCAGGTCGCGAACGCGAGCATGATCGGGTGGGGTGAACGCCCTCGAGAAGCGGCGACCCGACTTCGGTTGACGCGCGCGCATCGGTGGCGCATCCGTTGAATCGGCGGAGAGTCAAAACTGACATGACTGTTAGATTCACCCTGACGCGCGGGCGCCGGGTGGCAGAATCTAACAGATTCTGTTAGATTCTGCGGATGGCCGGCGTTGAATCTAACAGTACGGAGAGACTCAGCCCGCGTGAGCGGGAAGCCACTGAGATCGTGCGTGAAGAAGCTGACACCGAGCTCGTGCGCATCGGACAGCTGGCCGCACACCTCGGCATGCCTATCCACACGGTCCGGAGGATGGCAGACGCGCGGACGATCCCATCTGCGCGCACCGCTGGTGGACACCGCCTGTTCGACCCGACTGCGGTGCGAGCGGCACTTGGCGCGTCCGGGGACGCTAGGACGTTCGGGCCCGCGCCGATCGAACCGAATGCGGATCCTGCTTGGTCGCGGCACTTCCCTCTCGGGGGTCTCGAGGAGCATCAGGTGTGGCAGGAGGTCAACGACGTTCTTGACGTCGACGAGGGCTCGCCGGCCGGCACAGTGCTGCGCTACTCGATCACGGAGATGCTGAACAACGCCATCGACCACAGCCGCGGGTCGAGTGTCGAGGTCACCATGTGGGCGTCTGAGGACGCGTTGACGTTCCGGATCACCGACGACGGTGAGGGCGCCTTCGCGCACCTGCGACGCGGCCTCAACCTGGCTGATGACTTCGAGTCGATCGGCGCCCTCACCAAGGGCAAGCAGACGACCTGGCGCGAGCGGCACACGGGAGAAGGCATCTTCTTCACCTCCAAGATGCTGGATGTGTTCCAACTCTCGTCCAACGGCAAGCGGTGGACGGTCGACAACGTACGCAGCGACCAGGCGGTTGGCGTCTCGAAAGTCACTCAGGGCACCGTCGCGGCCGGGCAGGTCGACCCGCGGACGACCCGGCGGACCCGCGACGTGTTCCGGCAGTACAGCAAGGACCTCGAGTTCGTTCGCACCCGGCCCATCGTCAAGCTGTTCGGTCTCGGTGTGCGATTCGTGTCGAGATCCGAGGCCCGCCGCCTTCTGGACGGCCTGGACGAGTTCACCGAGATCGACGTCGACTTCGCGGGAGTCCAGGACGTCGGCCAGGGATTCGTCGACGAACTCCTGCGAGTCTGGCCTCAGGAGCATCCCGGCAAGACGATCAACCCCATCAACATGAATGAGGCCGTGGAGTTCATGGTGCGCCGCGGCTTGCCTGGCTAGCTCGGTCCGCGCTCGGGCGGCTTGGCGAGGTGGTCGGTGACGGCTCGCGCCACGGTCTCGGGGTGTTGTAGCCACGGCGCGTGGCCCGCTCCGGGTAGCTCGACGAGATCGGCTTGGGGGATCGCGGCGATGTGCTCGGCGGCCTGGGTTGGGCGCATGAACACGTCCTGGTCACCCCAGGCGAGCAGCACGGGCTGACGCAGTGTCGCCAGCTCGGCCGGGGAGACGTTGACGGCGACGCGGGTCGTCGTGCGCCTGATCAGGGCGCGGAAGTAGCTCGCGATGCTCGGCGCGAACCCCGGCCGTGATCCCATCAGGTGCGCCGCGGTGACCAACTCGGCCGGCATGTCGCGCAGTGCCGCCTTGCCCAGCGCCTTCTCGTTGTTGCGGACGAACGCCGCCGGCGACATCGGCAGCCGCAGCAAGCGAGCGCCCAGCCCCGGCACGGCGAGCGCGATCATGATCGGGGTGGGGCGAACGCCGGCGAAGCCGGTGCCCGGTGCGCCCAGCAGCGCGAGCCGGCGTACCCGTGTGGGCAGGTCGAGTCCGGCGTAGAGCCCGAACTGCGCGCCCATCGAATGGCCGATGATGTCGACCTCGTCGAGTTCCAGTTCGTCCAGCAGCGTGCGCAGCACCGATATCGTGTAGCTGCGGAACGCCCAGCCCGGAGGCAGCACGCTCGGGCCCGACAGGCCGTGGCCGGGCCAATCGACGGCGATCACCTGACGATCGGTGAACGCCGCGACGATCGGAGCCGCGATCACGTTCACCGACGCGATCCCGTGCAGCAGCAGGACGGGCGGCTGCGCGCTGTCGCGGAGGCCGAATATGACCAGGCGGACGTCGACCGGCCCGAGCGGCGACGCGATCGGAACGATCTTCTCGACGGGGCTCAAGCCGTAGTGCGAGTACGCCGCGAGTTCGGCGGCGCGGATCGTCGCATCCAGGTTGGCCGGCTTGGCTCGCTTCACGACTGGCCTCCAGTACCCACCGCGATGACTTCCGCGAAGCCTTCGCGCAGACAGTGTTCGAGCTCGGACGGGCGGGGGATCACGTCCGGGTCGGCGTTGACCCCGACGCAACAGCGCCCGTTGTAGGTGATCATCGCGATCATGGCGGCTACTCCTGGTCGGGGCCCGAGTGGATACATGCCCTCGATCTCCGCGCCGGCGAGGTAGAGCGGATGACCGATGCCGCGGATGTTCGAGATCTGGAGATCAGAGCTCGCGATCAGCCGCGCCGACAGCTCGATGACCATCGGCGTGGGCAGCTTGGTGAGCGCGGGCGCGACGGTGTTGACGAGGCCGACGGCCGGCTCGGCGCGGGCGGTCAGCACGAACTCCCGGATCTCGAGCATGCGCGCGACGGGATCTTTCTCGCCCATCGGCGCGGCGAACCGGGCGCCCGCGAACTGGTTGCCGCCTAGTGGATCGTCCGACGCGCGCAGGCTGATCGGGATCGCGATCGGCAAGCGGTCCACGACGGCGCCGTTCGCCTCGTGATAGAGCCGCATGCCGCCGAGCACCGACGCTAGGAACGCGTCGTTCACGGATGCGCCGACCGCTTTCGCGCTGGTGCGCAGGCCGTCGAGCGGTGCCTCCACCGTGAGCAGCCGATTGCCCGCACCGCCCGTACCGCGCAAGAGCTCGGACCGGGCCGGCGGCGATCGCATCATCCGTCCGAGCGACTGGACGAACCGTGTGCCCTCGCCGATCGTGCGGGCCGGATCGTGCGCAGCCACGGCCAGGCGACGCGCGGCCGACCCGGTCTCGCGCGGTAGCCGGGCGACGTGCCCGTGCAGTCCGGACGCGAGCAGCCCGAGCGACGAGACCGAGGCAGATGGCGTGGACGTTGGGCGGATCGGATCGTGTGACCGGGGCCCGGGCTGGTCGCTGTGCGCCAGTTCGAGCAACTGGATCAGCCCCAGCCCGTCGGTCAGGCTGTGATGGATCTTCAGCAGGTAGGCCGCCTTGCCGTCCCGCAGCCCGGTGACGACGGTGGCTTCCCACGGTGGGCGGGCGCGGTCGAACGGCTCGCCGAGGAGCGACTCACTGAGGTCGAGGAGCTGCCTATGCGTTCCGGGCCCGTCCAGTCGAACCGACCGAAGATGGTTGCTGAGGTCGAACTGGGGATCCGGTGTCCAGCTCGGCTGTACGAGTGGCAGCGGCGGCTCCACGACGCGGTCGCGAAGGCGCGCGATCGTCGCCGTCACGCGTTCGTGGGCGGCGACCAGGCGCGCCCGGTCCGGCTCGGTGGCGAGGAGCTCCAGCAAGATCCCGGTGGAACGGGTCCGGGGGTCGGTGTCGGCGCGCCACATGAGCGCCTCCCACGCGCTCATCGTGGGTGGCCCACCCCATTGCCCAGCGTCGGACATATGAGCCTCCATCAGATGGTCCGATCAACCGTCCGATCTTTTGGTTGGACCAAACTATCACGCAAGTTGCCGGGTGACTAGCTTTGGTCTGATGATTGGGCTATTCTATCTTCTCCCCGCCACCTCTTGCTGCGGAGGTCCCGGTCGATGGCCATCGGTGCACTGCTCCACGAGATCAGATCCGGACGTCCCGGGCCGTCCGTCGCCGCGTTCTTCGACTTCGACGGCACGCTGATCGACGGCTATTCGGCGAGCGCCCTGTACACGCACCGCTTCCGCAATCTCGAGATCGGTCCGGCCGAGATGCTGCACACCCTGCGGGCGACACTGGGCGACACGCTCTCGGAGGAGGCCTTCGAAGAACTCCTCGTACGCGGCATCCGCGGCTGGACCGGACGCCCGCCCGAGGACGTGGGCGAGCTGGGCGAACGGCTGTTCGTCGGCGGCATCGCCGGCACGCTCTTCCACGACGCCTGGCGACTCGTCAAGGCGCACCAGCGGCAGGGGCACACCGTCGTCATCGCTACCTCGGCCACGCGGTTCCAGGTCGCACCGCTCGCGCGTGAACTCGGCATCGAGCACGTGCTGTGCACCGAGCTCGAGAGCGAGGGCGGCGTGCTGACCGGTCGTCTCGCCGGACGCACGTTGTGGGGGCCCGGCAAGGTCGCCGCCGTCGAGGCGTTCGCCGATCGGCACGGCCTCGATCTCGGCGGCGCGCACGGATACGCCAATGGGGACGAAGACGTCGACTTCCTGGCCGTTGTCGGCCGTCCCCATGCCGTCAACCCGCAACCGGTTCTCGCGCGCGAGGCGGCTGACCGGGGTTGGCCGGTGCTGACGTTTCCCCGTCGACCCGCCCGCCTCGACCCGGGCCCGGTCCTTCGTACCGCGGCGATGTACGGCACGCTGCTCGGAGCGGGCGCGGTCGGAATCGCGACCGGCCTGCTGAGCCGAAGCCGCCGCCACGGCATCGACACGGCGACGTCGCTGTTCGCCCACGTCGGCAGCGCGGTCGGCGACGTGCGGGTCGAGGTCACCGGTGCACAGCACGTGTGGACGCAGCGCCCGGCCGTGTTCATGATCAACCACCAGAGCGCGCTGATCGACCTGCTCGTCACGACGACGGTGCTGCGCGGCGGCTTCACCGGCGTGGCGAAGAAGGAGGTCGCGAGCGTGCCGGTGATCGGTCAACTGCTGTCGCTGGCCGACTTCGCGTTCCTCGATCGTTCCGACGGTGCCCAGGCACGCGCGGCCCTCGACCAGGCCGGGGAGCGGCTGGCTCGCGGCACCTCGATCGTCATCTCCCCGGAGGGGACGCGCTCGCTGACTCCGTCCGTGGGTCGGTTCAAGAAGGGCGGCTTCCACCTCGCGATGCAGGCCGGCGTACCGATCGTGCCGATCGTCATCCGGAACGCGGGCGAGCTCATGTGGCGTAACGCGAAGACGGCGCGCTCGGGCACCGTCGAGGTTCTCGTCCACGAACCGATCCCGACCGATGCTTGGACGAAGCGGGATCTGGACGCGGCGGTGGTTCGGGTCCAGCAGCTGTTCCAGGACACGCTCGAGGACTGGCCGGACGGGGTACGGCAGCCGGTCAGTGCGGCGGCTGCGTCATGACGGCGGCCGCCGGCGCCGCCCGCCCGTCGTGGCGGCGGCGAGCCGACCAGATCTTCGCGGATCCGCCGATGATCCCCGCGATCCTGCGTTCAGAGGCGTTTCGGCAGCAGGCCGGCGAGGTCGCGCGACGGCTGGGTCTCTCCGTCCAGGCCGTCATGGACGAGGTCGCGGTGGATCTGCGGGAGATGGCCGCCACCCACAACCAGCGCGTCATCGACCGGTGGACGCGGCTGGGCCAGTGGATGCTGCGGGGCTATGACCTGCTCATCGACGAGGAGGGACTGGCCAAGCTGCGCGCCCTGGACGACCGGCACTCGCTCGTGTTCCTCATCGCGCACCGCTCCTATCTCGACGAATGGGTCGTGCCGCCAGCGTTGATGAGATTCGGCATCCGGGCGCCGTACGGTGTCGCCGGAGCGAACCTGAACTTCTTCCCGCTCGGTACGGTCGCGCGACGTACCGGCATCGTGCACATCCGCCGGGCGACCTCCGACGTCCCCGTCTACCGATTCGCCCTGCGCACCTTCGTCGGCCATCTCGTCTCGACGCGGGCCAACCTCATCTGGTCGATCGAGGGGGGCCGCTCACGCACCGGCAAGCTCCGTCCGCCCCGACTCGGCCTGCTGCACTACGTTGTCGAGGCGGCCGCGCACGTCGACGACGAGGTGCAACTCGTCCCCGTTTCGATCATCTACGACCAGCTTCCGGGCAACGAGGTCGAGCTGATGACCTCCGAGGCACGCGGTCACGCCAAGACGCCCGAGAACGCCAGATGGTTCGTCCGCTACCTGCGCGGGCTGCATCGTCGGCTGGGCCGGATCTACGTCGACTTCGGCGAGCCAATGGCGCTGAAGTCGCGGCTGGCCGAGTTGTCGGCCGCGGATCCTTCCGGCACGCACACGGTCGAGCGCGTTGCCCTGGAGGTCTGCCATCGCATCAACGTGGCCACGCCTGTGACACCCACAGCGGGGGTGTGTATCGCTCTGCTCGCCGCTGATCGGGCGTTGACGCTGGATGAGATCCTGGCGACCGTTTCGCCGCTCGCCGAGTACCTGCAGGCCCGAGGCTCCGCGACGGCCGGCGCCGCGAACCTCACTGATCGGGCAACCCTGCGCCGGGCGGCTCAGGATCTTGTGCGCTCCGGCGTGCTGACCAGCCACTCCACCGGTGCGAGCACGGTGTGGGTCGTCGGTCCGCGCCAGCATCTCGTCGCGGCCATGTACCGCAACAGCGCGATCCACACGCTCGTGCTCCGGGCGATCGTCGAACTGGTGCTGGCCGGAGCGGACGAGGCCACAAGCGAGTTGCCGTACGACGCGTGGGCTGACGCCTTGCGGCTGCGGGATCTGCTCAAGTTCGACTTCTTCTTCGCGCCGCGGCCGGAGTTCCTCGACGATCTACGGGCCGAGCTGCGCCTCATCGACGCCGAGCTCGAACCGGCCGGTTCCGACATCCTCACGGTCGACCAGGCCAAGGCATTCCTCGGAACCATCACGTGGTTGCTCGCTCATCTCGTGCTTCGGCCGTTCGTCGAGGCATATGCCGTCGTCGCCCATCAGCTCGCCGAGCTGGGTGACGCACCGGTCGTCGACCAGCAACGATTCGTCGCGCAATGCTTGTCGGTGGGCCACCAATGGGCATTGCGCCGACGCATCGCCAGCGAGGAGTCGAACTCCGCCGAGATGTTCCGCAACGCGCTGCGCCTGGCCGCCAACCGCGGCCTGCTCGACGAGGGGTTGCCAGACCTCGCCGCCCGCCGCCGGGAGTTCGACGCCGAGATCCACGGCGTGCAACGCCGCCTCGACGACATCGCCGCCCGGGCGGCGGATCGCTAAGAACGTGTTTGGTAAGTCCGGACGGATGCACGCGGTGATCCAGGCGTCGATCCGGCAAGGCGGAGGAGGAGGCCGATACCGCTGTTGTATCGGCGACGACGACAACGCAGCCGGTCGGCGTCTGGGCGCCGCGGGCGCCGGATGGGACTTACCAAACACGTTCTAAGCCCGGCCCGGCCGACGGCGGTGCGGTTCAGCTGCCGGAACGGTAGGCGCGGACGTGGCGTAGGGCCATGTCAAGTGCGATCTCCAGCGGACGTGTGGATCGGGAGTTCTGGGCGAGCAGGAGTCCGCCCTGGAGCGCGGTCATGACGGCGGTGGCGAGGTCTTTCGGGTTGGCATCGGCCCGCAGGGTGCCGCGCCGCCGCATCGCGGTGAGCCCGGATTCGAGGTAGCTGTGCCAGTGGGCGAAGGAGCCCGCGAGGTCCGTGCGGGCGGTGTCGTCGACGTCGGATAGTTCACTGGCGAGTGAGCCGATGGGGCATCCGCCGGCGCAGTGTCGTTCGCGTTGTAGCTCGACGATGCGGTTGCGCCAACGGGTGAGCGCGGCGAAGGAGTCCAGCGCGTCGAGGTCGGGGCGTTGTGCGTCCAGGACTCGTTCGGTCTGCCGCGTGATGACTGCCCTGATCAGGTCGTCCTTGTCCCGGAAGTAGTGGTAGAGCTGCGACTTGCTGGTCGCGGTCGCCGCGCGCACGTCGTCGAGGTTCGTCCGGGCCGCGCCGCGGGCGAAGACCAGGTCGGCGGCGGCGTCGATGATGCGATCGCGGACCTGAGCGCCTCGGCGAGTTGGCGGCGTCCGGTCCGCGCCGAACGAGTCTCCTTCGCGGGTCATAAGGGAATGGTAATCGTCACTGGACTTGACGGTCCAGCCTGCCTGCCGTGGACTGAACCGGTCGGTCCACTCTGGTCCGGCTCCGTTCACCCAGGAGGAGACAGTGATCCGCAAACGAGTGCGGTGGCCCCTCGGCCGCCGCGGAACCGTGGCGCTCGCCGCCGCCGCGGTGGCCTTGCCGCTGACGGTCGGCATCGCCACCACGGCCGGCGCCAACTCGCCCGCCGCCCGGTTCCCCGGACAGAACAGCGGGCTGCTGCCCGCCGAGAAGTTGACGGTGAAAAGCGCGCTACAGGTCGACCTGACCCGCGAGACCGTACGGCTGCCGCTGTTCAAGGCGCACGTCCACGGGCAGGACGCCTGGTACGTGATCACCGAGGCGTCCGATCCCGGCATCGCGGCCGACCTGAACGTCAACCACGCAGCCAAGCTGAACAACCTGTCCATCGGCTGCGACACGTGCGTGCAGACCGCCGGCGTCGAGGCCCCGTCTCCCGAGCAGAACCGGTTCGGCACCGCGGTGATCGACCGTCCCGGCGCTCCGGACTTCAGCCCGACCCGCGTCCTCGAGCCCGGTCCGCAGGGTTTCCCGCCGGCCAAGGCGCAGCCCGGTGGCGTTGCCGACGACAGCTACAGCCCGTTCATCCGCCTCGCTGGATCACCGGTCGTGTACAACGCCCCGATCGTGGCCACGGGTGACGGACCGTTCGACGTCGTCCACCACACGAACACCGAAGACCGGGTCCTGGGCATCCACATCGCCCCGCCCGCGGCACCCGGCAAGTTCAACCAGTCCTGGGTGGACCTGCTGCTGGTCAAGGGCTTCGATGCCGGCCAGCCGATCCTCTACCTCAGCACCGAGTCCGACGACCCCGGTACGGCCACCCTCGAGCGGTCCACCTACGTCCCGTCGCTGTCACAGATCGCCTACAACGGCGGTGACGACGCCCTCGGCTCGGCCCGCGAGCGGATCTTCCCCTTCCTCAACGGCCAGACCGGCGCCAACAACCGGCAGGCGCAGGGAATCGCGCACCTGATCCTGGACGGGCACGCCGCCGAGGACGCCTCCGCCGGCAACACCGCGCTGATCAATGCGCTGCGCAACGGCGGCGACGCACTCAACGTCCAGGGCGACTTCCCGACCCTGACCGACCCGCGGCACGCCGAGGCCTACAGCCCGATCTGGGAAGCGCAGTTCGGTCAGTGGACCGACAAGGCCATCAAGCTCGGCCTCAACACCCGCCAGATCGATGAGAACCAGATCTTCAACCTGGCCGCCAGCCGCCCCGACCTGATCACCGGGCCCGGCGGCGCACCCTACGGAGCCCAAGGCGTGATCATCAACTGCCCGGTCATCGGGTTCACCGCCGACCCGCCGACCGACAACCTCGCCACCCCCTTGCCCGACTCCCAGCACTGACCCCCGGACGGGTGCTCGGCCCGAGGCTGGGCCGGGCACCCGATCCGTCCCTACGCGAAGGACATCGCCGCCATGCCCCTTCTTCACCCCGGTGACCCGTTTCCGCCGGTCACGGTCGCGCCGCCCGGCGGCGGCACCCTGCAACTGCCCGAAGCACTCGCCGGCCGATACGGCGTCGTGCTGTTCAACCGAGGGTCATGGTGCCCGTACTGCAACGCCCAGCTCCGCGCGTTCCAGCGCGCGGAGGACAGCCTCGCCGAGGTCGGCGCCACGGTCGTCGCCCTGTCCGTCGACGACGAGGCCACCACGCAGGAGCTGATCGCCAAGCACGGATTGCAGTTCCCGGTCGGGCACAGCGCCGACGCCCACGCGCTCGCGCAAGCCACGGGTGCCTTCGTCAACGCCGAACCGACGTACCTCCAGGCCACCGGCTTCGTCCTCGACCCGACCGGTCACGTCATCGTCAGCGTCTACTCCAGCGGAGCGATCGGACGCCTCGTCCCCGACGACGTCATCGGGCTGATCCGCTACACCCGCGACCACGCGGCCGCCACGCCCGCCCAGGCGCCGGACGCAAGGCGTGCGCCCGCCACGCTTGACGTCTTGCAGGACTTCCTGCACCGCCTCGGCGATCGTGATCTCGACGGCGTCGTGCATCTACTCAGCGACCCGGTCGACTGGGTGATCGCCGGCGCGCCGCACGTGCCGTGGACGGGCCGGCGCACGTCGCCCGGCGAGGTGAAGGACGCCCTGGCGGCCCTGGCCGACGCGATCACCCCGCAGGAATTCGCGCTGTCCACCGTGCTCACCCAAGGCCCCCACGCCGTTGCCCTGGGCCGCTTCACCCAACGGGTGAACGCCACCGGAGCCACGTTCAGCTCCGACTTCGCCATCCACGTCACGGTCGAGGGTGGGAAGATCACGCGGTACCGGATCCTCGAGGACAGTCACGCGGTCGCCGAAGGCATGGCCGAGCGGTGACGACTCGATCCGACGTGCTGACGGCCCCGATCCGGGCACTGCTCGACGCGCCGAACTTCGCGCACCTGACGACCCTCACACCCAGCGGCGCACCGCGGACCTGGGTCGTAATCGATCTAGCCGACCCCTATCGCGTCGCTGCCGTAAAGGGCCGTGTCATCGAGGCTCGGCCGGACGAGGGTTGCCGCTACATGGACCCGATCTCGTTGAAGTTCACGAGCAAGCCCTTCCCAGCCGCGGCCCCGACCGGGTCTGCTTCGTCATCGAGCCAGCCCGCACATGGCATCGCACGCTCGGCTTCCAGCACAACCCACAATGACGAGCCCAGATGCCGGCCAGCGCGCAGTTGTGAACTGTTCAGGTCGCATGCCGTCCTCGTCCATGACTGAGTGCCGCCGGGCTACGCCGCCTGGCTGTACTCACGCAGCTGGGCGGCGTAGCTGACGCTGAACTCGCCGTAGCGCGCTCGAAGGTCATCGCCCGGCCAGTCGTCTGGCAACACCGATGGCGGAAGACACGGATCCAGTAGCAGCTGCCGGATGACCTCGGCGGCCGCCATGAAGCCGGCGAGCAGGTCGTTAGCGGCCGCGAGTTCGGCCTGGAGCCGGCGCGCTTCCATCGCCCAGGCGGGCAGATCCCAGAGCGCACGCACCAGAGCGGGGGCGTCATCGTGCTGGCCCCGAAATACCGTGCATTGATCGACGACGACGTCGTGGTGGCCCCGGACGAGATTCGCGGGACGCGTCCACACGCCCTCGCGCAGTTCAGCGAATCGCAACTGCCCCATGCTCGTGCGCAGGGCCACCCGCTCGGCCAAGGGTCGAGGGGGCGAGGTGACAATCGCGATTTCCCAGCTGCCGTCCCATTGGGTCGTCACGGGGGAGCAGCTCTCGTCCTGACGGGCCTGGCGATCGATGCCGCGCTGGGTCAGGCTGTAGACGCCGTCCGAGGCATCGAGGTCGCCGTTGCCGACCATGCGCGAGACGGCGGTGCGGATGGTCCGGTCGGCAATTGCGAACAGAGCGCCGATGCGGACGAGAGCGCTGATCGGCAACTCCGGCGGGTGATAACCGAGCAGCGCGCTGAGCACGACCGACCGGGCCGTGAGTGGCTGGATGGTCGGGAGGTGACGGCCCGTCCCGCCCGAAGACCCGACCAAGATCCCATCCCTTCGGTCGCTGCCGCTGTCGCGCTGATTCTCCATGTTGGCTCGTGACTCCCGGCGATATCGGTGTTACTGTACTGCATCACGTAATGCAAAGCTGTGACATACAGTGCCCCTTCGCAATGACGAGAGGAGCCGGCCGTGGGAACGTCGACTGAGCCATCCACCATCGATGTGGCTCTCGCCCAGCGGAGCCTGCCGTTGGCCTTCCTCGCGCGGGCGACGGCGAGCCCGAGCCGCGTCGCGCTGAGCACCTTCGGATCCGACCGCCGGCTGACCCTGGGCGACTGGGCCGCCGAGGCCGTTGCCGTGGCCGGCGGTCTGTCCGCGCTCGGCGTGTGCCGCGGCGACCGGGTGGCGTTGCTGCTCGGCACCCGCATCGAGTTCCACATCGCCGACATGGGGGCGCTGCTGCTCGGCGCGATTCCGATCTCGCTGTACGCCACGTCGCCGGTGTCACAGCTTCTGGAGATCGCGTCGAACGCGGAACCCCGCGTCCTCATCACGGACGCCGCCCTGGCCGACAAGGCTCGCGAACTCGTCGGCGCGCACCCGGCAATCGAGCACGTGGTCGTGGTCGACGACGACGCGGCGCACGCGGGCGATCTCAGCCTCGCCGCGCTCACGGCCCTTGGTCCGCACGATTTCGACGCGGTCGCCTGCGCCCGCGGCGCACGTTCGAGCGATGTCTGCACGCTGGTCTACACGTCGGGAACGACGGGCCCACCGAAGGGCGTGCAGATCCGGCACGGAGCCGTCCTCGCCTGCCTGGATTCGATCCGGCAGCGGTTCGCAACATCCGAAGAGGATCGGGCCGTGTGCTACCTGCCGATGGCCCACGTCGCCGAACGCATCTTCGGGCACTACGCCGCGTTCGTGTACGGCTACGAAGTCACCTCGGTGCCCACGCTGCCGCAACTGGGGGACGCGTTGCGGGCCGTCCGCCCGACGCGATTCTTCGGCGTGCCGCGCATCTACGAGAAGATGCTGGCCGGCGTCCATCGGGCCATCGAAGAATCGCCGGCGCGCGAGGAACTCGGCCGGGCGCTGCGGTCCCGGGTCGCGTACGTCCGCGCCCAGCAGGCCGACCGTCCGCTTCCCGACGCCGCCGCCGACCGCGCCGATCGAGAGGCCCTGCGCCCGCTCGTCGCGCTCACCGGCCTCGACCAGGCCCACTTCGTTGCCGTGGCCGGCGCGCCGAGCTCACCGGAGATGCTGGAGGAAGCGACCGCACTCGGGCTTCCGGTCAACGAGTTCTACGGGTCGTCCGAGGTCAGCATCGTCACGTGCAGTCCACCGGCGCGGATCCGGTTGGGGACGGCCGGGACGCCGTTGCCCGGTGTGCGGCTTCGCCTTGGCGACGACGGCGAGGTCTTGATCGCCGGCCCCACTGTGACCTCCGGCTACTTCCGCGACCCGGCCCGCACCGCGGAACTGCTCGAGCCGGACGGTTGGTTCCACACCGGCGACATCGGCGAACTGGCGGATGACGGGTACGTGCGGATCGTCGATCGCAAGAAAGAACTGATCATCAACAGCTTCGGCAAGAACATGTCGCCGGCCAACATCGAGCAGGCCATCAAGGGCGGCCAGCCGTTCATCTCCCAGGTGCTGGCCTTCGGCGACCGCCAGCCGTACAACGTCGCCCTGGTCGTGCTCGATCGTGATGGCCTGTCCGCTCTCGGGCACAGCCTCGGTCAGCCGCCGGGAGACTTCGCCGACCTGTCGCAACGCGCGGAGGTCGTCCGCGCCGTCGCCGTCGCGGTCGAACTCGGCAATGCGCGGCTGTCTCGGGTGGAGCAGATCAAGACGTTCCGGGTGCTCGATCACGACTGGCTTCCGGGTAGCGACGAGCTCACGCCGACCTCGAAGCTGCGGCGCCGCGTCATCGAGGTCAAGTACGCGGCCGACATCGACGCGCTCTACGCGGAAGGTGCCTCATGACGAAAGTGATCTACGAGAAGCGCGGCGAGATCGCGTACATCACGCTCAACCGTCCCGAGAAGCGCAACGCCATCGACACCGAGACCGACGAGTTGCTGTTCGACGCGTGGACGGCGTTCCGCGACGACGGCGAGGTCCGGCTCGCGATCCTGACCGGCGCCGGAGCCGACGCGTTCTGCGCCGGAGCCGACCTGGCCACACACGTCGACGGCTGGCTCGAGGGGGGACCGGGTCTCGGCCGAAGCATGTTGGGCCGCGGGTTCGCCGGCGGCATCACCCGAGGGCTGCACCGCACCAACAAGCCGATCATCGCCGCGCTGAACGGCTGGGTGATCGGCGGTGGCATCGAGCTCGCGCTGGCCTGCGACATCCGGGTCGCCGCCGCCGATATGCAGTTCGGCTTTTTCCACATGCGCCGCGGCATGCACTTCGGCGACGGCGGCATCGTGCGTCTGGTGAACACGTGTGGGGTGGGCATTGCGATGGAGCTCGAGTTGATGGGCGAGCCCATCACCGCCGAGCGCGCCCGCGAATGTCACCTGGTCAACCGGGTCGTCCCGCGTGAAGACCTGATGTCAACGGTTGAGGACATGGCCGCGAAGATCTTGCGCAATCCGCGGGCTGGTGTCGAGTCGGCCAAGGAGACGGTCCTCGAGGTCGTGGGGCGGCCGCTCGACGACCAGCTGCGCCTGGAGTGCCTGTACAGCTACTCCACGATGGGCGACCCCGAGATCGTCAGCCGAAAGAACGAATTCCTCGAGCGCCGCGACGCTGACCGACCGAGGACGAGTCGATGAACCACCCCACCGACATCCGCTACGGCGTGAACCTGATGCCCACCCTCTGGGACGGCCGCCCGGCGACCATCGGGGCGCCGCTGCTCGCCCGGCGGAAGCGGCTGCTTGATCACATGACTGACGTGGGCCTCGATCACGTCATGATCGGCGACCACATCATGTTCCAGGGCGGTCTCGGCAACGACGGACTGACCGACGCCGCGTCGGTCGTCACCGCGAACGCCGAGTTGGACGTGTACCTCGCGGTGTACCTGCTGGTGCTGCGCCATCCGCTGCTGGTGGCCAGGCAGCTGCTCACGGTGGCGCAGCTGGCGCCCGGACGGCTGGCGTTGGGGGTCGGCATCGGGGGTGACGACCGTCGCGAGGTGGCCGCGTGCGGGGTTGATCCGAAGACGCGGGGGCGTCGGATGGACGAGGCGCTCGACCTGGTCCGGCACCTGCTCACCGGCAAGTCGATCACGCACGACGGCGAGTTCTTCTCCCTCGACGAAGCCGAGATCAGGCCTGTCCCGGAGCACCCGATTCCGGTGGTCGTGGGCGGCCGCTCCGATGCGGCGCTGCGCCGCGCGGGCCGTTTCGGCGACGGCTGGCTCGGCATCTGGACGTCAGCGAGGCGCTGCGCCGAGGCGATCGAAGCGGTCCTTTCCTACGGCCAGGACGCTGGACGCGGGGACGTCGCCTGGCAACACGGCATGACCTTCTGGTGCGGGTTCGGCGCCGACCGGGCCGAGGCGCGGGCTTGCGTCGCTCCGGTGATGGAGGGGTTCTACCGGGTGCCGTTCGACGACTTCGAGCGGCACATCCCGCACGGCACGCCCGCCGAGGTGGCCGAGTACGTCGCCCCCTACATCGATGCGGGATGCCACACGCTCAACTTCATCCCGTTCGCCGACAGCGCCGAGGCCGGGATCGACGCCGTCGCCGAGGTGCGGCAGATCCTCGACAGGAGCACCTGATGTCGGGCATCGCGTTCGAGTTCACCGACGAGCAGGAGCAGTTCCGCCAGGTTGTGGCGCGGTTCGCCCACGAACGCCTCGCACCCGGCTACCTCAAGCGCTCGATTACTCGGAGCTATCCGATGGACCTGCACGCCGAAGTGGGCTCGCTCGGGATCCTCGGCATCGGGCTCCCGGAGGAGTTCGGCGGGACGGGCGTCGAGGATCCGGTCATGCTCGGCATCGCGTGCGAGGAGCTCGGCGCGGCGGATGTGAATCTCGCGGCCGCCCCGGTCACGATCGGATTGACCGGCTCGCAGTTGGCGAAGGGCGCAACGCCGGTCGTGCGGAAGCGCTGGTTGCCGGCGATGATCGAGGGCAGCGAGTTCGTCGCGTTCGGGCTCACCGAACCCGAGGCGGGATCGGATGCGGCCGCGCTACGGACGACGGCGGTGCCGGTCGGCGGTGGATGGCGTATCAGCGGGCAGAAGAACTCGGTCAGTCATCTCGAGGCCGCCGGCGCGACGCTGATCTACGCGCGGACGCCGGGCACGACGCGTTCGGCCGGGGTCAGTGCGTTCCTGGTCGAGACGGATCGTCCCGGTGTCGGGGTCGGCGAGTTCACCGACATGGGGCAGTTGCCGATCGGTCGCGGCACGCTGTACCTCGACGACGTGTTCGTCCCGGCGGAGAACCTGGTCGGCGAGGAGGGCCGGGGCTTCGCGACGGTCATGGGTCATTTCGACTACAGCCGGGCGGCGATCGGTCTGCAGTGCCTGGGTGCGGCGCGGGCGAGCCTGACCGAGACCTACGCGTACGTGAAGGAGCGGCGCGCGTTCGGCAAGCCGATCGCGGCGTTCCAGGGAGTGTCACTGCCGCTCGCCGAGCACGCCACGCTCGTGGAGGCCGCGCGCTGGTTGTGCTATCGCACGCTGTGGCTGCGACACGCGGGGCGGTCGCACACGGCCGAGGCGGCGATGTGCAAGTGGTGGGCGCCGGTCGTGGCGAAGAACGCGATCGAGGCGTGCCTGTTGACGCACGGCCACTACGGCTGGTCGGACGAGCTGCCCTTCCAGCAGCGTTTCCGCGACGTCTTCGGCTACCAGATCGGCGACGGCACCGCCCAGATCCAGAAGCAGATCATCGCCACCCGTCTGATCGGGCCCGAAGTGCGCGACCGATGACTGATCCGACGCATGTCGTCCGAAGCATACTTTGGTCCAATCATTGAATGCAGTCTGGAGGGGCGGTTCACCGGAAGGTAGGGCGGAGACGTGGTGACGTTGGGAGACATCGACCCGGGTTTCGGGCCGGGCGACGACGGCCGGCATCGTCCCGAACCGGGCGGCCGCATGCGCGACAGCCTGTTCTGGGAGCTGATGATGCCTGACGAGCAGCTCGGGATGCAGATCTATCTCTATCTGACCGATCGCGGGCGCACCGGCTACAACGTCGTCGTGTGGGGCGAGCACCGAGCCGAACCAATGGCGCTCAAGCTCGAGAGCGGCGTCGTCGACGAATCGGTCGATCTCGAGGACCTCGCGTTCAAGGGATTGACGCTGAAACAACCCGAACTGCGCCAGAGCTGCGAAGTGCAGTTCCGCAGCGACGACGTCAACCTCGATTTCAACTTCCAAGCGATCCACGATGCGTTCAGCTATCGCAGCAATCCCGACGGCCTGCCCGACTGGTTCGCGCAGAACCGGCTGGAGCAGACCGGGCGCGTCACCGGCTTCATCGAGGTCGGCTCGCGGCGAATCGAATGGGACCGGATGGGTCACCGCGACCACTCGTGGGGCGTGCGGGACTGGGGCGTCCCGCAGCATTGGAAGTGGTTCATCGCGTACACCGAGTCCGGCCGGGTGGTGAACGGCTGGATCTGGATCGCCTACGGCGAATGGGGTTTCGGCGGCTACATCGTCAAGGACGGCGTGACGATTCCCGTCCGGACGATCGACCACCACGCCGAGTACGACGACGACATGACGCAGCGGCGTCTCGAGGCTGACCTGCTCGACATCACCGGCGAGGTCACGCAGCTGACGATGGACAGCTACGGGACGGTGAAGCTGCCCACGCACGACCCGTTGGCCACCGTCATCACCGAGGCCGCGTGCGCCGTCACGATCGACGGCGAACCGGGCGCCGGCCAGTTCGAGACGCACTGGTCCGGTCCGTACCTGCACTATCTCGCGGGGCGCCGAAGATGAGCTGGGAGTGGTCGCCGCTCGAGCTGCTGGCGTTGGAACGGTTCCTGGGCGATCTCGGGCTTTCGCGTGGGCCGCTGACCACCCGCCGGATCGGTGACGGGCATTCCAACCTGACGTTTCTGGTCAGCGATGGTGAGCGCCAGGTCGTGGTCCGGCGCCCGCCGCCGCCGCCGACACCGCCCGGCGCGCACGACGTCCTCCGGGAGGCCACGCTGATGGGTGCGCTGCGCGGGACCGCGGTCCCCGTGCCCACGGTGCTCGGGATCGCCCAGCCCGGCGAGGTGCTCGACGTACCACTGTTCGTGATGAGCCATGTGGTCGGGCCGGTCGTCACGACCCGCACGCCAGACCCGCTGTGGAATTCCGCCGACCGTCGTTCGATTGCGAACTCGCTCGTCGACACGCTGGCCGCACTGCACGCCGTGGACTGGCGCGCGCGCGGCCTCGACGGATTCGGCCGACCCGAAGGGTTCAACGAGCGGCACCGGGAACGAATGGCCGGTCTGGTCGCAGACGAGGACGGCACACCGCCGGATGGCTTCGAAGCGATCGACGCGTGGTTGGCCGCGAACGTGCCGCCCGAGTCGGGCGCGTCGGTCGTGCACAACGACTTCCGGCTGGGCAACGTGATCCTCGCTCCGGACTCGCCCGGACGGGTGGCGGCGGTGCTCGACTGGGAGTTGGCCACCCTAGGCGACCCATTATTCGACGTCGGGTACCTACTGGCGTCCTATCCGGTCGAGGGCGAGAAGCTGACCCCCACCGGCGCGATGGGCACGGCGGTGTTCGAGCAGGGTTACCCGACGCGCGAGGAACTCGCGCAGCGCTACGCGAGCGTGACCGGTCGAGACCTCGGCAACCTGCGTTGGTACACCGCGATGGTGCTCTGGAAACTCGCCGTCCTGTACGAGTACGGCCGACGTCGCACGGCCGGCGCGCACGGCGATCCCTACTACGCCGACCCGGCGCACGTGCGGTCCTTCCTGGATGCGGCGCACGCAGCAGCCGGACTGATCCCGACGCTAAGGCGGGTCTGACCGCCGAGACTCAACCGCGCTGGGCCTTACTCGCGGCCGATGCTGCCTTGCTGCGCTCACGGACCTGTGCCCAGTCCGCGTCGCTCAGCGACGTCAGCGCGGCGAAGGTTCCGGGGCCGGCCAGCATCTGCCCGCCGTCCATCGCGATCGTCGCGCCGGTGAGGTAGGGACAAGCGTCGGACAGCAGGAACATCTCGAGGTTGGCCAGCTCCTCGACGGTGCCCGTGCGGCCCATCGGCACCTGGTCGGCCTGCGTCGCTCCGGCCGAACTGCTCTCGGTGGGGTTGAGCATCTCCCAGGCGTACTCGGTCGGGATCGGGCCGGGCGCGACGGCATTGAGCCGGATCCCGTAGCGTCCCCACTCGACCGCGAGCGACATCGTCATGGCGTGCACGGCCGCCTTGCCCATCGCGGACGGGACGACGAACGCCGACCCCGTCCACACCCATGTCGTCAGCGTCGACACCACGGAGCCGGGCAGGCCGCCGGCGATCCAGCGCTTGCCGGCCGCGTGCGTCGTGTTGAACGAACCGTTCATCACGGTCGAGGCGACCGCGTCGAAGGCGCGCGAGGTCAACGTCGCCGTCGGTGCGATGAAGTTGGCCGCCGCGTTGTTCACGACGCCGGTGAGTGGCCCGTGCTCGGCCCAGATGGCGGCGATCGCGGCGTCGACCGCGTCGGCGTCGCGCACATCCACGGTCTGGGCGTACGCCCTTTCGCCGATCTCGGCGACCGCCTCGGCGAGGACGGCCGGTCGACGGCCCCAGATGTGCACCTGGGCGCCGTGCCGGACGAAATGCTTGGCCACGCCCCGCCCCAGACCGGTGCCGCCACCGGTGATCAGAATGCGCTTGCCGGTGAGCAGATCGGCCGCGAACGGGCTCACGTCTAGTTCCCCCGGTACGGCGAGAAGTCCGGCGCGCGCTTCTCGTTGAACGCGGTGATACCTTCCTGGGCCTCAGGCGTGTTACCGAACATCTTGAGGCTGGAATACGCCAGCTGGCCCAGGCTCGCGAACTGCTCGGTGTCGGTGTTGAACGACTGCTTGAGGATCTTGAGAGCGGTGGGCGAGAAGCCGAGCATGTTGTCGGCCCAGGCCCGGACCTCGTCGTGCAACTGGGCGGCCGGGACGACCTTGTTGACCAACCCCCAGCTCTCGGCCTCGGCGGCGGTGAGCCGACGCAGCGTGAACCAGATCTCGCGCGCCCGCTTCTCGCCGACAACACGGGCCAGGTAGCCGGTGCCGAAGCCGGCGTCGAACGAACCGACCCGCGGGCCGTTCTGGCCGAACGTCGCGGTGTCGGCCGCGATCGTCAGGTCGCACAGGACGTGCAGCACGTGCCCGCCGCCGATGGCGACGCCGTTGACGGCGGCGATGACCGGCTTGGGGACGTCGCGAATGACCCGGTGCAGCGCGTCGACCTCGAACAGCCCGGTGTCGGACGGACCGTAGTCGCCGGTCTCGGCTCGCTGCTTCTGGTCGCCGCCCGCGCAGAAGGCCTTGTCGCCGGCACCGGTCAGGCAGATGACGCCGACCTCGTCGCTGGCCCAGGCCGTCTTGAAGCTCTTCACGAGTTCGTCGACGGTGCGGGCGCGGAAGGAGTTGTAGCGCTCCGGTCGGTTGATGGTGATCCAGGCGAGGCCGTTGTCGACCTCGTACGTCACGTCGGTGAACTCACTCATCGCGGTGTCCGCTTCTTTCGTGGAGTCGGTTCGGGGCTGGCCTGACCACATGAAACCACCTGCAAACCACGGGTCGGGCAGCCGGGGGACTTTCCAGCGTTCGGTCCAACCATTATAGTGGTCAACCGAAGTGCGTGTCACACCTCACCTTGAGGAGCTCGTCATGACGCAGCCTCTCCCCACCGTCGGGACCCGGTACCGCGAGGAAGAGATCGCCGGGTTCTACACCGCCGGGTACTGGCAGCACACCGGGCTGTTCGACGTGCTCGACGCGCAAGCCGCGGCGACGCCGGACAAGCCGTTCGTCTTCGACAGCACGCACGGCTACAGCTACCGCGAACTGCGCGACACCGCGCTGCAGCTCGCCGTCGCCTTGCAGCGCATCGGCGTCGGCCGGGGCGACCGCGTCGCCGTTCAACTGCCCAACTGGAGCGAGTTCGCGCTCTGCGTCGCCGCAGTCGCGCGGCTCGGCGCGGTGATCGTTCCGATCATGCCGATCTACCGTGACGACGAGGTGGCCTACGTCCTCGCTCACTCGGGGGCGAAGGTGGCCGTCACCTGCGAGGAATTCAAGCGATTCCGCCACCTCGACATGTTCACCCGGCTGCGGGCGCAGGCGCCCGACCTCCGCACGCTCGTGGCCGTGCGCAGCTCCGGCCCGGTCGACCCGGCAGTGGCCACGCGGCTCGACGACTTGCTCGATGTCAGCCCCGAGACCGCGGCCGCGCAGCTGGGCGAGCCCGGGTCGGCCGACGACCCGCTCCTGATCGTCTACACCTCCGGAACGACGGCGCGGCCGAAGGGCTGCCTGCACACGTTCAACACGATGCGGGTCAGCGCCGAGGCGATCCGCAAGAGCCTCGGCTACACGGCTGACGACATTCAGTTCGGCCCGTCGCCGATCAGCCACAGCACGGGCGCCATCACGAGCTTCGTGCTGCCGCTGCTGGCCGGCGCGTCGTCTCATCTGATGGAGGCGTGGGACCCGGAGGAGGGTCTGCAGCGGATCCAGAAGTACGGCTGCACAGTCGCGGTCACCGCGACCGCCTTCCTGCAGATGCTGCTGGACGTGTACGACCCCGATCGCCACGACGCCAGCTCGCTCCGGCTGTGGGTCTGCGCGGGCTCGCCCATCCCGGGAGCGATCGTCGAACGAGCGACGTCGGCGCTCTCCGGCTGTCATGTACTGAGCCTCTACGGCCGCTCGGAGAACTTCCTCACCACGATGTGCACCGTGGCTGACGATCCCATCCGCTCCTCGACCTCGGACGGCTCGGCGATCTACGGCGTGCGGGTCGCCATCGTCGACACAGAAGGAAATCTGGTCGCGGCCGGCGAGGAGGGCGACATCGCCTACCAGGGGCCGGGGCACATGCTCGCGTACTTCCGCGACCCCGAGCACACAGCCGAGCTGTTCACGCCCGAGGGCTACTCACGTTCCGGTGATCTCGGCGTGATGGATGCCGACGGTTTCGTGCGCGTCACCGGTCGGCTCAAGGACATCGTCATCCGCGGCGGTCTCAACATCAGCGCCCGCGAGCTCGAGGACCTCCTCGCCGGCTACCCACGGTTCTCGAACGTCGCCGTTGTGGCGATGCCCGACGAGCGGCTGGGGGAGAAGGCGTGCCTGTACGCGGTGCTGGCGCCGGGCCAGGAGGCGCCGGCGTTGGCCGACGTGGTCGCGTACCTGCGCGAGCGAAAGCTCGCCACCCCCAAGCTCCCCGAACGACTCGAGATCATCGACAGCCTGCCCATGACCGCAACCGGCAAGGTCCAGAAGCACGTGCTGCGCGCCGACATCGGGGCGAAGCTGAAGGCGGCGCCCGCCAGCTGAGCGCAGCACCGGCCGAACGGGGGAGCGACGCGCTCCCTGCGAGCGATGTGCCGAGGTGCGGACGGCGCGACTCTGATTCCTCGAGCGGAATCAGGAGTCGCGATGTCCACCACACACGTCGAGACCGATCTCGACCTCGTCGTCGAGTACAAGCACGACACGTCCAACGGCGTGGTGGTTCTCGGTCTGCGTACCGAGGACGGCGCGCCGCTGCCCGAGTGGGAGCCAGGTGCGCACGTCGACCTGCACCTCGGTGGCTCCGGGGATCTGGTGCGGCAGTACTCACTGTGCGGCGTGACTGCGGACCGGTCGTGCTGGCGCGTCGGCGTGCTGCGGGAGGCGGACGGGCGCGGCGGCTCGCGGTTCGTCCATGACGAGCTCGACGTCGGAGCGGCCATCAAGGCCCGCGGCCCACGCAACCACTTCCCGTTTCGGCAGTCGGAGCGGTACCTGTTCATCGGCGGGGGCATCGGCATCACCCCGCTCATCCCGATGATGGCGAGCGCGGATGCGGCCGGCGCGGAGTGGTCGCTCACGTACGGCGGCCGCTCGCGGCCGTCGATGGCGTTCGTCCACGATCTCGTCGCCACGTACGGCGACCGGGTGACGGTCTGGCCGCAGGACACCCACGGCCTGCTGAACCTCGGCGATCTCCTCGGGACGCCGCGGGACGACACGCACGTCTACTGCTGCGGTCCGGAACCGCTCCTCAACGCAGTCGAATCGATGTGTGCCAGCTGGCCGTCCGGATCCCTGCACCTCGAGCGGTTCGCGCCGAGGGATGTCGGTGACCGCGCGATCGCCGGTCCGTTCGAGGTGGAGATCGGCTCGACCGGACGAGTCCTCACCGTCACGCCGGAGCAGTCCGTCCTCGAGGTGCTGCAGAACAGCGGGCTGTTCGTGGACAGCTCGTGCGAGGAGGGCACGTGCGGGTCGTGCGAGGTCGCCGTCGTCGACGGGTCGATCGACCACCGGGACTCCGTGCTGACTCCCGAGGAGCGCGACCAGGGCAAGTTGATCATGGTGTGCGTATCACGCGCGGCCGGCCCGCGGCTCGTCCTCGACCTGTGAGCCGGAGGTCCCTAGCGCGACACTAGCGCGGCTCAGGCACCGCGACGGTCGAGGTAGATCGTCTTCAGCACCTGGTAGCCGGCGAGACCCTCGGGACCCATCTCTCGTCCCATGCCGCTGGCCTTGATGCCGCCGAACGGCACGGTCGGGTCGTTGATGTAGGCGTTGACGCCGATCGTGCCCGACTGCACCCGCCGGGCGAATGCCGCACCGCGGTCGGGGTCGGCCGTCCACACGGAACCACCCAGGCCGAAGTCGGAGTCGTTCGCGATGGCGACGGCTTCCTCCTCGTCGCGGTAGGGGATCACCGACAGCACCGGGCCGAAGATCTCTTCCTGCGCGATCGTGAACTTGTTGTCCACGTCGGCGAACACGGTCGGCTGCACGAACCAGCCCTTCTCGAACTGCTCCGGTCGGCCGCCGCCGACCGTCAGCCGTGCCCCTTCGGCGTTGCCCTTCGCGATATACGACTCGACGCGGTCGCGCTGCCGCGGGGAGACGAGCGGCCCGATCCGCGTGCTCGGGTCGAGGGCTTCGCCGACCTTGACGGCGCCGGCCAGGCCGGTGATGGTGTCGACGACCTCGGTGTAGCGACTCTGTGGCGCGAGGATGCGCGTGCCGAGCCAGCAGATCTGACCGTTGTTCAGCAGGGTGGCGCCGAAGAAGCTCTCCATGTTGCTGACGAGATCGGCGTCGTCGAGGACGATCGCCGCTGACTTCCCGCCCAGCTCCAGCGTGACCGGACGCAGCAGCCGCCCGCACGTCTCGGCGATCGTCCGTCCGGCCGCGGTCGAGCCGGTGAACGACACCTTGTCGACGCCCGGGTGGCTCACGAGATACGCGCCGAGCTCGCGCCCGCCGGGAACGACGTTGAGGACGCCGGCGGGAAGGCCGGCGGCCAGCGCCGCCTCGGCCATGAGGAAAGCGTCGAGCACCGTCTCGGGCGATGGTTTGAGCACGACGGTGCATCCCGCGGCGAGGGCCGGTGCGACCTTGAGGAAGGTGATCGCCTGGGGCACGTTCCAGGGCACGATCGCGCCGACCACGCCGACCGGCTCGTTGATGACGAGTGACGCGCCGCCGAGCAGGCCGGGACGCTCCTCCTCGAACGGCATGTCCTTGGCCAGGCCGGCGTAGTAGCGCAGCAGCAAGGCCGGGAAGACCGCTTCGAACTGGTTCGCGACGATGATGGGCATGCCGTTCTGGTCGCTCACCCGGCGTGCGGTCTCCTCCGCGCGCGACTCCAGTTCGGCGGCGAAGCGCTCCATGACCTCGGCGCGCTTCGGCGGAGCCCAACGCGACCAACCGGCCGGGTCGTCGAAGGCGGCCCGGGCGGCCCGGACCGCACGGTCGACGTCCTCCTCGTTGCCTTCGGGGACGCTCCCGATATATGCCTCGGTGCTCGCGGACACGACCCGGATCGCATCCGGACCACTCGGCTTCACCCACTCGCCGCCGAGGTAGAGATCGGCGTACTCGACAACGCTCACGACAGCCCCCTGAGGGATGTGACAAGACCTGTGCGGGCGACGCTAACTGCGCCTCGCCCGTGTTCGCGTCCCCCGCAGGGAGCATCGAGCTTGTCCCCCTAGGGATGACGCGACGCCCGCTCGCGGCCAATACCGTCGGCGTACAGACGAATCGGTGACCGCATGACAGGGGCGTGCTCGATGACCACAACCGCACCGAACACCGAGCTGAACACGCTGCAGTTCTGGGCCCAGCCGGGCGAAGAACGCGATGCGGCGTTCGCGTGGCTGCGGGCGAACGAGCCGGTGTCGTGGAACGACGCCCCGGACCCGATCGCGCCGGATCTGCCGAACGAGGCCGGCTTCTGGTCGCTCGTCAAGCACGAGGACATCCGCTACGTGTCGCGCAACCCGGAGCTGTTCACCTCGACGCTCGGTGTCTTCGTCGACGATTTCCCGCAGCTCGAGACGATCCTCTCCTTCCTCGTCATGGACGCGCCGCGGCACACCGCGCTTCGTGGCATCGTCGGGTCGACGTTCACCCCCCGGAACGTCCGTCGGATGGACGCCGACATCGCCGCCACCGTGCGCGACATCGTCAGCGACGTGGCGCCGCGCGGCGCGGGTGATCTCTGCGCTCTCGTCACCAAGGAGATCCCCGGACGGGTCTTCGCCCAGTTCATGGGCATCGAGGACGTCGAACAGCGGCAGCTGGTCATGGACGCCGCCGAGCAGCTCGGCAGCTGGGCCGACCCCGAGTACGCGCACATCGGGACGCCGCTCGACGTGTTCGTCGACGCCGCGACCACGCTGCAGACCGCTGCGCTCGAGATGGCGGCGCGCCGGCGCGAGAACCCCGGCGACGACTTGCTGAGCTGGATCCTCAACGCCGACTACGAGGGCGAGCGGATGACCGACGCCGAGCTGGGTGCGTTCTTCTGCCTGCTCGCCGGCGCCGCGAACGACACGACGCGTCACTCGACGGCCCAGTCGTTGATCACCCTTCAGAACCACCCCGACCAGCGCGCGCTGCTCTACACCGACTTCGACGCGCGGATCGATCCGGCCATCAACGAGCTGCTGCGGTGGAAGCCGCCGCTGACGCACTTCCGCCGCGTCGCGAACCAGGACATCGAGCTGCGCGGCAAGACGATCAAGGCCGGCGACAAGGTCGTCATGTGGTACGTCTCGGGCTGCCGTGACGAAGAGGTTTTCGGCGACCCGTTCACCTTCCGGATCGACCGCAACCCCAACCCGCACCAGGCCTTCGGTGGCGGCGGCATCCACCTGTGCCTCGGCAGCGCCCTGGCGAAGCAGATGCTCAAGTCCGCGCTGCGCGAGCTCGACGAGCAGCTCCTGGACCTGCAGCTGGGCGAGCCGGAGTACATGCTGTCGAACTTCATGCAGGGCGTCATGAAGCTTCCCGCGACCTGGCGGCCCAAGGAGTCCTGATGGTGAGGATCCACGTCGATACGGCGGTGTGCGAGGGCCACGGCGAGTGCGTGGCCGCCGCGCCCGAGTTCTTCGACCTCGGCGACGACGACGGCGCCGTGCACGTCGTCGGCCAGCCGTCGGACGAGCAGTCCGAAACCAAGGCGCGCGGCGCCGTGCTCGTCTGCCCGGTCGGCGCCATATCGCTGCTGAGTCGCGAGCCCGCGCAGCCGTGATCCGGCGCGGACACTAGCTCGATCGGAAGTAGCGTGAGACGGCCTCCGCGCGGTTGGCAGCGTCGAGCTTGCGCAGGATGTGCTTCACGTGGGCCTTGACCGTCGCTTCGGATACGTACAGCCGGGCTGCGATGCGGCGGTTCGTCTCGCCATCGGCCATGTGCATCAAGACCTCGACCTCGCGACGCGTGAGCCGGTCGAGCGGGCCGCCGGCCGATTGGAGCAGGCTCCGGGCCGAGGGCGGCAGGAGCTGCGCGGTCGGCTCGCCGCTCGGGCGTTCGGCGCCTCCGTCGCCGAGCAGGCAGGAGCTCAGGTTGCCGAGGCCGTCCATGTGCAGGCGGATGCGGTCGAGTTGCTCGCGGTAGTAGAGGCTTTCCAACGTGATGCTGAGCCCGGTCGAGAACGCGTCGAGAAGGTCGCGGTCGAACTCGTCCACCGGATTGCTGTCCGGGCCGACGTCGGCATGGATGAAGCCGACGACCGATCCGCGCGCGATGATCGGCGCGACGACGTAGGCCTCGGGCTTCACGAGTCGGACCAGTTCGGGGTGCACGCGGTCGTTGTGCAACGCGTCGCGAACCAAGAGCGACTTGCGTTGCCGGACGAGTTCGTATTCGACGAGCCGGGCGTCGATGACACGCGGCGTCCGATTGCCCGCGTCGATCATCGCGTCGGCGAGCTGGTCGTCCCCGCTCACGTATGCGGATCGCGCGATCCATCTGGACTCGGAGATCTTCGAGAGAAGGCACCGCTCGAATCCGAGCCGGGCGGCCTCGACCGGAGCCTGGGCCACCAACTCGGACACCGTCCCGACCCGACGCAGATTGTCGAGCGCGACCCGGACGTCGTTCATCGCTTCGGCCCGTCGCGCGGAGACGGCTTCCTGCAACAGCACTTGTTCCTGCCGGAGCTGGTCGAGGGCCGACACCTGTCGGTCGTGTTCGACGGCGGTCGCGTCACTGTCGAGCAAGCGTGCCGCAACCGCCCGCAGTGCAGCTTCGACGGCGGCTTGCGCGTCCACAACCGTCCTGACGTCGCTCGAGCAGGCTCCGTCGCCGGCCCAGCCGATGGTGTCAGCTACCTGATCGATGACCGAGCGGACACGCTCGACGTCCGTCGCGGTCTGATTGCCCCGTCCTGACGGCCCGATCGGGACGTCCGCAACGCTGTCTTGGTCCACCACCGTCAGCATCGCTGCCTCCTCGCGAGGCTCGACAATTGTGCCATTGGCATGAACTGCGTATGGACTGATAGTTAATATGGTCGACCGTACGCCCTGTTGTTGGGCGCGGGCAAGAGCACCGTCGGGGCATCGCGATCCGAACGGGCGGCAAACCTCCCCCCAACGGAGGTCGTCGTGGGAGACCAGGGCGGGAGACGCTCCTTGCTGGAATCGACGGTCCGAGCCCAACGGAGGATTTCGTGGACATCACAGCGGCTGTGTTCCGTCCGGGTTCGAGCGAGTTCACGCTCGAACCGTTGGTCCTCGCGCCGCCCGGACCCGGCGAGGTGCTCGTCGAGATCGCGGCTGTCGGCCTGTGTCACACGGATCTCGCGACGCGTGACGGGGTCATCCCGTTCCCGACGCCGGGTGTGCTCGGGCACGAGGGCAGCGGGCGGGTCGTCGACGTCGGCCCGGGCGTGAGCAAGGTGCAGCCCGGCGACCCGGTTGCGCTGTCGTTCTCCACGTGGGGCAAGTGCCCGTCGTGCGTGGTCGGCGCACCCGCCTACTGCCACTTGTTCATGCCGCTCAACTACGCCGGAGGCCGCCTGGACGGCACGTCGCCACTCTCGTTGCCAACAGGGGAGTCGGTCGGCGGCATGTTCTTCGGTCAGTCCTCGTTCGCCACGCATGCCGTTGCTGGCGAGCGGAGCGTCGTCAAGCTTCCGGATGACGCTCCGCTCGACATCGTCGGTCCGCTCGGCTGCGGGGTACAGACCGGCGCCGGCGCGGTGATGCGCTCGTTCGCCGCTCCGGCCGGCTCGTCGATCGTGGTGCTCGGCGCCGGCTCGGTCGGTCTGTCCGCGGTGCTCGGGGCGGTCGTGCGGGACCTCTCCCACATCCTCGTCGTCGAGCCGCACGCGAACCGCCGCGAACTCGCTCTCGATCTGGGGGCAACCCATGCGATCGATCCGGCGGCCGGTGACCTCGCCGAGCAGATCCGGGCCACCGTGCCGGACGGGGTCGACTACGTTTTCGACACGACCGGCCGGCCGGAGGTGATCGAGGCCGCAGCTGCCGGCCTGGCGCCCCGGGGCGTGCTCGGCATCGTCGGCGTGCCGAGTGATCCGGCGGCCGCAATCAGCCTCAACATCATCAACACGATGATTCAGGGCCTCACGGTGAAGGGCATCGTCGAAGGCGACAGCGATCCCGACGCCTTCATCCCGGAGCTTCTGGCGCTGCACGCCGCGGGCCGCTTCCCCTTCGACAAGATGATCACGAAGGTGCCGTTCGATCAGATCAACGAAGCGGTCGAGCTGCAGCACCGCGGCGAGGCCGTGAAGGTGGTGCTCGTCCATCAGTGACCGTGGCTCACACAGCCTGGCTGTATTCGCGCAGTTGGGCGGCGAACGTGGCGATGAAGTCGGTGTAGCGCTGCCGAAGTTCGTCGCCCGGCCAATCGTCGGGCACCAGCGCTGGCGGCAGGCAGGGGTCGACGAGCAGGTGCCGTATGACTTCGGCGGAGGCCAGCCAGCCCGACTGCAGGTCCGTCACGCCGTGGATCACGTTCCCGAGACGACGAGCTTCGGTCGCCCAGGCGCGCAGATTCCAGAGAGACTCGACCAGCGTGGCGGCGTTGTCGTAATGGCCGCGGAAGACGGTGCACTGATCGTTGACGACGTCGTCGTGGTCGCGCTCGAGGTTGGCCGGCCGCGTCCAGACACCTTCGCGCAACTCGGCGAAGCGCAACTGGCCCATGCTCCTGCGCAGTGCGACCCGGTCGCCGAGCGGGCGCGGCGGCGAGGTCACGATCGCGATCTCCCACGTCCCGTCCCACTCGGTCGTGACCGGCGACAGGCTCGCCTCCTGGCGGGCCTGTCGGTCGATGAGTCGCCGGGTGAGGCCGTAGACGCCGTCGGAGGCGGTCAGGTCGCCACTGCTCACCATCCGCGAGACCGCGGTGCGGACGGCGCGGTCGGCGATACCGAAAAGCGCTGCGACCCGGACGAGGGCACGGATCGGCAATTCCGGCGGGTGATAGCCGAGCAGCGTGCTGAGCACGATGTTGCGTGCCGTCAGCGGCTGGATGGTCGGCAGATTCCGATCGGTCACGCCGGCGGAGACGACCACCTCACCACCTCCGCTCCCCTGTACCTCCGGCTCACGTGATGTTACCGTACTACATCACGCAATGAATATCTGTGACACGCGGAGCTCCTAATGAACGACATTCGCTTCGGGGTCAACCTGATGCCCAACGGCTGGTCGGACGAGCTGCCCTTCCAGCAGCGTTTCCGCGACGTCTTCGGCTACCAGATCGGCGACGGCACCGCCCAGATACAGAAGCACATCATCGTCACCCGGCTGATCGGCTCGGAGGTGCGCGACCGATGATCGAACTCGAGACCATCCGGGTGCGCCGGCCGCAGCGGCAGATCGCGGTCGCGACCTTGGACCGTCCGGATCGGCTGAACGCGATGACGGTCCGGATGTTCCATGATCTCGAAGCGCTGGCCGACACGCTCGACGCGGACGACGACGTTCGCATCCTGATCATCACCGGAGCCGGCAAGGCGTTCTGCGCGGGCTACGACCTCGATGACGCGGACCAATTGGCCGACCTGGCACCGCTGGAAATGCTCGAACGTCAGGAGATCGCGGCGCGCGCCCTACTCGCCGTCCGCCGCATGCGCATACCGGTGATCGCCGCGGTCAACGGTGCCGCCGCCGGCGGGGGATTCTCGCTGGCCCTGGCCGCGGACATCCGCATCGCGTCGACCGCGGCGAAGTTCAACGCGGCGATGACCCGCATCGGCCTGTCCGCCGGCGACCTGGGCATCTCGTGGCTGCTGCCGCGCTTCGTCGGGCCGGCTCTCGCCGCCGAGCTCGCCTACACCGGACGGTTCGTGCTGCCCGACGAGGCCGAGCGCACCGGCCTCGTCAACGACGTGGTCGAGCCAGAACGGCTGCTGGACGCCTCGATCGAGCTGGCCGAGCAAATCTGCGCCAACTCGCCGGGAGGCGTACAGCTATCCAAACGGGCGTTGCAGGCGAACATGGAGATCGGCTCCTACGCCGCTGCGCTGGAGCTCGAGAACCGCGGTCAGGCGTTGCTCACCCGTACGTCAGACATGACCGAGGCACTCGAGGCGTTCAAGCAGCGGCGTGCCCCCGCATTCACCGGGAGCTGAGCCCACCGTGTCGTCGCAGTTCACGTTCGAGCCGCCCGAACTACGCGAGATCGAGCTCGAAGTCGTCGAAGGTGACATCGTCATCATGCGCATCAACCGCCCGGACCGCATGAACTCGCAGACGATGCGGATGTTCACCGAGCACGGCCTGGTCGCCCGAGCACTTCGGGACACCCATGCCCGCGCACTGATCGTCACCGGCGCGGGCCGGCGCGCGTTCTGCGCCGGCTTCGACCTCGACGAGATCGACGTGATCACGCAGTTGGGCGTCCGCGACTACCTCAAGCTCCAGGAGACCGCCGCGTTCGGGCTGGCCGCGATTCACGCGCTGCCGTTTCCGGTGATCGCCGCCGTTCACGGTCCGGCAACCGGCGGCGGCTTCGGGCTCGCCCTGGCGTGCGACATCCGGCTCGCTGCACCGACCGCGAAGTTCAGCACGGCATTCGTGCGCGTCGGCCTGTCCATCGGCGAACTCGGGGTGTCGTGGCAGCTGACCCGGCTCGTGGGACCAGGCCGGGCGGCCGAGATCGGCTACACCGGACGGGTCGTCGAGGCCGACGAGGCCCTGCGCATCGGGCTGGTGAATCGCGTCGTCCCCGCCGAACAGCTCCTGGACGCGGCGCTGGACCTCGCCCGGACGATCTCGACCAACTCGCCGGGCGGCATCAAGCTGTCCAAGCGGGCGTTGCAGCGCAACCACGAGGTCGGGTCATACGCGTCCGCGCTGGAACTGGAGAACCGCGGCCAGGCGCTGCTGACCCGTACGAGCGACATGACCGAAGCACTCGCGGCGTTCAAAGAGCACCGCGAGCCGCGGTTCACCGGACGGTAGTCGCGGCGACGCCAGGGGATGTCGACTGCCAGGAGCAGCTCGCGATGCAGATCTACCACGCGTTGGGAGTGGTGGTCGTTCCACGAGACAGATCGCGGATCGCGAAGGAGTGCCTTGAGCAGGTCAGAGAGAGGCCGAGGACCGGCAAGATTAGCGGGTACGAACGGGTTCCGAAGCTAGTGCCCAGCCAGTTGGATGGTCGCCAACGCACGCAATACTGGCTGTCCGAGTACCGCGGTCTTGGACCCGCTGATTTCCGTTAGCGTGTCTGGCTGTTCTTCGGCAGTTCTCGTTGTTCAGTGTTTCTAGGCGCGGTCGGCATTCGAGCCGCTGATCGTTTCCGGTCAGTTCTCGCTCATTCCCATGGTCAATTGCATGGGCATATGGCGCTGGTGGGGAAGGGCGTGCGGGTATCAGCCGGGCCCTGCCGTGGGTTCTTCGCTGGTTGCGTCCCGCCACGACCGGCACCACGCAGACGCCTTCACCAGGCACGCACGTACGCCGATTCTGCTCGGGCAGGGCAACGGCGAAACTGAAGACTTTGTCCGCTGATATGTGCTGCTGGTCTGGGTTACCAGGGCTGTTCGAACACGACACCCTGGGATCAGCCCACCAATGTTAAGGCTCCGGTACGAGCTGGTGTTCAGCCGCGAGTGGGCGTCTGGGCAAGGCTCAGCGATGTGTTTGGGCCGCCCAGCGGTTACCAATCGGCGGCTGAGTCGGGTTCCTGGCTCTTGTGGCGCGCGGTCCACAAGCGTGCGCCTCGAGCAGCGGATCGCCGCCCAGCCGGACGTGGCAACCGAGGACCGCCAGCTACTAGGCCACTACCCACGAGGGCGGTTGTACGAGTTCTCTGGAGAATGTGGGCTGGCGCCCGCCTCGTCCTATTTGCTATCGGAGTCTTTCACGGGCGTCCCGGGCGCGTGGGTGAGGTACGCCGACGTCGCGGCGTCAGCTGCTGAGCGCGCTTCGCGGATGCCGGTGACCGCGGGGAGGAAGTCGCCGCTGCTGATGCCATAGAGCTGGACATGGTCGACTGCACGCACTGTCATGGTCCGGGTGGTGTTCCCGAGCAGCGCGATTTCGCCGAAGCCTTGACCCTGTCCCATTGTGCGTACGACCTGGTCGCCGTCGAGCACGCTCACCGTGCCGCCAGCGACGACGTAGAAGGTGTCGCCGGTGTTGCCGGCCTCGAACACCGCCTCACCCGGACGTAATTCTGTGCGGTGGAGGCCATGAGCGAGCTGCTCGATGACCGGCACCGGCAGCGGCCGGAGCATAGGCACCTGGCGGAGCAGCATGATGTCGTCGGTCCGTACGGCCACCGACCGGTCGATCGCGCTCAGCCGCCGCCACCAGAGGAGACATACGACTGGCGCGACGGCACCGATCGTCAGCAATGCGCCCCGGGTTCCGAGGAGCTCGATCAGCAGCGGCGCCACGACAGATCCGATGCCTACGGCGAAGGCGCCCAGGCTCTCGAGGACGCCGAACACTCGAGCAAGAACGGCGTTGGGAACCATGCGCGCGATGAGCGTGAACGCGGTGACGTCGACCATCGCGTTGCCTATGCCGATGACTCCGGCCGCGAGAAGAGCCACGATGTAGTACGGCAGAAGGCCGATCACCGCTATCGGCACGCCCCACAGGACGATCGCGACCCCGAGCCAGCGCGTCATAGCACGACTGCCGACCAGCAGTGTGCAGGCGATGCTGCCGGCAAGAGCCCCGATGCCGACCGCACCTTGCAGCACCCCGACGCTTGACTGGTCGCGGTCGAGCAGGTCGATCGCAACGACGACGACAAAGACGGTGAACGCGCCGCGGATCGCGGCCTGTAGCACGACGAAGCCCACTACTATTCTCGCCCCGGCGTTCGAGGCGACCGCGTCGAGCCCGTCGCGGATCTCGGACCAGAGGTGTCGTCGTCGCGCCGCCGGAAGCGGTATGTGTTCGTAGTTCAGCCGGACGACTAGCCCCGCGGAGATCAACGCGCACCCCCCGGCGAACACGAACACCGCGGATGCGTCCCAAACCGCGACCAGCAGCGCTGCGAGCAGACCGCCGAGGATGACGCTGAGTGAGTCCAGCGCGCCCCGGACGACGTTGACCGACGTCAGCTCGTCCGGGGTGCGACATAGCGACGGCATCAGGGCTGAGTGGCTTGCCCGGTACGGCGTGAAGGCGATCGTGGACACGACGGCCAGCGCGTACACGACCACGACAGGGCCGCCAGCGACCAGGACCGGAGCCGCCGCGAGCGTCGCAACTCCTCGTACCGCGCTCGATGCGAACAGTAGTCGTTCGCGGGGCACCCGGTCGGCGTAGGCGGCAATGACTGGCGCCAGAAGCGCCGCCGGCAGGAGTCGGAGCAGTCCGACCAGACCGACAGCAACGGCGCCGCCGTCCGCAAAGGCAACCAGGCTGATGGCGACCGTGAACGACCACTCCGCCGTGAACGCGGCTCCGAACGACAGCTGAGCGCGTAGCAGGGCGCCGTTTCCCAGAAAGTCCCCGCGCGCCCTCACCGACCCATGGTCACATGCGTGCACCTCACGCGCTGGTGTGATCGCACACGGCGTGGCCGCGAAGAGATCTACGAAGCGGAGCCCCAGGCCCCAACTTCCTTCGACTCACGCCGAGCGGACATGACCCTTCCTCGCCGACGTGCCGAGAGTTCGTGAAACCAGACCGCGCGACACGCAGTCGCCGAGGCACATCCAGAGATAGCTGATCGCGTTCCTGTTCGGCGACACGCCGTGCTGGACACGGTCCTCGATGAGATCGGCTACCGTGCGCAGGACACCTGGCGCCTCCAACGGGCTACACCTCTTGAGGCTGTTTGATCCGCGGACCAGACCGATGAATGTCGAGGGTGTGCTCTGGAGCCCTGAGCCGGTGCTGATCGAGACGCCGAGAAGGGATCGATCATCGAGGTCTCGGGACGCGCCGTCGTCAGCCTGTGAACATTTGGGCAAGCGCATCGTCTGCATCGCCGACGCTTGACGCGGGGATGACGCGGGGTTCATGCTGCGCGGGACTCGTCGGGGGAGCGTAATCATCATGCGTCATCGCAATGCCGCCATTTCGCCATGGCACCGCCTTGGAATCGTCGCGTTGGCTGCCCTGGGCCTCGTTGTGCCGCTGGCGGTCGGCACGATCTCGACCGCGCAAGCCACAGCCAGCGCACCGACGGGTGTCAACGTCGTCGCGTCGACCGCCAATGGTGGCCTCGGCGGCGCCGTGCCGACGGTTCTCGTGCAGGCCGGCTCTGCGTTCACGCTCGCGGTGAGCCTGTCGCCGGACGGCGCCACCTTCAACAAGGACACCACGCTCAGCCTGACGCCGAGCCTGGATCCGGCGGTTGGGGGTAGTCCGCACGGCAGTTTCAGTCCTTCGCCGATCACGTTCCCGGCCGGTGTGTCGAGCCAGTCCTTCTCGGTCTCCTACTCCGCCGTGGACAACGGGGTCATTCTGACCGCGTCGGTGGCGGCGAAGGGGAAGACCGGTGGGGTAACGCCAGGCTCGACAGCACCGTTCGATGTGCTCTCGACGTTGCTCCCGTTGGCCAAGGGCAACCCGCAGTTCGCAGACGGCGTCGGTGTCGGCACTGCCGGCTGCACTCAGGCGACCACTGAGCCGGAATGCGGAACCGTTGTGCTGCCCAACGACATCGAGTCGTCGAACGCCGCATTGTCGCTTGGCAAGTGCACGGCGAACCTCGGCTGCACGAGCGGCAGCCAGGTCGTGCAGTTCATCGGTGATCTAGGGACGCGTTACACCCCGCAGACTCCTGCGACGCTGATCTTCCGCTGCGACAAGCAGGTGTGCCGCAACAGCAACAACGGCGTCAAGGGCTTCACGCTCAAGGTGAGCCAGTCCGCGACCGGCCCGCTGGATCATGTCTCGCAACCCTGCGCGGCCAAGGGCGTCGCGGACAACGGGCTGAACAATGGCGACACGTTCTGCACCGACTATGTGCAGAGCCACCGTGACAACTCCGGCGACCTGCTGCTCTTCCTGCTGTTCACGCAGGACATGCGGGGCAGCACGTGATCAGCTGAGCAGGTTGGCGATCGGTACGGCGACGACGCCGAGGCGATGGAGAATCTCGCGGCTGCGGCGGCGCATTTCGTGAGCTTCGGTGTCTGACCGCTCGTCCGGAATCTCCGCGAGGCCCATCATCATCAGGGCATGCTCGTGCTGACCGTCGGCTCCATCGGGTGACTGCAGGCCAGCCTCGAGTGCCGCGCGGGCTTCGGCGAGCCGGCCGGCGGCGAGCAGGCCGAAGCCTTGAATGCGACGCAACGGAGCCAGCAACATGTTGGCCCGCAGGGCCTGCGCGCGATCCAACGCGGCCGACACGATCGTCGTCGCGTCGTCGAGACGCCCGCTCAGCATGAGGCATTCCGCCAGCGCACCGTCCAGGCCGATCAGCTCCTGCGGCAGGCCGAGTCCGGCGAGCCGGAGCCGTGCATCCTCGAATAGTTCGACCGCCTCGTCCCAGCGGCCGAGGCCGGAGAGCAGCCGGCCCCGTTCGCGCAGGACGAGTGCGACTAACGCATGATCGTCGACGGCACGAGCCGCGCGCAGCGCCGACGCGAGCAGAGGTTCGACTTCGGCGAATCGCCCTTGCCGGATAAGGAGATCTGCCCGGTTGTAGACGGCGTTGGCCTCGCTCGCGGTGTCGCCGACGCGCCGGAACATGTCCGCAGCCCGGTGCAGCAGATCCGCGCACAGGTCCCACTGCCCGTCCTGCATCGCGCCGATCGCGAGATTGTTGAGGCAGTGCCCCTGCATCCGCAGGTCGCCGACCTCCTCGTAGATCGCCAGCGCCAGATCCCCGAACCGCTGTTCCTCGGCGCGGCCGGCGTGCAGATAGGCAAGGTGCATCGTGTTGTACGCGTACGCGAGGGACTCGCGATCGCCTGCTTCGCGAGCCTCACTCGCTCCGATAGCGCTCCAGTGCATCGCCTGGTGGTACTTGCCCTGAAGATACTTACCGAAGCTGTAGCGGGTCGCAAGTCGCGAACGGACGGCGTTGACGTCCGCTCCGGCCGCACCGTCCAGAACCGTTCGTCCGCGGCTGAGCAGGCGCAGCGAGGCGGAGAACTTGCCCACACGCTGGGCGATGCTCGCCTCCTTGAACATCAGGCCGGCGAGCAGGACGGGATTGTCGAGCGCGAATCGCCGCGCCCGGCGGTATGCGTCGGCCGCCTCGACCGAGAGTCCTGCAATGTCTCGGACGTCGCCGAGTTCCTCGTGGGCGGACGCGACCTCCGACGGCGCGATTCCGCGTACGTGCGCCGCAGATTCCAGTGCGCGTTCGAGGAACTCCATTGCCTCGGTGTGCGCGTACTGAACCCGAGCGCGATCTCCGGCCGTCCGTGAGTACGACCACGCCTTCTCGTAATTGCCCGCGTGGAAGAAGTGCATGGAGAGTTGGTCGGCGAGGTCTTCGCGGTGGCTGTTGCCATGCTCGAGCGCGTGCCCCACCCGCTCGTGCATCTCCCGGCGCAGGCGATACGGCAACCCCGCGTACGCGGCATCGCGGATCACCGCATGCCGGAAACGTCGGCCGTCGTCGCCGTCAGGTTCGATGAAGTCGCCGATTCGGTGCAACGCGTCGTCGTCGACGGTTCGACCCTGGACGGCCAGCATGTCTCGCAAGTCGGCGAGCGGGAAGCGGACGCCGAGCACCGCCGCGTATCGCAGCAGCGTCCGGTCTTGCGGATCGAGGCGGTCGATCTGGGTGGTCACGACGCCCTCAATCGAGTCCGGCATGTCGACCACCGAGCCGGACCGGCTGGCCGCGAGCACGAGTGCCCTGAGAAACAAGGGGCTTCCGCCGGCCTTGGCTGCGATGACGGACATCGCTTGCGGGCTCAGCGGCGTGGTCCGCGCGGTCGACGCCAGAAACGCGAGCGCTGCGGACTGATCGATCGGCGCCAGCACCAACCGCTCGTGGCCGGCCGACGGGTCGGGCACGAAACCGGTGACGTCCTCCCGCCTGCTCACCACCACCGCCCAGGGCTGATTCGCCACGTCGTCCGACAGTCGGCGGAGCAGGTCGGACGAGGCGTCGTCAACCAGGTGGACGTTCTCGAAGACAAGCAGGGTCGGCGTCGGCAGAGCGACGCGCAGGAACTCGACCGTGACCTCGGCGAGTTTCGGACGGCGGAACCTCTCGTCGAGCTCGGCGGATTCGCGTGACGCCGGCAGGTCGATGCCGAGCACGATTCCGAGCAGCGGCAACCACGGTTGCAGGTGCGGCGCGTTGTCCTTGACGCGATCGGTCAGCCGATTCGCGATGCTGGCGTGGTTGGTGTCGGGCCCGATGCCGAGCAGGTCACGGAGCAACGTCCGGAACGGGTAATACGCCGTGCTGGACTGGTAGCTGCCGCTGGGCGCATCGACGACGCACAGATCCCCGGCCAGCCGGCGGCCCTCATGAATCAGCCGTGACTTGCCCATACCCGGCTCGCCGATCACCTCGACTAGCGTCCCGCGCCGGGCCCGGGCCGCGTCGAGCGCACCGAGGAGTACCGCGATCTCGTGCTCACGTCCGACGAAGTCTCCGTCAGCGGCGGCTTCGAGGCGCTCGCCCGCGAGGGCACCGAGAGCGACGGCATGAACCGGGCGTGACTTTCCCTTTACCGTGAAAGGGGAAAGTTCCTTGGACTCAAAGACTCTCCGGGATCTCGCGATGACGTCTCGGGTCGCGAGGACCTGTCCGTCCCCGGCCTTGGCCATCAGGCGAGCGGCCAGGTTGATCGCATCGCCCTTGACCGAGTACGTGCGCCGGAAGTCGGGGCCGAAGTCACCCGAGAACACCGAACCACGGTTGATGCCGGCGCGCAGCGGGAGAGCGCCGACACGGTCCACGATCTGGCGCACCGCGCGGAGCATGCGTTCCTCGTCGTCGCCGCCGCTACGGGGCGCCCCGGCTATCAGCATGATCTTGCCGCCGTCGCGGTTGATGTCGGATTCGAGAAAGGTGATCTCGTGATCCGCGGCGGCATGCTGAACGTTGCGGACGCACTCGTCCAGCGCCGTGGCGACCGCGTTCGGCCCGGCCTGGGTCAGCAGGGCATCGGTACCGGAGAACTGCACGAACGCCACCGCGATCGGGCGGTGCTCGGATTCGCCTGCCGCTGCGAGCAGATGCTCGCGGACCGGCGGAGCCAGCGTATTCGCGAGATCGATATCCGCCGTCCCGACCGATTCCGGCACAACGTCAGGTGGGCTGGGTTCGGATCGAAGCAGTCGGCCGCATGGAATTTCCTCGCCCAGCAGGTTCGGTGCGAGCAGTGTCGCGGTCGCCTCGCTCACGGCGATCTGGCCTGCGGTCGCGATCGACTCCATCTCTGCGGTCATGCTTGCCGAGGGCCCACTGACTATCAGTTCGCGATGAATTGCCGGATCACCGACCAGGAAGAAATGGAATTCACCGCTATGAATTCCGACGGACATCCGCAGCGCTATTTGGCCGGCTGCCGTGCGGGTCCTGCCGAAATCACGCAGGGTCTTGCGCATTCGATATGCGGCGCGTGCCGCATGCGCCGCATGCTCGGGCCCGCGAAAAAGCAGCAATACCGCGTCTCCGCCCCACTTGATGAGATCGGCGCCATCGGGACGGGCAGCCTGGATCAGCATCCCGAACGCGTTGTCCAGGATGTCGCTCATCTCCTCGGCACCGACCTTTCCCTTGCGCGCGAGGCGTTCGGTCAGCTTGGTGAAGCCGGAGATGTCGACGAAGGCCATCGAGCCGTTGATCGCGAGGTGCCGGCGATCTGGGTGTCGAGACAGCCACGAGATCACCAGTCGCGGAGCGTAGGCGTGCAGCGGACGGGTGGACCGGTCCGCAACACCCAGAACGCTCACATTTACCCCCGCGGCAGACCAGGATTTGCGCCATTGGCACGCATTGGCAAAACATGCCGTAACGGCAACGACCCCAGCCTCCTATGTGGCGAGGCTAATCGGGCCGCGCGCGTCGCTCAACCACGCCGGTTCAGCCGTCGCGGTCGGTATCTGCCACTGTAGGAGCGGGCGGCCATCGCCGGGCCAGTCGTTCCAAGGAGGAATCGTGCTCGATGTACACGATTGGTCTACGGATCTGCCCGAGGTGACCTTCGCCGACGGCGAAGAAATCTTTGTCGACGGACAACGGCACAACGAGTTGCTGATCCTCGTCGAGGGCGCAGTCAGGATCACCAAGTCGGAGGTCCAGATCGCGATCGTCGATCAACCAGGCGCGTTTCTCGGTGAAATGGCAGTGCTACTCGGTGGGCCCGCGACGGCGACGGTGACGGCGGTGGGCGAGTGCCGGTTCCGCCGGTCCGACGATCCGCACCGCCTCATGCGAGCCCGGCCGGAGGTCGCCATCGCCATCGCCATCACGGTGGCCCGGCGCCTGGACCTGATCACCGGATACCTTGCCGACATTCGCAACCAGTACGCCGACCGAAGTGACCACCTCGGCGTCGTTGCCGAGGTCTTGGAGTCCCTGACCCAACACAGGGGAGATGCCGTCGAGCCGGGCTCGGATCGAGAACCCGAAGCACCGTATTAATTCACGGCCAGCGCGACCGTCTCGCGGTCGGTGGCGCTGAGCCAGGTGGCTTGACCGGCCGTGAGATCAATAACGATGTGGGTCGGCATCGGTCCTGGCTGCTGACCCGCGTTGAAGACCCACGTGTCGCCGATCCGGTCGGCCCACCCGCCGGCATCGACGAACGGCGCCTGATGGATATGGCCGCTCAGCACCAGATCCGGACGGAAGTGCGCGATCCAGCCGGCCAGGTCGTCGTCGCCGAATTCGCGCCGCCCGTCCCACGACAGCGGCGACCCACGCGGCGGCGAGTGGTAGACCCATACCCAGCGCTGCTTGTCTCGGGCTGCATCAGCGACCAGACGCTCCGCGAGTTGCTGGCGTCCGCTCGGTCCGTCCCACCACGGACAGATCGTGAACAGCGTGGTGTCGATCAGCAGCGATTCGCCGTCGACGTGCAAGCCAGGTGATCGGACACGTTGCAGCCAACCGGCGAACTTCTCGTTGGCGGCATCGCGCTCGTCGAGATCGTGATTGCCCGACGCGGCAAGCAGCACGCCGCGCTCACCGATTCGACCGATCTGGGCTGACACCGCCGCCGCCTGTGCCGGCAAGGGCACCGCCGAGCGGATGTCCAGAAGATCGCCGGCGATCACCACCACGTCGGCGTCAGCCGCCGCGTCGTAGACCCAGTCATACTGCCTGAGCCGATAGTGCATGTCCGAAACCAGCAGCAGCCTCATCGAGCCGCTCTCGCCAACGCCAGCATTGCCACGCCTCCTCGGAAGGTGCCGAAGTCCCCACCAGCCGCAGCGAGGCAGACAGCACCGGCACGAAAAGCGACCGCGAGGAGGATCACGCCGAGTATGCGTGCACCGGCTACGCGCGACAACAACGCAGACCAAGATCCGAACAGCAGCGATACGACCGGTCAGCGGCCGCCCGGTGAGGCCCGACGCTCTCGCTCCGCGGCTCGAACGATCTGCAACCGTGATGCCGGCGCAGCGCCCCCGGCGTATCGCCGCCGGAAGCCGCATCGAGGGCGGGCCGGCGGTCCAGAGCAGCGTCGGCCGTCGCCGAGTCGCCGCAGGTGATTGTCCCCGGATGACGGCTGGTCGCCTGCGGTATGAAAGACGATGGCCTCGATCCCTTCTAGCCCAAGGGACCGAGGCCGTTACGTCAGACTCCGCCATGCGGCGACTTCTCTGGGTCGGAGGGGGCTAGCCGTTGATGAACACGTAGTCGGCCTGGTAGGGGACGTTGACGATCGGCGTGGCCTGCGGGTCGCAGGTGCCGGTCGGGGCGACGCCGCCGACCGTGTTCAGGCGCAGCACCTCGACGACGTGGGACAGCAGCCCGGTGGACTTGCCGATCTGGGTGGCGTCGAGGTTCAGCTCGGCGATGTTGCCCGCGCCGTTGGCGTTCTTGGCGACGAGCTTGCCGGCGACCGCGCTGCCGTCAGGAGCTTGCCACTGCGGCGTGCCCGCCAGCGGCTGCACGAAGGTGTGGTGGATGCCGCCGCTCAGGTGCGCGTCGACGTCGTGCTGGGTGAAGGCGAAGGAGCCGTCGGGTTGCGGAGTGCAGGCGTAGATCTGGCTGCCAAGCATCACCGATTCCTGCAATGCGGCTACGCCGCTGGTGCTGACCGCGTGGTTGAGCAGGTGTAGCTGGGCCCGCGCGGCGCCGCCGGGGAACTCGGTGGTGCGCAGGTCGGCGTAGAAGCCACTCGGGTCCGAGCGCAACGCGGCCAGCAGGGTCGGGTCGGTGACGGTGACGGTGCCGGACGCGAAGCCACCCGTTGACCGCGGTGGCGTCGTGAACAGACGTTTGACGACGGGGCCCTCCACTCCTTGACCCGCGGCGTGGATGGCTGCCTCGGTCGGCGTGCCGATACCGCGCCACGAGACCGAATAGGTGAGCGTGTTGCCCTGAATGCCGATCAGTTCCAGGCCCTGCCCCCGCGGGGCGCCGGCCGTCACCTCGTTGCGGCCCTCCAGGCTCGCGACCAGGACCGCTGGTGCTCCAGTCGAGTGGCCCGGCACGGTGATCCCCGCCGGCTGTGTCACGTCGCTGGCCGCTGACGCCGCGCCGATGGCAAGCGTGGCCGACGCGGCCGCGGCGGCGAGGACAGCGCCGATCCCGCCCGCCAGGCGACGTTTCGTGTTGCTGTTCATGGTGGTCCTTCCGGATCTGCGACCGACGCCTTGTGCGCGGCCCGCATTCCTAGTACGTGGATAAGCGGTCCGGCGCTTCCGCCGGAAGAGGCGGGAAAGCTCACACCGTCTGGCGAACCGAATCAGCGCCGCATACGTGTCGCCACACCTATCGCCTGCGGCGCGTCGCCTTGTGCGGCGGCACATCACCTTGCCATCCACTTCGGCAGCCTCGACACAACCATCGAGTGAATGACGGCACTCTCGCAGCGCTACACCATCACAAGTGGACTCAGTTGACGCGGTGGGTGGTGCCGAGGAGTGCGACCTGACCGGAGGACGATTGGTCGCCGTTGGCCCGTTGGCGGGTGACAGTGAGGGTGGGGTAGCTGCTGGGCGATGCGGCGTATTCGACCGATCGGCTCCCGTTGTCGTTGAGACCGATGGCAAGGCCGACGGCGAGCACGACCGCAGCCGCGACACCCAGGATCGTGAAGCGGATCAACCGTGATCGACGATGGGTGACGCCAGCAGTGTCAACGGGAGTCGCGGTTCGGGCCAAGTCATTCGAGGGTTGCACGCGCTGGGCATTCCCGGCGGCCGCGATCGCGCCGACGATGCGTTCCTGCAGGTCCGGGTGCGGCTCGACCCAGACGGCTGGATCATTCAGCACAGCACGCACCGCGTCGAGTTCGCTGCGCTCGGCCGGGTCGATTGGTGCACTGAGGTCGCCCGCCAGGTAGGCGATCTGCTTGTCATTGTCCATCGGGATGCGCCTCCCTCGGCTGGTCTGGGGTGTCTGGGTGCCGCTCGGCGTCAACTGGGTCGCCTGCCCGAGCGGTCGGTACTTATCTGCCGCCCGCATGTCGATGTGTGGCGGGTGATCTGCGTGATGCCGTTGAGGTCGAAGGCCACCGGCCCGTTCGGGTTGGCGCGAGGGGGCGGCGTGGGGATGCGCAAGGCGGCCCATCGAAGGATCGACTACACGGGGCGCGCGTTGATCGGGGGGCGGTGCCCTGCGTGCGGCGCGGAGGGTCTTGACGCCGAGCAATACTTGGTAGTATACCGAGTATATCACTGAAGGGCGGGCACCGATGAGCGTTCGACATGCGCTGCTGGCACTCGTCAGCGAAGGCCCCAAGTACGGCCTGCAGCTGCGGCAGGAGTTCGAGGAGCGCACCGGTGAGGTGTGGCCGCTGAACGTCGGGCAGGTCTACCAGACGTTGCAGCGGCTCGAGCGCGACGGTCTCGTTGAGTCCGACGGCGACGCGGAGGAGGGTCAGCAGAAGCTGTTCCGGATCACCGCCGAGGGGGCTGCCGAACTGGCCGACTGGCTGCGCACGCCGCCGGACCTGAGTTCCCCTCCACGTGACGATTTGGTGATCAAGATCCTGATCGCGATCCGGTTGCCCGGCGTCGACGTGCGCGATGTGATCCAGGCGCATCGGCGGCACCTGGTCGAGCTGATGCAGCAGTGGACGAGGGTCAAGGCGGACGCTGCGCCCGATGATGTGAGCCTCGGTCTGGTGGTCGACGCCGAGCTCTTCCGGCTCGATTCGTTGATCCGTTGGTTCGATGCGGCCGATGGACGGCTACGCCGCACCGATCTTGATCCGCAACCCGAGACACCGACCATCGCGCCATTGGCGCGCCGACGTGTGGGGGTACGTCGATGAGCACTCTCGAGCTTCGGGGTGTCAACAAGGTATATGGAGCCGGTGCCGCCGAGGTGCACGCGCTGCGCAGTGTCGATCTCGTCGTGGAACCGGGCGAGCTCGTCGCGGTGATGGGCCCGAGCGGGTCGGGCAAGAGCACGCTGCTCACGATCGCTGGCAGCCTGGAAGAGCCTTCCTCAGGTGAGGTGGTGGTCGCCGGCGCCACGCTCTCGACGCTGTCGCGTTCTGCGCAGGCACAGCTTCGGCGGCGGGTGATCGGTTATGTGTTCCAGGACTTCAACCTGCTCGCAGGTCTCACTGCTAGCGAGAATGTCACCTTGCCGTTGGAACTCGACGGCCTGTCGCCGAGGATGGCGCGTGTCGTTGGTGGCGAGGCGCTGGATGCGCTGGGGTTGAGCGATCGCGCAGACCACTTCCCCGATGAGTTGTCCGGTGGTGAACGACAGCGCGTGGCGATCGCCCGCGCGGTGGTCGGCGAGCGCAGGCTGCTGCTCGCGGACGAACCCTCCGGCGCCCTCGATAGCCAGAACGGGGAGATGGTGATGCGCATGATCCGCTCGACCTGCGAGCGTGGGGTGGCGGGCGTGGTGGTTACGCATGACGCGCAGCTTGCTTCGTGGGCTGATCGCGTGGTGTTCCTGCGCGACGGGCGGATCGTGGACCAGACGATGCCGCCGGCCGGTCCTGAGTCGCTGCTCGAAGCCGATGCCGTGTCATGACGGCGACGCTCGAACGTCCGTCGGCACCGCGGGAATCGTCGAATTACAGCCCACGCAACGGCCGGCGCGCCATTGTGCGATGGTCGTTGCGCCTGTACAGGCGCGAGTGGCGCCAGCAGTTACTTGCAGTGTTGCTGCTCGTAGTGGCGGTTGCGGCGACGACCGTCGGGCTCGGGCTCGTCGGCAACATCGTCTCGGGTGACCAGTCCGTATTCGGCGCCGCGAACACGCGCGTGGACATCGACGCCACTGCCCCGAACGTGCATATCCCGGCCGATCTCGCTCAGGCGAGGCAACTGTTCGGTAATGCCGAGGTGATCGAGCATGCGAATATCACGGTGCCCGGCTCGATCACGCCGGACGACCTGCGCGCGCAGGCGCTGCACGGCCCGTTCAGCTCGCCGATGCTGCGCGTGACGTCCGGTCAGTACCCCTCCGGCGCAGGCGAGGTCGCCGTGACGGCGGGGATCGCGTCGACCTTCGACCTCTCGATCGGATCGTCCTGGTCGGTGCACGGGCAGACGTTGCGAGTCGTGGGCAGCGTGGAGAACCCGACAGATCTTCAGGACGACTTCGCATTGGTCGCACCCGGTCAGCTCGCACACCCGACAACGGCGTCGTTCCTGTTCAACACCTCGAACGGGCGGCCCGGTGCCGACGGTTTCCGGCCCAACGGCGTGCAAGGAATCATGAGCACCGATACCACGGGCGTGGCGCAACACCAGATGCAGAGCCTGCTCGTGCTGGTGCTATCCACCATCGGCATGGTGTTCGTTGGACTGCTGTCGGTCGCGGGGTTCTCCGTCATGGCACAACGCCGAATGCGCGCGCTCGGCATGATCGGCGCGATTGGCGCGACGGACCGGCAGGTGCGGCTGGTCATGTTGTCCAACGGTGCGGCGGTCGGCGTGGTCGGCGCAGTGGTCGGGACGGTCGTCGGGCTGGCGTCGTGGTTTAGTGCGCGGCCGGCCTTCGAGCATCTCGTCGGGCATCGCATCGACGCGATGAACGTGCAGTGGTGGGCGGTCGCGGTCGACGCTGCGCTGGCGATCATCACGGCACTGGTCGCCGCGTGGTGGCCGGCGCGGGCGATCGCGCGCACCCCGATCGTCACGGCGCTGTCCGGGCGTCCCACCAAGCCGCAGCCTGCACACCGCTTCGGCGTGGCCGGTGTTGCCTTGCTGGCTGCGGCCTTCGGGCTGCTCGTCTTCGCGCATGAGCACACCACGCCGGCCGTGACGGTCATCGGCATCATCGCGACCGTCGCTGGAATTCTGATGATCGCGCCATTGGGCATCTGGCTCGTTGCGATGGTGGCCCGGCGGTCGCCGATTGCGACCCGGCTCGCCTTGCGGGATCTTGCGCGCTACCAGGCGCGGTCGAGCGCTGCGCTTGCCGCGGTGAGTCTGGCGATCGGCATCGCGGCGACGATCGCGGTGAGCGCCGCGGGTCAGACGACTCAGCAGAGCCACGAGGTCAGCAACCTGCCCAGCAACCAACTCGCGGTATGGATCCAGGGCGGACCCGCCGGGGCAGGACCGGTCGGCAAGGGCACGGTGTTCGCAGGCCCCGGCGGCGGCCCCGGCAGCACGTCGTTGACGGCGTCTCAGCTCGCTAGCGTGCAGCACGCCGTCGACACGATCGCCACGGATATCCACGCGCAGGCGAAGCCCGAGATCGACCAGGCGTTCAAGCCGAATGTGCTGCTACCGGGAGGATCGAGCGGCAGCTTCCCGGTGAACGTGGTGCTTCCGGTGCCGCGCGGCTTCGAACAGGTCGCGCAGCTGTTCGTCGCAACGCCGGACCTGCTCGCGCTCTACCGCGTGCCGACGTCGGCACTCACCGCCGACATCATCACCGCCGACTCGCACCTCAGCGGGACGAAGCTCGCACTCGGCCCGGACCCGGCTGATCTCGTCACGCCGACGATTCAGGTGACGGGGTTGTTGCCGCGCTACGGGTCCGCGCCGACGACGTTGATCACGCCGCAGTACGCCGCATCGCTCGGCCTAATCTCGACGCCGACGGGCTGGCTGCTGCAGTCGTCGCACTCGCTCACGTCGGCGGAGATCGCCGCGGCGCGCACCGCGGCGGCCGCGGTCGGGCTGGCCATCGAAACGCGCAACACCCCCAACCGTTCGCTGACCCAGCTGCGCGACTGGGCGACCGCGATCGGCGTGCTGGTCGCGCTCGGCGTCCTCATGATGACGGTGGGCCTTATCCGCAGCGAGACCGCGAACGACCTGCGCACACTCAGCGCGACCGGTGCGAGCGGGACGACACGGCGGATGCTGACCGCGGCAACGGCCGGGGCGCTGGCCCTGCTCGGCGCGGTACTCGGGACGGCGGGCTGCTACATCGCACTGTCGGCGTGGTTCGTGCACGACTTCGACTACCTGTCACACCCACCGGTGATCAACCTGCTAATCCTCGTCGTCGGGTTGCCGGTAGCCGCCATCGTAGTGGGCTGGCTGACCGCCTTCCGCGCCCCGACCGGATTGGCGCAGCGTCCGCTGGAGTGAACCCCGCCTCAAATCCGAGTGCATCCGACCGATCCCCGCTCGGGAACAGCAAGTCGCCCATCCGGACCGGGGCGCACCCCGAGTCGACGGCGTTCTCGGGTTGTTGCTGCTCCCGCGACGAACGCCGCACCCAACCCACCGAGTTGGCCTGCGCCCGATAGTTGGGGCTGCATGCAGGAGCATTCTGGTTACCGAAGAGACTGACGGGCCGAGTTGAATCCCGCTCGTCGGTAGACTCGGTCGAAGAACGCCCGCGCGATGGGGACCGATATGGTCTGTCAAGGCTTACGCCGGCGGTCGCGCAGGTCGACGGATAGCGTCCGCCTGTCCGGTCGTACACGCTCGCGTCGAGAGCGGGCAGCTCTCGACGCCAGGCCGCAGAAGCGCGTCACTTATTGCCGGGTGGTTAATGCGGCTCGGCGCACGGCGCCGGGCCGCATTCACCGCGCGATGGCAATATCCCTTGCAAGGGATATCCCGTGAGAGGTATATTGGCGCTGTGATCATCGACGCGCCGCGGACCTTCTGGGACTGGCTCGACCGTCTCGACGAGAAAGCGAGCGGAGGAGATGACCACGCGCGACTGACCCGTCTGTATGCCCTAGCGGAGCTGAGAGTGCTCGAACGCCTCGACGGTGAACCGGTCAGGAGACCCCGGCGCTGAAGCGGGTGCGCCAGGCGCGCCGCTACCCGCTGTGGAGGCTCGCGCACCCGTTCGTCGACGGCCTTGCGGTCCGAACGATCGTGTGGTTCCCGCCAAACAGTGATCAGGTCGTGGTCGCCGTCCTCGCCGGTGAGAAAGCAGCGATCGGCGACGTGTTCTACGACAGTGTGGCGATTCGTGCTGACGCCGCGATCGATCAGTACCTCTACGAGACACAGGGAGAATCCGATGGCCAAGACTGACAAGCAATTCATTCGGATCAATGACCGACTGAACGAGGTCCTCGACGAGCCGGGCGTCCGCGATGAGGTCGACGCGATCGTTGCGCAGATGGACGAGGCCGACCGCCGATACGCGACTGCCCTCGCCGACCTGCGCCGCGCCGCTCAGCTCACCCAGCATGACCTCGGCACCGCGATGGGAATCCCTCAGGGCAAGGTCAGCCGGATAGAGCACGGCGATGACATGCTGCTGTCGACGTTCACCCGCTACCTCGCAGCGGTCGGTGAGCACCCCCGGGTGGTCGTCACGATCGGTGGCCACGACGTCGAACTCGAACTGCCGGACGCGCGCGAATGACAGCAAGTGAGAATCGTCAGGCCTCAGCCCTGCAAGCGCTGAACGAACTCCGCAAGCTTGTCGAGAGGTTTGCGCCCGCCGGCCTCCCTGCACGGTCAGGATCGCCCGTCATGCCGATGTATTGCGACGACTGCAGAACGAACCGGCCGACGTGACCGCTGGTGAGCGGGTGCGGGCCGTCGGCCAGCAGCCGCCGCAGCTCCTCCCAGGCCAGCATCCCGTCGCGCGGCCCGCGGACGCGGAAGAACTCGTTCGGCGCGTGCAGCCTCTCCATGGCCCGGTGCTGGCTATCGGCTGGGGAGCGATCGCGGTAGCCCGAACCACGGCAGCACGCTGGCCTCGAAGCGGGTCATGCCGCAGATCCGGCCGCCGGCAAGGGTGAGCACGTAGAAGGCGGTCGCGTGGCGGATACCGGCCGGGCCGCGCAGGTATGCCCCGAACGCGGGCTGGCCGTTGGCTCGGGCCGGCACGAGGTCGAACCTGCGGCCCGCGGCGAACTGGCGGGCGTAGTAGCGGGCCACGAGTTCTCGGCCCTCGTATCCGAAGGGCTCCGGAGGCATCGCGATGAAGACGTCGTCGGTCAGCAGGGCCACCAGCGCGTCGAGGTCGGCCGATTCCCACGCGCGGGCGAACATGGCCACGATGGCGTCCTCGGCGGGCGAGCCAGCGGCGGGCGGCGGCTGGTGGCCGGCGGCCGGCTGCTGGCGGCGCTGCAGGCTGGCGCGGGCTCGTTTGAGGGCGCTGTTGACCGATTGGACGGTCACCTCCAGCATGCCGGCTACCTCGCTGGCGTGGAATCCGAGGACGTCGCGCAAGATGAGGACGGCCACCTGGCGCGG
>DASXYL010000007.1:0-83857 GCA_036502575.1 Jatrophihabitantaceae bacterium | reverse complement strand
GCAGCGGCACATAGAGGAGGGGTTCCACTACGTCGGCACCCCGCACATCAGCAAGGAGGGGCTGTTCCACACCTCCGGGCACCTGCCCTACTTCGAAGACACGATGTTCCCGCCGATGGAGCTGGAGAACAGCCGCTACTTCCTCAAGGCCATGAACTGCCCGATGCACAACCTGATCTACCGCTCGCGGGGGCGTTCCTACCGTGAGCTGCCGCTGCGGCTGTTCGAGTTCGGCGGGGTCTACCGGTTCGAGAAGTCCGGCGTGGTGCACGGCCTGACCAGGGTGCGCGGCCTGACCATGGACGACTCGCACTCCTACTGCACCGCCGAACAGGCGCCGGACGAGATCAAGCATCTGCTGCGGTTCGTCCTGAGCCTGCTTGCCGACTTCGGCCTGAGTGACTTCTACCTGGAGCTGTCGACCCGCGACGACACCAAGGACAAGTTCATCGGCAGCGACGACGACTGGGAGATGGCGACCCGCGTCCTCGAGGGTCTTCGTCGCGCGTTCCCAGTCCTCGTCGGACCCGATGAACTTGTCCGACGTCGCGTCGCGGGTGGACAGCTCTAGATAGAAGTCGTCCAGGCCGAAGTCGCGCAGCAGCCCCAGGAGGAACTCCAGCAGCTTCTTGATCTCAGCCGGGGCCTGCTCCGGGGTGCAGTAGCTGTGCGAGTCGTCCATGGTCAGGCCGCGCACGCGGGTCAGGCCGTGGACGACGCCGGACTTCTCGAACCGGTAGACGCTGCCCAGCTCGAACAGCCGCAGTGGCAGCTCGCGGTAGGACCGCCCGCGGGACCGGTAGATCAGATTGTGCATCGGGCAGTTCATCGCCTTGAGGCGGTACTCGGCGTTCTCGAGTTCCATCGGCGGGAACATGGTGTCGGCGTAGTACGGCAGATGCCCGGATGTGTAGAACAACCCGTCCTTGCTGATGTGCGGGGTGCTGACGAAGTCGAAGCCCTCGTCGATGTGCCGCTGGCGGACGTAGTCCTCCAGCACCCGACGCAGGACGCCGCCCTTGGGGTGGAACACCGGCAGGCCCGAGCCCAACTCGTCCGGGAAGCTGAACAGGTCGAGTTCAGCACCGAGCTTGCGGTGATCGCGCTTGGCCGCCTCCTCGAGCTGGGTGAGATGGGCCTTCAGATCGTCGCGGGACGCCCAGGCGGTGCCGTAGATGCGCTGCAGCTGCGGGTTCTTCTCACTGCCTCGCCAGTAGGCGGCGGCGGTGCGCATCAGCTTGAACGCCGGGATCCGCCGGGTGGTGGGCAGGTGCGGGCCGCGGCACAGGTCGGTCCAGACCAGCTCGCCGGACTTGGCGTCGAGGTTGTCGTACATGGTCAACCCGCCGGCGCCGACCTCGGTGGCCTCCTCGCCGGAGGCGTTGCCTTTCAGGTCGATGAGCTCGAGCTTGAACCGCTCGGCGTCCAGCTCGATGCGCGCGTCGGCGTCGCTGACCTCGCGCCGGTGGAAACGCTGGCCGGCCTTGATGATCTCGCCCATTCTCTTCTCGATGGCCGGCAGATCGTCCGGGGTGAACGGATGCGCCGGCGCGAAGTCGTAGTAGAAGCCGTTCTCGATGGGCGGCCCGATGCCGAGCAGGGTGCCCGGGAAGAGGTCCTGCACCGCCTGCGCCAGGACGTGGGCGGCGGAGTGCCGCAGCACGGCCAGCCCGTCCAGCGACTCGGCCGGTACCGGCTCGACCTCGGCGTCCGCGTCGGGGGCCCAGGCCAGGTCGCGCAGGGTGCCGGTGCCGACCTCGCGCACGACGACCGCTCCGGACGGGCCGTTGAGCTCGACGCCCGCCTCGCGCAGCGCGTCGATCGCCGTCGTGCCCGCGGCGACCTTGACGGTCTGGGCGGACGCTTGACGGGGCGCGGTGGTGGACACGGGCTCTCCTCGGACGGTTCTCGGTCGACGTGTCGCATGCTAGTGCGATGCCCCGAGCCGTCCGACCACATATCGCCCTGATCGCCGCAGTCGTGCTCGCCGTCACCGCCGGCGCCTGCACGAGTGGGGGCGGGAATCGAGCCGATCAGTCGTCGGACTCGCCGTCGCGGTCCGTCTCGGTCTCGGCCTCGGTCTCGGTCTCGGTCCCGTCGACGACGCGTCCAGCCCCGTCCGCGCCGGCCCGGCCGACCGGCGAGTTCACGTTCGCGTTCGCGGGCGATGTGCACTTCATGGAACGCACTGCGTCGCTGCTGACCGATCCCGCCACGGCGTTCGGCCCGGCCGCCCCTGGCCTGCGCCGGGCCGACCTGGCCATGGTGAACCTCGAGACGGCGATCACCACCCGAGGCGAGCCGGCGGCCAAGGACTTCCACTTCCGGACGCCGGCCACCGCCCTGACCGCTCTGCACGACGCGGGCGTCGACGTCGCCACGATGGCCAACAACCACGCCGCTGACTACGGCAGCGTCGGCCTGTCGGACACGCTCGCCGCCATCCGGACCAGCCGCTTTCCCGTCGTCGGTATCGGCGCGAACGCCGACACCGCGTTCGCGCCGTGGACGACCACGGTGAACGGCGTCAAGGTCGCGGTGATCGCCGCCAGCCAGGTCCGGGACGAGACGCTGGCCAATTACTCGGCCGGGTCGTCGTCGCCGGGCATCGCCAGCGCTGACAGTGACCGGCTCGTGCAGTCGGTCCGGACGGCGAAGGCCGCCGGCTACACCGTGATCGTCTACCTGCACTGGGGAACGGAGTACACGGGCTGCCCGGACGGCAACCAGCGCACGCTGGCCGACACCCTGGCCGGCGCGGGGGCGACCGCCGTCATCGGCGCGCACGTCCATCAACTACAAGGAGCCGGCTGGCGTTCGGACGGTGCCTACGTCGCCTACGGACTCGGCAACTACCTGTGGTGGCGCTCGTTCGGCAACGCCCAGGACGACAACGGCGTGCTGACCCTGACCGTGCGGCCCTCACGGGTGGTGGCCGCCGCATTTGCCCCGGCGCACCTCGACGACCGCGGCATCCCGCTACCGGCGACCGGCGCCGAGGCGACACGGATCAACGCGCAGTGGGCGCAGGTGCGGCAGTGCGCCGACCTGGCCGCCGCGCCACCGTCGTAGCGGGCCGCCGTCCTAGCGTCAGGCTCGGGACGGCCGCTCGGTGAATTGGCAGCCACCGTTGTGCCGTTCGGGAAGCAGGCACACTCGACCCGTCGGAAGGTGGGTCATTCCGCAGCGGTGGCTCGCCGCAACCGTCTGGTCGATGTGGAGATTGTGAAGCTCCAGCCGGGGCCGCGGCGCGAGGGGCGGCATCTGGTTCGCAGGCAGTGATGGTGCAGTCATCGCAACCAGTCCTTTTTACTGGCGATACAGTGACAAAACGACCAACTTCTCAGCCATGCTGAACGTAGCACTCGCGGCCCGCCGGCGGAACCGCCTAGCTCTCGGCCTAACCCGTCACCAACACAGCTCTAGGCTCACGGCCATGATCGAGTCTGAGGGCGAGACGCTGGTGCGGCGGCTGTTGGACATCCTGTACGAGCCGAGCGGCGAGCTCGTCGGCCTCGACGAGGTCCTCGCGGAGGACACCTACGACAACGTGAGCGGCCAACGCGGGATCGCGATGTGGCAGAACGTGGGCGCCTGGATGCGGCAGACATTCGCCGACGCTGCCGTAGAAGTCCACCAGATCATGAGCAAGGACGATCAGGTCATGGTGTGGATGACCGCGACCGTAACCCACATCGGGAGCGGACTGCCGAGGCTTCAGGGCATTGCTCCGACCGGCAACCGAGTCACCTGGCCACAGGTGCACATCTTTCGGGTGGCGGAGGGCCGACTGGCCGAGCATTGGGCGGTCCGCGACGACTACGCGATGGTCGAGCAGATCGTGGGGGCCGGTCCACTGGTGGCTCCGCCGGATATTTAGACGCCGAAGCGGCCGTAGACCCGGCGGATCACGGGCACCAGGACGCTGTGCGGGACGTACTGGCTGAGCGTCATCGCCTGGGCCGGCCAGCCCGGCACAACCCGCCGGCGGCCCTTCTCCATACCGGCAACAGCCGCCTCGGCGACTCGCTGCGCGCTCTCCCAGACGAAGCCGGGCACCGTCGTCTCGGTGGACTCGACGCCAGCCACCTTGGTGAACTCGGTCCGCACCGGTCCCGGCGCGAGCAGGGTGCACGACACACCCGTGCCACGCAGCTCGCCATGCAGCGACTCGGAAAGTGCGTTGGCGAACGCCTTGGACGCGGCGTAGGTGGCTTGTCCGGGTATCGGCTGGACGCCGGCCGTCGACCCGGTGATCAGAATCGCGCCGGCGCGGCGGCGCACCATACCGGGCAGTACGGCAAGGGTCAGCTCGTGCACGGCGGCGACGTTGAGCTCGACCTCCTCGCGCTCGCGATCAGGGTCGAGCTCGTGCAGGTCGCCGAACGTCGCGAACCCGGCGTTGTTGCACAGTGCGGCGACCTCGAGCCCGGCCAGGTCGGTCGACAGGGCCCGGCGGGCCATGCGATCGGCGAGATCGCACGGTCGGGGCTCGACGGTCACCCCGTGCTCGGCAGTGAGCCGTTCGGCCAACTCGACGAGGCGGTCCTCGCGACGGGCGACCAGCACGAGCGCGTGCCCGCGCGCGGCCAGCAACCCGGCGAGCGCGGCGCCGATTCCGGACGACGCCCCGGTGATGACTGCGCGGCTGCCGGCTGTCGGTTGGGGAAGGCTCATACGCCCGATCTAACCCCGGACCAAACTTCGGTCGCCGCCACCCGTGCCCAACCACGCGACTTTGCACCTGAGTTCGACGCAATTGCCAGTGCGAGAAGGCCCTCCAGCGTCGATCTCAGGTGCAAAGTCGAAGGGTGGTGGGTGGCCGGCCCCGGAGGTGGACGTCAGCGACTGGCTCGGCGCCGCCGACCGGCGCGGGCCGCGAACTCGTCCAGCGCCACCAGGACCTCGCGGGCCTGCCACATCCGATCCCGGCGCCGGCCGCTGAACTCGGACGTCACGCCCGCCTCGGCCAGCTGCCGGATCGCCCGGTGCGCGTTCGCCGAGGTGACGCCGAGGACACGCTGAACGACATCGGCGTCGATCACCGGCTGCCGCAACAGCAGGTCGGCCAGCGCCCACGCCGACGCGTCCTGCCGGGACTTGATCACGTCGTTCCACCGTTGCCGGACCCGGCGCAGGTCGGCGACCAGTTGCCGCCCGTTGGCGATGGCGGTGAACGACGCCTCGGCGATGAGCCGCACGATGCGCGTCGCGTCGCCCTGGCGGTAGGCCGTCAGGGCGGCGAAGTACGCGTCGGTGTCGGTGAGCACCCCCGCCGATACCGGCACGGTCACATTCCGGGTCAGCCCTCGGGCCCGCAGCATCGAGTGCACCAGCGCCCGGCCGGTGCGTCCGTTGCCGTCGGCGAAGGGGTGGATCGTCTCGAACTGCGCGTGCGCGAGGGCCGCGTGAGCCAGCACCGGCAGGTCGTCGCGACGCACGAACGACATCAGGTCCGTCATCGCCTCGGGCACCCGCTCGTTGTGCGGCGGCACGAACGCGGCACCGTGCGGGCCGAAGTCGCCGCCGCCGATCCAGACCTGCTCAGTGCGCCAGCGCCCGGCCTCGGCGGGGTGGTTGCGCTGCATCAGTGCGGCGTGCATTGCGAGGACGGCGGCCTCGTCGAGCCGATCGGCCAGATCGATCGCGGCCTGCATCGCGTGCACGTTCGCGACGATCTCGGACGCGTTCTGCCGATCATCGCCACCGAGCTCGGCCAGCGCGATCGCCTTGGCCCCGGACGTCAGGTTCTCGATCTTGGACGACGACGCCGACTCGGAACGGAGCAAGATCGCGGCGAACGGCGCGATCTCGGCCCCCATCTCGGCGTCGAAGCGGGCGATCTCCGTCGATGCCTCGTCCGCCGCTGCGATCGCGGCCGTCGGCAACTGGACGTCGAGCTTGGCGATCTGGGGTGGGACGGCGGCCTGGTACGGGCCGGCGTGCCGGCGGCGAAGGGTGCGCGAGCCCATGCCCGGGGGTAGCGCCGAGACCCACTCGCGCTCTTCCCACGCGAGGGCAGGCCACCCGTTCTCGGGCCCGGCGAGGTATGCGTCAGCGGATACCACCACGTGATCTTACCATCCGATCATCGAATATCGGATGGTACATGTCCGACTCGCCCGGCACAGGCCAGACTGGGTTCGTGCCAACCAAGACGAGTGCCGGAATCCTCCTGTTCCGCAAGGCCAATGACGGCATCGAGGTGCTTCTCGGGCATATGGGCGGGCCGTTCTGGGCGCGACGCGACGACTGTGCGTGGTCGATCCCGAAGGGTGAGTACGAGCCGCCGGAGGACGCGCTGGCCGCCGCCCGTCGCGAGTTCACCGAGGAGCTGGGCCTGCCCGTACCGCCGGGCGAGCTGATCGAGCTGGGCGAGGCGAAACAGTCCGGCGCCAAGAGCGTGACGATCTGGGCCGTCGAGGGCGATCTCGATCCGGACGCGGTCGTGCCCGGCACGTTCGAGATGGAGTGGCCGCCGAGGTCGGGTCGGCGACAAGCCTTCCCGGAGATCGATCGCGCGGCCTGGTTCTCCCTCGACGTCGCCGCGACGAAGGTGGTGGGTGGGCAGCGTCCGTTCCTCGACCGACTGCGCGACGCCCTCAGCTGAGCAGCTGCGGCGGCGCCCCGGGCCGCAGCACGACCACCTGGCCGTGCAGCGAGTCGTCGCGCACGAACCGCAGCACCTGATCGCAGACGTCCGCCATCGGTATCCAGTCCGGCGCGTCGGCCCGTTCGGCCTCGGTCATCGCCGCCAGCTCCCGCTCGGCTCGGGACGTGCGGATCCAGTCCGGTGCGATGCCGTTGACGCGAACCCCGGGTGGACGCAGCGTGCGGGTGAATCGGATCAGGCCGGCCTTGGCCGCGGCGTACTCGGGCGAGCCGGCCTCGTCCGAACCCAGCCCGGCTGTAGAAGCGATGTTGACGACGACGCCCCGGTCACGGCGCAATGCCGGCAACGCCAGCTGCGTGACGAGCATGGGCGCCCGCAGGTTGAGGTCGATGGCGGCGGCCGCAGTGCCCAGGTTCGGCATCGGTGACATCGGTCGGCACCTCGATCGCTTGACCGCCCGCCGCCCGGATCAGGTCGGCGGTCCGGGCGAGATCCTCAGCGTCGATGTCGGCGACCACCGTCACGGCGCCCTCGACCGCGACGGCCTGGGCGATGGTCCGGCCGATGCCCACGGCCGCCCCGGTGATGACGGCGACGTGACCGGTTAGGTCCACGGCTTGAGCGTGCGCTCCCCCACCGACAGCGCTCTATGGTGAGCGCGTGGCTACCTGGGACGACGTGCGCCGCCTCGCCCTGGCGCTGCCGGAGACGAGCGAGGAGACCTCGCGCGGCAATCTCGCCTGGGCGGTGAAGGCCAAAGCGTTCGTGTGGGAGCGGCCGCTGCGCCGCGGTGACCTCGAGGCTCTGGGCGCCGATGCGCCGGACGGGCCGATCCTGTGCGCGCGCGTGGCGGACGTCGGGATCAAGGAGGCGCTGCTCGCCGACAACCCGACGGCGTTCTTCACCACGCCGCACTTCACCGGCTACCCGGCGATCCTGGTCCGCCTCGACGACATCGCCGCCGGGGAACTCGACGAGTTGATTACCGAGGCCTGGCTGGCCCGGGCCCCGAAGCGCCTGGCCAAGCAGTACCTCGACGCGGCCGGCTGACGCGGCGCCGCGCTGTACCGGGGTCTCCGTCGTGACGATGTCGTCGATGCGCGCGAGCGGCGGCGCTCGCGAGACGACGCCGGCAGGGAACTCGGCGGCGTGCGGCGACCCCTCGACCTCGATCACTACGTCCGCACCGGTGTATTGCCCCTCCCTCGCCGCTCACATCCAGCCGCGGATGCTCGAAGATCCGATCAGCCACGCGCGCGGTACACGGTGATCAACAGCCTCGCAGCAAGCGAATTCGCCAGCTCACGGGCTGTTGATCGAGAGGAGGGCACCCGAATTGAGCTAGGTCTCGCCCGTGAAGGACCGGACCTCCGCTTCGATCTCGGATGGCACCTCGTCAATAGAATCGACAATCGACCTCAACCGCTCGAGAAGTCCCGACTCCTGCTCCCAGTACGTCTTAGGGATTCGGAGCACGGCGCGCAGCAAATCACCCGGGTAGAAGGTCGCGGCCAGTAACGGTTCCCGGCTCAGGTGCTCGACCGCAACGGGCAGCAACGTGTGAACGCCCACCTTCTGACCGATGAGCAGCCGTACATCGGCGACTGCCAGCTGGCCGACCGGTACCCGCCGCAGTTCATGGATCCGCGCAACCATCGTGGATGCGTCGCTCGGAGCGTCTCCCCACTCGACGGATTCAATATCCTCGAGAGAGCGCTCATCCGAAGGATGCGTCACGCCTATTTCCAGCGGAAGTGGACGAAGACGCGACCGAAGTTGTCCGAGTCCTTCTCGACGCGGTGGTAGATCGCCTTGATCTCCTTGCGGTCGAGGAATCGTAGGACCCGCTTCTTGAGCTGTCCCGAGCCCTTTCCCGGAATGATCTCGACGAGCGGCGCCTTCTTGGCGATCGCTTCGTCGATGATCGCGCGAAGCGCACGCTCGATCTCATCACCGCGGTTGTAGATGTCGTGCAGGTCGAGCTTCAACTTCACCCAGCCATCCTGCTGCTCCGGCAACCCAGCTGCCAAGCAGGGCGGGCAGCCTCGCTGGTCGAATGCCTGATGGAAAGCGTCCTTGACACCTCCGGGGTGACAAGTTAGCTTTACACCGTGAAGAACGTGGTGCGGGAGTTGCGCACCGCCCGGGGGCTCTCGCAGAGCGATCTGGGGGCAGCACTGCACGTTTCACGGCAGACCATCAATGCGATCGAGACCGGTCGGTACCTCCCCTCCCTGCCGTTGGCGCTCGGTCTCGGTCGGTTCTTCTCGACAACCGTCGAGCAGATGTTCCACCTCGAGGATGGGCCGGGAGAGTCATGAGCACGAAGGCGATGACGGCGCGACGCTGGGCGACGACTGCGACGCTCGCCGCTGGCGGAGCGGCGGTGACGCTCGCGGCCTGGGTCGGCGGAGAACCTCATCTGGCCGTGGCTTTGGCGGTGATCTACGTCGGGTGCTGTGGCGTGGCTTTCCTGTGGTCGCGGGGCAGCGGTGACGTCGCGGCGCTCATTCGACTCACCGGTGACGAGCGTCAACGCCTGATCGATCTCCGAGCGACGGCGGTCGCCGGACTGGCGACGCTCGCGTTCTGCCTCGGCGGCGCCATCGTCGACCTGGCCCGGGGCGGCACGGGCAATCCATGGGCGCTGATATGTGCCATTGGCGGGCTGGCCTACGTCGTCGCGCTCGCCGTCCTCCGCCGCAGATGACCACCCGGGAGACAAGCGCAGATGATCGAGTACAGGGTCCTGTCCGAACGCGACGGTCGATTCTCCGGCAACTTCGACCCGACAGTCTTGGAGGATCCCCTCAACAGCTACGCGGCGGAAGGATGGCGGGTGGTGCAGAGCTTTCTCACGGCAAGCGTGTGGAAATCCACCAAGGCCGAGATCGTGGTGATCCTGGAGCGCTCACGGAACGCGTAATGTCCGGAGCCCGCGACCGACCATGGGACGTCAAGCCGATGCTGCCGCGGGGAGCGCGCCCAGTTGGGTCAGCAGTGCGACGTCGTCGAGCCGATTCCACCGCTCGGTCACGAGGCCGTCAACGAAATGCAGCACGGTGATGCCCTCGACGTCCAGCGAGCGGCCCGTGCCGGCGACGCCGAACAACTCGCCTCGGTGGGTGCCGGTGAGGGTGAAGCGGATCGCGACCCGGTCTCCGTCGACGAGCAGGTCCTGGGCGGTGATGCGGGTGTCGGGCACGGCCGCAATCAACGTTCGGAAGAATTCCGCGATGCCGTCGCGGTCCGGCGTGAATGCATCGGGGAAGCCGTGGAACCGGCAGCCGGGCGTATACAGCCCGGCGATGTAGCCGTCTACGTCCCCGGCGTTGAGTTTGTCCACTGCGTGGACGATGGTGGTGGCGTGGTCGATGGTCATGACGTTCCCCCTGGTGAGCAGAGCGTGGATCTTCGTTGCCAATAGTCGCCTCATGCGCCGGCCGAGCCCCAGTTCCAGATCTGTACTAACCACGGGGCAGCGACTACGTTTACGTCCTCGCCGCCCTGGGTTGAAGGGCGAACCGCTCCAACCTGGGGAAGGGGGCGGATATGCCCGCAAGCTACGGACAGTTCTGCCCGGTCGCGAAGGCGATGGAACTGTTGGATGAGCGCTGGACGCTCCTGGTCGTCCGGGAGTTGATGTTGGGCAGCCGTCATTTCAATGCCCTGCGCCGAGGGCTCCCGCGGATGTCCCCTGCCCTGCTGTCCAAACGGTTGCACACACTGGTGCGCGCCGGCGTGGTGGATCGCTCGCACGAGGGCAACCGGATCACCTATCAGCTGAGCCCCGCCGGCAAGGAACTCGAACCCATCGTCGAGGCCTTGGGCTGTTGGGGCATCCGGTGGATCCCGGATATCGGGGACGAGGACCTCGACCCCCATCTCCTGCTCTGGGACATTCATCGCAACATCGACCGCAACGAGGTGCCGGACGGCCGCACCGTTCTGCACTTCGTCTTCACCGACCTGACCCTCGCCGCCCGTCATTGGTGGATCGTCATCACAACCGACGGAGTGGACGTGTGCGACGTCGACCCCGGCTTCGAGGTGCGCGTCACCGTCGAGGCCGGGCTGCGGACACTGACGCTGGTCTGGCGCGGTGACCTCGGCTGGGCCGACGCCATCCGGTCAGGCGATATGGCACTGCACGGCGAGACCGACGCACGGCGCGCGCTGCCGCGCTGGCTCATGTTGTCCCCCCTGGCGCCGACACCTCGGCCGGAGCCCGGCGACGCCGAGGGCAGGTCGCTGGCTACGGCGGGATACTGACGCCATGGTTGACGAAGACGCTCGTGACCGGGCCATCTATCAGGCGCTCAAGGCGGTGGACGAGGTTGCGGCCGCCCTGCAGACCCACCTCATCGAAGAGCATCAGGCCGACCCGGAGCGGTCCTCCCCGGCGAGCACATCCACGAATTCTCTCAAGCTGCTACGGCAGGCGCGCGAGCGTCTCGGCGAGGGACTGCGAACCATCGAGGCGGACACGATCTCCGAGTCCGACGAGATCTCGCTCCGCCGGGAGTGACCCACCGGCGGCATCATCAGGGGTATGGACGTACTCAGCAGCCGGATCCTGCTCCGGCCGGCCGACCCTGACCGCAGTCGCCGTTTCTACCGAGACACCCTCGGTCTCGCCGTCCACCGCGAGTTCGGTGACCGCGACGATCCCGGGCTCGTCTTCTTCCTCGGTGGCGGCTACCTGGAAGTGTCCGGCGTCGGGGATGGATCCGCCGCTCGCAATATCGCGCTGTGGCTGCAGGTCCGGCATCTCGCGGCCGAGCATCAGCGTCTGCAAACGGCCGGGGTCGAGATCGTCCGGGCTCCCCGGCTTGAGCCGTGGGGGCTGCTGGAGATGTGGATCGCTGATCCGGACGGGGTACGCATCGTTCTCGTCGAAATCCCAGAGGAACACCCGCTACGGCGGGACAACCGATGAGCGCTCGGTGGCGGGCAGGCGCTGATCGCCCAGCCAGTACAGCCCGGTCACCGCGAGAAGCACAGCCACGACGGCAACCGAGTTGACGAGGACGCGGCCATACCCGTGCGTACTGACATCGACGAACGGGTACGGGTACCACTTCGTGACGGCCCCGTAGACAAGCACGTAGCCGGCCCAGACGGCTGGCCACAGGATGGCGAGTGAGATCGTTCGGCGGTCTATTCGAGGACGGGGACCGAACAGCAACCAGCCGAGCACCATCATGATCGGCACGACGTAGTGGAAGACGGTGTTGGTGCTCGTCTCCTGCCAGCCGTGCGGTTCGTGCACCTTCGCCAACACGGTCGAGTACACGATGCCGGTAACGGTGATTCCGAACAGCGCGGCCAGTCGAGCCGCCCGCCAGATCGGCCCGTCGCGGTTGGGGTTGCGGGCCAGCTGGAGGGCGGTGACGCCGCTGAGGATGTTGCTCTGAATCGTGAAGAAGCTCAGGACCCGCACCACCCGGTTCCCCATTGCTGTTCCGGCCAGCGTCCCGACCGCATGGCCCGGCGGGGTGGCGCTGACCCGAACCGCAATCCAGAGCTGCACCACCAGCCCGGCCGCGACCAGCAGCGCGATCACCGAGTTCCAGCTACGCGCCGGCCGACTGCTCATCGCGTGGTCCTTCCTCGCCGCGGGTGAGCCGGACCGTATTTGGGCAGGCCGCTGGCCAGGGCGTGGTGCAGCAACGCCTGCGCGGACCACTGCATGAGTTCTACAGCCTGGTTGTGTGAGAGACCGGCGACGTCGGTGAGCCATACCAGCGATTCGATCCCGACGGCGCTGCGGATGGCCACGGCCAGCCGATGTATGTCCTGCTCGGACAGTGGTGGTCCGAGCGGGGCGAGCGCGTCCTCGAACCAGCCGATCGCCCGTCCTTGGCGCAGCGGGAGTTCATGGCGGGTTTCCGGCTCGAGGGAGAGCCGCAACATGGTGCGCTGCTGTTGCTCGGTCTCGATCACCAGTCGAGTGAACGTTTTGACCGCCGTCGTGAGGCGATCTTCGGGATCGCCGCCCGCATCAGGCGGTAGGAGCGAGGTGGTCTCAGTCTCGGGATGAGCCGCGAGGAGCAAGGCCTTCTGGCTCGGGAAGTAGCGGTAGGCAGTCGTGCGTGAGACCGACGCCGCAGCGGCGGCTTCCTCCACGGTGGGTGCCGCGCCTCCTCGTGCCACGAGGGCGCGCGCCGCAGCGATCAGCTCGTTGCGAGTACGCAGCTTCTGGCGGGTTCGGCCGGAGTGCTCGTAGGACGTTGACACGCTCGTTACGGTACCGTAGTTTCGTTATGGGACTTCAGTCCCACGACGCGAGGGGAGGCACACGTGAGGACACTGGCTGCCACGGTGCGCGCGAGTGGCGAGGGCGAACGGCGCTGGTTCTGCGGCGGCGGACTACATACCTGGAAGGCCACCGCAGAGGAGACCGGCGGCGCGTTCTTGATGTTCGAGGACATCCTCGAAGCGGGAAAGGTGACACCGCTGCACCAGCACCCCGATGCCGACGAAACGTTCTACCTACTCGAGGGCGAGATCCTGCTGCACGTCGACGGTGCGGAACGTCAACTCGGCGCCGGTGGCATTGCGATCCTCCCGCGGAGCGTCCCCCACGCATTCAAGGTCACCTCCGAACACGCTCGGATGCTGTGCCTGCAGACGCCCGGCGGCGGCGAGGCCTTCTTTCGCCTCGCCAGCGATCCCGCCCTCCGAGGTGAGCCGCGGACGGCGCTCGACTTCGATCGGATCCGCCGCGCGGCGGAACGAACCGGCGCGATCGAAATTCTTGGGCCGCCCCCGTTCTAACCAGCACGACCTACCAAGAGACAGGTCGTACTACGGATCGACTGCTAGCGGACGCGACGGGTCGCACAATGGTGAATGTTGTGGGCGATACTGGGATCGAACCAGTGACCCCTGCCGTGTGAAGGCAGTGCTCTCCCGCTGAGCTAATCGCCCTGGACGCACGCCGCGCCATGACGCGGGTGCGGTTCAAGAGCGTACACGGCGGCTCAGCGTCACTCGAACGCGTCGTTTGGTCAGATCAAGGCTCGTGGCCGACTTTTGTGGTGGCTCTAAGACTCTGGGCGACCGTGGCGTTGGATAGGTTGGCGTGGTCGGCGGCCGCTGGATGCGCCGCCGCGGCGACGAGACCGAGGCCAGCCCATGGTCGGCACCACGCCCTTGCGAGGTCGGGACGGGCAATTCGACACCGTCCTGGCCCGGCTTGCTCGCCTACGGTCGGGGATCGGATCCGTGGTCGTCATCGAGGGTGGACCCGGTTTCGGCAAGACGCGGCTGCTCCGCGAAACGTTCGCCGCCGCGATCGATCTCGGCATTCGTGGCGGCCACGGCATGGCCGATCCACTCGATCGCATCGTCGAGCTCGCCCCGCTCCTCGAAGCGCTGTTCCAGAACGATCCGCCGCTGTTCGACCCCAAGCTCCTGAGCGATCAGCACGCCGCGCCGGAGCAACGGTTCTGGCTCCTCCAGGACATCGAAGCGCTGCTCGAGCGCGCCGCCATGGACGAGCCGCTGCTGCTGTGCCTCGACGATCTGCACTGGGCCGACAACGGCACGGCCGCGGCGTTGCGGTCGTTGCCGAAGCGCTTGGCCGGCCTGCCCATCGCGTGGTTCCTGAGCGCCCGTCCCGGTCAAGGGTCACCGCAGATCGACACAGCGTTGGCCGAGCTCGTGGCGGACGGCGCGACGAAGATCGTTCTCGACGCGTTGAACGACGAAGCGATCGAGCAGGTCGTGACGGATCTGCTCGCGGCTGCCCCCGACGACGCCTTGCGTCGGGTCGTCGAGCGCACGCGGGGCAATCCGTTCCTGCTGGTCGAACTCGTCCGCGGCCTGGCCGAGGAGCAGATCGTCGCCGTCGTGTCCGGGCGCGCGACCCTCACCGAGGACCGGATGCCGACCCGGACGAGCGGCGACATGCGCAAGCGACTGGCACGCCTGCCGGCGATCGCCGAACGCGTGGCGGTCGCGGCCTCCTCGCTCGGGCGACGATTCACTGTCGCCGATCTCGCGACGATGAGCGATCTCAGCGTCGGGGACCTCTCCCCTGTTGTCCGCGAACTCATCGCCGCCGGCATCCTCGCTGAGAGCGACGATCGGCTGGCGTTCGAGCACGACCTGGTCCGCGATGCGGTCCGAACGAGCGTTCCGGCCGCGGTACGGCGCGAACTCGATCGGCGCGGCGCCGACGTGTTGCTCGCGCGCGGCGCATTGCCGGTCGAGGTCGCAACCCAGCTCGCCCGCAGCTCCGAACCCGGAGACGAGGTGGCGATCGCGACTCTGGCCGCGGCCGCCGAGCAACTGGGAACGACGGATCCCGCGGCGTCGGCCGATCTCGCTGAGCGGGCACTTGAGTTGACGGCGGCCGACGATCCGCGACGAGGTCCGCTCGTCGCCCGGCGGGCGATCTCGCTGTTCGCCGCGGGCCTCGGCGCTGAGGCCAAGCAGTTCGCCGACACATCCCTGCGTGACGCATTGCCGGCCGAGCAGGAGGCGCAGGTTCGGCTCAGCATCGCCAGCATGTTCGTGATATCTCCCGACGTCCGCGCCGACAACGCTCGGGCTGCGCTCGCGCTGCCCGGGCTCTCCGACGACCTCCGCGCGTGGCTCGAGGCACTCGTGCTGCACAACCTGGTGGTGGCCGGCCGGACCGAGGCAGCTGCCGATGCCGCGCCGGCGATCCGCGCAGCGGCCGAGAAGAGCGCCAGCCGTGAGGCCCGGTTCGCCGTCGATCTTGCGCAGGCCGGGCTCGCCTATCAGACGTACCGCTTCCGCGATGCGCTCGAGCATCTCGACGCAGCCGCACGATCCGGAACGACCGAAGACGTCCGCGCCCGGCTGGCGCACTATTTCCGTTGCTGGCCGCTGGCGGCACTGGACCGCTTCGACGAGGCCACTGCTGTGGCGGACGCGGGAATCGCCGGCGCACAACGCGACCGGCAGAACTGGGCGCTGCGGATCTTTGAGATCTGGCGCGGATTGCAGGCACTGCAGGCCGGTCGGCTCGCCGATGCGGCGGTCGCGCTCGAGGGCCGGTTCGAGCCCGGTGATGCACCGCTGGTCGTCGGGACCATCGACGCCGCAGGCGTCGGCGCGCTCGGGCGTCTGAAGATCCATCTCGGCGACGACCGTGGCACCCGGGTGGTGGCCGAGATGTGCCGCGTCATGCTGGCGGCCACGGCACCGAGCGTGCGGCAGCACGCCGCCTGGTTCCTCGCATCGCACGCCATGGCGCTAGGCGACGCCGTCGAGGCGCATCGCTTGCTACGCGCGCTCGGGGAGCATGAGCGGCTGGATCTGTTCCCCCTGTTCCCGCACGACATCGCGCTCGACGCTGAGATGGCGCGGATCGCACTGGCCGCCGTGGACGACGAGCTGGTAGCCGTCGTCGTCGCCGCAGCGGAACGACGCAGCGAACTCAACCCGGGCGTGCGGTCGATCCAGGCGGCGGCGGCCCAGGTGCGCGGCCTCGTCAAGCAGTCCGCAGTCGAGCTGGCCGATGCGGTCGAGCTGTTCGCACAAGCCGGGCGACCGCTCGCCCGGCTAGCCGCGCTTGATGATTTGGGCAAGCAGCAATTGCGGAACGGTTCGCGCGACGCAGCCGTCGAGGCGTTCGATCGATCGCTGGTCCTCGCTCTCGACATCGGCGCGGGCTGGGACGCGGCCCGGGCCCGAAGCCGACTGCGTGATCTCGGCGTGCGCCGGCGGGTGGTCGGCAGCGACACCCCCCGTACCGGATGGGCCGCGTTGACTCCGGCCGAAACGGCCGTCGTCGAACTCGTGACCGAGGGCCGGACGAACCGCGAGATCGCCGAGCGTTTGTTCATCTCGCCGCACACCGTGAGCGCCCACCTGCGTCACGTGTTCGAGAAGATGGGCGTGCGTTCACGGGGGCAACTGGCTCGGGCGGCCGCCGAGCGAAATACACATCGCACGATCTGACGATGTGCCCCCGCGAGCACCTGGCGAGGCTGGAGCCGTAATCGCCAACAGCTTCTCGGAGGACGTGACCATGAAACCGAACATCCTGCTCGTGCACGGCGCCTGGGCGGACGGTTCGTGCTGGAGCGACGTGATCCAGCGTCTCCAAGCGGACGGGTACCACGTCATCGCGCCCCAGTTCCCGATGTCGTCGCTCGCGGCCGACGTAGCCCGGTTGCGTCAGGTGCTGCAGTTCCAGAACGGGCCGACCCTCGTCGTCGGCCACTCCTACGGCGGCCAGATCATGACCGCACTCGGCCCGGATGCCCCGAACGTCGTCGGCCTCGTCTACATCGCCGCATTTGGGCTGGACGAGGGCGAGTCACTCGGCGCGCTGCTGTCGCAGGGCCCGGTCACGCCCGCGTTGGTGCACATGTTCACCGACGAGCAGGGCTTCACCTGGCTGTCCGAGGACGACTTCGTCAACCACTTCGCGGCCGACGTGGAGCCGGCGAAGGCGCGCGCGTTGCACGCCGCGCAACAGGCACTTGCGGTGGCGGCGTTCGGCGACGTCATGGGCGTGCCGGCCTGGAAGTCAGTGCCGAGCTGGTACCTGGTGGCCAAGGATGACGAGGCGATCCCGCCGGACGCGGAGCGGCAGTTCGCGGCCCGGATGGGCGCTACCACAATCGAGGTTCCGGCCAGTCACGTGGCGATGGTGTCGCACCCGACCGAGGTTGCGGACCTCATCACGACTGCCGCCGACGCCGTCGCCGCGTGATCGGGGCTACGTCATGCCAATGATCGACATCTACGCCCCGCGTGGCACATTCGCCGACCCACACGGGCTGGCGCGCGATGCCGCCGCGGCGGTGATGGCCGTCGAGCAGGTTCCCGACATCCCGATGTTCCGGCAGAACACGGCCGGCTTCGTCCACGAACTGGATCCGGGTTGTCTGTCCGATGTGGACGGTGCGAATGACCACATCCGCGTCCAGGTCCTCACGAACGCCGGCGCGCTCGACCGGGACAAGCAGCTCGCCCTCGTGGCCAGGCTCACCGCGCTCGTGGTCGAGGCCGCCGGCAACCCCGGGCTGACGGAACGCACCTGGGTGCTACTGACCGAGGCCCCCGAGGGCGGCTGGGGACTATGGGGTCACGCCCACACCAACGCCGAGCTGGTACAGGCAGCGCGCGACCAATTGTCGGCCCTGTCCACGGGCACTTGACGTGTCGGTTCCCCAGGAAAGCCGCTCTATTCTTCCGATCTGGACGGGAGCGTTGCGCGACGAGTCCGGAGCGACGTTTGGCCAGGTGGCGGCGCCGCACGTGCGGTTGGAAGGAAGCATCTTCGCCGCCCCGATCGACGGACGCGAGAAGGTATGGACGAGCCTGCGCACCGCCGGCGGCATCACCGACACGCTGAGGTTCACCCACGAGTCAACGGCGGCTGACCGCAGCTATCTCGAATGGGAGTTGGAGGCGCTGGGCCAGCAGTTCCAGGGGGTCACCGTCCTCGCCCTCGACGGTTCCGGGCTGATAGACAACGTGGCCGTTCACCACCGACCGCTCAGCGGCGTCCTCGCGTTCTCGGCTGAGCTGGGCCGGCGGCTCGGAAACTCTCTCGGCCCGGGTGTCTTCTACGAACCCCGCGGGGCAGCTGCTGGCTAAGCCGGCTCACCGCGCAGCGCGGACGGCACATGCAAGCACAAGCTCGGGCAGTTCGCGACGGGCCGGACGTGTTCGTCGCGTCAGGCGAAGAACGCCGAGCCGCCGTCGACGTTGATGTTGGCGCCGGTCGTGTACGAGTTTCGCCGCGACGCCAGCAGGCAGATCACCGCCGCTATCTCCATCGGGTCCCCGGCCCGACCGAGGTCGGACCGGACCGCGTACTGGTCCTGGATCCACGCCATGACCGCCCTCAGATCCTCCGGGTCGACGCCCCGAGCGCTGGGCAAGCTGTCGAGGTGGCGGCGCACCTGCTCGGTGACGTAGGTCCCGGGCGACACGACGTTCGCCAGGATCCCGTCCGGCGCCAACTCGAGCGACAGGTTCTTCGTGATGCTGGCCAGCGCTGCCTTCGCCGCGCTGTACTCGGCCAGGCCGTAGCCCTGGCTACGCGCCGACATCGCCGACAGGTTCACGATCCGAGCCCACTCGGCCCGCCGCAGCAGCTCGAGCGCCGCCCGCGCACAACGCACCGCACTCACGGCTCCGAGGTCGTACGCCCGCAGCCACTGCACATCGCTGACCTCGGTCCAGGCCACGTCCGAGACCTCCGGACCCACCGCGCACACGAGGCTGTTCAACTCACCCCACCGCGCGCCGATCGCCGCGAATGCGCGATCGACGCTCTCGCGATCGGTGACGTCCGTGGGCACTGCGATGACGTCCGGACTGCCGAGTCGCAGCAGTTCGGCCCGCGCCCGGTCGAGGCGCTCCGGATCCCGCGCCAGGACGGCCACGCGCGCGCCCTCGGTCGCGAACGTCTTAGCGGTCGCGTATCCCATTCCCTGCGTGCCGCCCTGCACGCATACCGCCGCTCCGGCCAGCCCGAGATCCATGTCGTTGCGCCTCTCGCAGGGCGGACGTATTCCTTCTCCGCAAATTCGCTTATACAGTTAGCGGATTCTACTCCCGGGGAGGCTCGTAGCCCTCGGACATCCACAGACGGGTGAAGGCGGTTGACGAACACAATGTCGGACGCACGCAATCAGACTCATCGGACGGTCCTCGTGACCGGCGGGTCAGAAGGTCTTGGGCTGGCGATCGGGCAGGCCTTCGCCACGCTGGGCCACCAGGTCATCGCCTGCGCCCGGACGGCCGCGAAGCTCGCCGACGCGGCCACGCAGATCCGGGGCTTGATCACGGTTCGGGCCGACGTGTCCGTTGCGGCCGACCGAACCCGAATATTCAGCGAGGTAGCCGCGCGGGGGCGAACCGTTGACATCCTGATCAACAACGCCGCGATCACGAGGCCGCACGACTACACGAGCAGCGTCACGCTGGATACGGATCGGGCCCGTGACGAGATCGAGGTGAACCTGCACGCTCCGATTGAAATGGCCCGACTCTTCCTGGCCGAGCGACGCCGAACCGGGCGGGACGCCGAACCGGGCGCAGTGGTGATGATCGGGACGCCGGGTGCTCTGTTCCCGTTGGAAGCCCAGCCCCTGTACAGCGCGACCAAGGCCGGCCTGCACATGTTCACCCTCGCGCTGCGCCGTCAGCTGCGCGGGTCCGCAACGCGGGTGATCGAAGTCTTCCCGCCCGGCCTTCCGACCGCACTCGCCCGAGGAATCGACGTCGCGACGGACAACGGCGGCCCGGAGGTGACCGCCGAGGTTGCCCGCGAGATCCGGGACGCGATCCTGCGCGACGAGGACGTGATCCTCCCCCACGAACAGAGCCGTCGGTTGTACAACGCCGTGCCCGTGCTCGACCCGGATTTTGTCGATCGGGTCAACGCCGGTGTGCGCCGAGCGCCCGACTGGGAGACCGCGGTCGGCTGAGGACAGTCACGGCAGATCTCAGGTCAGGATAGAAGCTGAACCGGGCTCTCCACTGCAGCAAGGAATGCCTGCAGCCAGCGGGCGGCGGTCACACCGTCGACCGGCCGATGGTCGACTGACAGGGTCACCCGCATGACCGGGGCGACGCTCACCTGCCCGTCGCGCGCGATCGGCTCTTGTCTGACGGCTCCCACGGCGAGGATGGCGGACTGCGGAGGGTTGATGATTGCCGCGAACTCTGCGGTGCCGTGCATGCCGAGGTTGGTGACGGTGATGGTGCCGCCCTCGATCTCGTGTTGTCGCAGTTCCCCACGACGGCTTCGATCGACCAGGTCACTGGTGGCGCGCGCGATCGCTCGGACGCTGAGCGATTCGACGGAGCTCAGCACCGGGGTGACCAGACCGTTGTCGGTGGCGACCGCGATCGCGATGTCGACTCCGGAGAACGACCGCACGGCGTCCGGCATCCAGATCACGTTCATCTCGGGCACTGATTGGTGCGCGGTGGCGACGGCCTTGACGATCAGGTCGGTCAGCGAGATACGTGTCGTCGCGCCTTCGTTGAGGTCGGATCTCAGGCGGGTCAGCGCGTCGACCCTGGCTGTGCCTCGCAGGTAGAAATGTGGCGCCGTTTGGCTACTTTCGACGAGTCGAGCCGCGATTGCTCGGCGCAGGCGGGTGTGCGGATGGTCGACGTATGAGAAGCCGCTCAGCCCCGAGGGTCGACCGATACCGGTCGAGTCGGACCGCTTGGCGATGGCGTCCACGACGTCGCGTCTGACTATGCGCGAGTGTGGGCCTGTGCCGGCGATCTCCTCGACGGGTAGCCGCGCCTCGCGCGCAAGCCGCCGAGCCAGCGGGCTGGCGAAGATCCGCTGTGGCGATGGGGAACGGCCGTTGCCGGTCACTGTGTCGGCCGGCAGGTCACGCGCCCGCGCGGACGGTTTGGGATCGACTTCCGGCCCGTCCAATCCGAGTTCGGACGTCGGGTGGGCGCCGCTATCAGGATCCCGCTGGTGAACGCCGAGAGCGGCCAGGGCGGCATCGATATCCAGCACCTGTTCGCCCTCCGTAGCGAACAGAGCGATGGGATCGCCGATGAGCACCTCAGTACCTTCCGCGACGAGTGTCGCCAACAGAACGCCGTCCTTTTCGGCTTCGATGTCGACGACCGCCTTTGCGGTCTCGACGGTCGCGACGGTGTCGTGCGCCCGGAAGGTGGCGCCCGCCGGTAGCGGCCAGTTCGCCAGTACGGCTTCGGTGGTGTTGGCCGCGACCTCGGGCATCCGCAGCAGGTGCGGCATGTCAGTTCCCCATGATCGTCGTGAGCGCGGCAGCGACTTCTTCGGACTTGGCGATGGCGGCCCGCTCGAGGACCTTGCTGATGCTGGGCGATGCCTCACCGCCGGTCAGCCGTTCGATCGGGTGGTCGAGCCAGTCGAAGAAGCGACGCTGGATCTCGTCGGCGAGCCAGGACCCGTAGGAGGTGCCGAGCGGCCCCTGCTCGGCGATCAGGACCCGGTTCGTCTTCTTGATGCTGCGGCCTATGGTGTCCCAATCGATGCTGGCTCGGTCCAGCCAGCGGAGGTCGATGACTTCGGCGTCGACGGTGCCGAGTTCCGCTACGGCTTGCATCGTGTAGACCGTCATCGCCAGATACGTCAGCACGGTGACGTCGGCACCCTCGCGGCGCACAGCTGCCTTGCCGACCGGGATGCAGTAGTCCAGGTCGTCGACAGGACCGATGCCGGTGCTGGCGTAGAGATCGACGTGTTCGAGCACCACAACGGGGTCGGCGCATCGCAGCGCACTGTTCATCAAGCCCACGTAGTCGAACGGAGTGGACGGCGCCACGATGCGCCAGCCGGGTGCCGTCGCGAAGACGCCTGCGGGGTCCATCGAGTGTTGGGACCCGTAGCCGGTGCCCATCGCGACCTTGCTGCGCAGAACGAACGGCACGGCGCCGGAACCACCGAACATGTGCCGGGCCTTGCCGATCTGGTTGAACAACTGGTCGGCGGCGACCCACATGAAGTCGGCGTACATGAATTCCACGACCGGCCGGAAGCGGCCGTCCAGCGCCACTCCGCCGCCCAGACCGGCGAATGCGTTCTCGCTGATCGGCGTGCCGAGCACGCGATCGGGGTGGGCCTCCTTCAAACCCCGCGTCGCCCCGTTCGTCCCGCCGTTGAGCCGGTGGACGTCCTCGCCCATCACGACCACGCGCTCGTCGGTCGCCATGCGCCGCGCCATCACCCCGGCAACAGCGTCGATGAACTTCATCTCGGCGAGTTCGCCGGTGAACGAGTCGCGGTCGGCCAGCGGCGCATCGGCGAACTCCGCCAGGTCACCACGAACGCCCACGTCGACGAAGTCGGTGGCCGGCCACTCCTGCGGCCGGATCCGACGTTCGCCCGGCTTGCCGCCCCGGACCGGCTCGAGCAACACCTCGCCGACGTGGGCCATGAGTTCTCGGGCTCGCCCGACCGCGTCGTCGATCTCGGTCGGCTGCAGCAGTCCCCGACGTACCAGGTGCGCGCTGATCTGGTCGATCGGATCCCTGGCCCGCCACGCGGCCTCTTCGTCCTTGGAGCGATACCGGAACGCGCTGCCCGGGAACGCGCCGTTCTGGTGGAAGTAGCGGTAGACATTCGCCTCGATGAGGGTGGGACCGTTGCCCGCGCGCATGTGCGCGAGCGCTTCCTGCATCGCCAGGTGCACGGCGAGCGGGTTCATCCCGTCGACTCGCCAACTCGGAATACCGAATCCGGGACCACGCGCCGACAGTCGAGGCTCGCCGGTTGCCTCGGCGACGCTCGTCGACACGGCGTACCCGTTGTTCTCGACGAAAAAGCACAGCGGCAGCTTCCAGGCCGAGGCCAGGTTGAACGACTCCAGCGTCGAGCCGATGTTGGCCGCGCCGTCGCCGAAGTAGGTGACCGCGACAGCGTCCGTGCCGGCATGGCGGTGCGCCCAGGCCGACCCGGCAGCCAGCGGGACGCCACCACCGACGATGGCGTTCGTGCCGATGGCGCCGGCCTCTTTCCACTGCAGGTGCATCGATCCACCGCGGCCGTGGCTGAATCCGCGCTCCAGCCCGCAGATCTCCGCGAGGCTGCGTAGCAGAACCGCACGCACCTCGTCCGAGTACGGCCGCACCGGGTCGATGCCCTTCGGCTCGACGTGTCCGAGCACCTTGGCGAGAAACTGATGATGCCCACGGTGCGAGCCGTTGACGGTGTCGTCGCTGGTCAGGGCGAACACCGACCCGACCGCCCCGCCCTCTTGGCCGATGCTCGAGTGTGCCGGGCCGTGGATCAGGCCGGCCGTCGCGAGCTCGAGCACATACTCCTCGAAACTGCGGATGAGGACGAGCTGGCTGAACATGCCGGTGAGCAGGTGCGCGTCGGCCACATCCCAGTCGGCGTCGGTGACGACGAGATCGACCCAGGGCACCGACGGCTGCAGTGTGTCGTGTTCGGTCACGGCCCCTCCGTCCCTGTCGCGGTCAACCGCTCACGGTCGAACGCCTTACCGTCGGGATAGGACACGAGCTCCCACTGCATGCCCCAGGGCGCGAGGAAGTACACCCAGCGCTGCCCCGCACTCGGTCCGGTACTGACCGTCGGGTCACCCAGTAGCGTCACGCCGCACTCGCGCAGATAAGCCACCGCGGCGTCGAGGTCGTCGACGTACAGCGCCACGTGGTGACCGCCGACGTCGCTGTTGCACGGCACCGAGTTGCCCTGCTGCGGCGCGGAGTACTGGAAGACCTCGAAGATCGCCTGGCCGCCGCAGCGGTAGAAGTGCAGTTGTTCCATGACGGTTCGGGGGTCGACGTTGAGGTGCTCGCGCATCCAGTCGGTGTCGTGGTGGTGAAACGGGCCGAGGGAGTACATGTATTCGCAGCCGATCACGTCGACCAGGAAGCGATGCGCCTGGTCAAGATCGGGCACCGTGAAGCCGATGTGGTCAACCCCGGTCAGGCCGGGGACTCCGCCTGCGCTCACCACTGCACCGCGATGTACTTCGATTCCAGGTAGTCCAGGATGCCCTCGTGGCCGCCTTCGCGCCCGATGCCGCTCTGCTTGACCCCCCCGAAGGGTGCGGCCGGGTCCGACACCAGCCCACGGTTCAGCCCCACCATGCCCGTCTCCAACTGCTCGCTCACCCGAAGTCCGCGGGCGAGGTCGTCGGTGTAGACGTACGCGACGAGGCCGTACTCCGTGGCGTTCGCCAGCCGGATCGCGTCCTGTTCGGCGTCGAATCGGACGATGGGGGCGACCGGGCCGAAGATCTCCTCGGACAGGATGTCGGCATCCGTCGACACGTCGATGAGCACGGTCGGGTCGTAGTAGAACCCGGGACGCTCCGGACGGGTCGCGCCGACCAGAGTGCGCGCTCCCCGCGACACGGCATCGGTGACGAGGCCCTCGACCTTCGCGACCGCCTCGGCGTTGATCAACGGACCGACCTGATTCGTCTCGACGCTCCCCGGACCAACGGACAGCTGCGCCATCCGCTGCGCGAGCCGACTGCCGAACTCGTCCGCAACGGACGACTCGACGTAGAAGCGATTCGCCGCCGTGCAGGCCTCACCTGCGTTGCGCATCTTGGCGATCATCGCCCCGTCCACCGCCGCGTCCAGGTCGGCGTCGGCGAACACGAGGAACGGCGCGTTGCCGCCGAGCTCCATCGACGTGTTGATCACCTGGTCGGCGGCTTCACGCAGCAGGATCCGTCCGACCTCGGTCGAGCCGGTGAAGGACAGTTTGCGCACCCGTGGGTCGTGCAGCATCACGGACACCGTGGCTCCCGATCGGCGGCTGGGCACGACGTTCACGACGCCGGGTGGAACCCCCGCCGCTTCCAGAGTCGCCGCCATGGCGAGTGCGGTAAGTGGGGTGTCGCTCGCGGGCTTGAGCACCATGGTGCATCCGGCTGCGAGTGCCGGTCCCATCTTGCGGGTGGCCATGGCAGCGGGGAAGTTCCACGGTGTGACGAGTACGCAGACACCGACGGGCTGGTGCATGACCACGATGCGGTTGGCCCCCGACGGCGCGGTCGTGAGCGACCCGTCGACGCGGACCGCCTCCTCGGAGTACCAGCGGAAGAATTCGGCGGCGTAGGCCACCTCCCCGCGGGCGTCGGGCAGTGCCTTCCCGTTCTCGAGCGAGATCAGCCGGGCGTAGTCCTCGGCCTGACGGGTCATCAAGTCGAACGCACGACGCAGGATTTCGGCCCGTTCGCGCGGTGCGGTGGCCGCCCACCCGGACGCTGCGCTGTCTGCGGCGTCCACAGCGGCTAGTGCGTCCGTCTCCCCGCCGTCGGCGACGCTCGCGATCAGCTCGCCGGTCGCCGGATCCAGCACGTCGAAGCGCCCGCCGTCCTGAGCCGGCACGTCCTTGCCAGCGATGTGCAGGTCGGTCGGGACCTCGCCCAGGAGGTCGAAGTGGAGTGTCGTCACGAACTGACTGCCTTCCGTTTCTCAGTACGCATTGGCGATGACGAGGTCCTGTGCGGGAAAGAGGGTCAGGATGCGTGGGCCGTCCTCGGTGACCACGACCTCCTCCTCGATGCGGGCAGCCGAGAACCCGTCGGAGGCCGGGCAGTACGTCTCGAGCGCGAACACCATGCCGGCACGAAGTTCCACGGGTTCGGTCATGCTGTTCAGGCGCGAAATGATCGGTCGCTCGTGCAGCCCGAGCCCCAGGCCGTGGCCGAACTGCAGCCCGAAGGCGTCCATCTCGCTGGCGAAGCCGAAATCCTCCGCGCGCGGCCAGACGGCGGCGATCTGGTCGGTCCCCACGCCTGGCTTCACGGCCTCGATCGCCGCATCCATCCATTGCCGGGCTCTGGTGTAGGCGTCGCGCTGGCTGGCGGTCGCGCTGCCGACGCTGAACGTGCGGTAGTAGCACGTCCGGTAGCCGTTGAACGAGTGGATGATGTCGAAGAACGCCTGGTCACCCGGGCGGATGAGCCGGTCGGAGAAGTTGTGCGGGTGCGGGTTGCACCGCTCGCCGCTGACCGCGTTGATCGCCTCCACCTGGTCCGAGCCCATCTCGTAGAGCCGCTTGTTCGCGAGAGCGACGATCTCGTTCTCCCGGATTCCGGGCTTGAGGGCCTCCACGATGTCCTGGTAGACGCCGTCGACCATGGCCGCGGCCTGGGTCAGCAGCATGATCTCGTCCGACGACTTGATCACCCTGGCGTCGAGCATGAGCTGCTGCGCGTCGACGACGTTCAGCCCCTGACGCTGCATCTCGAACAGGAAGGCCGGCTCGACGATGTCGACACCCACCGGCGCATCAGCGACACCGGCGTCGGTGAGCAGCTGCTTGATCTGCCGCACCGCTGACTCCATCAGGCCGGCCGATGGCGCGATGGCTCCCCGCAAGCCGAGCATGCCGGCGTGGCAGTTCTCCGGCTGCAGCCACGGCGAGTACAGCCGATGGTGCCGGGCCGCGGAGCCGAAGTCCCACAGCATCGGTTCACCGGCGCGGGTGAGCAGCGCGTAGCGCGTCATCTTGTCGCCGAGGGCGCCGCCGATCCACGTCTGCGTGGTGTAGCGGATGTTGTAGAAGTCGAACAGCAGCAACGCGCCGCATTCACTCGCCTGCAGGACGGCGCGCGCCCGGTCGAGCCGATACCGGCGCAGCCGCTCGAAGTCCACGCGCTGCTCGAAATCGACCCCCATGTGCCCAGGGGCGGCCATCGGTCGGGCGCCGCTCATGTCTCAGCTCTCCACCGCTGGGCGCGTGGCGGTCAAACCGTCGTCGACCTCGACGTTCTCCGCCGTTAGCGTCATACCCGACCGCCGCGCCTGCTCCAGAATGAGGGCCGCGAAGTCCAGGTCCCGATGCCCCGCACCCACCGCGGAGGCCACGAGCTGGGCCGCCGCTGCCGCCAATGGCATCGGCACGGCCAGCTCGTGCGCTGCGTCGTGGGCCAGGTCGAAGTCCTTGCTGAGCAAGGGCATCGTGAACGTCGGCTCGAAGTCGAGGTTCACCAGGGCCGGTGTCTTGTACCGGGTGAACGTCGACCCCATCACCGAGTCGTTGAGGAACTCCAGAAACGCGGCGCGCGTCGTGCCGCCACGCTCGGCCAGCAGCGTGATCTCGGTCAGCGACTGGATCACTACCCCGAGGAAGACGTTGTGGCAGATCTTCACCAGCCGAGCCACCTCGTCCTCGCCGACGTAGGTGACGCCCCGGCCGAGAACCGCCAGCAGCTCCTCAACCTGGTCGAAGGCGTCCCGGGGACCGGACACAGCAAGCGTGAGCTTTCCGGCGCGCACCACCTTCGGATTTCCGCTGACCGGAGCGGCCAGGAACTGCGCGCCGCGAGCGTCAGCCTTCTTCCGTGCTTCGGCAGAAGCGGCGGACGAGACCGTTGAGGAGTCCACCACGATTCGTGGGACCGCGTCGGGATGCGTCAGCAAGCCGCCGTCACCCGATGTCACCTCGGCCAAGTCGGCCGAACCGGCGACCATGATGAAGACGACGTCGCGGTCGGCAAGGTCCATCGGCGTATCGACTACCTTCGCCCCGCGCTCGGCGAGGGGTTCAGCCTTCGACCGGGTCCGGTTGTAGACCGCCACGTCGTGGCCGGCGTCGAGGAGCCGGCTCGCGAGCGCGAAGCCCATGCGGCCGGTTCCGATCCAGCCGACGCGGGCGCGAGGTGTGGTCATGTGTCTCCTTCGGTAGTGCGATCTCAGTGCCCGGACGCCGGTGCGGCGGCGGATGCCGCTGACGTGACGTGTCCACCTAGATACAGACGCGCCACGTCGGGGTTGGTCAGCAAATTGGCGCCGGTGTCAACGAGCCGGACGACGCCGGTCTCGAGCACAGCCCCGACGTCGGACGCCGCGAGCCCGCTGCGCGCGTTCTGCTCGACGACCAACACGGTGATGCCCTGCTGGGCCAGGCGACGGATGCTGGCAAAGACCTGGGTGCGGGACTTGGGGTCGAGTCCGATCGAGGGTTCGTCGAGCAGTACGAGCCCTGGGTCGAGGACCAGAGTCCTGGCCAACTCGACCTGCTTCTGCTCGCCCCCCGAAAGCGACCCCGCGTGATCATGGGCGCGCTGCCGGCAGATCGGAAAGGCATCGGCCGCCTGCTCAACGCGTTGCCGGACCCGCTTCTGGTCGGCCATGGCGTAGCCACCCATCAGCAGGTTGTCCCACACCGTCATCCCGGCAAACAGGCTCCGGTCCTGTGGGACGTGCACGATCCCCCGCACGAGTCGTTTGCGGGTGCTGAGCTGATCGATCAGCTCGCCCCGATAGCTGACCGTTCCCTGGCGGGGGCGCAGCAGGCCGCTGACGCACTTCAGCACCGTGCTCTTACCGGCCCCGTTCGGTCCTATGAGACAGGTGACAGTTCCAGGCTGTATCTCCAGGTCGACCCCCTTGAGGATGTCGCCTGCTCCGTATCCGGCGACAACGGAACGCAACACGAGGATCGCTCCGCTCATCACGCCCCCAGGTAGGCGTCGAGGACGGCGGGATTGCTCTGCACGGCATCCGGCGGTCCGGTGAAGATCTCCTGGCCCTGGTCCAGGACGACGACGGGATCGCACAGCCGCATGACGAAATTCATGTCGTGCTCGACGATGAGGAACGTGATGCCCGCCGCGTGCAGCTGACGGATGTGCTGCTCCATCGTCTCGATCATCACCGGGTTCACGCCGGCGGTCGGCTCGTCGAGCATCACCAGCTTCGGCCGGCTCATCAGTACGGCCGCGAACTCCAGCAACTTGCGTTGGCCGTAGGACAGTTCAGACGCGTAGAGATCTGCCACGTGGCTCAGCCGGAACTCGTCCAACAGTTCACCGGCGCGTTCGCGATCGTGGTGCCCGACTCGGCGACCGAACAGCTGAGCCCAGCTGAAACCACCCGCGACGACGAGGTTTTCCTGGACGGTGAGGTGGCCGAACACCCGAGCCTGCTGAAACGTTCGGGACAGACCGCGGCGGTAGAGGACAGCCGGCTTGGCGCCGGTCACGTCGTGCCCGTCGAACCGGACCTTTCCGGACTCGGCCGGCAGGTACCCGGTGATGAGGTTGAACATGGTCGTCTTGCCTGAACCGTTCGGTCCGATCAGGGCACTGATCGAGTTGCTCTCAACGGTGAGCGAGGCGTCCTGGACTGCTTTGACGGCACCGAAGCTGCGCGAGAGGTTCGCGACCTCCAGCAGTGCACTCATGCGCGCTCCCCCTTCACGGTGAGCTGAGCGGTGAGCGAAGTCCGCGCCGTGGATGCGGCCTCGATGCGAGCCGGCGGTGACGTACCGCCGGCAGCGCTCGGCGCGTCAACTACCCGCCGGCGTCGACGGTGCCTCAGCCGTTCCTGGATCGACGGCACGATGCCGCGCGGCATCAGCAGCATGACCACGAGGAAGACCAGCGCGTACGCGATCAGGTAGAACTGGCTACCGCCAAGGCTGTAGGCCAGGTACTGCTGCGCGAGCTCGAGGATGAAGGCACCGATCACCGGCCCCCACAACGTCGCCCGGCCGCCGAGGAAGGTCATCAGCACGATCGCGATGGTGATCAACGGATCGATCGCGAATTGCGGATAGATGAAGCCCTCGTAGTAGGCCCATACGGCGCCGACCATCGCGGTCAGGCCGACGCTGACACAGAACGCGAGTAGCTTGACCGCCTGCACCCGGACTCCGATGCCGGCCGCCTTGTCCTCGTCGGCCCGGACGGCGGCCAGCGAGAGCCCGACCTTCGAGCGCATGCTCGCCCACGTCAGCCCCATCGCCACGGCCAGGAGGATTACCAGGACGTCGTAGAACGGACGCTCGTAGGTCGCTGCCGAGAACGGCGCCGCGGCGATCGACGCACCTTGCGCGCCCCCGGTCAGGCTGCGCAGGTTGAAGGCCAGCGTCTGCGCGACGAACAGCAGCGTGATCGTCACGATCGCGAACACGTCCGAGCGGGTTCGCATGGCGATCGCCGCGACAGGCAGCCCGACCAGGGCTGCACCGATCCCGATCGCCGGCAGCAGCAGGAACGGCTCATAGCCACTGTGGATCCCGTGATGCTGGAACCACAACGTGACCGCGTACGCACCGACGCCGAAGAACGCGGCGTGCCCGAGGGACGGGTAGCCCGCGAACCCGCCGAGCAGGTTCCAAGCGCTCGACATCACCGCGTACATCAGCGTGAACACCAGCATGTTGAGCACCCAGTGGGCCAGGTTGAATTCGGGCAGCATGGCCAGCACGCCGAAGAACACCGCGGCGCGCGCTTGGCCGATTCCGCGAAGTGACGTCATAGCGCTCCTCGAGCCGCCGTACCGAACAATCCGCGTGGCCGCACGAGCAGGACCAGCAGCAGCACGATGAAGAAGGTCATCTCCGACCAGATCGGCGAGATCGCGGACGCGACGACTGCCGACGAAACCGAGATCACCAGTGCCCCGACCACAGCCCCTCCCACACTGCCCAGGCCGCCCAGGATGACGATCGACAGCAACCGGGAGATCAGGTCGTAGTGACTTCCGGAGTTGAACGGGTAGAGCAGGCCGTACACCGACCCGGCAGCGGCGGCGGTGGCTGCGCCGAGGCCGAAGCCGATCGCCGACACGCGCTCGGACTCGACGCCCAGCAACGTCGCCGACTCGGGGTTCTGCACGCTCGCGCGAATAGCGCGGCCGAATCGGGTGCGATTCAGCAGCAGGTACAGGAGCCCCAGCGCGACGAGCGAGAGGATGAACGCATAGAGCCGGACCAGCGTGATCTGGTACCCGAACACGGTCCAGCTCGAGTTCGCGTAGCTAGTGTTGATGCTGCGGTCATTGGTGCTCCAACTGACGCTCATGATGCCTTCGAGCAGCAACGCCACGGCGAACGTCACGAGCAAGCTCAGCTCCGACCTGTCGTCCTTACGCAGCGGCCGGAGGAAGAGCAGCTGGACGACGACGCCGATCACGAAGAGGATCACGGTGGTGATCGGGATGGCCAGGAACGGGTCGATCCCGAACGAGGTGAACAGCTGGTAGGCGAGGTAGGCGCCGAGGATCACCATGGCGCCCTGCGCCAGGTTCACCACTTTCATGATCCCGAAGATCAGCGTCTGGCCAGAGGCCATGAGCGCGTAGACGCCTGCGGTCAATACACCCAGGATGATGCCCTGGATCAGTGCGTGCACCGGCGATCACCCGCCCCAGTTCGGCTTCGGGGCGACCGGCGATGCCTGGGCCACCGACGACGGGTAGATGGGCACCAACTTGCCCTGCTGCCACTGCACGAGGTTGAACTCTCCGTTGGGCGAGCCGTCTGACGACCACGACAGGTTGCCCAGCAGCGTCGGCCAGCTGCCGGAGTGCAGCGAGCTGATGATCGTCGCATTGTCGATCTTGCCGGTCTTCGCCGCGACCGCCTCGATCAGCTGACCGGTGGCGTAAGCCTCGGCACTACTGTCGTCGACACTCTGCGCGGTCCCGCCGTACTTCTTGATGTAGGCGGCGGTGAAATCGACGCTTCCTGCGGCAGTCGAACCCGGGAACCAGTCAGCCGCGGAGATGATGCCGTTGGTGTTTGCCCGACCGACCTTGTCCGGGAACTCCAGCGGCGAGTTGGCGCCATTGGACTGGAACATGAACTTGGGGCTGAACTTGAGCTGAACCAGGCTCTTGACCTGGGCGTAGGCATCCTCGTTCTGGGTTCCGCCGACGACGACGTCCGGATGCTTCGCAGCGATGGCGCCCATCACCGGGGACAGATCAGCCGTCTCGGATGGATACACCTGCTTGTAGACCGTGCGGATGCCGGCCGCTTCGAACTTCTGCCGGATGTTCTCTGCGATCGGTGCCGCGAACGGGTCGTCGAGTTCGGCGTATGCGGCGGTCTTCGGACGTTGATCGGCCGGCAGGCCGAGAATGTAGGCCGCGAACACGTCACCGGATTGGGTCGTGGGCGCGGGCTGGACGAAGAAGAAGTTGTTCAGCTTCTGCGCGAACACCTTGGGACCCCCGCCGGCCGGAGCCAGGAACGCGTAGCCGTAACGCTTGGCCACCTGGGAGGCCGGAATCGTCAACAACGTCGAGAACGGCCCGAACGTCAAGTCGACGTGATCCTTGTTGATCAAGTTCTGATAGTTCGTCACGACCTGGGTCGGACTGGACGCGTCATTCACGATCTTCAGCTGAACCTTTCGGCCCAGGATGCCGCCCTTGGCGTTCACCGTGTCGGCCCACAGTTGGTAGCCGCGTTGCACCGCCTTGCCGGAGTCGGAGAAATCTCCGGTCAGCGACACCGATGCGCCGATCACCAGTTGCTTACTCGACGAGCCCCCTGTCGGGGCCGACGCCGAACCGCCGCTCTTGGACGCGCAGCCCGCAATCAGCGTCACGGCAGCCACCGCCGACGCCAGCACGGATACTTGCCACAAACGATTGCGGTTTGTCATCAGGCACCTCTCCCGGGAGAGTGGATGGGGTCTTGACCTAAGCGTCGTAACCAGTGCGTCGTGATCTGGCAACTGGGCAGACACAATCGATTGCGGCAAGACTGCCTCGCGAGGTAAGTGATGTCAATAGGCCAGGCGGAGTCGCGTCGCGCGAGCCCTCCATCTGCTCACAACCGATTGCAGGAAGTGGCCGCATCTCGGGGCGCGTCCCGCTATGATCGTCGGCGTGAACAAGGTCCGCCTCGTCGATGTCGCGCGGGAAGCTGGCGTGCACACCGGGACCGCATCGCGAGCGCTTAACCCCGCCGCCCGCGAAGAGGTCAGCCCGCAAACGGTTCGTCGGGTCGAGCGTGCGGCGCGAAAGCTCGGCTACGTGCCGAACACCTTGGCTCGGGGTCTGCGCACATCCCGATCGTTCGTCGTCGCGTTGGTCGTCCCCGACATCACGAACCCGCTCTTCCCGCACATCGTGCGCGGAGCCGAGCAGGTGCTCGCCGAGTCGAACTACACGCTGGTTCTAACCGACACCAACAACAACGCCAAGACCGAGCGATCGCAGGTCGCGGCCATGCGAGCACGTGGCGTCGACGGCTTCATCGTCGCCACCGCCAGATGGCACGACCCAGTGCTCGACGAGCTGGCCGAGGCAGAGGTTCCCACGGTCCTCGTCAACCGACGTAACGACAGCGGACCGTTCCCGTACATAGGCGGCGACGACCGACACGGCATCGAGATGTGCGTCGAACACCTCGAGCAGCTCGGACACCGGACGATCCTGCACCTCGCCGGGCCGTCCGACACGTCGACCGGGCGAGAGCGAACGAGCGCGTTCCGCCAAGCCATGCGCGCACGCCGGCTGCCGACCGGACGTTCGGTCGCCGAATGCGCCTCATACACGGAGCAGGCAGGTATTGACGCCGTCAACGCCACCCTCAAGCGCGGCACTACCTTCACCGCGATCGTCGCGGCGAACGACCTGTTGGCGATCGGTGCTAAAGACGCCCTGGCCGAACACGGCATCCAGTGCCCACGCGACGTATCCATCACGGGCTACAACGACGCAGACTTCATGCACAGGCTGACCCCGGCCTTCACCACGGTGCGGGTGCCACTGAACAAGATGGGCGCACTGGCGGCCCGGACCCTGCTCGCATGGATGGGCGGCGATCAGCCTGAGCTGAGTTCCCAGATTCTGCTGCCCGTCGAGCTCATGCAGCGTGGCACCACCGCCTCACCCCGCTGGATATCGCACAACCCGACGGCCGAGGGCTCAGCAACTGGGAACACCGTCGCGTGACAGAGCCTGGCGCGGTGTCCACTGTAGACAACGTCGCCCACGGTGCGATTAGTGATCGCCTGTGTCGATGACGCTTTGGATCGATGCCGCGAGGACTTGGTGCCCCAGGGCGGAGGGGTGGATGTTGCAGCCGCCCGTGGGTAACGCGATGAGCAGCCCGGCCGCACAAGGGTCACCGCCCGTGTTTTGCGAAGCGTGTTGGAACGCGGCGTACCCGTCGGCCACGAGTATGCCCAGCCGAGTGCCCGCGGCCGTGAGGGCGGCGTTCAATGCCGTCGTGCCGGCCACCTGGACGGGGTCGGTGTAGTTGAGCGCGTAGTAGGTCATCAGCACCAAGTCGTGCCGATAGTGCGCCGTGTGGCGCAGCGTGCTGAATATCGTCCTCAGGTTGTCGGTGATCTGCCCCAGGACGGCCGCCAAGTCCGTGCCGGTGCAGTGATCGGCGGTGGTCGCCTGGCATAGGAACAGGTCGTTGGCGCCGATGTCGATCGTCACCAGCCGGGTGCGGGGGTGGCTTCGCAGATAGCTGACGGCATAAGACAGTTGGGTGCCCGAGTAGTCGACGTGCAGCGGGAAGCCGGTGCGATATCCGACGGGCGATCCGAGGGAATTCTCGCAGCCGTTGCTCTGCGCGCCGGCCGTGATCAGGCTGGCGGTCGTCTCGCCGGGACAGGAGGCGTTGCTGAGCATGACTGGTATCGCCGCGCCAAGGTCCTCCGGGTATCCGACGAAGTTGCTCGCGTCGAGATAGTCCCCGGGCGGGGTAACAGCAGGGGGGCGGTAGCCGAACGCGACCGAGTCACCCAACGCGAGATAGTCCGTGCCGACATGCACAGGGTGCCCATCGGCGGCCGCCGTCGCCGGCGCTGCAGCAACCAGCACCGCGAGCCCCACGACCAGACCGGACAACCTGCGCGCCCGCCGCAAACGATCGTTGCCCATCTCGACCGCCAACCCGCACCGTCAACCGCCGAGCCGACCCCGGCGACCAACAGGTGCTCTCACGCCGATCATCGTCCCTGCCGTCCGGCAGCGACAAGGGCGATGCAGGCCCGACGCTTTCGGCAAGCACTTCGATGCCTCAGGCTCCGCTGCTGCCTACACAAGACATTCAGGGGTCCGTCGATGCACAACAAGGCCGCCGGCTGCTGGAGGCCAGTAAACCGGGGCCTCGATGTGGGCGATACTGGGATTGAACCAGTGACCCCTACCGTGTCAAAGGTGTTCTCCGTTGATTTTGACGGTCGACGCCTCGGGAGAATCACTGTAGAATCCCTTCTATACAAGGGGATTCTCGTGATGTCACGTGTCGGCCGGTGTCGGGCCGGATCACCTGGTACAGCAACAGATGAGCAACGAGCAAGGTTGCGACCTACGAGGGCGGACGGCATGGGGCATTCGTACAGGCGCATTGGCGACGGCGGCAAGCCCCGCTACACAGCGGTGTACCACGACGCTCGCGGTAAGCGTCGTTCGGCCGGCACGTATGCCACGAAGAAGGCAGCCGACAGGAAGTGGCAGGACGCCGAGTCGAAGGTTGCCGAAGGACGGCTCGGCGACCCTCGGCGTGGACGCGTGGGCTTCAAGACCTATGTCGAGGAGACCTGGCTGCCGAACCATCAGCTGGAGCTGACCACTCGTCAGCGGTACACGTACTCGATCGACAAGCACCTGATGCCAGAGTTCGCCGACTTTCGGATGATCGACATCCTCCCCGAACACGTACGTGTGTGGATCGCGAGGCTGAAGGACGAGGGCGTTTCGGCAAGCACCATCGCCGACTGCAAGACGATTCTGAGCGCGATTTTCACGACCGCGCTCAACGACCAGGTCATCTACCTGCATCCTTGCCGCGGCGTGAAGAGCCCACCGGTGCCGCGCAAGCCGCGCACTATCGTTACGCCCGAACAGTTCGATGTGATCTACCGTGCGCTGCCGGAAACTGAGGCCCCACTCCTCGTGGAGGTCGCGATCGAGACCGGACTGCGTTGGGGCGAACTGTCCGAGCTACGTCCATCGGATCTCGATGTGCCTACGCGGATGTTGACGGTCAGCCGCGCCGTCGTTGAGGTAAGTCCTCGCTTCCAGCCGAAGGGGGCCCGCTTCACAATCAAGCTATATCCGAAGAACAGGGAGTACCGCCGACTGAAGTTGAGCCGTCAGATCGTCGAGAAGCTCACGGCCCACATCTTGCTGAACACCATCCAGCGAGATGAGCTGCTGTTCGACATGGTGAGGATTCAGCCGGAGCCTGCTAGGCCGCTACGGATTGTGCTCGACCCTGAGGCCCTCGGCCGTACTGAGCCGAACGCAGCAGGTCGGACCTACCGCCATGGCACGCTCACCGGGTACTCCCTCGGCCGATGTAAGTGCGAGCAGTGCAGGTATGCCTACACCGAGTATCGAGCCGCGCGACGCGCAATAGGGAAGGACAGCCCCCGCGCGGGTCGATTGATCGATACGGATGGCCACGTCCCACGTAGTTGGTTTCGGCAGCACATCTGGCGACCTGCGCTCGCAGAAGCGGACCTAACGTTCAACGTTCGGATACACGATCTTCGCCACGCTCACGCATCGTGGCTGCTCGCTGGTGGCGCCGACATCCAAGTAGTTAAGGAACGAATGGGTCACGGGAGTCTCCGGACGACCGAGAGATACCTGCACACCCTTCCAGACGCTGACGAGACCGCGCTCGATGCGCTCAGCAAGATCCGAAGCCGATCGCGCCGCGCATAGCCACTCGACTGGATACGGGGACGAGTAGGGCGCCCGCGGGAAGTTGCCCAACTCGAGGCACAGATCAAGGCGACCGACGAACCGTCAGAGCGGTCAAAACTATGGTCCCAGCGTGACATCCTGAAATGCGCGGCTCGACAAACTGCTCGCGTGGGGCTCGCGCAGCGTCCGCCTGCCATCCTGTGTCTGGAGGACTTGTGCAACGTGGCGAAGTTTGGTGGGTCCAGTTCGACGAGCGGAGGCTGGTCGTACTGCTGTCGGGAGACGACACGTCCGGTATCCGGGTGATGCAGGTCGTCGCTCCGGCGGGCGTCGACATCAGCGCTTGGGGCATCGAAGTGATGGTCGGCGCCAGTGAAGGTCTGCCGTTCGAAGGCGTGCTGCGGCTCGCGTTCCCGCATCCAGGCTTCACCCCTTGCACGTGGCTGACCACTGTGTCCCGGGACGACCTGATAGAGCGGGCGGCCGTCCTGTCCTCCGTGAAGCTCAGCGAGATTGACGATGCCCTACAACTCGCTGACCAAGCGCAGGAGCGGACCCCGGCAACGACCGCGAAGCTCAGCGAGATAAGGGACGCCCTCCGTCTCGGTGAACTCGGGTAGACGAAGAAGGAGCCGCCGCCCGCGACGGCGTGGGCGATCTCGGGCGAGATGATCGACGCTGGCCACCTGTCGCCTCGGCGCCCCTCACCATCGAGATCACGATCTACGGCTGGAGTATCTAGAAGCCGAGGACATGTGTGCCGACTGCGCGATCCCCGCGAAAATGCGCAGGCATGTTCGGCCGCCGTCCGATCACCCCTGTCCCCGCTTGGCCTTGCTACGCCGCGCACCTTTAAAGCGTCCGCGCGGAACCAGTGATCATCTGTAGCTCCTGCAGTACGCGGATGATCCGCTCTTATCTGAGCAACAAGGAACTGCGGCCGCGATTGTGTTGCGGTTTCGGTTCGTCCCGCATATCGTTCTTATCATGAACGATTCAACTACGAACGATCTCGTCGGGCGGCCACATCAGGGTGGCCCCCCGCTGGGTGTGCTGGCGGCCGTGTCGCTGGCGCTGCTGGTCGCGGGCCTGGTCACCAGCGCGGCATTGGGCGGCACCATCCCGTCGCCGTTCGGGTCCGCGACCTCGATCGACCACTTCTTCCTGGCGCATCCGGGCGCGGCGAAGGCGAGCGGAACGCTGGCGTTCGCCTCGTCCGTTCCGCTTGCGATTTATGCGGCGACCGCGAGCGCCCGGCTGCGCCAGTTGGGGGTCACCGCGCCCGGCGCGACTATCGCGCTCGCGGGCGGGCTGCTGTCGGCGAGCGCGCTGAGCCTGTCCGGCCTGCTGCAGTGGACGCTGTCACGACCGGCCGTGCGAGGCGACGCCGCGCTGGTCCGTGCGTTGGATGATCTGTCCTTTCTTACCGGCGGTCCGGCCCACGTCGTCGCACTGGGCCTGCTGCTCGCCGGCATCGCCGTGCCGGCACTGATCCTCGGCCTGCTCCCCCGCGCCCTCGCCTGGGTGGGACTCGTCATCGCCGGGGTCGCGGAACTCAGCACCGTCGTGTTGATCTGGCCCTCGCTGGCCGTGCTGCTACCGATCGCGCGTTTCCCCGGCCTCATCTGGTTGATCGCGGCGGGCTTCCTGCTGCCGCATCGACGCCCAGGCCGAGAACGCGCCGACAGGCACGAGCCCGCTCCCGGGCACGAGGCGCTGACATGACCGGCGACTTCGACGAGCGACTGGCCGCGTGGACGCGGGCCGAACGTAGCGGCGACTCGGGCGCGCTGATGGAACTGCTCCACTGCGACTTCCTCGGCGTCGGACCGTTTGGATTCGTCCTGACGCGCGAGGAATGGGCCCAGCGATTCAGCGGCGGCCTGCACTACACCGCGTTCGACTTCGCCCCTGATCGGCCGATCCGCTACGCCGGCACCGCCGCGATCCTCGTCGGTACGCAGACACAGACCGGCACCCATCAGAGCCGCCCGATCAACGGTGCCTTTCGGGTGACCCTCGTGTTCACCGGCGAGCCGGGGTGGCGGTTGCTTGGCGTGCACCTCAGCCTGCGGAATCCGCCGGGGATGTCGGCATGACGGGCCTCGGCGGTCAGGTCGCGCTCGTCACGGGCAGTTCGCGCGGAATTGGCGCGGCGATCGCGACGCTGTTCGCCCAGCACGGCGCCCGGGTGGTCATTCACGGTCGCAACACCGACGCGCTGGCCGACGTGCAAGCGAAGATCGCAGCGGCCGGGGGTGAGGTGCTTATCGCCGCGGCTGAGCTCACCGACTACGACCAGGTCGAGGCGATGCGGGCACAGATCGAAGAACACGCGGGCCCGGTCGACATACTCGTCGCGAACGCTGGTGGCAGTGCCGTGCGGCCGGCCCTGGTCGAGGACATCACCGAAGCGGACTGGCGATCCTCGATCGATACGAATCTGACCGCGACCTTCCTGACGATCAAGAGTTTCCTGCCCGGGATGAAGCACCGCGGCCAGGGCAGCATCATCACGATGTCCTCGGCGGCAGCCCGTCGGCCCAACACCGGCTCCCCGGTCGCCTACGCCGCTGCGAAGGCCGCGATCGAGCTTCTGACCAAAGACGTCGCCGTCCAGGCCGGGCCGTTCGGGATCCGCGCTAACTGCATCAGCCCCGAAACGATCATGACCGACCGCAATCAACGCCAGATCCCGCAGGCAACCCAACTCAGCCTGATCGACTCCCACCCGATTCGACGGCTCGGCACACCCGAGGACGTCGCCCACGCAGCGCTATTCCTGGCCGCGGGCACGGCCGCCTGGATCACCGGCATCATCCTCGACGTCGCCGGCGGATCAGTGCTCGTCTAGCTCGCTGGTCAGGACTCGCGGCCTATCGTCCGGTAGCCAGGGTGCACATCAGGTGTCAGTCCATGATGGGCGGCCAACCGGCCCAGCAGATCCGACAACGTCGCGCGGTCCGCCTTGCTCAACGGCGCCAGAAAGTCCTCACCATGGGCCTGCGCCGCGCGGCCGATGTCCTGCAGCATCGCCGTCCCCGCGTCAGTCACGTAGAGCGCGTAGTTGCGGCGATCGTGGGGATCGCGACGCCGCTCGATCAACCCCCGACCCTCGAGCTCATCGACGAGCATCACCAGGCGACTCGGCAACAAACCCAACTGACCAGACACCGCCTGCTGCGTGCGACCCGGCTCGGCCGCAACCACACGCAACAAACCAGCCTGCGGCGGAGTAACCCCCGTCTCGGCGACCCGATCACCGAAACGCATCGCCGCCAAACCGCCGACTTGCGCCACCAGAAAAGCCAACTGACCCGGCCGATTGCCCTGCCGACGCCGACCACCACTGCTCACAAATCCGATCCTACCCGAATCGTTCACGCACCGAATGATTCGCGATCAAAACCCGCTGAATTGACCAAGGCGATCGAGCCGAAGTGACACATGCGGGTGACGCGCATACAAGCCAACGATGCGGCCCCTCGGTGCATGCTGGCTGCGGGCAAGCACTGCGGCCAGATGGGCCGCGACTCCTGCGGTTGCGGCGTAGTTGTCGGCAGCCAGCTCTGCGCGCCGACTCGCGGCGGCGTCAACGAGGGGCGTTATCCCAACAGCAATGACGAGGCCGACGATCCCGGCAACCGGCGCCCATGCGCCCGCCTCGATCAGCTGGACGGCGGCGATAACCACAACGGCCGGAAGGAGCAGCAGGCTGGCTCGGCCGCCTGGAGCGTATCGGGCGACCATCTTGATCATCTGAATGAATAGGGCTTGGAACATCCGCCATGGCCCGGTCAGCCATGCGACGAGCAGGCGTCGTCGAGAGGTCGGATCCAGGAGGTGCCCGACCTCGTGGGCGAGGATGCCAGCAGCCTCATCGGCACCGATGTTGCCGACCGTGCACGCGTGGAGCAGGCCCTCGCTGACGGCGATGCTGCGGCGACCTGCAGCATAGGCATTGATGCCGCCGTCACGTCGCCAGACGCACCAGTCGATCCGCTCAACCGTCAGCTCACAGCGCGCCAGCACGACGGCGATCACGGGGGCGAGAGTCTCCCGGTCGATGACGCTGAGCGCGCGGAAGCCCCGACATAGTCGCACGATCCGCCGCTCACCTGCGGCCGTTCGCAGGGCGGGGGTAGCGGCCAGCCAGCCGAGCAGGACCAGGCCGGACCACGGGCCTAGCCAGCCGAAGCCTGCGAGCAGAACGCCCAGGCTTCCGGCCACGCGCACGGTGGTGCACGCGAGGTATAGCGCCGTAAGCGTCCGGGCACCTCGTTGATGGGTCATTGCAGTCACCGCCTACATGTCGACTGACCCATCCTGACGCCGGCGCAAGACCGTCTGTCGCGACTTATCCACAGCTGGGCTGGGAGTGCTTCCCCTGTGCACAGTCGGGCCTACCCTCGCCCGTTCGGGTGCTACAGAGGTCAGCGAGTGGAGCGAGGTGCCAGGTCGTTTAGCTGGCGACCGGTCCGCTTGGCCCACGCCTGCACGTCAGACAGGCGCCAGATCTTGCCCATCTTCAGCTCCTGCACCGGTGCCGGAAAGCCCGCCCCGCTGGTGATCTGAAACGTGCGCGGACGACTGACACCGAGTAACTCGGTGATCTCGGCGGATCCCACCAATACGTCCACGACGACCAGCATAGACACCTGTCTAGCACACGCAATCTCTCTAGACAAGTGCATACTTAGCACTTGACTACTAGACATATGCTAAGTACACTAGACATGTGTCTAGGTGCGGCGGCGTCGGGCCGTCGCTCACGTCAACGAGAGGACGGCACACATGTCCCACGAACTGGAAACCTTCGCCGATGGAACCGCCGGGTTCGCGTCGGCCCGTCAACACGCCTGGCATCGGCTGGGCACGGTCCTACCGGACAGCTTCACAGCCAGCCAGGCGATGGAGCACGCCCGGCTCGGCTGGTGGAACGTCCGCAAGGAACACTTGCAGGCCGTCGTGGTCACCGCCGACGGGGTGTCCACCATCGACGTCCCCGACCGGTACGCGACCGTGCGAACCAACCCAGTCACCGGCGCACCCGAGGCCCTTGGGGTGGTCGGCCCGTCGTACGTGCCGATCCAGAATGAGGAGCACTGCGACCTACTCGACGCCCTGGTCGACGAGTCCGGCGCGCACTTCGAGACGGCAGGAAGCCTGAAGGGTGGGCGACAGGTGTTCATCACGATGAAGCTGCCCGACACGATGCAGGTCGGCGGCATTGACCCGGTGGACACCTATCTAACCGCGTGCAACAGCCACGACGGATCGATGGCGTTCCGGCTCATGGTCACCCCGGTCCGAGTCGTCTGCGCGAACACCCTCGCCGCCGCGATCCGCCGCGCGAAGGCCTCGTTCTCGATCCACCACACGACCGGCGCGCGGTCACAGATCCAGGCTGCCCGCGAAGCCCTCGGTCTGACCTTCCGCTACATGGGCGAGTTCCAGGCCGAAGCCGAGCGGATGCTCGACACGACGATGACCGACGCCCAGTTCACCGCCCTCGTCCGCAAACTCTGGCCGATGCCCGACGAGCCGACTCTGCGGACCCGCAACAGCATCGCCCGCCGCGACTCCGAGTTGACCTACCTATTCCACGACGCCGACACCAACAACGCCATCCGGGGCACCCGGTGGGCCGGATACCAGGCCGTCACCGAGTATCTGGATCACTACACCCCAGTCGGCCCCACGCGCGACGCCGTGAAGGTCCGCGCCGAGCGGGCGATCTCTGATGCCAGCACCGGGTTGAAGGTGCGCACCTTCGACCTGCTCACCGTCACCGGCAGCGGCGGCGTCACCAAGAACCTGCTCGCGGCCTAGCGAGTAGCCGCCTGGTGGGCCGTCGTCAAACGGCCCACCAGGCACTCCAGTAACCGGCCCTCATCGCTACCCAGCAACCGGGCCGGTACCTACCCCGAAGGGAACCACCATCATGACCGCACCATCGATCACCGTCGAGTACGTCGATCCCGCGTCGCTACTCGTCGACCTCAACGTCCGCAGCGAAGCCCAGCTCGACAAGGACTTCCTCGCCTCCATCCGCGACCTGGGCGTCCTCGTCCCGATCGTGGCCGTCCGCACCACCGACGGCAGCCTCCGCGTCCGGTTCGGCAAGCGCCGCACCCTCGCCTCCGTCGAGGTCGGGCAGCCCCTGGTGCCCGCCGTCATCGTGGGCGAGGAGGACGCCGACCAGGTGGCCCGCATCGTGTCCCAGTGGCACGAGAACGAATACCGATCCGGTCTCGGGACCAAGGACAAGCTCGCCGCCGTCGAACAACTGTCCCTGCTCGGCCTGAGCGCGGCGCAGATCGTGAAGCAGACCAAGGCCCGTAAGCAGGACGTCGAGCAGGCCCTGGCCGCCTCGCGCAGCGATCTGGCCAAGGGTGCAGCCGAGCGGTACGAGTTCCTGACCCTCGACGCCGCCTCGGCGGTCGCGGAGTTCGAGTCCAACACGTCCACGGTCAAGGCGTTGGTCGCCGCCGCGAAGCAGAGCGACGGCGACTTCCGCCACGCCCTGCAACGAGCCCGCGACGACCGCGACGAAGCCGCCCAGCAAACCGCCCTGATCGAGCAGCACACCGCCGCCGGAACACAGGTCATCGACCGGCCCGACTACGCCGACAAGACGACCCGGCGACTGACCTCGCTGCTCGACAGCACCGGCAAGCGGCTCAGCGAGCAGACACATGCCGCCTGCCCCGGCCACGCCGTCTACATCGAACACAACTGGCAAGGAATCGAAGCCATCCCGGTCTGCACCGACTGGCCCACCCACGGCCACCACGACCCCGACGCCGCCAGCGCACGCCTCGTCGGGCCGATGGACGACAAGGCCAAAGCCGAACGCAAGCTCGTCATCACCAACAACAAGGAATGGAAGTCCGCCAGCGTGGTCCGGCGGGATTGGATCACGACCTTCGTATCCCGCAAGACGGCACCCAGGGGTGCCGCCGTCTACGTCGCAGCCGAACTCGCTCGTGGCAGTCACGAGTTACGCCGGGCCATGGAGCGTTCCCCCGAACTCGCCGCGACCCTGCTCGGGGCAGACGCCAGCCACTCCCGCCAATCAGTCACCGCACTCACCGACACCGCCACTGACGCGCGGGCACAGGTGATTGCCTTGGGTGTGGTGCTCGGAGCGGTCGAGGCGTCGACCAGCACGGACACCTGGCGCAACCCCACCGAGGCCGTGAAGCGGTACTTCGCGTTCCTGTCCGCCAACGGCTACGTCCTGGCCGAAGTCGAGCAGATCGCGGCGGGCACCTACAAGAAGGCCAAGCGCCGCACCGCCCGGGCTGAGGCAAGCGCCGACGCCGAGCAGGCCGCAGCGTAGGCGACCACCGATCGCAGGGATGCCAGCCGCGCCAGCCCAGCTCACGGGCCGCGCTGGCAGAGATGGCGAATAGTCTCCTGCCGAACAAGGGATGGGGCCTCCGACCGGGATCAGTCAGAGGCCCCATCTTTGTGTCCTGCGCGATGACCGCGTCCGCGCCGCTCGCGCCCTGCGCGCTCACGCAGCGGGATCGGCGGGGGCACCGGGAACCGCCCGCGTGCCCGACTGCTCGGCGCGCGACGTTCGCGCCTTCGCCACGTTCGCCGACGCACCCTTGAGCCGCTGAACAGCGGTCACCGTCAGCTCGCACAAGTCCGCTACCTGCGCCGTGGTGACACCCTCGGCCGCCAACCGGGCGATCGCCTGCCCGATCCGGTTGTCAGCCTCGGCAGCCGCCGCCACCGCCACCGATCGCTCATCCTGGGCCTGGAACACGTCCGCCACTGCCGCGTCGATCCGCGCGTCACGCTCGATCCGCCCCTGGTCCAGCGCGACCCTGCGAGCCCTCGCCCGCGCCAGGCCCGCACTCCGCGCTCTCGCCCGAGCACCCTGCTCACTGTTAGCCGTCCGAGCCACGACCAGACCTCCGTACCGAGACGATCACCTGCCACATTCACTAGGCACCACGAGCCGTTCTCGACGGACATTAGCTCCGATCCAATCCCCGACGCCCCTCACGCATCACCTGCCGAGCCGACCTCCCCGCTACCCCCACGCCTCGCCGGCTCCGACAACTGCCACACACCTGGTGCACTCAGTGATCGGAACACCCGAGCCCCCTGCGCCGGAGTGCCCTTCTCCCCCACGCTCATGCGCCTATCGGTCGATGTGATGGGGCTCCACAAACTGACCGCCGGCGACGGCTATAGCTATTTGACGCGGCAGGTCGCTGTGCACGACTCGACCGAAAAGGGCCACGCGAACCTCCACGACTACTACGAGCAGAAGGGCGAATCGCCGGGTCACTGGCTCGGCGCCGGCCTCACCGGCCTCGACATGAAAGTCGGTACAGAGGTCACCGTCGAGCAGATGAAGGCCCTGTTCGGCGAAGGGCGGCACCCTAACGCGCAGGCGATCGAACAGACCGTCATCGACGCCGGCGACACCAAGGACGCCGCGCTGCGAGCGTCAGCATTGGGTCGCGCGTTCGCCGTCTACACCGGGTCGAGCCCGTTCCTGGTCGAGGTCGCCCGCGAGTTCTCCGTGTTCAACCAGCAGCGGGGTCAGGTGTGGAACGCGGCGCTCCCCGAGCAGGACAGGGCGCGGATCCGCACCGACATCGGCGCTCGGATATTCGCCGATGTCTTCGGCCGGCCGCCGGCCGAAGCGCGGGAGTTGTCGGGGTTCATCGCCGCCTCGTCGCGGCAGGCCACGACCGCGGTGGCGGGTTTTGATTTGACGTTCTCGCCGGTGAAGTCGGTCTCGACGCTGTGGGCGCTGGCGCCGCGGGAGGTCGCCGAGCAGATCGAACAGGCTCACCACGCAGCCGTTGCCGACGCGATCGGCTGGCTCGAATCATCGGTCGCTTACACCCGGACCGGGCGGGCAGGGGTTCGCCAGGTCGACGTCCAAGGGATCGTTGCCGCGGCGTTCACCCACCGCGACAGCCGGGCCGGCGATCCGGACCTGCACACCCACGTGGCCGTGTCGAACAAGGTACAGACACTGGACGGGCGGTGGCTGGCTCTGGACGGACGGGTTCTCTACAAGGCCAAGGTCAGCACGTCCGAGCGGTACAACACCCGCCTGGAAGCAGAGTTGGTCGAGCGGCTCGGAGTGCGATTCGAGGCCAGAGCGAGCACCGGGTCCACAGTCTCGAAGGGTAAGCGGCCGGTCCGGGAAATCATCGGAGTCGATTCGCGGCTGACCCGGGCGTGGTCGGTTCGCCGCGCCGAGATCGAGGTCCGCCGGGCTGAACTCGCCGCCCGATTTCAGGCCACCCACGGACGGGCTCCAACGGAGATCGAAGCGCTCGGGTTGGCTCAGCAGGCGACCCTGGAGACGCGCGAGGCCAAGCACGAACCACGCTCGCACGCCGAGCAGCGAGCCGCGTGGAGAGGCCAGGCGATCGGGGTGCTCGGCAGCACCGGCGCGGTCGCCCGGATGGTGTCCGCGGCGGCCGGCTACGACGTCGAGCGCACGCCGGTCACCGATGAATGGGTCTCCGCGACGGCCGCTCGGGTGATCGATGTGGTGCAGGATGCGCGGGCGACGTGGCAGGTCTGGCATGTGCGCGCCGAGGCGGAGCGGCAGGCCCGCGCGGACGGGATCGCGCTGACCGACCTCGACACCGCGGTGGATCTCGTGGTGACCCGAGCCCTGTCACCGGCGTCGTCGATCCGCCTCGGAGCCGACGATCCCGTGGTCGAACCGGACGTGTTGCGCCGCCGCGATGGCAGCAGCGTCTACCGAGTCGCGGGCGCGGCCCTTTACACCTCGCACGCGATCATCGACGCCGAGCAGCGTTTGCTCGCAGCCGCGCAACGCCGCGATGGGCGGGCGATCAGCGCCATCACCGTCGGTATCGCCCTCGCCGAATCCGCCGCCAACGGACTCGAACTCAACCCGACTCAAGCACAACTGGTGCACGAACTCGCCGTATCCGGAGCCCGCCTGCAACTCGCGGTCGCCCCGGCCGGTTCTGGGAAGACGACCGCGATGCGCGTCTTGGCCCGAGCCTGGATCTCCTCCGGCGGGGACATCGTCGGCCTCGCCCCCTCCGCGGCCGCAGCAGCCGAACTGCGCGAACAGATCCAGACCCGATCCGACACCCTCGCCAAACTCATCCACGCTCTCAACACCGGACGTCAGCCCCGCTGGGTACGTGACATCGGGCCGCAGACTCTGGTGATCATCGACGAGGCCGGCATGGCCGGAACCACCGACCTCGCTACCGCCGTCGACTACATCCTCGGACGGGGCGCCAGCGTCCGGCTGATCGGTGACGACCAGCAGCTCGCTTCGGTCGCCGCCGGCGGCATCCTGCGCGACCTGGCCGAAACCGCCGGCGTCGTCACCCTCTCCGAGTTGCAGCGCTTCACCGACCGCGCCGAAGGCGCCGCAACTCTGGCCCTGCGTCTCGGCGATCCGGCCGCCCTCGGCTACTACCTGGACAACGCCCGGGTACACGTCGGTGACCTGTCTACCGTCACCGACAGCGCGTATCAGGCCTGGCTCGCCGACCGGCAAGCCGGGATCGACGCCGTGATGCTCGCCCCCACCCGTGACATCGTCGCCGGCCTCAACGCCCGCGCCCGCTCCGACCGCATCGCCACCCTCACCCCACCGACTGGCATCGGATCGACCGGACGGGAGGTTGCGCTCAGCGACGGGAACTCGGCCAACAGCGGCGACATCATCATCAGCCGCCGCAACGACCGCCACCTGCCCATCAGCAGCACCGATTGGGTGAAGAACGGCGACCGCTGGCGCGTCGACCGCGTTCACCGCACCGGCACTCTCACTGTCACCCACTTGGCGACTCGACGCACAATCACCCTGCCCGCCGACTACGTCGGCGATCACGTGGAACTCGGCTACGCCTCCACCGTCCACACCGCACAAGGGATCACCGCAGACACCGCGCACACCGTCGCCACCGGCGAGGAAACCCGGCAACTGTTCTACGTCGCGATGACCCGCGGCCGAGCCGGCAATCACGTCTATCTCGCCACCGTCAGCGACGGCAACGAGCACGCGATCATCCGGCCCGAGGCGGTCCTGCCCCCCACCGCGACCGACATTCTCACGAGCGTCCTTGCCCGCGATGAAGCACAACAATCCGCTGTCAGCGTCGGCCGCGATCTCGACGATCCCGGCCGGCTGCTGCAAGAGGCCGTCGCCTTCTATCAGGACGCGCTCGGCGTCGCCGCCGAACACCTCGTCGGCTCCGACACCCTCACCAACCTGGACACGGTGGCGGAACGCCTCCTAGCTGGGCTGACCACCACCGCGGCCTACCCGACGCTGCGGGCCCATCTCGCTCTGCTCGCCGTGGACGGCGACGACCCGATCAGCCGCCTTCGTACGGCACTGGAACAGCGCGAGATCGCTACAGCGCTCGACCCGGCCGCCGTACTGGACTGGCGCCTGGAACCGTCCCGCACCACCATCGGCGGGCCGTTGGCCTGGCTACCCGCCGTGCCAGCTCGGCTCGTCGACAACGATCAATGGGGTCTCTACCTCACCCATCGCGGCGAACGGATCACCACGCTTGCCGACCACGTCCGGGCTCTCGCCAACACCTGGACCCCGACCAGCGCACCCTCCTGGGCATCGGCGCTACTCGACCCGGCCGACAGACGACTGCGGGGCGACCTCGCGGTCTGGCGATCCGCCACCGGCACCGACATCCACGACCGGCGTCTTACCGGGCCGACGCAGCTGGGAGCCGCCGCAAGCCGATACCAAACCATGCTCGACACACAGGCGGGGCTGGTTCTCGGAGACCCCCGCCGCGCGGCAACCCGGTGGGCGCCGATCGTCGACCACCTGGCGCCGCGCGTCACCGACGATGATTACTGGCCCGAACTCGCCTCCCGGCTCGCCAAAATAGACGCTGCCGGAATCGACGTTCGCAGCATCGTCACCGCAGCCGCCGGCGAACGCCCCCTGCCTGACGATCAACCCGCGGCCGCGCTCTGGTGGCGACTGGCCCGACACCTCACCCCCGCCGCCATGGCCGCCACAACCGGATCCGGGGCCGGAACTCTGCGCCCACCATGGACGCCGACACTCACGGCCCTGCTCGGAGCCGCCCGCGCCGAACGAATCCTCGCCGACCCCGCCTGGCCAGCCCTGGTCGCAGCAGTTACCGGCGCCCCCCGCGAACACTGGGCACCCGAACAGCTCCTCACCACCGCCATCGATCTCACGCTCGCCGAACGCGACGCGATCAAGGCCGATCCGCCCGACAACGTCAGTAGGCAGCCCGAGCTCACCGACGCTGACCTCGCATCGGCACTGGTCTGGCACGTCGCGATGCTGACCGATCCGACACCACTCGACTACGACCACGTCCCGGCCGACCCCTACGACAGCGAACCGCCCGAGGAACTATGGGGTCCACCCATCGAGTGGGCAGCCGCGCTCGAGGACGCGCCTGACATCCCGCCCGACCCGGCGGCCGAGGGCGCCGACCTACACCACGCATCCTTCGGCGACCTCGAGCCATTCATGCCCGACGAGGAAGTACGTCGTCTGCACCTCGATCGCGCGATCGCGAGGGCCGAAATCCTCCGCGAACCTCCCCTACCCACCGAGGACGAGCTCTGGGCCCCGATGCTCGAGGAGCACAAGTGGGCTATCGCCCCCGTACCTAAGCAGCGGCTGCTCGACCTCAACCGGCAGGCCGCCGAGTTCTTCACCGCCCGCTACCCCGACTCCTGGGCACGCCACTACCTCCAGACCCGGCTCGGCACCGACCTCACCGCAGCCGTAGACACCCACGGCACCCGATTCACCCCCGGCTACGCCCCGGCCGGCTGGACCGCGCTAACCCAGCACCTACGCCGGCGCGGCGCGACCGACGAGGAGATCCTCGCCGCCGGACTCGGCCGAACCGCGCGCACCGGACGAATCATCGACACCTTCCGCGACCGGCTCGTCTTCCCGATCTACCACGACGACGACCTCGTCGGATTCATCGGCCGCCGCAACCCCAGCCACGACACCGAACCCAACCCAACCTCAGGACCGAAATACCTCAACACGCCCCAGACCGACCTCTTCGACAAGGGCGCCCAACTCTTCGGCCTCAGCGAAGCCCGGGCCGCGCTCGACCATGGCGCGACTCCCACGCTGGTCGAAGGACCCCTCGACGTCGTGGCCATCGCCCTCGCCACCAACGGCAGCCACATAGGCGTCGCACCCCTCGGCACCTCGTTCACCGACGCCCAAGCCAACCAACTCGCTCGCCACGCCGGCCCGGGCCAACCGGACGCGCTCGTCGCGATGGACAACGACACCGCCGGACGCCGTTCCGCTCAACGCGCCTACTGGCAGATCACTGCCCGCCGCGGAAACCCCCAACACGCTCCGCTGCCCGAAGGGCTCGATCCCGCCGACATGTTCCGGCGCGACGGAGCGGCCGCGCTGCGCCACGCCCTACACGACAGCCGACCGCTGGCCCACGCAATTGCCGAGAACGTGCTTCACCGCCCCGACGGGGACCAAGTCGCAGGCGGAGATGTAGGTGCACAGATCCGTTTCACCGTCGAAGCGATTGCCGCGCTATCGCCCGATCAATGGCGCGCCCAGATCGCCGACCTCGCCGAGATCGTCCACGCGCCCCAGGATCGGATGGAGTCCGCGGTCATCGCTGCCGCTGAACGTTGGACCGACGACCCGCGAAGCCAGGCAAGGACCCAGATGGCCGTGTTACCTCCACAACGCGCGGTTGGTCAATTGATCACGGGTACTGGGCCAACTGATCGTTGGCGCGCGCTCGCCAACAGCATCGACACGCGGCTCGTCAACGACCGAGGTTGGCCAGCACTCGCTGCAACAATCGAGCAGGCCGCCGCTTCAGGTATCAATGTGCGCGCCGAACTCACCCTCCTCACCAACCTTCGGCTGCCCGATGGAGACCCGGCCCAAGAGCTGCGCTATCGACTGCTCGCCGCGGCGAACTTGCCGGCACCCGCCGCACTGAGGGACGGGCCGCCGGCCACCAAACGGGCCGAGGGCCGTCATGGTCATCTCGACAGTCCAGACCGACGCTCCACGCTCACGCCGGATCCGGGCCCAAGCCGATGACTCGCGCGAGACGGGGAACGCGATCAAGCCTCCGGTGGATACGCAGTCGCGCTCTCGCTGCTGAGCGCTCGCCTCTCACGAGTCTTTACAAGACGCCGTCTCCCCGGCTAGCTCCACCCTGCCGCTAGCCGGGGACACGGAAGCCCACACCACGAGCACCGGTTGCGTCGCGTCGTCAGCACGGTCCTACCAAGACGGTCGCCAGGCTAGCCGTAGGCTATGTCAGACGGTTGGCCGCTCGCTCGGCTCCGAGAGTGGAGGACCCTGGATGACCGGCTCGCTTGCGCCCGCGATCACCATCGCGAGCGGAGCCGTACCGGAGGGTAAAGTCGCCGACTTCATAACCGGCGCCCACGTGCGGGACACCCCGGAAGAGTACGTGCGACAGAACCTCGAGAAGGCGCTCGTCCGCCAGTACAAGTACCCGGCAACCGACTGCCAGCCCGAGTTCGCGATCAAGGTCGGAAGCGCCCGAAAACGGGTCGACGTCATCGTCTTCGAACCAGGCGCAGCGCACACCCAGGAGCACGCGCTGGTTCTGGTCGAGACCAAGCGAGCCGGCACGAGCCCCGGCAACAAGACCGAGGGCGTGGACCAACTCCGCAGCTACATGGCGTCGTGCCTCAACGCCCGCTACGGCATCTGGACCAACGGCGACGAAAAATTCTGCCTGGCCAAGCGGGCGGACGGCAAGGGCGGCTTCTCCTTCGAGGAGATCGTCGACATCCCGGCATACGGCCAAAGCGAGGCTGATGCACAACGACCGCAGCGCAAGGACCTCAAGCCAGCAACTGCCGACAACCTCCTCTTCGCCTTTCGCCGTTGCCACAACTACATCGCCGGAACTGAAGGGAAGCAGAAGCCAGACGCGTTCTGGGAGCTCCTAAAGATCATCTTCGCGAAGATCGAGGATGAGCGAAGCCGTCGGCTTGACTTTTACGCAACAGCATCCGAACGCGTAAACGCGACCGCGGCAGCGTCGGCTAAATCGCGTATCCAGCAGATCTTTGACTCGAAGGTGCTAACGAAGTACGGGGCCATATTTGCTGCTGCCGACCACCTCATCGACCTAAAGCCCACAGTTGTCGCATTCGTTGTTAGCCAGCTACAGGGCTATTCGCTATTAGCAAGCCCGGTGGACGTCAAGGGTGTCGCCTACGAAGAGATTGTTGGATCAAATCTTCGCGGCGACCGAGGAGAGTTCTTCACTCCCCGCAATGCCTGTCGTATGGCCGTCACGATGCTCAATCCTCAGCCGAATGAGCGATTAATCGACCCGAGCTGCGGAACCGGTGGTTTCCTTATCACCGCTATGAATCACGCCCTGTCACACATCGAGAGCGAAGAGCGTGCAGACTGGGCAGATCCAGCACGCGGGAGCGACGCTGAACGCGCAGAGCTGTATCGAAAGCGCGATGAATACTTCACAACAATGGTCCATGGGCTCGACCTCAATCCCAACCTAGTGCGCGCGGCAAAAATGAATATGGTCATGAACAACGACGGCTCGGGCGGGCTATGGCAAGCTAACACCCTGGCAAATCCCCGTTCATGGTCAGGAGACGCACCGGATCGAGTCAAGCTCGGCACCATGGGGTGCGCGGTCGCCAATCCCCCCTTCGGCGCCAACATCGTCATCGACGATCACGAGATCCTCGAACAGTACGAGCTTGCCGCCATGTGGGACCGCGTCGAGGCCAAGTGGGAGCTGCGCCGCGATAAGACTGGCGCTCCGGTGCTTCAGAAGAGTCAGCCGCCAGAGATCCTGTTTATCGAACGAGTAGTCCAGCTACTCACGCCGGGAACCGGCCGGTTCGCCATCGTCATTCCGAACGGTATCCTCAACAATCCCGCGCTGGGCTACGTTCGTACTTGGCTCATGCAGAACGTTCAAATTTTGGCTGTAGTCGATATGGCTCGTGAGCTATTTCAACCCAAGAACGACACCCAGACGTCGATGATCGTCGGGCGGCGACTAAGCAACGAGGAACGTGACGGCGCATTGACCGGAGCGCTCGAGTATCCGATCTTCATGGCCGTAACTGAACGGGTAGGACACGACAAGCGTGGAAACGTTCTCTACCGCCGCACGGAGACCGGCGAGGACGTCCTGATAACGCGGACGGAGAACCTCGCTGATATCGACCCAGCAACTGGCGAAGAGGTTCTACGGACCGTCGAAGTCTCCGAACGCTTAATCGACGACGAACTGCCAGACGCTGCCACTGCGTTTTTGCGGTGGCTAGGCGAACAACGTTGATCGTCAGTACCGTTCGCTCTCGTTCGGTCGGCGCATACGACCGGCTCGACGCCCACTATTTCACCTCGTCTGGTGTGGCTGCCGGCGAGCGCCTTGCCGTATTGGAGGCATCCGGGTCGCCGACAGTCCGGCTCGGCGAAGTCGCGAGGGTTTGGGATCCCCCAAGGTTTGCCCGGGCGTACGCCGCAACTCTCGAGCCCGGGATGCCGTACCTGCGCCCGTATGATGTCTTCGACTTCATGCCGTCCGCTGCGGACCGCCTCTCCAAGCTCCGCAACAGCGACCTCGATCGTCTGACGCCAGCGCCGGGCACGATTCTGCAGACCTGTTCGGGCCGCAACCTTGGACCACTCACGATCACCGACGACACACTTGCCGGCTTCGCCCTCAGCCACGACATGGTCAGAATCGACGTCAACGACGACAGACTGCGCTACTGGGTCCTCGCATTTCTCAAAACCGCAACCGGACAGGCGATACTCCGTCGCGGCAGATCAGGGTCAGTGATCGATCACATCACGGTCCCAGACATCGGTGCCTTGCCGTTGCCGATGGCGGATTCCGACGTTCGTCGAACCGTGATCAAGCTGATGCGAAGAGGAATTGAGCGGGCCGCCACGGCGCGTAGAGACCTGCTGGGACTGCTTGCTCAAGTCGATGCCACTTTCCCCGTCCCGACGTTGGCGGACCCGACGCGTGAAGGTTGGTCGCAACCGGCACGAAGCATCCAGGACCGCCTCGATGCGGGCTTTTACGAACCTCGCGTCGTCGCCACTCGCAGCCAACTTGCGGCCGCTGGAGCCCACCGTCTAGGTGACCTCGGCGAGGCGAAGCTTCCGCTGCGCTACAAGCGGTATTACGTAGAGGCCGATCACGGGCGACCAATCATGAGTGGACGCCAGCTCCTGCAGTTCGAACCCGTCAACCTCCGCTACGTGTCTGACCGGTCATTCCGGAATCCGGTCGAGTATGAGATCAGGGCGGGAATGACCGTCTTCGGCGCCGTCGGTCGTTCGGAGGGCCGGCAGGGCATCCCAGCGCTAGTCACCGCCGGCCGCGACGGGTGGCTCGCGAGCAACGACGTCATGCGACTAACTCCCCGCCCCGGCGTGCGGCCCGGCGCATTGTGGCTAGCAGTGGCCGCAGCGCTCACCCGACTCCAGATTAATGCACTCTCCTTTGGCTCTGTCGTCGACCACATGAATCCGTGGGACGTCGAAGCCATCCTTGCTCCGCCAATCGCCGCTTCCGACGCGCTCGCCGCGGAGAAGGCTTGGGCCCGTTTCTCGTCCGCCGCGGTCGACATTGCAGACGCAGTCGGATACCTAGAGGCTTTCCTAGCCAGCTGAATAGTGGATGGCCTCGCCGATAAGCAAACTGCATTCTTCATCGGCGCACTCGGCACAGAGGCTGACTAATTTCGTAATTAGTGAAATGCGCTGATCGTCATAGCTGCAGTTCTGGGCGTGTGTCCATACTCGCGGTCAAGACAGAATTGATCAGATCCGCGGGCCACCCAGTGTCGTTAGATAAGAACTGCGCGCTAACGCCAGCCAGCTGCGATGCCTGGGCCAACACAGCTGGGGCCTCTGGTGCCCCGAACTCTCCAGGCTCCTCGGTTCGCCAACCTCTTGTGCTCATGGTTCGCATCGCGTGGGTGTAAGTCGAGTCGGCCATCACGCCGAGGGTGTTGGCCCGGCGCAGTAGCGCCGACATCGACACTCCCCACCGTTTCTTCAATGTCAGTAGGTACGGCCAGTCAGCGCGGGCGGGAAGCTCAGCGCGGATGTCGCCGCCAGGCATAAGGAATGCAGCCGCGAATCGGTGCGCCTGATCCTCGACAGCCTTCGAGGCCAATGTCTTTCCCGCCGTGTGCATCGTGAGATGCCCGGCCTCGTGCGAAGCGCTGAACCGGTCACGATCTCGTTTGGCGTCTTGCTGGTGAAGCACGATGACTGGGTGATCGGGAAACGGCGCACTGAACGCGTGAACGGTCCGGTTGTCGATTCGGTGCCGGGCCGCGACGATCCCATTGCGTTCCATCACTCGCAGGACATCCTCGACAGGTCCAGCAGGTAGATCCCATGCTTCGCGCACCTGCGTGGCATAAAACTCGGCATCACTCAAGTCGTCGTCCTCGCCCATCGGGAACGAAGGCACATTCCGTTCCGGTAGTCGAACCAGCCGATCCAGCACATCAGTAACGTCGCGAACAAGATGCGTAACTGACAGCGCCTCGCGTCGCTGGGCCGAGGTGACCGATCTCAGTGACCGGAAGTGACCGGTGCCCTCCAGCGCATCGAGATCCACGTCCGGTCGGCTCGAGGGTGACTCGCCTGTCGCGAAGAATCCGACCGGGAAGTCCAGCGCGTGTGCCAGTCGCAGCATGGTCGATTCCGTCGGTCGGCTCAATGCTTTCTCGAACTGAGACACCGCCGCCGAGGTCACACCCGCGTGCTGGCCCAAGTCCCTCTGCGTCAACGCGCGCGCCTCACGAGCCAGACGTAGCCGCTGAGCCGAGAACAAGGTCACGACCTCCGCCGCCGAGACAGGCACGGATGTTGTACGGCGAGTGATCGGCTGCCGCGCCGTGGACTCGTCATTGGCCATTCGTCACGCCCTGCCCGACTGCCGGTTGACGGCGTCCGACGGTGACGAGCTCCGCACATGGGTCATGCCGGTGACGATGACAGGCCACCGATGCAGGACCATCCGCGCCACGCCCACGCTTGCAGTTGCGTTGCATAGAAAAGCATGAGACGCTGAATCTGTTCAAAAATCAAGTAGTACCACCTATTCGCCGATATGATTGAAAGCGAGAGACGCTATGACGAGCGTAGCTGAATCCCTGCGGCACCACGACGTCACCGTGCTCATCGACCGCAAGCGGGTCGAGAGCCCCAAGCACACGACGGTCGGCGCGCTGCTGCACGCTGCCGGGCTCGACCCCACCCGGCGCGAACTGGTGAAGATCCAGGGCCGACACCAGACGCCCTGCCCTGACCCGGCTACCGAACTCGAGCTGCACGAAGACGAGCAGTTCATCACGGTCTCCGTCGGCCCGACCCCGGTGAGCTGACGATGGCACTGGCCGATCTGCGCGACGCGCTGCAGGCAGCCGGCTTTGATGCGACGATCACCGGCGGCTTCGTCACCTTTCCTTACGTGATCCCGGTCGGCGGCCATCTCGGCACCACTGTCACGATCGGGTTGTCCGCGCCGGACTTCCCGATTAACCCACCGGGCGGCGTCCATGTCCGCCCGCGGATCCAGCACCCGGGCGACAACGCCCATCACGCTAGCCCGCTCGGGATGGATTGGATCTACTGGTCACGCCCTTACCCGGATTGGTCTCAGTCGGCCCGCAGCGTCTCTGACTACCTGGCCCATCTGCGCAAGCTCTTTTCTCAGTTCGCCGTCCAGGCCGCCTGATTCGCGAGCGCCGCGTGGATTAACAACCACTCCGTCGACGCAGGGAAATCCCGCGCTCGATACCCGAGCCGCCACCAGATAGGAGATCCGACGATGCACCCGACACCGACCGACGCAATCACCGTCAGGAGTTGGTCGGTCGCGATGACCGGCGAGATCGACTCGGCGCTGGCCGCGCACCTGACTCGGGACGACGGCCAGGAGGACATCACCTTCGCTCTGTATCGCACCTCGACCGGCGCCACCCGCGACACCGCCCTGCTCGTTGACGTCGTGCTGCCCGACGACGGGGATCGGTTGGTGCACGGCAACGCCTCCTTCACCAGTCAGTACTTCCTGCGCGCAGCCGGCCTCGCGGCGGAGCGCGGTCTCGGTCTGGCGCTGCTGCACGCCCATCCCGGCGCCTCGACTTGGCAGCGACTCTCCGAGGACGACCACGACGCCGAGGCCGGCCACGCCACCCAGGTCGACATTCTCACCGGTCATACGCTGCTCGGCATGACCTACGCGAGCGGAAACGGCACCTACTCGGCCCGGTTCTGGCCGACTGCCGACGGCGACACGATCAAACCCCAGTGGGCCGAGACCGTCCGCATGTGCGGCAGCCAACTCCGGATCAGCTACGACCCGACGCTGAAGCCAGCAGCCGCACCGACTTTGCGTCTACTCCGCACCGTCAACGCCTGGGGCCAGACGGCCCACGACGACCTCACCCGGATGCGGGTCGGCATCATCGGCGCCGGCTCGGTCGCCGCCCTCGTCGCCGAAACCCTGGCCCGCACCGGCTTCCGGACCGTCGACATCCTCGACTTCGACGCCGTCGAAGAACACAACCTCGACCGGCTACTGCACGCGACCACCGCCGATGTTGGCCGGGCCAAGAGCGACCTCTTGGCCAATGCACTGGCCGATCACGCCGTCGCCGACGACGCAGCGATCATCGGCTACGAGGAGTCGGTGGTCGAGCCCGCCGGCTGGGCCCGCGCGCTGGATTGCGACATCCTGTTCTCCTGCGTCGACCGGCCCTGGCCCCGCTTCGCGCTCAACGTCGCCGCCTACGCCCACCTCATCCCCGTGGTTGACGGTGGCATCACCGTCGACAACAGCGGGGGCACGTTGCTTGGCGCCGAGTGGCGGGCTCACCTGGTCGGCCCAGGGCGACGCTGCCTGGAATGCCTCGGCCAGTACGACCCCGCCCACGTCCAACTCGAACGCGACGGACTGCTTGATGCCCCGAGCTACATGGCTGGCATCCCGGAAGGTCACCCGCTCAAGCGTCGCGAGAACGTCTTCGCATTCAGCATGGCCTGCGCAGCCGCCGAAGTCCTGGAACTGCTCCGCGCTGTCCTCGCACCCAGCGCAATACCCGACGTCGGCGCCGGCCTGCACCACTGGACGACCGGAACCGTCACCCGAGACGAGGCCGACTGTAAGCCGAACTGCCCGTACTCGAGCTCGCTGCTCACTACCGGCGACAACAGCGGCCTCACCGTAACCGGTAGACACAGTGCGGCAGAGGACGCTCGCGCCCAACGCACGCAAGTGCGCAATACCGACTCGCGCGGCTCGAGACGTCTAAGCTGGGGACACGCGCTGCGACGCCTCCTGCGAGCACGCGGACGAGGCCGCTAAGTGGCAACGACTCGTCACCACACGCCCCCGAGGGACGGCGCTCAGTACCCGGGTGACCGCGTGTCGCGCCTGGAAAGCCACCGGCATGGCGGATAGTGATTCTGTGGATTCTCTTCTGCCGAGCACCAAGACGGTGGGGTTCGCGGCGGCAGAGACATCCAAGTGCGATGAGCTGGCCGTCGCGGCCCGCCACTGTGCCGCCACTGGCGCAGTCCTGCTCGTAAGCTCGACTGACGCCGCCGGTCAGCTCGCCACGATCCACGAGTCCACTCCTGGCATTGTCACCGTCGCCGACCCGCGCATCTGGAACAGCCGATACGCAACCGAGGACACGCCGACGCTGATCGAAGATGGGTTGCCGATCTTCACACTCGAAGAGTGGACGAGTTCGATGCTCGCCACCTCGAAAGCGACAGCGATATTGACGCCCTCGTTCTGCATCAAGGTCGGTGACCGGCTCGCGCTGCGAGCCGTCCTGGACGCCACCTCGACCGCGGCAACCATCCCGGGCCTCGTCACATTCATCGCGATCGATGCCGCAGCGCTCACCAGTAGCCACATCGCCGACTTCCTGGCCGACATGGCCGCGACGCCTTCGCGTCGATTCGCGTTCCTCTTCGCCGACAAGAGCAAGCCGCTGGCGAAATACGACCGGCTCCAAGGCCTACGCAAAGTCCTCGCGGCTTTCCCGGGAAGTTGGATCCTCGGAGTCGACGCGCTGGCCGGCACGGACGCATTAGCGCACGGCGCTGGCTGGGTGGCCGTCGGCGCGTCAAGCAGCCGGCGCTGGCCACGGCGCCCCGGAGACACAGGCGGGGCTCCGCTGGCCGAAGGGTTCCTGCCCGGAACCTTCCTGCGATCCATTCTCGAATTCCGCAGCCCTGCCATCTACGCCGACTGGTATGCCAACGCCCGATCCCCACGCTGCGACACCTGCGGCCGCAACCTCGACTTCTTTGAGCCGACCCCCGCAGACAAGGCACGGATCATCACCCACAACCTGCATGCGATCTCCGACTTCGCTGGCGAGGTCATGACACAGCCCGAGTCAGCGCGGCCGGAATGGCTCAATCAGGAACGCGTCGAGGCGTTCCTGCGACACGCTGCGCTCACATCGATGGCAAAACGAGTTGAAGCGGACTACACGCTGCGGTATCTGTGCGAGATCGATGATCCGATGATGCGGGAGACGACACCCGCCGGCGGGTGGAAGTGACCTGAGCACGGTACGCCCGCTCGGCGAAACGCCACCCTGCCGGTTTCCAGTACCGGCGAGTGAACGGCTCCGGCGCGACTAGCTCGGTCACGCGGCCATCGGCGAAGACCCAAACGCCAACACCGGCCAGCTGCGCCTCCCAGATCACCGACGACCCGCGGGCTGGCTCTCGGTCGACGATCACGATTTGCTGAGCGAACGGCGCGAAACGGCTCACCCGACTGACGGGTCGCCGCCAGCCGGTCCCGCGCACAATTGCCGCGACAACCGTCAGCGGCGGAGTCAGCAGCCGTGTGACCCAGCCGTCCTCAAGTTCGATGACGCCCGCCGGTGCTGCGACCAACCGCGCCAGCATCTCGCCGCTCACATCACGGGTACGCACAGGTGCGCTCAGTGGCAGGTTCATCACTGCGTCAAGTAGCCCAAGCGATGTCACGTCGGCCAAGCCACACGCGGCGCGCCGGTCATGCTCCGAGCCATCGGCGACGACGAGTGCGTCGGCGTGGCCACCTGCGGCGTGCGCGCCGCCCTCGACGATCGCCAAGCTCCTGCTGATCAGATCATCAGGGTTCAGCGGCCGAGACCAAGCGACCGGATGCATGACAGTCATGGTGTCACATGTGCGCACATGTGCGAGGATTTCAGCAACACCTGCGCACACTTAATGGAGATGGACGTGGCAGAGGTCGGCGATGACGAGCCGGTCAGCCGTGCCGCGCTGGCCCGGCGCGCCGGCGTGTGCTCCACGACGCTGCTCAACTGGACCCGCGTAGCCGATCGCCCGCTCGTCCCGACGATGGTCGGTTCCGATGCAACGATGTACACGTGGGACGCTCTCCTTCGGTTCTGCAACGACCACCCGGCCATGCCGGCAGCCCAGGTTGTTCGTCGCCGCGTTTCCTCGCGACCGCCGTCGGCGGGTACTGGCGGCGACGAAGACGAGCCCACGCTACGGGCTGCTCTTCGCGACATGAAGACCGCGGTCGATGCTGGTATCGCCGCGGTGGCGCGTTCGGCTGCGCTGGCGCGTGAGGTTGCTTCTGCGCATGAGGACATCGTCGGCCAGCTCCGCGTTATCGTCCGTGCTTATGACTCGGCGATGACGTCGGCGACCGCGCCGACCCACGGGCCGGCATGATCGCACCGCCTCATCATCGATCTCGTTCGGTGTCGGAGGAGAAGACCTTAAGGCGGCGGTTGAGCCCAGCGACGGATTCGTAGTCGCGGTGTCGGCCGGCGGCGGGCCAGTCGTGGTGTTTGCCGGGTGGGCAGCCGCTGCCACCGAGGCGGTTGGTCATGCGGTCGAGGAAGCCGGGCAACGCGTAGTGGTGCCACTCCTCAAGCGCGCCCGCCGAAAGGGCGTGGCCGGCTTCGAGTCGGAGCGCGGCGACGACGGCGAGTTCGTGGGCGATATGGGGGTGTGCTGGCCAGCAGCCGGGGATGCAGTTGTCGGCTTGCCAGCTGTAATCGTGGTTGATCCATCCGGCGACGGTGTCGAGCCAGAGCCACAGCTCGTGGCGCAGGCTGGGCGGGCAGCTCGGTGGATCCCAGGGGCGAGGTAGGTCGGAGAGCGGACCGAGGTCGGCGACTTCGTCCTCGTCACCGCTGCGAGCGACCTGCAGCTGGACGAAGGCGGTGCGAATGAGTTTCGTCGGTTGCGGAAATCCGTTGGTGATGCCCACTAAGACCGGCCTTCGCGGTTCGCGCTGAAGGTGTTCTGTCCGGGATGAAGGTGCAGGTGCAGCGCGCAGTCGATCGCGCGGCGGGTCCGATCATCGATGCTCGCGCTGGCCGCTCGCGCATGAGAGGTCCGATTCCTGGCGGCCTTCTGTGCGGCCAGCAATGCCTTGCCTGGTTTCCCGTCGATGCATCGGCGCAGGGACGCGATGAGGGGCCTGGCGTTCTCGGCGACGACGAGTGCTTGGCGCTCGGGGAGTTGGCGAATCTCTTCCGGCCGAAGGATGGGGACGTCTTCACCGGCGGTGCTGCGACCGAAGGTGCCGTGGCCCCGGGTGTAGGTGGTGCGCGCGATCCGGGTGGTGCCGATCAGCTCGGACAGTTCGCGGTAGAACTGGCCGTCCTTTCCGCCGCCGAAGACGATGATGTTGTTGCTGAGTGCGAAGAGGGCTTTGGCTTCGTCTTCGCCGTAGCAGATGACCAGTTGGCGCCAGGTCTGGCAGGCGTACAGGAACGACAGACCCAACGCGCGCTCGTTGGCCATCCTCGTTCGCAGCGTGGGCAGCGGCGCGGTCGAGGGGAGTTCGTCGAGCACCGCAAGGAACGTTGGACACAAACGCCCGTACGGCGAGGCCGTCGCCAGCTGTAGGGCGGTGTCGAGGACGTGTTCGGCGACCGCGGTCAGCAGCGGTGACGCGGACGCGTACGGGTCATCCCGTCCGAGTAGATACACCGTGCCGTTGCGGGAGATGAGATCGGCGAGGTCGGTCGCTGTACGACCGGGTCCGGGAACGCAGCGGGCGCGCATCGAGGCTTGAAAGAACAGGGCCATCGCCTGCTGGACGGTCGCGGCGGTGTTGGCCGCGGTACGCCCGTCACCATGTAGCGCACCGCGTAGGAGGCCGTCCCAGAACGGGGCCGCGTCGGGGTGGGTACGCAGGATCTCCTCGGGCAGGCTGGCGTGCTGCGGGTCGGCGACCCACTCCAGGACGTGGTCCAGGCTGCGGTTAGTGAGGGCGGCGGCGTGGAAGAATGCCTGCAGCACTTTCGAGGCTTCGTGGGCGTAGAAGCGGGCGGCGTCGTCTTGCGAGCCGACCGCGACCGCGCCGCGGATGGTGCCGGCGGTGAAGGCTTTCGCGCGTCGTTCGGCGACCATGGAGTCAACGCACCCGCCGATCGGGTCCCACACCAGTTCCGGCAGCCCGGGGGCCAGCCCGAACGGGTCGAGCACGGCGACCGGACCCTGCTCGGCGCGGCGGTCCACCGTCAGCAGCAGATCGTCGAGTTTCGTCAGGGTGACCAGCGCGGCTCCGGGGGCAGCGAGCAGCGCGGGGGTCAGCAGGTCCAGGGTCTTGCCGGAGCCTTGCGCGCCGTAGACGCCGGTGGTCCGGTCATAGGGCACCCACAGATCGACTCCGTTCGGCGCGTGGGAGCGGCCCAGGTGCCAGCCGATTGTGGCCGGCTCGAACCGGGTCACGAGCCGCCACCCATGTCGCCGCGGGAGACGTGTAGGTCGGGTCGGATCAAGGCGTGTCTGCGACGCAAGTTCGCTACGCCCAGGACGGATTGAACTTCGGCCCGCGATGCCATCCCGTCGCGGGCGCTGGGGCCGAAGTTGTGCCACCACAGCACGCCGAGCCATGCGGTGAGTCCGGTCAGCAGAATCTCACCCGCGACGATCAGCGCGTAGACCACCGGCGGCGACGGGAGCGTCACCAGTCCGGCTGGGTTCAGGCCCCGGTCGATATGGCCGGTGAGCAGGCCGCCGATGCTGGCCAGGATCCGCGGATTGCTGTGCGGCCACAGGAATCCGTGCCCGGTCAGGTAGCTGGCCAGGCCGCGTCCGGCGGGCAGCAACATCGGGGCCAACACCAGCCATCCGGCGATGCCCGCGGCCGGGATCTCCCACGTCAGCCGTGTGACGTCGGCTCGAGATCGCTGCGTGGTCACTTCCGTTCACCGGTGCCGGCAAACGCCGGGGCGGGTCGGTCTGTCTCGATGCCATCGGCCGGAGAGCGAGGAGGTAGTAGCAGCACATCCCCGATAGGTGCGGCCGCGCTGGCGTCGGGGACATGCGTCCGGCTATCGACCAGGTGGGGGCGAAGACCTGTGCCGGAGACCGGAGTCCACGCCCTGCTCGGGTCGCGGATGGCGTGCGGGCGCGGCGCGCTGGATCGGGCCGTGGTCGGCGGTGATCGCGGCGTAGTGGGTGGCGAGGTGGGGCTGGCTGGTGGCGACAGCTATCCGGCCGGGGAGTTCGGATGCGAGCCGGGTGGACAGCAGTTCGGCTGAGCGCAGGGTGGCGTGGGCGGTGGCGAAGTCGGGTCCGTTGGCGATGACGGGGAGTCCGCGGATCTGCTCGGTGATGCGGCGTTCCTGGTGCGGCAGGTCGGTGATGCGGGCGAAGGCGCGGCCGTCGACATCGGCCAGCTGGGCCCGCAGCGCGGTGGCGATCGTCGGGAGTTGGTTGGCGATCTCGATGAGGTGCGTCTTGTCGGTGGTGGTGAGCGCGGCGACGGTACTGGCCGTGATCTGGTCGGCGGGACCGAGAGCACGGGCGATGGCGTCGTGGCCGAGGGCTGCCCAGGCAAGCAGGTGGTCGCTGCCGTTGCGGCGGACGAGCTGCCCGTCGTGGAAGACGCCGATGTCATGTCGAACGCGGGTCCAGGTGCGCGGGACACGATCCCACGCATCGTCGCTGTTCGGAGCCGCCGTGGCCGCGACTGCGGTCAGGTAGCGGACGGCGGTCTCGGCCAGCGCCGTGATGGCTTTGAGCTGATACAACGGCAGCGGACCGCTGGAGCGCTGGACTAGCCGCGTCACGTTGTCGACGGCCTGGGCCGCTGTTGCGAGTGCCGTCGTCGCCCGGCCGACGACGGGGTCAGGAACCGGTCGGTCCTGGACGGTCAGGTGACGTGGCTCAGGAGGATGCTCGGCACCGAGGTGCGCGAGAATCACGGCCGCGCGGCGGGACCAGTCCACGTGCCGGTTCGGGGCGCTCGGGCCCGCGGACTTATAGAGGGTGCTCGCACGGCGGACGGTGTCGGCGACGGCCAGCGCGAGGGCCCACCGGTCCTCGCGGCCGAGGTCGTGCTGGAGGGTGCCGATGACGTCACCGGCGGCACCGAGCAGCAGCGCGGCTCTGCTGTCCGGTAGTCCGCGGCTGGCAGTGGCGACGTGGCGGGTGGCGGTGGCCAATGCGGTGACGGCGTGTTCGCGGATGCCGTAGGGGTCGGCCTGAACTCCGTCACGGCGCAGCCAGCTGAGGATCTGTGCGGCAGCGCTGATCGTGGTAAGTGCCTCGACACCCGCGCTCACACCGGCCCGCTGGCGTGCTTGGCGGGTGCGGGCCGCGTCGAGTTCGTCGGTCGCGGCGGTGAGCAGGTCGCGTATCGAGGTGGACATGGGTTAGCCGGTGGCGGCAAGCGCCGCGTGGATTTCGGTGACGGCGTCGAGGACGGGATCGGTGTCGAAGATGGCCGGGCTGAGCTGCACGAGCTGGTGCAGGGCGTCACGTAGCGCGGCTTCCACGGCGAGGCCTGTCGCGGCGAGCTCGATCGGTTGTGCGTCGAGCACGGGTTCTGGCCGGTGGGTGCCGAGGCACAGGTGGGCCACCGCGGCCATCGCGTGCAATCCGGTCGAAGTTCGGGCGTCGTCGTCGTCGACGTCGGTCGGGCCGGTGGTGGCGGTGATAACGCCGGCGAGAAGGTCGGTGGCGCGGGCCAGCAACGCCGCGTCGGTTTCGGTCATGGCGGAGGGCTCCTTCGATGGTGATGTGCTTCGACTGTTGGGCAAGTCAGCTCGCGGGGACACACCCGGCGCGAGCTGTGGACGGCGGCGGTGGGCGTGGATGACAGCAGCGATGCTGGGCGGTCGTGGCGGTGTTCATTGGATGTGGCGGACATCGACGACGTCGCCGATCCATTCGGTGGTGTCGGTGATCTCGATCGGCAGGTTCTGCCAGCCGGGCGCTTGGATGAGGTAGAGGTGACCGTCGCCGCCGCGGCCGATGACCATGCCGACGTGACCGGGTGCGGCGGCAGTGCCGTCCGAGCCGGGGATCATGACCAGGTCTCCGGAGTCGGCCTGGGACAGGTCGATCGGTTCCGGCGTTCCGTAGCCGACTTGTGCGGCTGCGAGGTGCGGGAGCGCGACCCCGGCCGAGGCCCAGGCGGCCATCGTCAATCCGCTGCAATCAAAGGCATCCGGTCCGGCAGCGCCGAACACGTAGGGCTTGCCCAGCTGCGCCAGGGCATACCCGACGGCTTTTCGCGCGGCCGGGCTGCCGGTGATCGCCAGTCCGGCCGGGATGGTGGGTGAGCCGGCGACGACGTTGCCGTGCCCGCCTTCGGACGGGTTCGCGCCGTCAACGCCGCAGGCCACGACAGGAACCGCGACCGATCCCGCGTTGGTGTCGCTGCTGGTGGGTGGCGGCGTGGCGGCGGCCGCTGCGGCGGGCCACAGGATCCCGGTGAGAGCCACGGCGAGCGGCTGGTTCGGTGCGTACCGGTCCGGGTAGCTCGAGATTTGCACCGTCTGGGCGTCGACGCCGACCGGGGTGCTCTGCCAGTTCGGCACGCCGAGGAGCCGGTCGAGAAACGCGTTCGTCGAGCGGACCGGATCGTCGGCGACCGCCTTGCCGTAGACGGAGATCCGCTGTTGGAACAGGCCCTCGGAGTCGTGGTCAGATTCGACGCTCGAGTTGTGGAGGGTGGATTCGGTGTAAGCGGTGGTGAGAGCGACGATCGCGGCGTAGGACGGCAGGTGCCGTGAGGCGGTGACGGTGACGATGGTCTGCGCGTTGGCCATCTGCTCGGCCGACAGGGTGACGCCGTTGACGTTCTGCTGCGCTCCGCCCGCGCCGCATAGCACCGCACCGGCCGGTGGGGTGGCCGCGCCCCCGGCGGCGCCGAGCATGAGGAACGGCATCAGGACCGCCATCGCCCCCAGCAGGAGCGGAACAGCAATCGACCCGGCAGCGGCGGCACCGCGGCTGGCCACAGTCAGGCGGCGTTCAGCGCGTCATTGGTGAACGTCAGAGCTTCTTCGATCGGCGTGCGCACCGTGACGACCTGGAATTGACGGTCCCCCACTAGCCACAGCGCGCGGCCTTTTCCGCCCATCGCCCACCCGGTGACCAGCTGCTGGGCCATCGGGCTGAGGCCCAACAGCCCGGCGAGCTCGTCGGTGACGCCCTTGTCCTGACCATGCAGCACCTTCACGTCCGCCAGGTGCAGCAGGTCCTTGGCGATGGCGACGGCTTGCGATCCCGCGGCGCCGGCCGACAGCGGGTCGGACGGTTTGTGGTAGATGACGACCTGCACGTCGGCGTCGTTGCGCGACAGCCGCAGGTTCGAGTCGAGCGATTTGACCGGCTCGATACCCAGTCGCATCTGCTTCCACGTCTCGTCACGCACCACGATCCGCAGGTCGCCGGGTTCGGAGATCTCGCGCATCCCCTGGCCCCACGAGTTCAGGCACAGTAGCGCGACGCCGACAGCCTCGTCGCCGTGCTTCTCCAGCCGCGACAGCGACAGTGACTGGATCGGAGCGCGCCAGTCCGGCGTGATCGTGGTCAGCTCGTCGAACAGGCCGGCCAGGTGGCCTTTGACCAGAGTGCCGAGCGCGTCGCGGGTCAGTCGAGTCTCGTCGTGAAAGTGGCGCCGGGACTCATATCGGCACTCGCCGATCAGCTCGTCGGTGGGCTCGTCGAGAGCGTGCCACAGCTGCGGGATGGTGATCTCGGCCAGCCTGGTCGCGCCGGCGGTGTAGCCGGTGAGCTTCCGCAACGCCGCCGACACCGCGGTCTCATCGGAGGGGCCGAACGGGACAGACTCGCCGCCGATCTTCTGCGACCCGACCAGACCCCGCAGCAGCACCAGCCAGCGGTTGAACACGATCGTGGCCCGCTGCTGAGACTCCTCCCGGTCCAGGGCGGCCCAGCCGTGACCGAGCGGCCCGATCGCGAGGGGGTTGACCCGGGCCGGCAGGCCGTGGCCGATCACGAACGGCTCCACGCCGAGCGCGCGGCAGAGGGCTTCGTATTCGTCCTTGGTGTCGCCCAGGATCAGGACCCGGTAGCCGTAGTCCATCATCCGCAACGCGAAGATCTTGACCGTCCCGGACTTGCCGCGGCCGGGCTTGCCGAACACGAAGACGTTGGGGTTGGTGACACCGATCGAGTCGTCTTTGACCCAGCCGAACGGGTCGCAGTAGAACGCTCCTCCGGAGAGCAGGTCGATCCCCATCTGCGCGCCGGTCGGTGGTAGTCCTTGGGCGGCGATCAGCGGCCAGAACACCGGCGTCTGCTCCGAGGTCATCCGCCACACCGACAGCGGCGCGGTCGCGGCGGCCCGCCCGGCGGCCTTGGCCATCCGCCCGCGGCGGGCGATGACCTGGGTGAACAGTTTCTCCTCCTCCGCCCGGGTCTGTTCCGGTGCTCGCCGTGGGAGGTCGTGGCCGAAGTCGGCCAGCAGCCGGGCCAGATCTCGGCCGTGACCGGCTCGGCCGCGGGGCTCGCGGCGCGCGCTCATTTCTGGCCTCGGCGGCGGGGCACGCCGATCCCGAGCGGGATCGCGCCAGCGGCGAAGGCGGCGTCCTGCGCCCCGTCGAGGCGTTGCGGGACGAACCCGGCCAGGCGGATCGAGGCATCCAGCCGGCGGCCGAACTCTGCGATCGACCAGGTGCCGGGCACAGTCACGGTGGCGGCGGCGCAGGGCCGGACCAGCGCGCGGCCCTTGGCCAGCTTCTCGTCGGTGGCGCTGACTCGCACGGTGGCACGGCGTTGGCGGGCGCGTTCGATCCGGCCACTCTTGCGGCGCAGCTCGCTGCCGACGATGGCCGACATCTCTTCCCGGCTGGTGACCTTGTCGGCTCGGGCTTGGGACATCGCCGGGTAGAAGACCGTGACGCTGCGCCGCTCCCCCGGCGTGGACGGCACAAGCACGGGCGCGAGCGCGCCGAGGATCGCACCCTGATCCGGTAGCAGGATCGTGTCGGTGACGCTGCACCACGCGTCATGCTCGTAGTGCCGCATCTCTGCATGCGCGCTCGATGGGCCGGCGGCGGCCATCGGCACACCGGTCGCGATCTGCGGGTTGTCCTGGCCGGCCAGCTCGGCCGCGACCAGTGCGGCCCGGTCCCCGGGAGCGAACCCGGTCCGGATCGCGACCGCGAGCGCGGGCGAGTCCAGCCAGGCCACGTCGGTGCAGCCGATCGCGCCGCGCAGCCGCGACTCGACCTCACCCAACGCCCCGTACAGCACCCGGGACCGACCGTCGACACCGCCGCCGGACTGCTTGGCCGACTTCGCGATCCGCCCCTCCCCAACGACCACCGTCACGAACGCCTCGCTGCGGACCGCGGCCGGCATCAGATGCGCGGACAGGGTGTCGTTGACCTCGCCCGCCAGCACCGGCGAGGTCGCCTTGCGGTGCCGGCGGACCCAGTCGGCGCGTTCGGCGCCGTCGTCGGGCACGGTGCGGACCTGGATCGCGACCAGGTCGATCAGCTCGGTTCGCGAGGCGATCTCCTGCAGTTCGGCCAGCCCGGCGGCCATTCGGCTGCGTTCCTCGGCCTCGGCCATGCCGATGCCGGGATGCTCGATCCGGGCCACCGCGGCCCAGGTGTGAGCGGCGTGGTCCTGGATGACGGCGACGCGGGTCATCGCGTGCCCGAACGGCGGACCGTCATGCGTCTGGACGGCGGACAGCACGCCGGGAAGGTCGGCCTCGTCCAGGTCGGTCACGGTGCCCGCGGCGACCTTCGATTGCCAGCGTGTCCAGCCCATCAGTTCTCCTAGCGCGTGTGATGCCAAGGCCAGCAGCCACTGGGAGGCGGTCCAGCCGCGGACCGGGACCGCGACGAGGGCGACGAGCAGCCCCCAGACCGGGAACCAGCCCAGAACCATCGGCCAGGTGTGGCTGTTCAGCGCCGCTAGCTCGGGCAGGCCCGCGAGGACGACGAGCGCCAGCTGCAATCCCGAGAGACCGAAGAACCAGCCGTTGCGATCTTTGGCGTAGTCGCTGTATTCGGTCGCGCTCATCGCGACACCCGCTCGAGTCCCGACACGGGGCCATGTCGTGGCAGGGTCGGGGTTCGTTGGCTAGACCGGGACAACAGGCACCGCCTCGGCCGCTCCAGCGGCTCCCGCGCCGCCACTGCTGGGACCGCTGCCCGAGGAACTCCCAGTGGGAGATACGCCTGCGGGGTTTGGCGGGATCGGCGGCGTCGGTATAGGTGGGGTGGGCGGTGGTCCGCCACTCGGTTGTCCGCCATCTGGTTGACCCCCGCCATCTCCACCGCTCGGGCTCTGCCCACCACCCGATTCGGTGCCGGGCCCAGCACCGCCACCCTGGTCGCGCGACGGTCGACCGCCGCCCGACGGCTGGCCGCCGGTGCCGTCGGGGCCGAAGTAGGGCGCCTGGTGGCCGACCCCGGCCGCGCCGAGGACGTCAGAGGCGATCGCCGTCGCTTTCGAGGCGATGCCGCCGGCGGCCTGCATGCCTACGCCCGCGATCTGCCCGGCGCCGCCGAGCAGGCTGCTGAACCGGCTCGCGGTCTGGGTGTCTGCGCTTGCCTCGCCGGCCGAGCGGCCGCCGCTGTCCTGTTTGGTGGCTGCACCTGACCCGGCCGACTCGCCACCCCCGCCGCTGGCTTTGCCGCCGAGCATCCCGGCCAGTCCACCGTTGGCGGCGAAGCTCTGCCGCATCGCCGCGCCGCTGCTGGTGCCAGGATCAACGAACGCGAGCAGGCGGAACAGGATCAGGGGGCAGATCGCTCCGATGAGGATCAGGATGGCTCCGGTGACGGCCATCCCGACCTGCGCGGTCGTGCTCGTCGGGTCCGGGTTCTCGATGGTTCCCTCGCTGACTTGAACACCGATACCGAGCACCAGCGCGGCCAGGGGTGCGATCAGCAGGGTCGCGATGAACCAGCGCATCGACTTCCAGAACCAGGACCGGGTGCCCTCGGCCAGCAGGCCGCCCGCGGCGATCGGCGACGTGCACACCAGGATCAGCAGCGCGGCTTCGCGCACCAGCATGATCAGCACGTAGCCGATCGCGGCTGGGAAGATAATGAACACCGTGCAGAGCCCGAGGACGGTGGCCACGACGGTGTCGTCGATCTTGTCGGGCCAGTTCGTGGTCCCGGCGAAGCCCGAGAAGGCGTCGACGTGCAGCAGCGCCTCCAGTAGACCTTTCGTCAGACCGGACGTGGCGGTCACCAGCGTGGCGGCGATCGCGATGTAGCCGATCCAGACGGCGCCGAACTGGAGCACGCCGACCATCACCCTCGCGATGGACTGGCCGTCACGACGGTAGAGCGCCACCCCGATCTGGGTGAACGCCATCACCGCGGCGACGAAGGCACCGATCGCGAAGGTGTAAGGCAGCACAGTCGCCAACGGCCCCGAGGCGGACAGGTCCGGTGTGGTGAAGGCGTCGATGATCTTGAATGCCAGACCCAGTACCCACAGCCCGGCCGACCATAGGGCGGTCATGGCGGCCTTCCATACGTCGCCGACCGCGGCGCTGGCCGCTGAGCCGAGCCAGTGCAGCGGGTTCAGCGAGCTCAGTGAGAACGCCTCGACTCGCTGTCCGTGCGGCGCCTGGCCCTGAGCCGGCCGACCTTGCGTCAGCCAACCCTGCGCCGGCGAATGGAGCGCCGGCCAGCCCGCGCTAGCCATTGCGGAGGTCCTGGTAGCCGACGGCGATGGCGGTGTCGGTGTCGGCCCATACCGAGGGAGGGTCGGCGGGTTCGGTGCCGGGGCCGATGATCCATCGCTGGCCCTGCCACACCATCCGCTGGCAGTCGGCGGAGGCGACGTGCTGTGTGGTCTGCAGGGTCGCGTCGAACTGGAAGTCGACACACGGGACGACGAAGTCCGACCCGACGGCGCCCTTGATCAGGCCCATCAGGGGTGTCACGACCAGCGCGAGCTGTCCGGAGCCGCCGCCGGACAACCCTGCGGCGGTGAGGAAGCTAGCCATCGCGCCGACCGCCGACCAGGTGTCCTGGTTCGGACCGCCGGGTGCGGCCCACTCGGTGATCACCGCGCGGACTCCGGCTAGGGTGCCCGACTGCATGGCGGTCTTGTCGATCGCGGCGAGCTGCGCGAGCGCCCCGGCGAGCGTATGCGGGAACCCGGACGCGACGCCGGCCGCTCCGGTGCCGGTGGAGGCGGGCAGCGCAATCGTTCCCGGGTCTCGGGCGGAGACCGGTCCGGGTTCGGCGGCATCCAGCCCGACCGTGGGCATCGGCCGCTCGGCGACGGCATCCTGCGCGTACTGCGGGCTACTCGGCTGCGCCGTCGAGCGCACCGTGAGCGTCCCCGCTTGCGCTGATCCGTGCCCGCTGCGGTTTGTCCTGGCCGACGCTGCGGCGTGGTGGCCGTGCAGCGTGTAGTAGACGGCCAGGCCGAGGCCGAGCAATAAGAGAAGGCAGACGACGAGAGCACCGGCGAGCAGGGCCACCAGCTTGCCCCGATTCCACGGAGTGACATCGGCTGCCGTGAGGGCCGTACCTAGACGCTTACCGCTGCGGTGTGTCGTCCTGACCTTCATCAGCAGCCCGACCCGGTGATGCCGCCGAGGACTCCGAGAATCGTCACGTACAGAATCGCGGCGAGCACGACGATGCCCAGACCCATCGCCCCGTACCGGGACGCGTGCGGGTGGGAGAAGATGCGCCCGATCAGGATCGAGCCGATCGACACTAGGGCCGCGATGATGATCAGCGCGAGGACTCCCCATTTGACCCAGCTGGTGACTTGATCGGAGTAGGTCTGCATCCCCGGTGGTGCCGCCGGGCACACTCCGGCTGCCAGCAGTGGCGCGTGCAGGGCCGAGGTCAGGGCGGCGGTCATCATCGTCTGTGGTGCCTCTCATGCGGTGGGGTCGGTGGCGTGCGGTGACCCGGGTCAGGTTGGAGGGAGCTCGGGAAGGTGAGCCGGGCTAGGACGCGGGCGGCGGCGAGCACGGGTTTGGGTAGGGGCTCGGCGGTGGGGCCGGTGACGGCGAAGTGGTCGTCGAAGGGCATCGGGACGACCCGAGCTGCCTCGCGAGCGGCGGCCAGCAGGGGTCCGCAGCAGGCCGCGACGACGCCGGGCCATCGGGCCGGGCCGAGGACCGCGAGCAGCGGCGACCGCTGGGGTAGCTGAGCCAGGAGGTGTTCTGCCGCCTGCACGCCGGGCACACTGGCCCGCAGCACCAGAACCAGTTCAGCTGCGCGCGGAAGTTCGCTGACCCAGTTGGTGCCGGTCGCGAGGTCGGTTGCCGGGCAGGCTGGGTCGAGGATCAGCGCCGAGTTCCGCTCGGAGGTGGAACGGGCGCGGGGTAGCGACGGTAGGCCCGACACGTCGGCCGCGGCTGGCCGGTGGATCGTGACGCCCCCGCGGGTACCGAGCCGCCATCCCGTGTCGCTCACACCGAGTTCCCTGTCGGTCGCCGCGGACAACCCGGATCGCTCGGGCGCGGCGCACTCGACGAGCTGCGCCTCCGCAGCCCACTCGGCGACCGCGCCCGCCAGGGCCAGCGCGACACTCGAGGCACCGGCTCCCGGGTGGGCCGCCAGCACCACGGCGACCGGGTCGCTTGCTGCCAGGATCGGGAGGAAGCGGGCCGCCGCACCACCCCCGTGGGGTGCGGCGACCTGCCTCCGCCCCTCGGCCGAACCTCCGGCGGGTCTACCCCTGCGGTCGGCAGCCACCTCTGAGCTACCCCCGGGCCGGGAGCCGCCGGGGATCACCTGGTCACCACTAGAGGCGGGACGCGATGCCGCCGGTCGGAACTCGCCGCGCCACGCCGCCTCGAGAGCACCCTGGAGTTCGAGCACCGACAGCGGCCGTGCCGGGGCCCGGGTCACGAGGCGTCCCCGTGCTGGGTCCCTCGGTGCTGTCGCAGCTGCAATGCTTCCCGCAACACTGCTGGCTCGACGAGGGCCAGCGCATCGCGCGCGCCGGCGGCTGGCTTCAGGAGCGCGAGGGTCTGCTCCAGGTCACCGATCGTGGCGCGGACGTCGGCGGCGTCGAGCGTGTCGAGCAGGTCGACGACCGCCTGCACGGTGAGTGCCTCGATAGACCGGGAGGACCCACATGGCACTTCCACCGTTTCGGGTGCCTGGTCCATCGCTGTCGCCTCCGGGAGACCGTCGTGTTCTGGTCGCCTCCCATAGGCGCGGCACACTCAGCGCGGAGGACAAGCGGGTGATCGCGTGACCGCGAACCACAGCAACCGGCGGCCTCACGCGACGGCCGCGAGGTAATCGCCCCGCGCGTCACGCAACACGCCCAGCACCCGGTCTCGGCGGCGCCGAATGGTCTTCTCGTTCACACCCCATCTGGCCGCCACGAGGCTGATATCCGCCGCCGCATTCAGGCCCCGCCGCGGCACTCGGTCGGCTTGGGCGTCGGTGCGGTGGGCCGCGGCGACCAGATCCAGCAGCAGCGCCGCGTCGCTGCGGTCGATGGCACCGCTGGCGTGGGCCCACCCGAGAAGGTCGAGCAGGTCAGTCCTGCCGTCCGCGCCGCCAGATCCATCCTGGGGTCCGAGCGCGCTGCTCATTCCCGGAGCCGATGTCTCCGCGAACAGACTGGGTTCCTGCACGACGACGCGCGTCGAGCCTGCACGGCTGCGATACGGGCGGAGCTCAGCCAACACCGCGGTCCGGGTGTCCAGGAGCAGGCTCTTCGCATACGCCCGTGTACGGCGACGCCACGGGAAAGTACGGATCTGGATCCACAACGCCCCAGCGATCAGCTCGTCGATATCAGCGCTCAGGTCACGCAACTGCACCGCGAGCCGGCCGGTGCCAGTGCCAAGAAGATGCGCGGTAAGCACCGCGGCGTCCTCGTCCCCGCCGCCGTCGATCGTGGCAATACGCACCAGCGCACCGAGCATCGCGTCGGCCCGACCAGGGGCGTCGCGATCGTGGACGATCCGCGCGAGGGCATGAACACTGCCGATATGCGCGAGAACAGGCTCGGTCTCAGCCCACCGGGCGAGAGCACGGTCGCGGTCGACGTGTCCGCTCAGTCGCAGCCACGAGACACCCAGGCAATCAGTTGGAGACATCGTTCGGTCCTTTCGTGAGACGCAATGCGCCTCACGCTCCGAACCGAGTTGTCCATTTCCCTCCCTCACTCGACGCGACCGTTCTGCCCCAGCGGCAGGGGTAAACCCGCCACTGCAAAGGGGTAGCTCCGGCGAGCGGCAAGGAGAGCAGCGAAGGCGCTCACCAACGCCAGCGACACGCACGTTGCTCGGGCCGTCCATAGCCGACCGCCATTCGGTCTGACGGCCACTACGTCTGACGGCTACACGCCAGGCGAGAACTGCCTGCACGATGAACAGGCCTAAGACGGCATCTCGCACCCGCGTAGTGCCCGGTTCGTTTCGTCCCCGGCAACCACGGCGCGATCCAACGGCACCGAGCGCGCTTCTGCCGGTTGTCGTCTGCGGAGCGTCTATCCGTGGGCCGTCGCGTCGTTCGCTGACCGAACCGCACGCGCTGCATCAGGGGCCGATGAGGCCGTTCAACAGCTGGACGGCAACTCCGGTTGCCGCCACCCCCGTGATCACGGCGTCAGCGCTCGGTGCGCCGGCCAGGCGGGTGAGTACGCCGGCACCGATGCCGACGAGTATCGACAGCGCCAGTACCAAGGCGGCACGAGGCGAGAGCAGCGGCGGCGGCGATTTCGGCTTGGACATCTGATCTCCATCTCGTCGCTCAGTTGACTTAGCAGCTGCTGTGCGTGGCTAGATTACGACGCGCATGGGCATCGTGTCTAGTGAACTGCGTCTCTGCTTGCTACACTGAGCAGCCATGACCAGTGATGACGACACCACCCTCGGCGGCTACCTCAAACGGTTGCGAACAGTCGCCGCGTTGACGCTGCGCGAGGTCGAGGAGAGGACGGGCGGCGAAGTGAAGAACGGCTACTTGAGCCAGATCGAGAACCACCAGATCGGCCGTCCGTCCCCCGAGGTGCTGTGGCAGCTGTCCCAGACGTACGGCGTCGACTACAACGACCTGCTAGGCCGGGCCGGTCACCGCACGGTGGACCCATCAGGCGCGCGGCAGACCTCGCTGGCCGGCATCCCGCTGAGCGCAATCGAGGAACTCGACGAGGACGACCGGAAATCAATCGTGGACTACATCGAGTTCCTGCGCACGAAGAAGAAGCGTGCCGGCACGTGACCGCCGATCCGATCAACGTCGAGCTCGTCCGCAAGTACGCGACAGCGACTCTGAATCTCGCGGGCGCTCGCTATACCGTCCCGACGCCGATGGAGGAGATTCGCCAGGCGCTGCAGTTGGTGCGAGCCGACGAGCTGGACGCGATGGTCGCGAACCTCAAGAGCCGGTGGCTGCCGGACAAGTGGCGGGCGGGCAAGCGGCGTATCGCCCGCGTTAGAGGGTTCCTCGCGGTGCGCGAGCGTATCGTCTACATCGATCCGCACCTGCGTCCCACACAGGCCCGATTCGTCCTCGGGCACGAGATCGGCCACGACGCGCTGCCTTGGCAGCACGCCGCCTATCAGGTCGATGATGCCGGCACCCTCGCCCCCGACGTCCAGGAGAAGTTCGAGCGCGAAGCCAACTCGTTCGCGGCCGACCTGCTGTTCAATATCGACGAACTGCGACTGCTCTCGATGAGCGCACCGCTGTCGTTGACAGCTCCGCTTGAGCTGCACACCCGTTTCGACGCCTCCCTCATCGCAACCACCCGCCGGTTCGTCGAGGATCACCACGGCACCTGCGCGCTCGTCCTCCTCGGGCAACACGAGGTGCGCTCTCTCGGCAGACCGGCCGCGCGCCTGATGTTCGGAGTCCAGTCCGCCAAGTTCGCCGACCGTTACGGCGAGGTCATGCGCGGGCTTCGGTTGCCCTCCGCATGGCCAGGTGACTACCACGACCTCGCGGCCGCCTGCCTCGACGCGATCCGAGGAATCGGCGCTCCGATGACCGGCGGCACCTACCGCACGCACGACGACGACCTATTCCGCTTCGAGGTCTACCGAGCCGCGCCGTTCCCTTTCGTGTTTCTCACACCGCGACACGTCTTCGGCATCGGCAAACCCGCGACGCGAGTGTCCTGGGGCCCCGTCCCGCAGTCCAAACCGCCGATCCGGTCGCAGTCCGCTCTGCTCGGCACCGGAAACGGCCGATGACGGAAAACGCAGGCTCACCGCGAAGGAGCCATACGTGCCCGCGTTTCTGGTGCTGACGGCGGAGGAGACCGAGCTGGTTCGAGACGGCTCCATCGCCGAGCCTTCCTACAGGCCGCATCCGAACGGCAGTCACACCCGCCTGGACTATGAGAACGAGCTCCGCGAAGCCGACGGACTGCCTCCCATCCAGGGGCCGCCTGCCCGACCGCTGAGCTTTCCGCGCACCCTGGCCGCTCACCAGTGGAAGCAGCACTCGCTCGAGCTCATGCTCTTGACGGCGCAATCTGATGCGGACCAGCCGGGTCTTGAAATCATTGCGGTCGGGCGCGGGGAAGGTGGGCGCCGAGGCGGCGCTCCTGGAACCCGCCTGGTCGAGATTGGACCGTGGGAACGGCTCGGGGAACCGGTGCGCTTGGAGCGACTCGTTGCCGGCCTTGAGCCAGCGCGGCGCAGCAAGTTCCAGGAAGTCATGGCCGGACGCAGCCGACCGCTACCGCCGATCCTGGCCGCAGCAGTCGAGAATCTGCTGGCCGATATCGTCCCGGACTTCGAACAGCTGCGACAACGCCTTCAGCGGCCCAACCGCCGGGCCCGCTCGGTGCGCTCTGAGCTCGCGACGCGCGATGCGTGCTCGACCGCATTGGGAATGTTTCTTCCTGGAGCATGGCGCTCTCTGCGACCGGACCCACTGTCTGAACTCACCGGCCGGGTCGCTGACATCGAGGACCTTCTCCGCAGCCAGGCGGATGAGAACGACTACCTGGTCGACGACTCTGCGATCTTCGCGGATTGGGACGCGGCCCCCAGGCCGGTGGCAGGTTGGCGGGCATTTCGTCATCAGTCCCGTCGCCTGTTCATCAAGAACGTGAACGTCCAGAAGGGCGAGTTCGAGACCGGCGCGGACCTGGTCTACGTGCGTACCGAGCCGAACGCTGTCGTCCTCGTTCAGTACAAGGTGCTCGAGCGTCTGGAATCCACCAATGAGCCGATCTTTCGACTCGATGCACGCATGGACTCCCAGATTGATCGAATGTTGAGCTTCGAACACTTGTCAGTCCCTGACATCAATCACGCCGACGACTATCGGTTCAGCCCCTCGTTCAGCTTCGTGAAGTTCATCGACGACCAAGGCCAGCGCGGCCTCGAAGACAAGGAGCTCACGCGAGGTCACTACATCCCTGCCGCGTTGGTCAAGGAGATGGTCAAATCGCCCGACCGCGGACCCAAAGGCGGCGGTCTGCTGTACATCGATCACCATCGCTCTTTCGACTCTCTCGCGTTTACCCGACTCGTGCACGACTACTGGATCGGATCTCGCGGGACAACGTCAGACATGCTCGCCGATGTTCTGCGCGCGCCTACGAGCAGGTCCCTCGTGCTCGCTGTCGAACAGACAGTCTGAACCAGCCGTCCGGGAGGCAATGCAGGCAGGCGCTCGACCTGACCCGCGGTTATTGAACCGCGCCTTCGCATGATGCCGACACAGCGACCGCGGGTCCGCCGTCAGACGAGAGACCTGTGGGGTCATAGCCGGTGGGTGAGGCCCGCACCCCAGCGAAGGACACCCAGCCTGCACCGTCGGTCAGGTGGTACCAGATGTCGCTGTTCCAGGGTGCGGGGTTAGTCGGGTATGCCGGTCGACCATGGACCCAGCCGTCGACGGAGATCGATTCGTTCGGCGCGAAACTTCCGTTCTTGTCCGACAGGATGTTCGGTTGCATCCGAACCGAAGTGCCGATCGGATCCCACCTGTTCTGCGCAAAGACCTGGAACGGCGCACAGCCGCCCGACATGCCAACCGCCTGGACCCTCGGCGCGGCCGACGCTGATGCATGGATGTACTTGAACCACCACGGCGGTCCCGTCGCGAACACGACGGCGAGGACGATCGCGACCCCGATACCGAGCTTCGCCTCCCCAGACAGCCTCATAGTCACATTGTGCGACGCGGAGCGCCTCTGAGCGGAACACCGATCTCCCCGTAGGAGCCGCTCCAGCTCTGAACGTGCAGTCTGAGCCCTGACGAAGAGATTTACCGGAGTCTCATGCCCCGCGATCCCGAACTCTTCACAGCAGACAGACGGAGATGGCCCCTGCGAGAAGCGCCGGTCCCATGGGTACGCGCATCCGCAAGCCGCGGTTGTCCGGGCGTCCGATAGCGACTGCGGCCATGACGAGCGGAGCGAACAGCCACGCGGCGAGCTGGCCGAGGATGACCTCTGGCCAGCCGGCCCATCCGAGTGCGCCAGCGGTGATACCCGCCAGGTAGACGTCTCCCATTCCCATCGCAGATGGCGATATCAAGGCAACCACGAGCCAGATCGTCGCGATGAGCGCGGCCGCGAGCGCGGCGCGGAGAAGTCTGTGCGGTTCGTCGTAGACGGCCGCCGTCACCGCCAGCGTGATCGCCCCGGTCATGGCAAGCGGCCCGACGAGTCGGGCCGGCAGGCGGTAGGTCTGGGCGTCGACGAGGGCCAACACGGTGCCGCACGTGGCGAGCAGCCACCACAGGAACGCTGGCGTGCCGCGGGCGCCGAGTAGCGCGAGACCAGTCGCGACCATGGTCACCGCCAGCCAGCGTTCTGGGCGGACCCGTCGGGGATACCACCAGTGGTGGCGTTCGTCGTCGATGAGCCGTTGGGTCCATGAGGCGAGGATGGGGCTCACTGCGAGGCTCGCGGCGGCGACGGTGAGCTGAGCACCTGGGGTCGGCACGGTCAGCCGGCTCGGGTGAGCCATGCGCGGCGACGCAGGATCTCCTCGGTGCGTTCAGGTAGGTCTAACGGTGCGCCGCCGTCGTCGGAGCGGTTGCAGATCTCGGTGCGTAGGTAGGCGTTCGCGTCCTCGGTGCGGCCTTCGGCGTGCCGGATCGCAACGAGGTCGAGCCTCGGCTTCTCCTCATAGGGGGCGGCGAGAAGCGCGATCTCAGCGGCGGCTCGGGCGGTCGCGAGATCGCTCGAGCCGAGTCCATGAGTCGCGAGGATGTGAGCGACGTCGACTATGGCATCGACGTAGATGTGGTCCAGTCGGTTGCCGTCGGTGAGCCACTCGTAGCCGCCGCTGCGGAGCTGGTCGAAGGGTGGGCCGCTGACCAGGGTAAGCGCGGTCGTGAGGTCGCTGATGCCGCCGGCCCCGTGGCCCTGGCCGCGCAGGCGGAGGCGTTTGAACAGGTCGGCGTCGACGAGGACGCCCTCGAGTTGGTAGAGCCCAATGCCGCGGGCGCGCCCGGATGGGGATTTGGTGGCGTCGGGCAGGTGACGTTCGCCCGTGCGTGGGTTGATGCCGAGCCACGCCTTGAGGACGGCGAGGCGGCTGTAGGCGGTGGAGGTGGCGACGTTGAACGCGGCGGCGACCTGGTCGGCGGTGGCTCCGTGGTCGCGGGTGGCGAGGTAGGCGGCGAGTTCGGTGTAGTAGGCGACCCTGCGTGCGACATCGGTGGTGTATTCGCCGCGGGCGCGTAGCTCGACCGGGCCGAGCAGGGACAGCCGCGCCAGCGAGCAGTCCGGGTCGAACCAGGCGGCGATGTCATCGTCGAGGGTGGGATCGGCGTCGCGGACTTTGGCCTGGATCTCGCGCGGGATACGCGGTGAGAGCGCTTGCAGATCAGCCGCCGTGGACGCCGAACGATCAAGGTAGATGTCGTCGTCGAGATTGAGCAGCACTGACCCGGAGGCGACAACAGCACCATCACCACCGTCGTCGATTTCTGCGGTCGAGACGTCACCGGTCGCGGCCTCACTCTCGAGGCTCGATTGTTCGGAGCTGTCCCGCGGGAGTGTTAGCTCGGTCCGGACTGCGCCGCCGGCGTCGCAGAGTTGTTCGTAGTCGGCCTCACCGGTGGAGGGTGGCATGGGTTCGTCGCTCAGGCTCGCCGCGTGAGCCAGCAGCTGCGCGAGCGGCGCGACCTGGTCCACGGGCATCCGCTGAGCGGTGATGTCGAGGCCCAGTTGCGGAATGGTGAGGCGTCCGTCGGCGGTGATCATCGCTTGGAATCCGCCCGAGCCGACGCTCGTTTCCGGGTCGAGGAGGACGATCGCGACGGCGCTTCGCCCATCCGATGACCGCGCCGGAAACGCCCGCAGCGGGGCGTCGGGCACGCCCGCGTTCTCCGAGGAACTGGAATCGGCGGTCCGGGTTGGTGCGGCTAAGAGCAGGTGCGTCCTCCCCCGTTCGCGGTCGACATCGCGCAACCGTCCGGAGAGCACATCCACGCCGTCGTCCTGCTGCGCGGCGACCGCCCGGTCGAACTCGCGCGTCGCGGCCGCGATGGCATCGTTGAGCTGCTCGGTTGCGCGGAGTCTGGCCGGGTTGAGCTGCACGATGTCGCTACCGAGTCCGACGGTGGTCACGGCGAGATGCTCCGACCAGGAGTTGACGGCGAGTTCGGCCGCGAGGAACCGGCCGAAGTCCAGACACCGTTCGTGGTCTCCGGTCACGGTGAGCACCCCGACTGCTTCGAGGTCGAGCAGCCATATGCTTCCGTCTGTTTCGCTGCCGACCGTGACTAGGGCCGGGTAGGGGTCCTCCCTCTCCCCGTGTGTCCCGGACATCTTCGGGAGGGTGTCGTGGAGGGTGGTTGACCACCGAAGGCCTGTGTCGTCCGAGGTCCATGGGGCGGGCGGCTCGTTGCGGTGCGGCGCGAGCAGGTGCAGTTCGAGCTGCTGATCGTCGAGTCGTGCGGCGACGATGTTGGGCAGTGCCCAGTCTGGGTGTGCCGCGATCGCGGCGGCGAGACCGTGAAGCGCGCCATCAAGAAGATCGACGCCAGAGGCCCGGTCCGGCGTCGCGGCGATCAGCGCTCGCTCCGCCGGCCGCGATCGGTCGGGTGCGGCGGGGATGGTCCGGCCGGAGCGGCGGAAGCGGTGCTGGCGACGACGATACGTGACTAGCGTCGCCAGCAGACCGGCGGCGAACAGAGCTCCGCCGCCCGCGAACAGCTCCCTCCATGAGGCGTGATCAGCGGGCTGGCCGGGCTCGGTCGTCGATGGCTGTCCGGTAGGTCTGGCCGTGGTTGATGGCGTCGGCATGGACGGGGTCGAGGTGCGTCTGACCAAATGCACCAGTTCGGGGTCGTAATACCCAACCACTGGCGGCCTGTCATGGGTGATCCTTTCCTAGCTCGCGGCGGGTGGCAACTCGCTGCTGGTGGGCGGCGGTGAGTCCGGCTCGGCGTGCGGCCCTGATGGTCTTGCCGCGGCCGTGGTGCTCGTCGTCGGGGGTGACGTAGCCGATGCCCTCGTGCAGCCGCACGGTGTTGTAGTGGACGCGGCAGCGGTCCAGTTCCCGTTCGAGCTCGCCGGGGTCGCGGATCTTGTCCAGGTGCGGGAACTCGCCCTTGAGATGCCCGAAGAACGACTCGACCCAAGCCTGGTCGTTCGGCGTGGAGGGCCTGCCGAAGTGCTGGGCGATGCGGGCGCCGGCCATGAACAACGCGGTGGCCTTGGACGTCATCTGCGGTCCGTTGTCGCTGATCGCGAGCAGCACCGGCAGCCGTTCGTCGTTGTCCGGGACGACACCGGCGTGCAGCTCCTCCAGCAGCTGCTGATCGAGCAGGTGCGCCTTGCCGTCGACGATCAGCGCGTCGGTGAAGGCGACCTGCACCTGGGTGGAGGACTCCTCGGCCGAGACGACCGTGGACAGCCACAGCCGCGACACGACGTCGAGCACCGCGACCGCGCAGCGGCGGCTGGCCCGGAAGTGGGTGAAGTCGTAGATCCAGATCACCCCCGGGACGAGCTCGGCCCAGTCCGGCCACGGCGTCTTCAGCCGCGGCTCGCGCACCGCTGCCGCGGGCAGCACGATCCCGGCGGCGACGAGCACCCGCCACACCGTGGACTCCGAGACGTGCACGATCTCGAGCCGGGAGCCGCGGTGGGCCAGCTTGCGGTGGCTGCGGTCGATCTCACCCCACTCCTCGGCGAGCTTGACGACCGCGTCGCGTTCCCAGTCCAGCAGCGCGTGCACCGGTGTCTCGGGCCCGGGCTTGGCGTCCGCCAGACGCCCAGCCGCCGCGCGGGTGGCCCAGCGCAGCAGCCGGGTGTGCTCGATCCCCAGCACGCCCGCGGAGCGGCGCAGCGACCAGCCGGCATGCTCGTGCGCGTGCGCCACCAGGTCGAGAAGACCTGTCTTCACCGACGCGTCGACACGAGGCGGGACCAGGCCGGCGGTCAGTCCCAACGCGATTTTCCCTGATGTAAGTGCAGGCTCACGGCCTGCTCGGTCACCGTGGCCCGCAGCCGCTCGATCTCCGCACGCGCCTCGTCCAACTCGACCTGCTCGCGGCTGCGGCCCGGGCGCCCCGGCACAGCCGACGCGAGCGCATCCAACGCTCCCTGCTTCGCGGTACGGCACACCGACACCACCGTCGAGCGGTCCACGCCGAAGCGATCGGCTGCCTCCCGCTGCGTCGCCTGCTGCGTGAGGACCGAGATGAACATCTCGTACTTCTCCGAGGTCGCCAGCCGCTTGCGTGGCTTGCGACCCGGCTTGGGTTGCGTCACTTCCTACCTCCTGAACGGTGATCAACTTATCCGTCCAGATGGCTAGGTATTAGAACCGGGAACTGGTGCACGAACTCAGACGCGGAAGGAGCGTCAAGGCTCGACCCGCTCAACGACCTCTGCCAGCAACGACGCAGCTTTACCGAACCCACGTCAGCACCGGCGGCACCGTGACCGTCAGCAGCCCGCCCGACGCCGTGCGCGCCCAGACCTACGTCTACATCGGCAGCCGCTACAAGCAGCTGCCCGTCACCGTGCTCCAGGATGGCATCCGCGTCACGATCTTCACCGGCACCACCCTCATCCGCGCGCTAGACCTCGACCCCACCAAGACTTATCAACCCCTCGGCCGAACAAGCAAAACATCGCACTAGACACCCCACCCAACCCGAGACACACTCGCTGTCAGCGATGTCTTGAGACACCCCGTGTCAGCGATGTCCCGAGACACGACACGTGACCTTCCTTGATCTGGTAGAGTCGTACGCATGTTCGAGGGCGAGGAGGGTGCCGTCGCACCGGTGGCTGCCCTGCTCGACCAACTCTCCACCACGATGGACGCGCTGATCGCCCTGGATCTGACCCGCCTGTCCCGCGACGAGCTGCTCGAGCTGTTGCGCGGGATGGAGACGCAGCGGCGCCGCCTGCCGGTGGTCGATCATGCTCTGATCGCTGAGCTGGATCATCGCGGTGCCGCCGGTGAACTGATGGCCCGCGACACTGCGACGTTGTTGCGGGACGTGTTGCGGGTGACGCCGCGGGAGGCGCAGGCCCGTCACGAGGCCGCTCTGGATCTGGGTCCGGGCTGGTCGTTGACCGGGCAACCCCAGCCGCCGCTGCTGCCGGTGGTGGCGGCCGCTCAAGCCGAAGGGGCGATCTCGGCGGAGCATGCGAAGGTCATCCGCGAAGTGATCGCGGAATTGCCGGCCGAGGTCGAGGCCGAACACGGCGCCGCGGTGGAGGCCCGGCTGGTTGCGGAGGCGCGCCGCTTCGACCCGTCGGTGTTGGCGACGCTGGCGCGGCGGGTGGTCGCGCTGTTGAACCCCGACGGTGTCCTCGCTGATGACGTCGAGCACGACCGGCGCCGGCACGCGTCGTTGACCGGGAATCGCGACGGGTCCGGGGAACTACGAGCACACCTCACCCCGGCCGCGTTGGCGCAATGGCAGGCCGTGCTCGACCCCCTCGCCGCACCCCGACCATCAGACGCCGACGGCCCCGATGTTCGCTCACCCGGGCAGCGGATACACGACGCCCTCGCCGACGCCGCCCACAAGTTGTTGGCGTCGAACGACCTGCCCCCGGCCGGCGGTGTCCCGGCCACGGTGCTGCTCACCCTGACCCTCGATCAACTCGAGACCCGCACCGGACACGTCACCACCGCCCAC
>DASXYL010000006.1:0-21143 GCA_036502575.1 Jatrophihabitantaceae bacterium | reverse complement strand
GAACGGATGCGGGCCCGCGACGGTGCCGAACAGGTAGTGGGTGCTGTCGACGTTGGTGACCCAGTCGCGGAACGCCTCGTTGATGGCGTCCTTCAGCGTCTGGGAGCCGTTGGTCACCGGCACGACCGTGGCGCCGAGCAGTTTCATCCTGGCGACGTTGAGCGCCTGGCGCTCGCAGTCGACCGCGCCCATGTAGATGACGCATTCGAGGCCGAGCAGGGCCGCGGCGGTGGCGGTGGCCACGCCGTGCTGGCCGGCGCCGGTCTCGGCGATGACGCGGGTCTTGCCCATCCGGCGGGTCAGCAGCGCCTGGCCGAGCACGTTGTTGATCTTGTGCGAGCCGGTGTGGTTGAGGTCCTCGCGCTTGAGCAGGATGCGGGCGCTACCGGCGTGTTCGGCGAAGCGGGGCGCCTCGGTGATCGGCGAGGGCCGGCCGGTGTAGTCGCGCAGCAGGGCCGACAGCTCGGCGGCGAACGTCGGATCGGCCTGCGCCGCGGCGAAGGCCTCGGTGAGTTCGTCGAGAGCGGCGACGAGCGCCTCGGGGACGAAGCGTCCCCCGTACGGGCCGAAGTGGCCGGTCAGGTCAGGTACAACGGCAGTCATGAGTGGAACTCCGATTCGATGCGGGGTGGACGGGGCGAACGTGACGGGCGCCGCGACATCCACCAGATCGGAGTCGGCTCAGGCGCACCGGGTGCGGCAATGACGCCATCGCCCGCCGAGCACGTAGCTCCTACCCATGGGCCGCACTCTACCGGGCGGCCGGTTCCGTCTGCGGCCCCGCGGTGACTCACCCGAAGACGCGGCCTGGTTCGGGTGGCGGAGGGTCGTTGCGGTACTGCGCAACCCGCACCTCCCATTGGCTGCGACGACGTTCCGCATCACGAATCCTGCGATTGCGTCGAAACGTCTCCGGCGGCCGGGCCAGGCCGTAGGTGTCGGCCCACCATTCGCCGAACCGCGGATCGAGAATGGTGTCCAGATGCGCCGGATACAGTCGATCGGCGCCGTCGAAGACGTCTTGCCAGATCTGCATCGGCCGGACAACGCGACCGTCCGCGTCGACAACTACCAGGAGCAGCCGAGCGGCATTCAGCATCTGCTCGAGGGTCTGCAGACTCGGGACCAACGTTCCCGCCTCTACCCGACCGACGGTGGTCGAACTAATCCGTGCGCGACGGGCAAGCTCGCGCTGACTCAAATCAGCGATCCTTCGCGCCTTGCGGATCAGACCGGGCAACGACCCGACAAGAGATCGCGGCGGCGACTCGGCGTCGTCGTTCTGGGTCACGGAGGTCAGCCTGGTCGATGCTGCGCGAACGCCACCAGCTGCCGAGACAATCTGTGGACACGTCAGCGGCCTGTGGACGGCCAAGTTGACATGTGCGCGTTGACCGATTCGCCGACTGCGGACCCCACCCCCCTTCGCCGAGCCCTTCCCTCCTGGCGAGCTTTGCTCTGCTTACCAATACGCATCGGCAGCAGAGAGTGGGCAGCCGGTACAACGCGTCGTTGCATCACGTGCGAACAGCCTTCAGGCCGGTGATGCGTATTGGTAAGCAGAGCAAAGGTCCGGCAAGACCACATGCTTCTCCGAGCCCGGTCGCGCCCAGAAGCCCGCGCGCGACCGGATCGCGAGCAGTACCAGTCACACCGTCGACGCAGCGCCCACTGGAGGCAAGCCCCTACCGAGACGCCCGCTGGGCGCCAGCCCTACCGGGACGCGCGGGGCGTTGCCGGATGTGCGCCGGCGGTCACGAGCTCGGCGACCGCTGCCCGCGGGTTCGCGTTCGTGACCAGGCCCTCGCCGACCAGCACGGCGTCGGCACCGGCCGCGGCGTACTCGATGAGATCGAGCGGACCGCGCACGCCCGACTCAGCGATCTTGACGACACCGCTCGGCAGCCCCGGAGCGATGCGCTCGAACGTCGAGCGGTCGACCTCGAGGGTGCGCAGGTTGCGGGCATTGACCCCGATGACCTTGGCGCCGGCATCCAGCGCGCGCGACGCTTCGTCCTCGGTGTGGACCTCGACCAGCGCGGTCATGCCGAGCGATTCGACGCGCTCGCGCAGTCCGGTCAGCGTGTTCTGATCGAGCGCGGCGACGATCAGCAGCACCACGTCGGCACCGTGGGCCCGGGCCTCGTGCACCTGATACGAGCCGACCACGAAGTCCTTGCGCAGCACCGGTATCGACACCGAAGCCCGCACCGAATCCAGGTCGTCGAGCGAACCGCCGAAGCGACGCTGTTCGGTCAGCACGCTGATGATGCTCGCGCCGCCGGCCTGGTACTCGCGGGCGAGCGCAGCCGGATCACCGATGTCGGCGAGGTCTCCGGCCGACGGGCTGCGCCGCTTCACCTCGGCGATGACGCCGACCTCGGGCGCGAGCAATATCGCGAGCGCGTCCTTCGGCGGCGGGGCCGCGGCACACTGCTCCTTCAAAGCGTCCAGAGAGAGGATCGCCTGCCGGGCCGCGACATCCTCGCGGACTCCGGCGACGATCTCGTCGAGGACGCTCGAGCCGGCTGCCACAACGCCGATGCTAACGAGGCGCGTGACGACGGTAACGCTCGGGTCCGGTCACCGCCCGCAACCGGGTGCAGACATCACGTCTGGGTACGGGACTCGCCGGTCGGATCGTGGCCCCGGTCAAGATCGCTCCAGAGGGACGCCTGCGCGCGGCGTTCGTCGGCCGCCTCGCGGGTCGCCGGCGCCTCGTACCGGCCGGACAGCGCCACCCATTGGTGCCCCCAGAGCGCGACCGCAGCACCGGCGAGCAGCACCGCCAGAGCGCAGATCAGCGTGAGGATCGGCCACGCCGCGTGGACCGCAACCAGCGGCGGGCGACTCGGGTCGAGCCCGGTTCCGCTGCCGGCATCGGAGACCAGCGACCGCGCCCGCGACGCCGATACCGACGGCAAGCCGGCGATCGCCGTCCACGCCATGCCGAGCGCGGCACCGGCCAACAGAGCGCCGACGACCCGCCGCGCGATGCCCCGAGTGGCCAACACCGCAACGACGCCCGCGAGTGCCACGACACCGAGCGCGGCGACGGCCGGCTCCAGCGTTCGGCCGCTCACGTCCACGACGGCATCAGCGAACGGTCGGGGCCGCGGCGCGGTCACCGTCTGCCACGCTCGACCGGAGGTCAGCAGCGCTCCGGCGCCGCCCAGCACCACCAGTCCGAGGGCCGCCCCGAACCGCGCCCGATCATTCATCGACCGTCGACCGGGCGCAGCGTCTCGGCGGTGGCGATCGCCTGCAGGACGGCGCGGGCCTTGTTCTGCGTCTCCTTCTCCTCCAGCGCCGGAACGCTGTCGGCGACGATGCCGGCGCCGGCCTGCACGTAGGCCACGCCGTCGCGCATGATCGCCGTGCGGAGTGCGATCGCCATGTCCAGGTCGCCGGTCGGGTCGAGGTAGCCCAGCGCGCCCGCGTAGATACCCCGGCGTACGGGCTCGAACTCCTCGATCAGCTCCATCGCCCGCACCTTGGGCGCACCGCTGACCGTGCCGTGCGGGAACGCCGCGGTGAACACGTCCAGCGCGTCGAAACCGGCAGCGACATCACCGGTCACGGTCGAGACGATGTGCCACAGGTGGCTGTACCGCTCGACGGTGCCGAAGTCGACGACCTTCACCGTGCCCGGCTGGCACACCCGGCCCAGATCGTTACGGGCCAGGTCGACGAGCATGACGTGCTCGGCGCGCTCCTTCGGGTCGTTGACCAGCTCGTCGACGAGTTCGGCGTCGCGTTCGGGGGTGTCGCCCCGCTTGCGGGTGCCGGCGATCGGATGGATGGTCGCCTGCCGGCCCCGAACGGTCACCAGCGCCTCGGGACTCGAGCCCACGATGTCGAAGCCGTCCATCCGCACGATGTACATGTACGGCGACGGGTTGAGCGTGCGCAGCACCCGGTACACGTCGAACGGGTCGGCACTCGTGTGCGCCTCGAATCGCTGCCCGAGCACGATCTGGAACACCTCGCCGGCCCGGATCGCCTCGATCCCGAGCTCGACCGCGTGCTGGTACTCCCCCGGCGCGGTGCGCGACTCGGCCGGCTTGGGTGGCGCATCGCCGAGACTCGCGACGGTGGACGGCGCGGGCCGGGCCAACGCCCGCTGCATGGCGTCCAGGCGCGCGGTGGCGTCGGCATACGCCGCGTCGAGCTCGGCGTCGCTCAGGCCGGAGTGCACGATCGCGTTGGCGATCAGCACGACCGTGCACTCGTGATGGTCGACGGCCGCCACGTCGGTGACGAGCAGCATCGTGAGCTCGGGGAAGCCCAGATCGTCCACGGCCTTCTCGGGCAGCCGCTCGATCCGGCGCACCACGTCGTAGGACAGGTAACCGACGAACCCACCGGTCAGGGTCGGCAACCCCGGCAGGCGCGGGCCCTTCAACGCGCGCCAGGCCGCACCGAGCACCTCGAACGGATCACCGCTGTCCGGCACGCCCTCCGGCAACTCGCCCGTCCACACCGCGTCACCGTCCACTGTGGACAGTGACGCGACCGCGTTTACCCCGACGAACGACCAGCGTGAGAACGACCGGCCGGGCTCGGCCGACTCGAGCAGGAACGTGCCCGTGCGCCCCTCAGCCAGCTTGCGGTACACGCCGACCGGCGTCTCGCCGTCGGCGAAGAGGGTGCGCGTCACCGGCACCAGCCGGTACGTCTTCGCCAGCTCGCCGAACTCGGCTCGAGTGACCGTCATGCGTGCACCACCAGCGCACCGGCGTCGAAGCAGCTGTGGTCACCGGTGTGGCACGCGACCCCGACCTGGTCGACCTTGACCAGCAGCGAGTCACCGTCGCAGTCGAGCGCTACCGACTTCACGACCTGGACGTTGCCCGACGTCTCACCCTTGACCCAGTATTGCTGCCGCGACCGCGACCAGTAGGTGGCCCGCCCGGTGGTGAGCGTGCGATGCAGCGCCTCGTCGTCCATCCAGCCGACCATGAGCACCTCGTCGGTGTCGTACTGCTGGACTACCGCGACGACCAGGCCGGCGGCGTCGCGCTTGAGGCGCGCCGCCACCGCCGGATCGAGTTCACCTTCGGACATGCGTCGATTGTGCACTGCCGCTGTGACTCAGCCACTGCTATCGCGTTTGGACGACCGCCAGCACCGCCACGGTCAGCAACGCCAACGCCGCCAGCTCGCTGAACAGGGCCACCAGGAGCAGTGCCACCTTGACCGCGTTGCGCTGGCGAGCCACGCCGATTGCCTGCAACCGCAGCCCGGCCACGGCCGCCAAGGCCTGCGGCGTGGAATCGCCCCACCACTGCGAGAGCTGGTCGACCGTGATGTTGCTCTGCCCGTACGGGATCGGGAGGCTCATCATGATCGCGAACCCGCACGCCACGACGAACAGGATCAGCGCGGCGACCAGTGGCCCGTCCGCTTCGCCGGGCAGCACGAACTTGTCCGCACTCGTGATCACCGCGACCAGACCGAACAGCAACGTGACCAGAGTGCCCGACGTCGTGATGACGGCGGCGCCCTTCTGTTCGAGACTGGTCCGGCGCCCGTTCTCGATATCGAGAAGCGTCTTCACCAGGTCGGAGTAGACGACCGGGGCGGGGTCGGTCACGCGTGCGCCTCGGGGCGGTGATCTTCGACGCCGTCGGCCTCGCCGTCGATGCGGACGGCCTCGAGCCCGTCGGGCACGATCCGCGTGTAGGTGCCCTTGGTGGGGTCGTACGGGATCTTGGTGAACCAATCCGGCGGTGCGGGGTCGGGCGTGGGCTCGGCGGGCGTCTCGGTCGGCGGCTCGGGCACAGGCTGTTCGGTACTCATCGGAACCCCCCGGTTACTGAGTGAGGGCAACCAGTATCACGGTGGAGCGGCCGGTTCTCAATGGCCGGGCGGCACGACCTAGTCGGGTGAGTCGAGGTTGTCGCCGATGTCCTCGGGTCCGTCGCCGGGCAGATGCAGCGTCACGGTGCTGCCCGCGGCCACGGTGCTCTCGAACTGGACGGTGCCGCGATGCGCGCTGATGATCGACGCGACGATCGCCAGGCCCAGACCGCTGCCGCCCCGGGCTCGGGTGCGGGCCTTGTCGGCCCGCCAGAACCGCTCGAACACGTGCTGGGCCTGCTCGGGCGGCAACCCAGGTCCGGAGTCCGCGACCTGCACCGCGACGCCGTCGCCTTCGGCGTGGGCGGATACGCGAATCGGACCGTCCGGGTCGGTGTGCACCGCGGCGTTGGTGATCAGGTTGCGCAGCACCCGCAGCAGCTGGTCGTGATCGGCCAGCAGGGTCAGGTCCGGCGGCGCGGCGATGTCGATGCGCCGCTGCGGGAACGCCGCGCGGGCCCCCTCGACGGCATCCTCGATCAGCTCGCTGGCGTAGACGACCTCCAGCTGCGGCGGCGCTCCCTGGTCGCTGCGGGCCAGCAGTAGCAAGTCGTCGACCAGGCGCGACATGCGGGTGCCCTCGGACTCGATGCGCTCCATCGTGTCGGCCTGCTCGGGCTCACCGTTGGCGCGGCGCATCCGGGACAGCTCCGCGTACCCGCGGATCGAGGTCAGCGGCGTGCGCAGTTCGTGCGACGCGTCGGCGAGGAACTGCCGCATCCGCTGCTCGCTCTCGACGCGCGCCGCGAACTGCGTTTCGACAGTGCCCATCAGCGAGTTGAACGAATCGGCCAGCTGGCCCACCTCGGTCTCCGGGTCGCCCTCCGGCACCCGACGATCGAGGCCGGCGCCCTCGGGTGACAGCTCGGCCGTGACCTCGCGGGCCGTGCGAGTAACGCGGTTGAGTGGCCGCAAGCTCAGGTGCACGCCCCACGACGTCAGTGCCAGCGCAACCGCCACCGCCAACGCCCCGATCGCAATCTCGAGCAGCACCAGCCGATGCAACGTGCGGTCCATCTCGGTGGTAGACAAACCCGCGACTTCGACGACCTGCGTGCCGTCGTAGATCGTCGCGCGGGCGGCCACCCGCAGGTGCTCGCCGCTAGCCGTGGTCACGCTGCGGATCGCCGAGACGTCACCCGCGATCGCCGAACGTTGGCTCGAGGAGAGGTCTAGCGTTGGCACACCGGACAAAGCGGTCGGTGTAGCGAAGACCGTGCCGTTGGTGTCAAGGAGAACTAGCCAGATCTGTTGTGGGCCGTGATATGGCTGACCGGGTATCGGGCTATTAGATGCAATGAGCGCGCGGGGATCCTGGCTCACTGTGGATCGCAGCTGCTGATTCAGCCTATCCCCGAGAAACGAATGCAACGCGATATACGTAGCCGTGCCTGCGGCGGCGACGACAACGATCACGAGTGCAACGACGAATGCGACCAGGCGGCTGGACAGCGACCTCGGCACGAACCGCCAGCGCCGCGGCGCGTGAGGCTCCTCGATCGGCGGCGGCTGAGGTGGCATCCACTCCGCGGGCGGCGGTCCGGGCGGCGGCGGACCGACCGGCGGTTGGGCGTATTGCGAGGACCCTGCGGGCGGCGGGCCAGGCAGCGGGGGCGCGGCGTTCGGGTCCAGCGGCTCACCCTGGTGGTCCCAGGGCACGGCCGGACGCGGCGGCTCGGTCTCCGCTATGTCCAGGGCACGGTCGTCACTCATACGGCGTCAAGGGTGACACGGCCCGCTGTGGCCTGCTTATACGCGGGGCGCCTTGATCACGTAGCCGGCGCCGCGCACGGTGTGGATGAGTTTGGGGTCGACGCTGTCGACCTTCTTGCGCAGGTAGCCGATGTAGAGCTCGACGATGTTCGACTGACCCTGGAAGTCGTACTTCCAGACGCGGTCGAGGATCTGCGCCTTCGACAGCACGACCCGCTCGTTGCGCATCAGGTAGCGCAGCAACTCGAACTCGGTGGCGGTCAGGTGGACCTCGACGCCGCCCCGGGTGACTTCGTGGCTGTTCTCGTCCAGCTCCAGGTCGGCGACGCGCAGCACGCCCTCGCGGCCCTCGTCCGGCACCGAACGGCGCAGCACGGCGTGCACGCGAGCCAGCAGTTCCTCGACGCTGAACGGCTTGACGACGTAGTCGTCGGCCCCGGCCCGCAACCCGCCGATGCGGTCGGTGGCGGCGTCGCGGGCGGTCAGGAAGATCACCGGCACCTGCGACCCGGCGGCCCGCAGGTTCTGCAGGACGCCCAGGCCGTCCATGCCCGGCATCATGACGTCGAGCACGACCAGGTCGGGGTCGGCCTCGGCGACCGCCACGAGCGCGGACGGACCGTTGTCCGCGGTGATCGTCTCGAAGCCGTCGAAACGTAGGGCGGACGACACGAGATGCGTGACGTTCTCCTCGTCGTCGACGACCAGGACCCGGCGCTTGGCGATTGCCGGTGCGGCCATGGCTAACTCCCTTGAGGCGGATGAGGCTCGACTGTGCCTTTGCTAGGACCCACAGTGAGCACTTCCCCTTTGGTTTCCCTGGGGGCCACCTGTGAAGAGCCTATGCGCTCGTCGCGTTCGGGTCGATCAGCCCGGTCTCGAGCTCGGCCGGCGGCAGGATCCCCAGGCCGGGCTCAGCGAGCTCGGCCACCGGGTCGGGGACCGCCACGCGTTCGGGCGCCGTCCAGGCCCAGGACGGCGGCACGCAGGCCAACACCACGGCCGCACCGCTCGTGATGATGAGCACGACCGGGACCTCCGGCTGGCCCGACGTCGAGTCGAGCAGGAAGTTGATGCAGGTGCCCAGGGTGGCGAGCTGGCCGGCGAGGAACAGCCAGCGGGTCCGTCCGGACAGGAACCAGGACAGGCCCAGCACGACCAGGACGAGGAACGCGAGCGCGACCACCCCGGCCAGAGCCTCACCGCCCTGCGAGCCGGTGATGTCGGGCGGATCCACCGGGAAGACCGTCCCGTGCAGGATGAACAGCACCGCATAGGTGAGCAGGAACGGCGCCGGCGCCACCCCGGCCGCGACCGCGCCGATGACGGTCGGCGGCGTCTCGCGGACCTCGTCGTCGGGATCGTCGGCCATGCTGCTCCTCGCGGATCTGCCTGGGTCGGCGTGTCGCAGCATAAACGACGGTTGCCGGAATCGCGCCCCCTCAGCGCGCAGTCAGCGCACCTCGACCCCGCCCGCCCGCAACGCGTCCTTCACCGCACCGACCCGCAAGTCGCCGAAGTGGAAGACACTCGCGGCGAGAACGGCGTCCGCCCCAGCCTGCACGGCGGGGAGGAAGTGTTCGACGGCGCCGGCTCCGCCGCTGGCGATCACCGGGACGTGGACCGCGGCCCGGACCTGCTCGATGAGCGGCAGATCGAACCCGTCCCGCGTGCCGTCGGCATCCATCGAGTTCAGCAGGATCTCGCCCGCGCCGAGCTCGGCTCCGCGCGCCGCCCACTCGACGGCGTCGATACCGGTGCCGTGCCGGCCGCCGTGGGTCGTCACCTCGAACCGGCCGTCGGGACCGCGGCGGGCGTCCACGGAGAGCACGAGTACCTGGCGACCGAACCGCTCGGCGATCTCGCGCAGCAACTCCGGACGGGCGATCGCCGCGGTGTTGACGCCGATCTTGTCCGCGCCGGCCCGCAGCAGGGCATCGACGTCGGCAGCGGAGCGCACCCCCCCACCGACGGTCAGCGGGATGAACACCTGGTCGGCCGTACGCCGGACCACGTCATAGGTGGTCTCGCGACCCGCCGAGGACGCGGTGATATCCAGGAAGGTCAGCTCGTCGGCCCCCTCGGCGTCATACCGCGCGGCCAGCTCGACCGGATCGCCCGCGTCCCTCAACCCTCGGAAGTTGACGCCTTTGACGACGCGACCGGCGTCGACATCCAGGCACGGGATCACACGAACGGCGACGGTCATGCATCCAGTGTGCCGAGCGCGGGTCTCGCGGCCGACGCCAGGCGGTGACGGTAGGGTTCCGCCGGTGATCGCCACGCGATGGCTGACGCGGCCCGGGCCCGAGAGCGAGGCGGCCGAACCGCCGACGGAGGCCGAGAAGCCCGCATCGGCAGCGGACGATTCGCCGTCGTGGCTGCGGCCGAGCCTGGTGTTCTGGACCTCGACGCTCGCGATCGCGGCGGCGGCGATGATCCGCAGCGGCTACCTCTTCACCCGGCCGATCCACGAGCAGGGCGACGACGCGCTCAACTCGCTGCTGGCCGGACGGGCCGAGCATTTCGAGCTGCTCATCGGCAACTACTCCCGCGTCGGCTTCCACCACCCCGGACCAGCCCTGCTGTACATGCTCGGCGGCGGGTCGGCCTTCTTCCACGGCCTCCTGCACGTGGCGCCCACGCCGTACAACGGCGAACTGCTCGGCGCGATCACGTTCGCCGCCGCGCTGATCGGGCTGGCCGTGCTCGCCGTCTACCGGTGCACCCGTTCGGTGGCCGCGAGCGTCGTCCTGGCCACGATCTGCTTCGCCTTCGCCGCCAACCACGCGATGTTCGGCGACTCCTGGTTCCCGTACCTGTACATGGCCCCGTTCCTGCTGTTCGTCGTGGCCGGTGCTGCGGTCGCGGCGGGGTACACGGTGGAGCTGCCGTCCTTCCTGCTCGCGGCGGGCGTCCTCGCGCACGGACACGTCAGCTTCCTGATGTTCGTCGGCGTGACGGCCGTGGCCGTGGCGGCCGGCTGGGTGGTCCGGCATCGCCGCGAGTGGCGCGCCGAGCTGGGCGCCCACCGCCGGGCCACGTTCGGCGGCCTGGCGCTGGTGGCCCTGTTCCTGTTGCCGGTGATCCTCGAGCTCGTGCTGCACTATCCGGGCCCGTGGCAGGCCTACCGCGACTACGTCAGCCACCCGAACCCGCCTCGCGACGCCGGCGACGTCGCGCGGTTCTTCCGGTGGTACTGGTCAGACGCCACGCTGCCCGTCGCCCTCACGGTGATCGCCGCGGTCGTCGCCGGCACGCTGATGATCATCGACCGGCGGCGCATCTTCGGCTTCCTCTACGCCATGCTGGCGTTGCAGTCGATCTTGTTCCTCGTCTACATCGCGCGCGGCGTCGACGTGCTGGACGCCCACAACCGCTACGTCGGGTTCTTCTACCTGACCGTGCCGCTGCTGCTCGTCGCCGCGGCGTCGGCCCACCTGGCCATGTGGCTCGCACAGTGGCTCGCGCAGCGACTCAGCGCCCGGGGCGAGCACTGGCGCTACGCCGTCGGCGGCGCGGCCGTCGCGACCGCGGTCGCCGTGCTCGTCGCCGGGGCGGTCGCCACGCAGCACGCCCGCGACCGGTACCGCGCCCTGCCCGACTACCCCCGGCTGGTCACCGCTCTGGACCGTGCGCCGGATCGGCACGGTCGGGTGGCCGCGTTCGACTTCGCCCATGACCGGTGGCCGGAGGCGGCCGGCATCGGCGTCGCCGCGCAACGCCAGCACGTGCCGTGGTGCATCAGCAACGCGCGCTGGACCAACCTGTTCACCGGCAACTACATCTGCAAGGCGTCCTACCACCAGTGGACGCTCGCGATCGTGTTGTCGAACGAAATCCCGCGCAGTGCGGCGGTCATCTGGCGCGACGACAAGATCGCGGTGATCGAACGCGACCCGGCAGCGCCGCCGTTGCCGGCCTACGCCCAGCCGCCGGTCACCGCGTCGCTGCGAGCGCCTCGGCGAGGGTGAACGCACCGGCGTAGAGCGCCTTGCCGACGATCGCGCCCTCGACGCCCTCGACGCCGGCGATGGCCCGCAGGTCGTCCAGGGACGAGACGCCGCCGCTGGCTACCACCGGGGCGGTCGTGCGGGCGCAGACGTCGGTCAGCAGCGCCACGTTCGGGCCGGTGAGCGTTCCGTCGCGCTGGATGTCGGTGACGACGTAGCGCGCGCAGCCGTCGCTGTCGAGGCGTTCGAGGGTTTCCCACAAGTCGCCACCTTCGCGGGTCCAGCCCCGGGCGGCGAGCGTCGTGCCCCGCACGTCGAGCCCGACAGCGATCAGGTCACCGTGCTTCGCGATGGCGCTGCGCACCCAGTCCGGCGCCTCGAGGGCCGCCGTACCGAGGTTGACGCGGGTCGCGCCGGTGGCCAGCGCCGCGTCGAGGGACACGTCGTCGCGGATGCCGCCGGAGAGCTCGACCGCGATGTCGAGATGGCGCACGACCTCACGGAGCAGTTCGCGGTTGTTACCGCGCCCGAAGGCGGCGTCCAGGTCGACGAGGTGCAGCCACTGCGCGCCGTCACGCTGCCACGCCAACGCCGCGTCCAGCGGATCGCCGTAGGACGTCTCGGTGCCCGCGGCGCCCTGCACCAACCGGACGGCGGCGCCGTCGGCCACATCGACGGCCGGCAGCAGGGTCAAGCTCACTTCGATCTCCGATCCATCATCGAGACGGCCAGCGCCGGAAAGGCGATCACACCCACCAGGACGACCACGATCACCGCGTTGATCGACGACGTCACGAGATAGGTCAGCAGCACGGCGACGAGCACGAGGGTCAGCAACGCCGCCCAGGTTTCCTTGTTGCGACGGAATCCCGCTCCGTGCCGCCACAGCCGGGCGCGCCGCCAGGCGAGTTGACGCTTCTCCTGCCGTTGCCGGCGGGCCGTCTCGCGCTCGCGGACCGCCCGCTCGGCGGCCGTCCGCTGCGCGGCGACCGCCTCACGCTCGGCCCGGGCGCGGGCGCGCGCCTTGCTCACAACACTTCCTGGCTCGCTCGCTCCGGCGCCCGCGGCCGCTCGCTCACAGGGTCGCCAGCCAGTTCTCGAGCAGCGTCGCACCGGCGTCGCCGGACTTCTCCGGATGGAACTGGGTCGCGCTGACCAGGCCGTGCTCGACGGCGGCGACGAAGTCCTCGCCGTGGTGGGCCTTGGTGATCAACCCGTCGGTGTGGTGCACCGCGTAGGAGTGCACGAAGTAGAAGCGCGTACCGCCGGGGATGCCCGCGAAGAGCATCGATCCGGTCGGCGCGTCGACGGTGTTCCACCCCATGTGCGGCAGGATCGGCGCCTGCAGCGATTCGACCCGGCCGGGCAGCACCCCGAGCCCGGAGGTCTCGACGCCGTGCTCGACGCCGGCCTCGAACAGCACCTGCATGCCGACGCAGATGCCCAGCACCGGGCGCCCGGCCTTGATCGCCGACGCGATCGTGGCGCCACCGTCCACTGTGGACAGTCCGGCCATGCAGGCGGCGAAGGCGCCCACGCCGGGGACGACGACGCCGTCCGCCTCGACGGCGTCCGCGTCGGCCGCCACAGTCACCGAGGCGCCGACACGTTCCAACGCGCGCTGGGCCGAACGCAGGTTGCCCGACCCGTAGTCGAGCACGACGACACGCTTCATGGTTCTACAGAACGCCCTTGGTGGACGGCACGCCCTGAACGCGAGGGTCGAGCTCGACGGCGGCGCGCAGGGCCCGCGCCGTCGCCTTGTACTGCGCCTCGATGATGTGGTGCCAGTCGCGTCCACTGTGGACGATCACGTGCAGGGCGATCGCCGCGTGGTAGGTGAAGGACTCGAACACGTGCCGGGTCAGCGTGGTCGCGTACGCGGGGCCGATGGTGGGCGGCGCGCCATCGGGCTCACGGTGCACCAGGTAGGGACGCCCGGACAGGTCGACCGCCGCCTGCACGAGCGCCTCGTCCATGGGGATCAGAGCGTCGCCGAAGCGGCGGGTGCCCGCCTTGTCGCCCGCGGCCTGCGCGAACGCCTGGCCGAGCGCGATCGCGGCGTCCTCGACGGTGTGGTGGGCGTCGATGTGCAGGTCACCCTCGACCTCGACGCGCAGGTCGAACAGCCCGTGCTTGCCGAACGAGGCGAGCATGTGGTCGTAGAAGCCCACGCCGGTCGAGACGTCGGTGCGCCCGGTGCCATCGAGATCGATCTCGACGAGCACCTTCGTCTCGGCGGTCTGCCGCTCGATGCGACCCGTCCTGCTCATAGCAGCTCCTTCAGGGCCGAACGGAACGCGGCCATCTCATCCGACGTGCCGATCGACACGCGCAGCCAGCCGTCCGGGCCGGTCTCGCGGATCAGTACACCGCGATCGAGCAGGTCCTGCCACACGGCGTGGCGATCGTCGAACGTCCCGAACAGCACGAAGTTTGAATCGGAGTCGGCCGCCTGCAGCCCGACACCGCGCAGCCAGTCGACCGTCGCGTCGCGCTCGGCGCGCAGGTCGTCCACCCGGGCCAGCAGCTCGTCGGCGTGGGCCAGCGCCACCCGGGCGACGACCTGACTCATCGCCGAGAGGTGATAGGGCAACCGGACGATGCGCACCGCGTCGACAATGGCCGGTGCGGCCGCGAGATAGCCGAGCCGCCCGCCGGCCAGCGCGAACGCCTTGCTCATCGTGCGGGTGACGACCAGCCGCGGGTAGCGCGGCAACAGGGCCAGGGCGCTCGGCGTGCCGGACCGGCGGAACTCGGCGTAGGCCTCGTCCACGACGACGATGCCCGGCGCGGCGGCGCAGATCGCCGCGATGACGTCCAGCGGCAAAGCGGTGCCGGTCGGGTTGTTGGGCGAGGCGAGGAACACCACCGACGGCGCCTGCTCGCCGATGAGCGCGACCGCGTGTTCGGGATCGACGGTGAAGTCCTCGCGGCGCTGACCGACCAGCCAGTCGGTGTGCGTGTCGCGGGCGTACTCGGGATACATCGAGTACGTCGGCGCGAACGACAGGGCCGTGCGCCCCGGACCACCGAACGCCGAGAGCAGCTGCAGCATGATCTCGTTCGAGCCGTTCGCCGCCCATACCTCGTCGGCGCTCAGGTCGTGGCCGAGGTAGGCGGCCAGGTCGGTACGCAGCGCGACGGCGTCGCGGTCCGGGTAGCGGTTGAGCGTGCGCGCCGCGACGGTGACGGCGGCCGCGATGTCGGCCACCACCGCCTCCGACGGACCGTACGGGTTCTCGTTGACGTTCAGCTGTACCGGGACGTCCAGTTGCGGGGCGCCGTAGGGCACCTCGCCGCGCAACTCGTCCCGCAACGGCAACTCGTCGAGGGTGATCTTCGCGGTACTCATGGCAACCGCGCGGCGACGGCCGCCCCGTGGGCCGGCAGATCCTCGGCGGCGGCCAGGGCGAGCACGTGCGGGGCCACCTCGACCAGCGCCTCGTGCGTGTACTCCACGAGGTGCACGCCCTTGAGGAAGGACTGCACCGACAGCCCGCTCGCGTGCCGGGCCGTGCACCCGGTGGGCAGCACGTGGTTCGAGCCGGCGCAGTAGTCGCCGAGAGACACCGGCGCGTCCGGACCGACGAAGATGCACCCGGCGTTGCGCACCCGCTCGGCGATCGCCCGCGCATCGGCGGTGATGACCTCGAGGTGTTCGGCGGCGTAGGCGTCCACCACGCGCAGACCCTGCTCGAGATCGCGCACCAGCACGGTGGCCGACTGCTCGCCGGTCAGCGCGGCGGTGATGCGCTCGACGTGCTTGGTCAGCCCGACCTGGCGCTCGATCTCGACGTCGACGGCATCGGCCAGCGCTACGGAGTCGGTGACCAGGACGGATGCGGCCAGCGGATCGTGCTCGGCCTGGCTGATCAGGTCAGCGGCGACGTGGACCGGATCGGCCGTGTTGTCGGCGAGCACGGCGATCTCGGTCGGCCCGGCCTCGGCGTCGATGCCGATCACGCCGCGCAGCAGCCGCTTGGCCGCCACCACATAGATGTTGCCCGGGCCGGTAACCAGATCGACCGGCTCGATGCCCAGCGGCGAATCGCCGTACGCGAGCAGCGCGATCGACTGCGCTCCCCCGACGGCGTACACCTCCTCGACGCCGAGCAGCTCGCACGCGGCCAGGATCGCCGGATGCGGCAACCCGCCGAACTCCTTCTGCGGCGGCGAGCACACCGCGATCGAGCCCACGCCGGCCACCTGGGCCGGGACGACGTTCATGACCACGCTCGACGGGTACACCGCCAGGCCACCGGGCACGTAGAGCCCGACGCGGGACACCGGCACCCACCGCTCGGTGACCGTGCCACCGGGCACGACCTGCACGTCGACCGTCTCGCGGCGCTGCGCCTCGTGCACGATGCGGGCCCGGCGAATCGACTCGGTGAGCGCGTCGCGCACGGCGGGGTCGAGCCCGTCCAACGCGTCGTGCAGAGCGCGGGCCGGTACCCGCGGGTCGGGTACGTCCACGCCGTCGAAGCGCAGCGTCGCCTCGCGCACGGCGGCATAGCCCTGCGCCGCGACGCCGTCCACGATCGGGGTGACCGCGTCCAGCGCCGCCTGCACGTCGACCGCGGCGCGAGGCAATACCCGGCGCAGGTCGGCGTCCGTACCAGTCAGGTCGATTCGGCGAAGCACGTCCTGAGTCTACGGAGCGCCGTCGACCTCGATAACGGTGAAGGCCCATTGCCCGCCCTCGTCGAGGGACCGCGCATCCACGTAGGGACGGCGCAGCTGTACCAGGACCTCGAACGGCCGGTCCGGCGGCGGATCGGTGACGACGAACGTGTAGGTCATCGCGCCGTCGGCCCCGGGCGACATCGTCGGCGGCTCGAGCGGGAGTTGGTCGTATCGGCCCGTGGTCTTGGCGAAGGCCCGAATCCAGTTCGGCGGCCCGTCGACCTCCCGGTCGAGTGTGATGTCGATGCGCCGGGACGCCCAGTCGTCGACCGTGTCGCCCGGAGCGGGCGACACCTCGAGCAGCTTCGCCGCGTCGCCCCCGGCGGGCCCGGATGGGTCCTCGTCGACGACGCCCAGATCGTCGCGCTTCGCGAACAGGGCGCACGCGGCGTAGACGAACGCCGCGATCGCTGCTTCGACCAGCAGCAGGCCGCGCGCGTGGACCCGGATGGGCAGCGTGATGACCGCGTTCAACGCGCCGTCGTCGTGACCGCCGCCGGTCACGCGTCCCACGAAGTCGGTCAGTAACGCGCCGAGCAGGCCACCGGCGACCAGGGCCAGCGCGGTGGCCGGGCCGCGGGCGGATCGGCGCAGCCATGCGACCACCGCCACGATGACGCCGACCGAACAGGTGAGCAGCAGGAACCGCCCGTCGGTGGCGACGAACGACTCCTTCTCCTCGGGTATGACGGCGTTCGGCAGGTATACGAAGCCCTTGGTTCGAGGGCTGATGTGCTGCCACCACAGGCCGAGCAGCGCGCCGGCCGCTGCGAGGACGACCAGGATGACCGCGGCCGGGCCCAGGTCGCGCGCGGAGAACCAGGCCTTTCGGCGTGGCCCCGGGGGAAGCGCCTGCTGCGGTGGGGGCGGGGGGTAGGCCACCGGTGCTCTATCCGTCGACATCGCTGCCAGTCTGTCAGTTGGCAATTAGGCGTCCGTCGGCGAGGACCGCCAACGGCGCCCGCCAGGCCTCGGGCTCGGCGATCGGATCGGCGGACAGCACGACCAGGGCCGCCGGTTCGCCGCGCTGCAGCCGGCCGGTGCGCCGGCGCATCCCCGGCGCCCGCGCCGACGATTCGGTGGCCGCGCGCAGAGCCCCGTGCCTTCCCAGCCCGGCGTCGGCGAGGCGGTCCAGCTCGCGGGGATCGACTCCGGGCACCGTCCCCGCGTTGCCCAGGTCGGTGCCGTAGCGCAACGTCACCCCGGCCTGGCGCAGCGCCTCGGCGTTGGCCGCCGCGTGCGGGCCGACGCCGTTGCAGAAGAGGGTCTGCAGCGTCGAGACGACAGTGACGCCGGCGGCGGCGATCCGGTCGACGAGGTCCTCCGGCAGCAGCTCGGCGGGGGTGTGCGCCAGTTCGTCCGCGCCTGCGTCGAGGGCCCGGCGGACCAGGTCGGCGCTCAACGCGTGCGCGACGACGGCCAGCCCCGCGTCGTGTGCGGCGTCGACGATGGCTCGGACGACGTCCGGCGGCGGCACCGGCCACCCGTCCGCGCCGGGCTCGAGCGCGATCTTCACGACATCGACGCCGTCGGCCCGCAGGCGGCGCACTGTGGTGCGCGCGTCGTCCGGGGACGACACGAACGACGCGAAGCCGTCGGCTCCCCACGTCCGGCTCGGGTAACCGTCGGGCGCGGTCAGGATCGGGCCGGCGACCGCGACGAAAGGGCGACCATCGACCGGCGCGCCGAGCCCGGTGCGCCAGCCCCCCGCCGCCTCGCTCGGCGCGCCGAGATCGCGGACGCCGACCAGCCCCGCCGGCAGGCAGTCGTCCACCGATCCGAAGGCGAGATGGACGTGCGCGTCGACCACGCCGGGGCCGATCCAGGCGCCGGCGCCGCCCAGTACGGGCAGGTCGTCGGGCATCGCCGCGTCCGGTCCGAGGTAGGCGACATCGCCGGAGCCGTCGACCACGACGACACCCTCGAACGCCTCGGTCGTACCGCCCGGCCAGACGGTGCCCCGCAGCAGCACTCCGCGACCGAGGTCCTGCGCCACGACGCCATCATGGCGCAGGACGACCGCGGGCGCTCAGCGGAACTGACCGCCTATTGGAACCGTGGCCTGCTGTGGTCGATGCGCACCTTCGGCGTCATGTCCGGCGTCGAGGTGTGCACCGCCGGCGCGGTCGTCGCGTGCGGCAGTCCCGAACCGGCGATCGGCAACGTCAGTCGACTGCCCGACAGGTCGACCTTGACCGTCGCGCCGGTCGGGGTCGGCGTCGTGTACTCGTTGTCGCTCTGGGTCAGGACGAGGCCCAGCGCGTGACCGCTTCGGACGAGCGCGTCGTAGTCGTCGAGCTGGACGGTGATCGTGTACCAGCGGCCGGGCTGCAACGGCGTGACCCGCGTCAGGCTGCGGTAGTGGGCGGCATCGAGCCAGCCCCGGGCGGTGATGAACGTGTCGCTGGTGACGAAGTCCTCGGCGGTGTCTAGGTAGCAGGCGTCATCGGCCGGGGTCGACTCACCCCAGCACGACTCGGTCGACAACGTGGTGATGCCCTCCTCCGGCCCCAGGTAGTTGACGCGCCGTTGCGTGCCGTAGTCGACGAGCCGCGCCGAGAGCTCGGTCGTCGGTTTGTCGACCTGCACCCTGAGCGTGACCGACGGCGCGCCGGAGATGCGCACGTCGTGGGTCAGCGGCCCGCTGAGGAACGCCAGCCGCCCGTTCACCGCGGCGTTCGGCGACGCGACCGCTTGCGCCTCGCTCAGCGCCGGGTCGTCGGTGAACGTGCGCGTGCCGGTGTGGCCCCCGCCGAGCGTCCCGGTCGTGCCGTCGCCGTTGCCGAGCGGCACGCTCACCGGATGCGCGCCGAGCGCCGGCCAGGTCGGTTGGTTCACCCACGTGCCGTCCGGGCGTTCGACCGACGCTTGTGGCTGCGCCATCACGCCGTTGTGCAACCCCTGCAGCCAGTAGTCGAACCACTGGTGCAACTCGTCGACCCAATCGGAGCGGCGCATGTCGAACGGGTCGACGTGGCTGCCCTGATGTAGCCAGATCTTGCGCGGCACGCCGCGGGCGGCCAGCTCGTTCCACCAGGCGCCGAACTGGTTCGTCGTGACGTTCTGGTCGTTGACGCCGTGCACCACGAAGACACTCGCGCGCACGTTGCGCACGTCGAGTCGGAAGTCGCGTTGCGCCCAGAACTGGTTGAAGTTGCCGGTGCTGTCGTCGCTGGCGGCCTGCACCGCGGCGATCTCGGGCTGGCAAGTGGTGCCGGTGCGGCCGCTGACGAGGTTGGCCAGGTAGTCGACGTAGCCCGGCGAGCGCAGCACGCCGCCGAAGCGCGTGTAGTCATACCAGCTGGAGATCGCCGAGATCGGGACGATGGTCTTCAGCCCGGCCACCCCGGTGGCGGCGACCCCGTTGGCGATCGTGCCGTCCCACGACTTGCCGATCATGCCGACCTTGCCGTTCGTCCAGGACGTGGCAACTGCGCGGCTGCCGTCGGCGTTGTACGCGCGCCCCCGACCGTTGAGCCAGTCGATCACCGCCTTGGCGCTGGCGACCTCGGCCGGGCCGCCGACGTCCTCGCACCCGGTCGAGCGGTTCGTGCCGGACAGATCGACCGCGACGAACGCATAGCCGCGCGGTACGAAGTAGTTGTCGTAGTACAGCGGCTCCTTGGTGATGGTGCCGTTCGCGTCGTACTCCTTGATCTCGCCCTCATTGCCACGACCGCAGCACGCGTAGTACGGCGAGGCCTCCATGACCACCGGGACGCGGACGTGCTGGGCGACCGCCTCGCGCGGGCGGACCAGGTCGACGGCGATGCGGTCGGGCTGCCCGTCGTGGTCGGAGTCCAGCGGCGACTGCACCCACACGCTCTCCCGGATGGCGTCCGCGTAGGAATAGGTCGGGACGGTCTGCGAGCCGTGCACGTAGGGCGGGGTGGTCGCCGCCCGCGCGGGTGCCGCGACAGCCAGACCCGCGACAGCCAGGCCGGCCGCGACCAGGGCGGCGCAGGCGGTGAGGGAGAGAACACGGGGATACCACGACATGACGGGATCACCTCGTCGTGCAGGGAAAAAACCGGCGAGGCGAACCTATCGGCTCACGTCGCCGTTACGCCATACCCGGTCGGTTACGCCATACCCGGCGGGCGCAGCTGCGCGACGATCAGGTGCAGCTCGTCCAACCGGGCTCCCGGTACGACGCGCTCGACCTCGAACTGTCGCAGCCGCGCGAGTGTCTCGCCGCGGCGCTTGCGACGGGCGAGCCGCCACGCGAGTAGCGGGAGGGTCCAGGTGCGACTCGGCAGGCCGATCCGACGCAGCTCGGCCCGGACGTCCCCGCGGGTGTCGGCGACCAGGCGGCGCATCCGGTCCTCCATCGGGCCGAAGTAGCCGGCTCCGGTGGCCTGCCGCAGCACCGCCCCGAGGGCCCACCGCAGCAGCAGGACGGTCAGCGCGAAGATCCCGATCAGAATGGCGAGCCACGTCGGGCCGACCCACCACACGAGCACGGTCAGGGCCACCACGAGCAACGCGAACACCAGCAGGGCGCGGCTGATGTACTCACCGATCGCCCGCCCCACGAGGTAGCGGCCGAGCGCCCACCGGCTGCCCGGCGTGCCCTGTTCGAAGGCGCCGACGTCGGGTCCGTCGCCGTCCGAAGGGGGCGGCAAGCGGCCAGGGGGCGGCAGTGCGGTCACTCCATCGACGGTAGTGGTTCGCATAGACACTTGACATCACACGGCCATCAGACCAGAAGTCCGTCTGACCCGCCCGCTTCGTCGAGTGGTGCCTGGCCATCCTTGATCATCTCTGCTCAAGCGACCACGGATAGTCTGTGCGTGCCGGGTAGATCCCGGACACTCCGTTCCGGAGACATCCCGGACACCTGAGCGTGGTACTGGCCTGCTCGGGTCATGCCGCTGAAGGTGATGGATGTCGTGGAGCTTCGGCTTCGGGTGATCGCGGATGTGG
>DASXYL010000005.1:0-12728 GCA_036502575.1 Jatrophihabitantaceae bacterium | reverse complement strand
CAGCTCGCCGACCTGCCGCAGCGCCGCGATGTCGCCGTCGGTGAAGGCCTGCTCGTCGTCATCGACCGTGGCGAAGCCCAGCGCGCGCCACAGCTCACGCGCCCGGTCGGCCGGCAGCCCGGTCTCGCGGGCGACGTCCGCACGGGTGTACCGGCGCTCGCCCCCGAGCAAGCGCCGCTCGACACGCTCGACGAGGTCGGGCAGGTCGAGTCGGTCGACCGGGTTCTGCTCGTCCCCCATGCGAGCGACGTCAGGAGGTGTGCACGATGAGCACGTCACAGCCGGCGTGCCGGGCCACCTCGAGCGGCACCGAACCGAGGATGCGGCCGGCGAGCGTGTTCAAGCCGACGTTGCCCACCACCAGCAGGTCGGCGCCCGCCTCCGCGACGAGCTTCTTCAGCGCGTCACCCGGCTTGCCCTCGACGGACTTGGTCTCGACCCGCTCGGCGCCGCGGGCGGCCGCCCGGTCTCGCGCGGTCTGCAGGGTGTCTTCGGCGGGTGCCGAGCCGACTACCTGGTAGGCCGCATCGGCGCCGAGCACATCACGGTCGTGGGCGGTTTCGCGCTCGTTCGCCGGGAAGTACGCGCAGGCGATCACCAGCCGCGCGCCGGCGTCGGCCGCGAGGGAGGCCGCCCGGTCGACCGCGTGCAAGGACGTGTCGGAGCCGTCGGTCCCGACCACTACCGTCGAGTAGGAGCTCATCTTCGCGACCCTAGTGGTCGCACTGCTACGGGACGACCTGGGTCTTGAGACCGGCGCCGCCACGGAAGCTCTCCAGTGCAGCGGCGTACTCGCCGAGCGGGTACCGGTCGGTGATGAACACCGCCGGATCGATGACGCCGTCGGCGAACAGTTCGGCGGCTCGCTCGTAAGAGTGCAGCACGGCCATCGAGCCGGTGATGGTGATCTCCTTGTTGTAGATCCGATACGGCTCGATTGTTGCGCGGGCGGCGTAGTCGGCGACGCCGAACTGCAGGAACGTTCCGCCCGGGCCGACCCGGCCGAGACCGTCCTGAATTGCGGCCGCGTTGCCGGTGGCGTCGACGACGAGCTCCCAACCGTACGGACGCTCGACCTCGTCGGCCGACGCCACGGCGGATGTACAGCCGAGCTGCCGGGCTACCTCGAGCCGGGTGGAGTTGAGATCCACCACGTCGACCGACACGGCGCCCACCCGCTTGGCCAGCTCGAGCATCATCAGCCCCATTGTGCCGGCGCCGTAGATGAGTACGTGCGCCCCGAGCTGGCTGCGCAGCACGTCGTAGCCGCGAACCGCGCACGACAACGGTTCGATGAGCGTCGCGTCCGCGACCGCAATATCGGCCGGCAGCCGCACGCAGTTCGCCGCCGGCACCGCAACGTACTCGGCCGCGCCGCCCGCATGCGTTACCCCGATCGCCGCCCAGTTCTCGCAGAGGTTGTTGCGGCCGATTCGGCAGTAGTGGCACCGATAGCAGTACAGGGACGGGTCGACGGCGACTGGCGTTCCGACGGCCAGACCCGAGACTTCGGAACCCAGCGCCACGACCGAACCGGCGAACTCGTGACCCGGAATCAGGGGCAGACTGGGCGCGAACTCCCCTTGCAGAATATGGAGATCAGTGCCGCACAGACCGCAGGCGGCTACCTCGACGACTACCTCGCGTGGCCCCGGTGTCGGGTCGTCCACGTTCATGATGTCGACCGAGCCGACCGACTTGATGACCGCTGCCCTCACTTGACCGCCCCCAACGAGAGTCCCTGCACCAGCTTGTCCTGCGCCGCGAACCCGGCGACGAGCACGGGCAGCGAGATGATCGTTGCCGCGGCGCACACCTTGGCGAGGAACAGTCCCTGGCTCGTCACGAACCCGGTCAGGAACACCGGCGCCGTCTGCGAAACGACACCGGTGAGGACGCGCGCGAACAGCATCTCGTTCCAGCTGAAGATAAAGCAGATCAGCGAGGTCGCGGCGATACCGGGCATCGCGATCGGCACGACGATCTTGCGCAGGATGTCGAGCAGCCCGGCGCCGTCGATCGACGCGGCCTCCATGATCGCCGGCGGCACTTCGGCGAGGAACGAGCGCATCATCCACACCGCGATCGGCAGGTTCATCGACGTGTAGAGGATGACCAGCAACCACACGTTGTCGAGGAAGTCGGTGTTCTTGGCGAACAGGTAGATCGGCAGGAGCCCCGCGACCGGCGGCAGCATCTTGGTCGACAGGAAGAAGAACATGACGTCGGTCCATTTGCGTACGGGCTTGATCGACAACGCGTACGCCGCAGGGACGGCCAGCGCCAGCACGATCAGCGTCGAGCCGACGCTCGCGCCGAGGGAGTTGAACAACGACGGCCACGGGCTGGCTCCGGTGCTGGAGCCGAAGAAGTCGCGGTAGCCGTCGACCGTCAGTGGCGCGCCGATCTTCGGCGGGTTGGTGCCGGCGTTCGACTCGCTGTGGAAGGAGGTCAGCACCATCCAGGCGACCGGGATGAAGAAGATGATGCCCACCACCCAGGCCGCCAGGCCGAGTCCGGCGGTCTTGTAGCTGCGGCGCGGGCGGCGGAGCGTCAGCGGCACGGCGTGGGTCATCGTCCGACCTCCTCTTCGAAGAGCGACGACACGACGCGTAACGCGAACGTGGCGATGATCAGCGACCCGACGACGACCACCACACCTTGCGCGGACGCCAATCCGTAGTCGTGGGAGGCGTAGAACGTCTCGTAGATCGTGTACGGCAGATTGGCCGTGCCGAGTCCGCCGGACGTGATCGTGAACACCGAGTCGAAGTTGGCGATGATGAAGATCGTGCCGAGCAGGGCGCTCAGTTCGAGGTAGCGACGCATGTGCGGCAGCGTGATGTAGCGGAACATCTGCCAGTTGCCGGCACCGTCGACGTGCGCCGCCTCCATGACCTCGCCGTCGCGCGACTGCAGTCCGGCGAGCAGGATCAGCATCATGAACGGGGTCCATTGCCAGATCAGCTCGGCCTCGACGGCGATCTTCGGATGGATGGTGAGGATGTCGGGCTGGGGCGGGTTCTGGCTGCCGAACAGGTGCCAGATGCCGGTCAGGGTCCCGTTGAACAGGCCGTACACGGGGTTGTAGATGCCGTGCTTGAACAGCAACGCCGCGGCCACCGGAACTATGAGGAACGGCGCGATCATCAAGGTGCGGACGAGGCCCCGTCCGAAGAACTTGCGATCGAGCAACAGCGCGATACCGAGACCGAGCGCGAGGCTGATCAACACCACGCTGACCGTCAGCACGATGGTGGTGATCACCGACTCACGCAGTCGCGAATCGGTGAACACCTCTTTGTAATTGGCGAATCCGGCCCATCCGCGGTTGCCCGGATCGAGCGCGTTCCAGCGCAGGAACGAGATGACCAACGTCGCGATGAACGGCAGTTGCGTGACGATGATCAGGAAGATCAGCGCCGGCATAAGGGGGGCCCGGCGGATCCAGCCGGCCCGTCGCGGGCTGATCCCCGGCCGCCGGGTCACCGTGCGGGGAGGGACCGTAGTCAGTGCGCTCGCCGTCATGACGATCACTTCCCCTTGTACTTGTTGCCAGCCTTACTGGCCAGCTTCTGGCTCTGTTTGAGGGCGCTGGCCACACTCGTCTGGCCGGCGATCGCCGAACTCATGTACTGCGAGATCTGTTGGCCGAAGTCGGTGAACTCCGGGATGTCGACGAACTGGATGCCCGGGGTCGGTCGCGGCTGTACCCCGGGGTTGGTCGGGTTCGCGCTCTGGATGGCCTCGAGCGTCGGCTTCGCGAACGCGCCCGCTTCCTTCAGGTAGTCGGGGTTGGTGTACGTCGAGGCCCGCTTGCCGGCCGGGACGTTCGACCAGCCGAGCTTCTCGCCGACCAGCTGCTCGTACTGCTTGCTCGACGCCCAGGAGATGAACTTCCAGGCATTGTCCTTGTGGCGGCTGGCCTTCTCGATCGCCCACGACCATGTGTACAGCCAGCCTGAGCTCTTGGTCTTCTCGACGGGCGCTTGGACGTAGCCGATCTTGCCTTGGACCGGGGATCCCTTTCCGTCCAGGGATCCGGCGGCGGACGTCGCGTCGTACCACATCGCGACCCGGCCCTGCTCCATGTTGTTCAGGCACTCGGTGAAGCCGGACTGGGCGGCGCCGAGCTCACCGTGCGACTTGACGAGGTTGACGTAGAAGTCCGTCGCCTCCTCGAAGGGCGGAGCGTCGACCTGCGCGTTCCAGTCCTTGTCGAAGTACGTGCCCCCGAAGGTGTTGACCACGGTGGTCAACGGCGCCAACACCTCGCCCCAGCCGGGCAGGCCGCGCAAGCAGATGCCGCGCATGCCGGGCTTGGCGTTGTCGACCTTCGCGGCGAGATCGGCCACCTGCTGCCAGGTCGGATGCTCGGGCATCGTCAGGCCCTTGTCCGCGAAGACGTCCTTGCGGTACATGAGGAATGACGACTCTCCGTAGAACGGCTCGCCGTAGAGCTGACCGCCCTTACCCGTGAGCGACTCGGTCATCGGCTTGAGGATGTCGCTCTGGTCGAAGGCGAGGTCCTTCGACACGTACGAGTCGAGCGGCACCAGCCAACCGAAGTCCGAGTAGAACGGGATCTCGAAGTTCGACAGCGTCGCGACGTCGTACTGGCCGGCCTGGTTGGAGAATTCCTGGCTGGCCTTGTCGCGGATGTCGTTCTCCGGAAGCATCGTGAAGTTGACTTTGATGCCGGTTTCCTTGGTGAAGTTGGCCGCCGTGAGCTTCTGCAGATCGACCATCTGCGGGTTGTTCACCATCAGCACGTTGACGGCGTGAGGGCCGCCGGCGTTGCCGAACCCCGCGCACGCGGCGAGGCTGGTGGCGAGAAGTGGAATCACCAGCGCCAATGCTGGGAGCCTGGGACGCTTGCGCATCGCGGTCTCCTTCTGGGAGTCGATCGCTCATATGAGCGACGAACCGCTCGAATCGCTGGGAGTCAGCCTGTTCCTGGGGCTAGCGCGTTGTCAAGCATCTCTGTCAAAATGAGAGTGCTCGCGCTCAAATGAGCGCCCACGCGAGCGGTCAGAGAGGTGGCGATGGCGCAACGTCCGACCGAACTGGTGCTGACCGCACGGGTAGCGCGCATGTACTACCTCGACGACCGGTCGAAGACCGAGATCGCCGACGAACTCGCGATCAGCCGTTTTCGCGTCGCGCGGCTGCTCGACTCGGCGCGCCGTTCGGGCCTGGTGCGCATCGAGATCGAGACGTCCGGCGAGGTCGACACGGACCTCTCCGCGCAGCTGCAGGCGGCGTTCGGATTGGCCCACGCCGTGGTACTCGATATCCCGGAGGACGACCACGTCGTGCTGCGCCAGCACCTGGGTGAGGCCGCGGCCCAGGTGCTGCGCGAGATCGTCACCCGCGAGGACGTCCTGGGTCTGGCCTGGGCGCGGTCGCTCAGCGGTATCGGCACCGCGCTGGACACCTTCGTGCCCTGCGCCGTCGTCCAGCTCACCGGGGCGCTGTCTCGCCCGGACGGCAGTGACGTCCTCGAACTGGTCCGGCGGGTGGCTCGCGCCGGCGGCGGCCCGGCGCACGTCTACTACGCCCCGCTGGTCGCCGCCGACGCCACCACGGCCCGCACCCTGCGCCGGCAGCCGGACGTCGCCCGGGCCGCAGCCCTGCTGCCGAGCGTGACCGTCGGGGTCGTCGGCATCGGGGCCTGGGCGCCCGGCCTGTCGACGATCTTCGACGCCGTGGAGCCGGACACCCAGCAACGCACGGCCCGGCTCGGCGTGGTGGCCGAGATTTCCGGGGTGCTGATCGATGCGCAGGGCCGCCCGCTCAACGTCCCCCTGGGCAAGCGGGTCATCGGCATCACCGGCGACGAGTTGGCCGGTATGCGGGCCGTCCTGGCGGTGGCCTACGGAGACGAGAAGGCCGAGGCGGTGCGCGCCGCACTGCACGGCGGACTGGTGAGCGGGTTGATCACCCATGCCAGCCTCGCCCGCCGGCTGCTGTACGCGACGCCATCGGACGGGCCGAATGGCCAGTAGCGACGGGCCACTGTCGGGTGGCACGGCCAATCGCGGGCGGGTCGTGCGCGTCGGCGCCACGGTGCACCGTCCCCGCGGGTCCCACAGCTCAGCTGTTCATTCGTTGCTGCGGCACCTTGACGCGTCGGGCTTCGCCGGAGCGCCGCGCGTCGTCGGTACGTACGACGACACCGAAGTGCTGGGGTACATCGACGGCACGGCCGCCAACATGCCGCCGCCGGACTGGGCGCTCACCGACGACGCGCTGTACAGCGTTGCTGTGCTGCTACGCGACTACCACCAGCACGCGGCCGGGTTCGGGACGCCCCTCGGATTGGCGTGGCAGCGCCCGTTGCCGGCGCCGTGGCGGGGTCCGCTCGTCACCCACAACGACCCGCATCCGGCCAACGTCATCTTCCGGGACGGCAAGGCGGTGGCATTGATCGACTTCGACCTCGCCGGGCCCGGGTCGGTCGCGTTCGAGCTCGCTGTGGCGGCCTGCTTCTGGGCTCCGCTGCGCGACGAACGCGACATCGACGACTCGCGGCAGGGTCGGGTGCTGTCGCGGTTCCGGTTGCTGCTGGACGCTTACGGCGCCGCGCCGGCGCTGCGCCAGGACGTCGTGCGAGCGACGGTGGCGGCCAACGCGTGGATCAGCGACATCATCGAGGACGGCAACCGCGATGGGCACCCGGCGTTCACCGAGATGTGGGCGAGCTGGGGCGATTGCTACGCACGCGCCGAGGGCTGGCTGCGCGCCCATCGCGCCGACCTGATCGGCGCCTCGGCCTGACAGTGATAGGTGAGTAATGCGTACAGAACCACGAACGCGATGAGCGCTTGCGCGAAGAGCCCGCCGGCCGCCATGCGGTCGCGACGAAGTCGCGTTGGGCTTCGCGGATCCGCCCCGAAGCGGAGCGAGTGGGTGGTCCGGGAACCCGTCTCCGGCGGGTAGGTTCGGTCGCGTGATGGATCGACTACGCGAAATGTTCGAGCTCCGCTCGTCCACCCTGCTCGATATCGACGAGGCGGGCCGGTTCTTGATCGGCAACGACGAGTCGGGCTCGGTGCAACTGCACGAGCTGGCGCCGGACGGGCGGCGCAGCGTGCTGACCGACCTCGGCGAACCGTGCTGGGGGCTCTACCTACCGGGCCAGCGGACGGTGGTCGTGTCCGCGGACGACGGTGGCAGCGAACGGGCCCAACTGTGGCTGCGTCATCTCGACAACGGCTCCGGCCTGGAGCCACTCGTCAACGATCCGGCCTACATCCACACCCTGCTCGACGTCGCGGCCGGCCGCGTCCTCTACGCCACCAATCGGCGCAACGGCGTCGACTTCGACCTCGTGCTGCGCACCGTTTCCACCGGCGCGGAGCGGGTGATCTGGGACGGCGGCGGGTGGATAAGCGCCGGCGTCCTCTCGCCGGACGGGCGCTACATCGCGATCCAGCGCGAATCGCTGCTCGCGGCGTCGACGGAGCTGATGCTCGCTGATGTCGAGGCGGACGAGGTCGTCCCCATCACCGACGTCTCGCAGGCCGGAGACTGGCGGACGCCGCGCTGGCTCGGCGGGGCGCTGCTGTCGGCGTCCGATGCCGGTGCGGAGTTCCACTCGGTCCGTCGCTACGACGTCGCCGCCAAGTCGTGGACCATCCTGCTCGACGCCGACGGCAGTGATCGCGAGGCCTGGCCCTCGCCCGACGGCACCCGGTTGGCCGTGGTGACCGCCGACGACGGAGCTGATCGCCTCGCCGTCTACGACGTGGACGCCCAGACGACACTGCGCGGGCGGGTCGAGATCGCGTTGCCGCACGCCGGGGTGATCAGCTTCCGGGCCAACGAGCCGCACTGGTCGCCGGACTCGACCGAGCTGGGCCTGACGTTCGCCTCGCCCGTCCAGCCGCCTGATGTCTACCTCTGGACAGGCGGGGTCATCGAACGGCGCACCGTCTCCAACGCGCCGCTGGCCACCGCCGGGCTGATCCAGCCCGAATCACATCGCGTGCCGACGCCCGACGGCGAGCACGTGCCCGTATACGTGTACCGCGGCGGTCCGTCGGTAGTGCTCTCGATTCACGGGGGACCCGAGGCGGCGTCCGTACGCGAATGGATGCCCATGAGCGCGGCCATGGCCCTCGCCGGGCACACCGTGGTGATGCCGAACGTGCGCGGCTCGGCCGGCTACGGGCGGCGGTGGCTGTCGCTCGACGACGTCGAGCTGCGCCTGGACTCGGTGGCCGACCTCGCCGCCGTCCATGCCTGGTTGCCGTCCATCGGCGCGGACCCGTCGCGGGCGGGCTTGTACGGCGGATCGTACGGCGGCTACATGGTGTTGGCCGGCCTGGCGTTTCAGCCCGAACTGTGGGCGGCCGGCGCCGAGATCGTGGGCATCTCCTCACTGGTCACCTTCCTGGAGAACACCTCGGCGTACCGGCGTGCCTACCGTGAGCGCGAGTACGGCACGCTCGCCGACGACCGCGAGTTCCTCGAGAAGGCGTCGCCGCTCTCGCGCATCAACGACATCCGCGCGCCGCTGTTCGTCGTCCACGGCGCGAACGATCCGCGCGTGCCGCTGAGCGAAGCGCAGCAGGTCGTGGAGGCCGTCCGTTCACGCAACGTGGAATGCGAGCTGCTCGTCTACCCCGACGAGGGGCACGGCTTGGCCAAGCGCGCCAACCGCCTGGACGCCTACCCCAGGGCCATCGAGTTCCTGACCCGCCACCTGCGCTAAGCCGGCCGTTGATGATCACGGAGTTGTGGTCGCTGTTCGACCAGAAGTCCGTGATCATCGGGGGCATGCGTCCGGTCAGCCCACGACAAACGGCGCACCCGTCGGGAGGAGGGTACGGGCGAGGCGGAATGGCAGGCCGAGCTCCCGCGCCCGGCCGTGCAGCCAATCCGCGACCTCAGCCGCCCAGTCCGCGCCGCGATTACGTATCCCCGAGGGCGGATAGTGGGTGACGGCGACGCCGGCCCTGGTGAGCCGGTTGTGCCGGGTCATCGTGGACTTCCATTCAGACTCCGAGAAGTGGAACTCGCGGCTGTCGATCTCGAGGACGGCGCGCAGCTCGCGCCACAGGACGTCGGCTACCGCGATGATGCGACCGGCGTAGACAACCGGAACATTCACCTCGAATGGCGGGACCGGGCTAGCGCGAAGCAACTGGGCGGCTTCAGCCTCGGCCACCGACCGAGCTCCTGCTACGACGTCGGCCAGCGCGCATCGTAGTGCTGCGCTATTGCGGCGGGGTGCGTGCCGGGCTGCCTCGCAAAGCTCCTCCGCAGCGCAGAGTTGACGCTGTATCGCAGACGTAATGAGCGCGCGCACCGGCCTCAGGCGTCCGTCAACGATCGCGGTGTCGACTACTGCTCGGGCGAGCGGCACCACTCGAACGAGCGGCAGGTTCGGATCCTCGGCAGAGGTAAGCCTTGCCGCCAGCGGCGGCTTGACCTTGCGGATCCAGGCCTGACCGACACGACGGCTCTCGCCGCGCGTCGTCAATACCAGGACGTGTGGGTTCGGCGGGGCCCGCGTCCCGAGGCCCGAGAGCCGAACCGCATCCCAGCCGCTCAGCGCCGAGTTCGGCCCACCGGCGGCGAGGCCGGCCAAGGCCCAGTCGGCCCGCGTAGGTGGGTCCGGACGCGTGAGCACAACCCCGCGAGTGAGCAGGCGCCACCGCCCGCGTCGGAGCTCGGTGCGGATCCGAGCTCGGCTAATGCCGCACGCGCCGGCCAGCGCCATCGTGAGCACGCGAGGGATGTCGACTGGATGCACTCCGCCAGCCTGCAAGCCGCGAGATGAGCGAGCCACCGGTTCGACAGATCTGTGGATAGCGAACTGCCTTGTGGACAGCGCCTCAGGTCAGAAGATGATCACGGAGTTGTGGTCGCTATTCGACCAGAAGTCCGTGATCATCAGCGGCAACGGAAGGTGGGACCCCGTTAGGGACGATCAGGGACAGCGCAGGCGGTCGGCGAGGAACTGGCGCTCGACGTCGTTCTCGGTGAGCAGCAACGCCTCCTCGTAGGCGACGCGCGCCTCGGCGACCCGACCCAGGCGGCGCAGGAAGTCGGCGCGCGCCGCGGCGAGGTAGCCGTACCCGGCGAGCTGCGGCTCGGCGGCCAGCGCGTCGAGGGCGGCCAGGCCCGCTGCGGGCCCGAACGCGAAGCCCACGGCCACCGCCCGGTTGAGCGCCACGACCGGCGACGGCCAGAGGTCCACGAGCAGGTCGTACAGCCCGACGAGCTCGCGCCAGTCGGTGTCGTCCCAGGATGGCGCCTCGTCGTGGACGGCGGCGATTGCGGCCATCAACGCGTAACGCCCCGGCGGGCGATGCCGCAACGCCTCCCGCACCAGAGCAGCACCCTCGGCGATGGCCGGGCGGTCCCACGACGAACGGTCCTGGTCGGCGAGCAGCAGCAGGCGTCCATCAGAAGCCACCCGGGTGTCCCGCCGAGCGTCGGTCAGCAGGATCATCGCGAGCAGCCCGGCGACGCCCGGGTCGGAGGGCAGCAGCAGCCGCAGCATCCGGGCCAGGTCCAACGAGCGCTCGACCAGGTCGCGGCGGACGAGCGCGGCCCCGGCCGGCGCGGTGTGCCCGGTCGTGAACAGCAGGTGGACGACAGTGAGCACGGCGTCGATCCGCTCCGGCAGCGCCGACGCCGGTGGCACCTGGTAGGGGATGCGGGCGGCGGCGATCTTCTTCTTGGCCCGCGTGATCCGGGCCGCCATGGTGGGTTCGCTGACCAGGAACGCCCGCGCCACCTCGCTGGTCGTGAGCCCGCACAGCAGGCGCAGCGTCAACGCCACCTGGGCCGCCTGCGCCAACGAGGGGTGGCAGCAGGTGAAGATCAGGCGCAGCCGGTCGTCGGTGATCTCGGGGACGGGCTCGGGTTCCTCGGCGCGCTCGTCGAGCAGCAACGGCAGCCGCTGCCGCAGGGACGCATCGCGCCGCAGCAGGTCTACCGCCCGCCGACGGGACACCGTCGTCAGCCACGCTCCGGGGTTGTCCGGGATGCCGCGGGACCCCCACGTCGACAGCGCCCGCGCGTACGCGTCCTGGACGCACTCCTCGGCGAGGTCCAGGTCGTGCGTGACGCGCACCGTCGCGGCGAGGACGAAGCCCCACTCGTGACGGTGCGCGTCGGCCACCGCGGCGGCGACGGCTGAGTCAGTACTCAGTCGAACACCCGGATCGGGCGGACCTCCACGCCTCCGAACACCGCTGGGACCTGTTTGGCGAGAGCGATCGCCTCGTCCAGGTTGGCGGCCTCGACCAGGTAGTAGCCGCCGAGGGCCTCTTTCGTCTCGGCGAACGCGCCGTCGGTGACGGTCGCTTCGCCGGCAGCGTCCTTGCGGATCGAGGTCGCGGTGTCGGTGCCGTGCAGTGCGTTGCCTCCACGCAGCGCCGCGGCATTGTTCTCGCTGAACGCGGTGTGGCCCTTCATGATCTGGTCGAACGTGGCCTGGTCGGCTTTCGACCAGGCGGTCTCGTCCTCGTAAATCAGAATCAGGTACTCGGCCATGGTGTGGTCCTTCCTCTCAGGCTCGCTCTTCGAGCCCGGCAGTAGTTACGACGAGCGGAATGGGCTCGGATCGACAAGGCTCCTCGACTGGCGTACGTCCTGGCGCCAGCAGGGCCGGTATAACTCCAGCTGCCGACAGGCCGACCCCGACCCACAACGCTAGCGAGAAGCGGTCGGTGAACGCCTGCGGCGAGCTGTACACGCCGGCGTGGGTGAACACAGCGGCGAGCACGGCCACCCCACACACCCCGCCGAGCTCGCGGATCGCGCTGTTGACGCCTGACGCGACGCCGACCTGGTGCAGCGGCACCGAACCCACCACGGCGTTGGCCACCGTCGGGAAGCACATCGACGTGCCGATGCCCGCCACGGTCAGCGCGACGCCGAGCTCGAGATACGGCATCCCCGGACGGGCGATGATCGCGACCCAGCCCAGCCCGATCGCCTGCATCGCCAGGCCCAGGGCCATGAACGGACGGTTGCCGTACCGATCGGCGAGCGTGCCGGCGATCGGGGCGACCAGCATCGGCATCGCCGTCCAGGGCAGGATGCGCACCCCGGCCTCCAGCGGCGAATTGCCCAGCGCCGTCTGCAGGAACTGCGACATCAGGAACACGACACCGAACAGTGCCGCGAAGGTGAAGAACGCGACCCCGTTGGCGGTGGCGAAGCCGCGCACCCGGAACAGCGCGAGCGGTGCCATCGGGCTCGGCGTGTGCCGCTCCCACGCCAGGAAGGCGCCGACCAGCGCCGCGCCGCCTATGAGCGACACGAGCGTCTCGGCGCTCGTCCAGCCGATCGAGTTCGCCCGGACGAGCGCCCAGGTCAGGCCGAGAAAGCCGATGCCGGCGAGCAGCAGACCGCGTATGTCGAGCGGGGTGCGTGGACCGAAGCTCTCGGTCAGCCGGCGCCGGGAGAGCGGGATGAGCACGATGCCGATCGGGACGTTCAGCCAGAAGATCCAGTGCCAGTCGATGCCGTCGATCACCGCTCCGCCCACGACCGGGCCGGCAGCGACCGCGAGACCGGCGATGCCGCCCCACAGGCCGACCGCCATGCCGCGCTTTTCGGCCGGGAAGGCCTCGCTGATCAGCGTCAGGGTCAACGGCATCACGATCGCCGCCCCGGCCCCCTGCAGCGCGCGTGCGGCGATCAGCGCGGCGACGGTCGGCGAAAGCGCTGCCAGTGCGGACGCCACGGTGAACACGACGAGT
>DASXYL010000004.1:0-54534 GCA_036502575.1 Jatrophihabitantaceae bacterium | reverse complement strand
GACCTGACCGGCGTCAATCTCAGCATCGGGATCCTGATCGTGCACGGCTGGTTCTACGTCGTGTACCTGCTCGCCGACTTCACGCTGTGGAGCCGGATGCGCTGGCCCTTCGCCATGTTCATCCTGATCGCGCTGGGCGGCGTGGTTCCGTTCCTGTCGTTCATCGCCGAGCACTTCGTCGCGAAGCGCGCCCGCCGCGAGCTGGCCGAGCTCGAAGCGGAGCACGCCACACTGACCGTGTCCTCACCTGCCAGAATGGAAGGCATAGGCACGGAAGGTGTGGAGGCAGCCAATTAGCAGCGAAAATCACGACCAGCATCCGGTTCTCGTCGTCGACTTCGGCGCGCAGTACGCGCAGCTGATCGCCCGGCGCGTGCGCGAGGCGCACGTGTACTCCGAGATCGTGCCGCACACGACGTCGGTGGCCGATCTGCTGGCCCGACGGCCGGCCGCGATCATCCTGTCCGGCGGGCCGTCCAGCGTGTACGCGCCCGGAGCGCCGCAGGCCGACCCGACCCTGTTCACGGCCGGGGTGCCGGTGTTCGGCATCTGTTACGGGTTCCAGACGATGGCGCAGTCGCTCGGCGGCGAGGTCGCCAACACCGGCGGCAGCGAGTTCGGCCGCACGTCGTTGACGGTGACGTCGCCGGGCACGTTGCTGCGCGGGCTGCCGTCCACGCAGCAGGTCTGGATGAGCCACGGCAACGAGGTCACCCGCGCTCCGGACGGGTTCACCGTGGCGGCGTCCTCCGCCGGCGCGCCCGTCGCGGCGTTCGAGGACCTCAAGCGCCACCTGGCCGGCGTGCAGTTCCACCCGGAGGTGCTGCACACCGAGCACGGCCAGGCCATCCTGCGGCACTTCCTGTACGACATCGCCGGCGTCCGTCCACAGTGGACAGAAGCGAACATCATCGACGAACAGGTGGCCGCCATCCGGGCGCAGGTCGGCGGCAAGCGGGTGATCTGCGGGTTGTCCGGCGGTGTCGACTCGGCCGTGGCGGCTGCCCTGGTGCAGCGCGCGATCGGTGATCAGCTCACCTGCGTGTTCGTCGATCACGGGCTGTTGCGGGCCGGGGAGGCCGAACAGGTCGAGCGCGACTTCGTGGCCGCGACCGGGGTGCGGCTGAAGGTCGTCGAGGCGGCGGGCCAGTTCCTCGATGCGCTGGCCGGCATGACCGACCCGGAGGAGAAGCGCAAGACCATCGGACGGGAGTTCATCCGGGCGTTCGAGGACGCTGCCCGCGAGGTCGTCGCCGACGCCGGCGGGTCCATCGAGTTCCTCGTGCAGGGCACGCTGTATCCCGACGTCGTCGAGTCCGGAGGAGGAACCGGTGCTGCGAACATCAAGAGCCACCACAACGTGGGCGGGCTGCCCGACGACCTGCAGTTCGGGCTGATCGAGCCGCTGCGGTCGCTGTTCAAGGACGAGGTGCGCCGGGTCGGCGAGCAGCTCGGCCTGCCCGCCGAGATCGTCTGGCGGCAGCCGTTCCCGGGGCCGGGGCTCGGCATCCGCATCGTGGGCGAGGTCACGGCACATCGGCTCGACGTGCTCCGTCGCGCCGACGCGATCGCCCGGGCCGAGCTGTCGGCGGCGGGCCTGGACCGCGACATCTGGCAGTGCCCGGTGGTGCTGCTGGCCGACGTCCGCTCCGTGGGCGTCCAGGGCGACGAGCGCACGTACGGTCACCCCGTGGTGCTGCGGCCTGTGTCGTCCGAGGACGCAATGACCGCGGACTGGACGCGCGTCCCCTACGAGGTGCTGGAGCGCATCTCGACGCGGATCACCAACGAGGTGCGCGACGTGAACCGCGTCGTGCTGGACGTGACGTCCAAGCCGCCCGGCACCATCGAATGGGAGTGATCGCGCTGGGCGAACACCGAACCGATCCGCCGATGGCTACCGTGTTCTCATGACGTCCTGGATAGCCGCCGCCAATCCGCGGGGCACGCCGACCGAGGCCGAATGTTCCCATCTGGATGTGATCGCCGACGTGCAGCCGTCCACGACCGAGGGGTGCGAGGACTGCCTGCGTGAGGGCACCCGATGGGTGCACCTACGCGAATGCCTCGAATGCGGCCACATTGGCTGCTGCGACAACTCGCCGCGCCGGCACGCCACCGCGCACTGGCGCACCTCGCAGCATCCGATCATCCGCTCGTTCGAACCCGGCGAGCAGTGGGGCTGGTGCTACCCGGACGAGCTGTTCCTCGTTCCGGCCTAGCCCCATGCCGGTCGCCCTGCCCGACGACAGCACGGTTCTGCTCGTCCCGCCGGACGCGGCCGAGGCGGCGTTCGTCGTTCGCGGGGTGGCTACCGCGGTCGCGCCCGACGGCGGGCTGACCGCGTTGCAGGACATGATGCTGCGCGCGTTCTTCGAGTCGATGACCGGCCACGTCGTCGACCCCGCGCACGGCGATCCCATCGGGCCGGACGAGTTCGCCGCCGGTCTGGCGCGGCGCAACCTGGCGTTCCGGACGCGGGTCGTCCAGACCATGTTGCTCGCCGAGCTGATCCTGCGGCCGCTGCCGCCAGATGTGGTGGCCCGGGTCGAGGCCGTCGCCTACGAGCTCGGCGTCGCCGACGACATGCTCGACGTCGCACACCGCTACGCGGCCGGGTCGCTCGAGCTGGCCCAGGCCGACTTCGCCCGCAACGGCTACCTCTCCTCGATCGGCGCCGAGCGGCTGCACGCTCTGCACACCGCCGCCCTGAACGACGCGTGGGGGCAGGTGGTCGACGATCCGGGGCTGGCCGAGCAGTGGCAGTCGCTGGGGTCGTTGCCGATGGGGACGCTCGGCCGCGGCGTCTTCGACTTCTACCGCGACCGCGGCTTCGCGTTCCCAGGGCTGGCCGGATCGGCGCCGCCGCTGCTCGCCCAGCACGACTGGGTGCACGTGCTGGCCGGGTACGGCACCGCGCTCGAGAGCGAGATCGAGGTGTTCGGCTACATGGCCCGCGCGAACGACGACCCGCGCGCATTCAGCCTGCTGGCGATGGTGGTGTCGTTGTTCGAGACCGGCTACCTGGCCCGCGGCGCGGGGCTGTTCGAGGCCAACGCCGGGCATCTGCACTCGCGCAGCATGGCTGTACGTCTGGCCGACGCGATGCGCCGTGGCGCCCTGAGCACTGGCAGCCACGACTTCCTCGAGGTCGACTGGTTCTCCCTCGCCGACCGTCCGCTGGTCGTCGTCCGTGACGAGGTCGGACTCGTGCCGAAGAGCCCGGCCTCGATCGCCGCCGGTTCCGCCGGTCCGTGGGAGTCCGGCGGTATCAGCGAGTACCAGCTCGGAGCGGCCCGGACCCAGGCTGCGGCCGACGGACGCGAGTACCTGCCCTGGCGTCCGGATCCCGCCCGGAGCTAAGAGGCCAACTCCGCGTTGGCGCGCTCAATGACGATTCCCAGAATGCGTCGGGTCGTCGCCAGGTCGCCCGCGGGCAGGTCGCCGTAGAGGCGCTCGGTGATGCCGTCGATGCCGGCCCGGATCCGCCCGTGCAGTGCGGTGCCGGCGTCGGCGATCTGCAGGCCCGGTGCGTTCTCGCTCGCGTAGTGCCTGCTGACGAGCTCGTCCACCGCGGCCTGCGCGACGTCGGCAGCGATCTTGAGGCCGTGCGTCAGCCTCTGCACGAGGGTGGCGCGGGGCTGGGGTCCGGTCGTGAGCAGGACGTTGAGCGCCACCCAGGTGTTGAACGGGAGGCCGGCGTCGGCGAGCAGGGTCTCGAGAAGGGCGTTGGTGGCGCGGGCGGCCTGGCCGATGTCCTGGCCGGAGAGGGCTGGTGGGTTGGTCATCGGGGTGCTCCTCGCGGTTCGGTGGGCGGTTCGGTGGCGAGCAGGGTCTGCAGGGTCTTCATGAACGTCTTGGTGCGGGCGCTGTTCGTGCCGCCCAGCGCGGCGGTGTGCTGTTCTTGCAGGTCACGGACGATCGCGATGGCTCGTTCGGCGGTGGCCCGTCCCGTCCGGGTCATGGTCAGTTGCATCGCCCGCGGGTCGGACGGATGTTCGCTCCGCGCGAGGAAGCCGTCCCGTTCGAGAGCGCGCACGAGCTTGGAGATGTAGATCGGTTCCAGTCCGGTCTGGTCGGCGAGCTCGCGTTGGCTGGGTTTGCGGCCGGCCCTGGCCATTCCGGACAGCGACGCCAGCACCGAGTACTGCGCGTGGGTGAGGCCGAGCGAGGCGACCGCGCGATCCACCGCAGCCCGCCACTTCGACGAGAGCCGCCAGACGAGGAAGCCGGGCGTGGGCGCCTCCGAGAATATAGCCATGGCAATACTGTACATGGCAACTATCAGGTTCGGAGTCGGCGATATCCGTTCGGGCGCTGTTCAGACCTCGAGGTCGTCGGCGCCGGGTAGCGCCGGGCGCTGTGCGGTTGGACGGTCCAGGTAGAACAGGGCGGTCGAGGCGATGTCGTCGGACAGTACCTGGTAGCGGCCCCGCGATTTCCAGCCGAGGGCCTGGATGTCGACGCGCAGATTCTCGTGGAAGTGGATCGGGTCGGCCACGTGCCAGCGATACATCCCGAACCGCTGCTGGCTGCGGTACAGGCCATCCGGCGCGAGCACTTGGTGCAGCCCGAGGTACGGGGTGCTGTAGGCGGTGTAGCCCTGCCCCGGAACGTCAAAGTTCCACGCGCCGCCGAAGTAATCCTCGGTGCCGGTGCCGCAGATGGTGGGGAACTCATCCTCGCCGTCCAGGTAGAACTTGACCTCGCCCTCGCCCCACCAGCCGGGCCGGTTCACGCCCCACGCCAGGTAGGTGCCAACGTACTTACCGGCGCCCTCGACGCCGTCGAGGATCGAGTGCGTCGTCTTCGCGGGCAGCGGGTTGCTGCGGTGGAACTGCGCGTGCAGGTAACCGGCGGTGGGTAGTTCGGACCCGGTCTCGTAGGTCACCTGGTAGTAGAGCTCGGTCGCCTCCGGGCCGAGGTTCTCGATGGTCAGCCGGGCCGATTGCCGGAACGGCATGGGCCAGTACGAATTGAACCCGCCGTGCGGGTTGGCCGCGACTACAGCCGAGCTGAGCTGCGCGAACGAGCACCAGCCCTGCCCGAAGAAGTCACCCACCGGAACCTCGATGGCCGGCTCGTCCGCGCCGTCCCAGTAGGCCCGCAGGATCAGGCTGCGCCAGTGGTTGCGATGAACCGTGAGCCAGAGGTGGGTAATGACCGCCGGCTCGCTGATCACCGCGAGGTCCACCACGGAGTGGCCGGTGATCTGGACGCTGGGTGAGACCTTCCAGCCCCGGCCCAGCTCGGCCGCGCTGGCGGCTCCGGTGCCTTCGGTGGCCCGCGCGCCGCCGCCCTTCGCACCGTCGAAGTTCTCGGCACTGATCGAACGCGTCTGCGCGTTGCTCAGGTTGGCCAGCGTCCGGATATCGCCTATCACCGCAGGTCCGCCATGCGGCTGAGCCTAAGTTTGAGAAACCGATTTCGCAACGGCGAATGCCGCCATCCCACTGCGGGAACGACATTCTGGGGTGCTGCCCTGCAGACGGCGCATCTCGCACTGAGAAATCGATATCACGCGAGCGACGGCAGCGGTCTTTCGGTGACCGGACGCGGCGCCGGGTTTGAGCGGTCGCACCCGGCATGGCGCGACTGGTGGGTAGTCACGTCAAGACCTTGGCATGGTGTCGCGGCGTGGGCCGGTGTTGGTTGGTGTAGTGGGCGTCGCTATCGCGGAGCCAGGTGGCTAGGGCGTAGGGGGCACGCGCTCCAGCTGGGCTATTGACGTTGTCGAGAACCTGACGAGCGCAGCCCGTCGAGGGCCCTGCGACGTGGCCGCGGGTCATCCCGCGGTTACTGGGTCGCGGATGGTGTTGCGGATGGGTGTGCGGTGCGGGTCGATGTGGGCGGGTGGGGTCCACCAGGGTCGGCCGTGTTTTATGACGACTTGCCAGCCGCGTTTCTCATGCTCCCTGTGATGAAACCCGCACAACAAACAGAGATTCAGTAGGTCGGTGCCGCCGCCGAAGGCCCAGTTGAGGATGTGGTGAACCTGCGTCCACCCCGGCGGGGCGTCACATCCCGGGAAACAACACCCACCGTCGCGGGCGGCCAGGGCGAGGCGTTGGTGGGTGGTGGCGGTGCGGCGGGATTGGCCGTAGGCCAGGATGCCCTCGTCGCCGATGACGACGGGGACGATGTGGGCGTCCCCGGCTTGTTTCAAGGCTTCGTGGACGGAGATGGTGCCGCCGTGGGCGGTGGTGACGTGTCCGGTCCTTGCCTCGAGCTGATCCAACGTCATCGTCAGCAACACGGTGGCCGGGACACCACCGGAGGGCGGCAGGTCGTTCGACGCCAACAGTCGGTGGGCGGCATCGGCCAGGGCGTCGTGCATCCGCTGCCCGGGTGAGCGAACATCGGGGCCGTCGGCATCCGACGGGCGGGGCGCGGCGAGTGGGTCGAGCACGGCTTGCCATTGCGCCAACGCGGCCGGGGTGAGGTGGGCTCGTAGTTCCCCGGAGCCGTCGCGGTTACCTGACAGGGTGGCGTGGCGGCGCCGGTCGTGCTCGACGTCATCAGCCAGCACACCGTCCGGGTTCAACAACGCGACCACCCTCCGGGCCAGCGTGGCCAGCGCCGACGGGTCGAAGCGTTGCGCTTCGGCGACCAGGCGGGCTTCTACCGCGGCGCCGTGTTCGGCCTCGACGTCTTTGGGTAGCTTGGCGATCACATCGCGGATGAGCTTCGCGTGCTCGACCGAGATCGAGCCGTCGGCTTGAGCGGCGGCCACAGCCGGCAGCAACGGCGGCTGGGGTTGCCCGGTGAAGGAGCGGCCGGGGCCGAGGTCCACCGCGGCTGCGCAGCGGGCTTTCGCCTCGGACGGCGTCACCCGCAATACGTCCCGCAACAACGCCGCCGTGTCCCGGGCCATCAGTTCACCGCCCGCACCCCGATGATCAATCTCGGCGATCAGAGCATGATCGACGACGGGTAGCCGGCGGTGCTGGGTCTCCACACCGCGCAACAGCTCGAGCAGCTCATCGCGGGACAGTCGGCTCAGGTCCAGAGCGATCAGCGCGTCGATCGTGGTGCAGAGCTGGTCGAGCAGGGCAGCCACCGGTGCGGCGACACCCTCCTCACCCTCGAACATGCGTACGACTCTATTAGTAAGAACCGACTACGTCTAGAGAGATCTCCCTTATTTTATAGGGACAATCTCGCGAGTAGATGGAAGGAGCGGTGCGGCGCTGCGCGAGGTCAGGAGAAGTCTGAGTAGGGCGCAAGCCAGCCACGGACCGCAACCAGAAGACCAAGTCCCCTTCGCTGCTGCTCTAATGGTGAGCCCAGCGAAATGTGCCGCCCTAGGAACCGACCTCAGCGAAACGTGCGGCCCGCAGAACCTCGTCGTACACCTCCGCATCGACAACGCCCGCAACCGACGCGAGCGCGAGTACGGCAGCGCCGGCGGCCCCGGGTCCGGCGTCACGGGGTCGCAGCGGAAGGGTGTCGAGCTGCCCCAGCACGGCCCGCCGCACCGGGCCGTCGGCGAGCAAAAGTCCGCCGGCGAGCACGAGGTCAGCGACCTCGCCGTCCCACACGGCGCGCACCGCGGCAACCAGGCGCGACGCGGCGGCGTCCACCAAGGCTGCGGCAACCGCGTCGCCGGCGATGGCAGCCTCGGCGACGAGCGGAGCGAACTGGCCTAGGTAGGCCGGCTCCCGGGCGTGGAGGGCGGCGATCACGCCTTGGGCGAAATCAGAGCGCAGGTCGAGGTGGGCCGCGACCGCATCGAGCAACGAGGTTGCCGGGCCGCGGCCGTCGTATGCGTTCAACGCGGCCCGGACGCCGCGCAAGCCGAGCCACACCGCCGAGCCTTCGTCGCCGAGCAGCCACCCGTAACCGTCGCTCCGGCGGACCATGCGCCGCGACGAGAACGAGGCTGCGGCGGCCCCGGTTCCGGCCAGCAGCAGCAGGCCGGACGGCTCCGATGTGCCGGCCGCGAACGCGACTTCCAGGTCGGTGACCACGCGGGGCGAGCCGGCGAGGCCGGCCGACTTCCAGGCCAGGACCGCCGCATCGCGGGCCAGGCTGCCGGCCGCCGAACCGCTCGCCGCGATTCCGAAGACCCCGGCCCGCACCGACGCGATCGGCAGGCCGGCCAAGGCCGAGCTCAAGGCGAGCGCGAGCTGCTCGGCCGGGAGCCCGGCGCTGGACCGGATGCTGCCGCCACCGGCCGTCCCGGCCCCGACCAGGGAGCCAGCGGCGGACACCACCAGGCATCGAGTCGTCGTGCCACCGACGTCCACCCCGACGACCAAGTCGACCATCCGGCAAAAGTAGCAGCGGAGACTATTGACGTACCGGCGCGAACGGAGGAAATTTTCCTCCGTGTCACCCGACAAGAAGCTGAGCACCGTGCCGCCGGTCAGAGCAGACACCGAACTGCCGGACGGCACGGTGGTGCGTATCCGTGCGCTTCTACCGTCGCTCCCACCGGCGCACCGCCTTCTGGGTGAGCACATCCTGGCCGATCCGGCCGCTGTCTCGGCGCTGACGATCACCGAGATATCCGCGGCTTGTGGAGTATCCGAGACCAGTACGGTGCGCTTCTGCCGGGCCATCGGATTCCACGGGTACGCGGAGCTGCGACTCGCACTGGCCACCGAGATGGGCCGCGCGCAGGGCAGCGGTCAGTACGGCCGCGTCGTCGGGAGCGACATCACGCCGACCGACGACCTCAGCGCCGTGGTGGAGAAGATCGCCTACGCGGACGCGCGTGCGGTGGAGGAAACGGCCGCTCAGCTCGACGTCGCCGTCCTCGAGAAGGTCGTCGACCGGCTGGTGGCGGCCCGGCGCATCGACGTGTACGGCGTCGGCGCGAGCGCATTCGTCGCGTTCGACTTTCAGCAGAAGCTGCATCGCATCGGGCGGGTTGCCTTCGCCTGGTCCGATACGCACATCGCGCTCACCAGCGCCGCCCTGCTCGGCAAGAACGACGTCGCGATCGGCATCTCGCACACGGGCGTCACCCGCGACACCATCGATGCGCTCGCCGAAGCCGGACGGCACGGGGCCACGACGGTGGCTCTCACCAACTTTCCGCGGTCGCCGATCGCGCGGGGGGCCGATCTCATGCTCACCACGGCGGCGCGCGAGACGACGTTCCGGTCCGGCGCGACGGCCAGCCGGCTGGCGCAACTCACAGTCGTCGACTGCCTGTTCGTCGGCGTCGCGCAGCGTACGTACCCGGAAACCCGCAAGGCGTTGGAGAAGACGCGCGAGGCGATTCGCCCGCGCCGCGTCTCGGCCCGGGGGTCGCGTCGATGACCGCCAACGAAGTGGTGCCACAGGGACCGGACCACAACGCGATGAGCGCTCGCGCGAAGAGCCCCGCCGCCGCGACGCGGTCCGCGACGAAGGAGCGGAGCGGATCTCCGACGGACCCCGAGCTTGCGAGTGGGTCCACGAGGAGATCCGCCCCAGGCGGATGGGTAACAGCTCCGACCGAGGAGCGCAATCCGCGCACGGTCGACATCGATCTGCGCAGCACGATCGACATGCTGCGCATGATCAACGACGAGGACGCGCAGGTGGCCGGTGCGGTGCGGGCCGTGCTGCCGGCGTTGGCCGAAGCGGTCGACCTCGCCGTCGCCGCGCTGCGGGCCGAGCGGAGGGTGCACTACTTCGGTGCCGGGACGTCCGGGCGGATCGCCGTGCTCGACGCCGCCGAGCTCATCCCGACGTACGCCATCGAGCCCGATCTCGTCGTCGCGCACCACGCCGGGGGCATTCGCGCGCTGGCCGAGCCGAGCGAGGGCATCGAGGACGACAGCGCCCTGGGCGCCCGGGATGCGGCCGAACTGCAGGCCGGCGACCTTGCGGTCGGGCTGTCCGCCAGCGGCAGAACCCCTTACGTCACCGGGGCATTGCGCGAAGCGCGAACGCGAGGCGCGATGGCCGTGCTGATCTCCGCCAACCCCGAGGCCGAGCTGGGCACCGAGGTCGACGTGCACGTCGGCGTCGACACCGGCCCCGAGGTCATCGCCGGCTCGACCCGGATGAAGGCCGGCACGGCACAAAAGCTGCTGCTCAACGCGTTCTCGACGGCGCTGATGGTGCGCGTCGAACGGACCTACTCGAACCTCATGGTCGAGGTGGCAGCGACCAACGACAAGCTACGCGGACGGGTGGTGCGCATCCTCGTGGAGGCGACTGGCCTCGACCCGCAGGTGTGCGCCGACGCGCTCGAACGCGCCGACGGCGACGCCCGGGTAGCGCTCGTCGCGCTCCTCGCCGACGTACCGGTCGCCGAGGCGAGCCACGCACTCGGAAGTGCGGGCGGCGGCGTGCGTCGCGCGCTCACGCTCGTCCGGACCGACGGTCAGAATCCGGCATCGAAGGAAAGGGCACGGACATGAGAACCCGCAAACTGCTCGGCCTGGTCGCAGTGAGCGTGCTGGCCGTTGCCGGCCTGAGTGCCTGCACCAGCTCCTCGAGCGGCGGCAGCGTCACCCTGTCGGTCTGGTCGTGGCGGCCGGAGGACGCGGCCACCTACCGGCAGATCTTCGACACGTTCGAGAAGTCGCACAAGGACATCAAGGTCGACTTCAAGCCGTACAAGGCCACCGACTACAACACGATCTTGTCGACCGGCCTCACCCAGGCCGGCGGTCCGGACGTGATGCAGCTGCGCTCCTACGGCGGGCTGCAGCCTCTCGTCAAGGCGAGCCGGCTGACCGCGCTCGACGGCAAGGTGTCCGGGCTGACGAACTTCGAGTCGAGCGCACTGGACGGCGCGAAGGGCAAGGCGGACGGCAAGGTCTACGGCGTCCCGCTCGAGATGTCGACGTTCCAGGTCTACTACAACAAGGACATCTTCGCGAAGTACGGGCTGCAGCCGCCGACGTCCTGGGATCAGATGGTCAGCGACGCGCAGAAGCTCAAGGACAACGGCGTCACGCCGTTCGCGACCTCCGGCAAGGACGCCTGGCTACTGCCGTTGTACGACGAGGCGTTCGCCGCGACTCGGTACGGCGGAGCAGACTTCGAGAAGAAGGTGCTCGCCGGCCAGGCCAAGTTCACCGACCCCAACTACACCGCGGCGCTGGACGTGCTCAGCCAGCTCAAGCCGTACTTCCCGAAGGACATGATGGGTCTGGGCGAGACGGACGTCCAGACGCTGTTCGCCACGGGCAAGGCGGCGATGATCCCCGAGGGGTCGTTCGCGTTGAATCCCATCAAGGCGATCAACCCGAAGCTGAGCCTCGGCACGTTCAATGCCCCACCGTCGCCGGGCGCGGTCGTCGATCACCCGCTGCAGGTCGGCTGGGTCGACGCTTCCTACGGGCTGAACGCGAAGTCCAAGCACCAGAAGGAAGCCCTGCAGCTGCTGAACTGGATGGCGACTCCCGGGTTCGGCCAGCTGGTGGCCGACCAGCTCAAGCAGGTGTCGCTCGTCAAGGGCGTGCAGTCCTCGGACGAGCTGCTCAAGCAGATGGTGACCGACTACCGGTCCAGCCCGACGCCATACCTGATGCTCGTCGACTTCCGGTATGGCACGCCGCTCGGCAGTGATCTCGCGGCCACGGGGCTGCAGAACCTGCTGCTGGGCAAGCAGAACGCGCAGGCGGTGGGCAGCGATATCCAGAAGGGCATTTCGCAGTGGTTCAAGCCGACCGGTGGGTGACCGCGTCGTCGCCTGAACCCCGCCGCCGCGGACGCGGACCCGGGCGCCGGCCCCGCCGGTCCGCGTCCGCGGCGCGTCGATCCGCGGCGCGTCGATCCGCGGCTCGCCGGCCGACCATGCGCTGGCGTACGGCGATCGCGTTCTTGCTGCCGGCGTTCGCCCTCTACAGCGTGTTCATCGTGTATCCGCTGGTGTCCGCGCTCGCCGACAGCTTCTGGACCTGGGAAGGCACTGCGCGCACGGGCTTCGCCGGGCTCGACAACTTCCGGAGTCTGTTCACTCAGTTTCCGTTGAACCGTCAGCTGCGGACGGCGTTCTGGCACACGGTGATCTTCTTCGTCGGCACGATGATCGTGCAGAACACGTTCGGGCTGCTGATCGCCGTGTTGTTGAGCGAACGCCGATTCGGCAAGCGATTCCTGCAGGCGGCGTACGCGTTGCCGTACCTGATCGGCGCACTCGTCGTCGGCTACCTGTGGAATCTGCTGCTCAGCCCCGAGTTCGGTCCGGTGAACAAGGCGATGTCGAACGTGGGACTCGGCTCGCTCACGCGGGCCTGGCTGGGCGACCCGTCGACGGCGCTGCCGGTCGTGATCCTGATCAACGCCTGGCACTACATCGGCTTCCCGATCCTGCTGTTCGGGGCGGCGCTGGCCGGCCTGCCGCAGGAGTACGGCGACGCCTCCCGGGTCGACGGTGCCAATGCCTGGCAGCGGTTCCGGCTCATCACGCTGCCGTTGCTGATACCGGCGATCGGGCTCGTCTCGATCCTGACGTTCATCAGCTGCTTCAACGCCTTTGAGCTCGTCTACGCACTCTCCGGGACGCAGGGCAACCAGCCGACCGGTCCCGGCGGCGCTACCGACCTGCTCGGGCTGATCTTCTACCGTGTTGCCTTCCAGGAGGGCGGCGAGAACGCGATCGGCCAGTCATCGGCGATCGCCGCGCTGATGTTCGTGCTGATCTTCGGCGTCGCCGTGCTGGCGAATCGCTACTTCCGCCGGCGAGAAGCGTTGCTGACGTGACCGCCGTCAGTGTCGAGCCCAAGACGGCCACAGCACCTGCGTCGGCGCCGCGGTGGCGTACCGTACGCCGCAGTCCGGGGGAACGCGTGGCGGGCGGCGCGGCCGCGGTGGTGCTGTGGGGCTACCTGCTCGTCGCGCTCGTGCCGCTGGTCGTGATGGTGCTCGACTCGTTCCGCTCGAACACCGACGTGCTGTCCCACCCGCTCGGCCTGCCGACGTCGCCGAGCTTCCACAACTACAGCTTCGCCTGGTCGCAGGCGTCCTTCGCCACGTACGTGCAGAACTCCGCCTTGGTCACCATCGGGGCCGTCCTGCTCGATGTAGGGGTGTCGCTGCCCGCCGCCTACGCCCTGGGCCGGTATTCGTTCCGGGCCGGTGGCGTGCTCACTGCCTACTTCCTGTCCGGGCTGATGCTGCCCATACGCCTGGGTATCTTGCCGATCTTCTACCTGCTCGGCGACTTCCACATGATCGACTCGCGACTGGGTCTGATCTTCGTGTATGCGGCGAGCGGCATCCCGTTCTCGGTGTTCATCCTGGCGGCGTTCTTCCGCGGCTTGCCCAGCGAGATCGAGGAGGCGGCCCGCATCGACGGAGCCGGTGAGTTCCGGATCTTCCTCAACGTCATGATGCCACTGGTCCGCCCGGCGATTGCCACCGTCGTGGTATTCCGCTTCGTGCCGCTGTGGAGCGACTTCTTCTTCCCGCTCGTGCTACTGCGCACGACTAGCAAGTACACGGTGCCCGTGGGGTTGACCCAGTTCTTCGGCGAGTTCCAGACGAACTGGTCGGCCCTGTTCGCCGGGCTGGTCATCGCCACGGTGCCGCTCGTCATGCTCTTCGTAGTGGCGAGCAAGCAGATCGTCGCCGGCCTCACCGCCGGCATGTCCCGCTGACCGGGCTGACCAGGCTGACCCGGCTGACCCGGCTGACCCGGCTGACCCGCGTGACCCGGCTGATCCGGCTGACCCGCGTGTCCTAATCGAACCATTGACGCAGATCATGCGCGTGCATCACCATGGGCGCTCGTGTGAGTGCGGACGGAAGTCGGTGGGCCGATGGCAACGACCAGTACCGCTAGCCGGGAATCATCAGAGCTCAGCCGCAGCATCGGCTTCTGGGGCCTGACGTTCGTCTCCCTCGGCTCGATCATCGGCTCCGGTTGGCTGCTGGGCGCGTTGAACGCCGCCGTCGTCGCCGGGCCCGCGTCCCTGGTCTCGTGGGTGCTGTCGGCGATCATCCTGACGGTGCTGGCGTTGATCCACGCCGAGCTCGGCACGTCCTACCCGGTGGCCGGCGGCACCGCGCGATTCCCGTATTTCGCCTTCGGCGCGCTGGCCGGGTTCACTGCTGGATGGGCGGCCTGGCTGCAGTCGGTGGCCGTGGCACCGATCGAGGTCGAGGCGAGCCTGTCCTACCTGAACAGCATCCACTGGGTGCGCGAGAACCTGAACATGCTGAGCTCCAACGGCTCGCTCAACGGGCTCGGGCTGGCGATCGCCACGGTGTTCATGCTCGGCTTCACCACCTTGAACCTGCTCGGCGCCAAGCTGCTGTCGGAGAGCAACACGCTGATGGTGCTGTGGAAAGCGGCCGTCCCAGTGCTGGCCATCGTCGTGATCATGAGCCTGAGCTTCCACCCTTCGAACTTCACCGCGGGTGGCGGCTTCGCGCCGCATGGCGTCCACGGGATCTTCGCCGCGCTGCCACTGGGCGTCGTCTTCGCGCTGCAGGGCTTCGAGCAGGCCGTGCAGATGGCCGGTGAGGCCAAGGACCCGCAACGCCACCTGTCCCGGGCGATCATGCTCGCCATGGCGGTCGGCGCCGTGCTCTACATCCTGCTCGAGGTGTGCTTCGTCGGCGGCCTGGAGCCGGCCAACCTCGTTCGCGGCTGGGACAGCCCGATTGGGGTCGGCGACTACGGCCCGTACTACACCCTGGCGACCACCGTCGGCGCCGGTTGGCTGGCCACCATCTTGATCATTGACGCCTTCGTGTCGCCGGCGGGCACAGGCATGATCTACGTCGGCACGAGCGCCCGGCTGTCCTACGCGCTCGGTCAGGAAGAGGTGCTGCCGAACCAGTTGACCCAGGTGAACCGGCGCGGCGTGCCGGTCTACTCGATTCTGCTGGCGTTCATCGTCGGCGAGATCTTCTTCCTGCCGTTCCCCAGCTGGAGCAAGCTGGTCGGCATCATCACGTCGGCCACCGCGATCATGTACGCGTTCGCGCCCGTGTCGGCGGCCGCGCTGCGAAAACGCGATCCCGACCGCCATCGTCCCTACAAGATGCCCTGGCCGGCCGTCCTGAATCCCATGGGTTTCTGCTTCGCGAACCTGATCATCTACTGGAGCGGCTTCGACGTGATCTGGAAGCTCCTGGGCCTGATCTTCGTCGGACGCGTGCTGTTCGAGGTCGCGGTGCGCCGGGCGGACGCCAACCGAACCGACATCGATTGGCGGGCCACATCGTGGATCTGGCCGTGGCTGATCGGGATGACGGTGATCAGCGTGCTCGGCCGCTACGGTCACGGGCACAACGTGCTGCCCGACTGGGTCGACCTGGTCGTGGTGGTCGCGTTCGCCCTGGGCGTCTTCTACTACGCGGTCGATCTGGCGATGTCCAAGGAACAGGTGCAGGCCGCGATCGCGTCCGAGGATTTGCGGCTCCCGGGCGAGGACGAAGTCAGGCTGACGGGGTGACGATCATGGGAGCAGGTCGGTGGGCGGCAGTCCTGGCGGGCGCGCTGCTGGCGACGGGCGTGGCAGCGTGCAGCTCATCGGACAAGACGTTCACGTTCTGCACGGACCCGAACTACCCGCCCGCCGAGTTTCACCAGGTCGGCAAAGTCGGTTCAGCCGAACTCAAGCGCCAGCTCGTCGGCGCCGATATCGACATCGCCCACGACGTGGCCAAGCGGATCGACCGGTCGGTCCGCTACACGGAGACGCCGTTCACCGGGATCATCCCGGCGCTGCTCGACCAGCGCTGCGACGCGATCATCTCGTTCATGAACGACACCCCCGAGCGGCGCAAGCAGCTCGCCTTCGTCGACTATCTGCAGGCCGGGCAGTCGGTGATGACTGCGAAGGACGCTCCGGCTGTCAACGCGGTCACCGACCTCTACGGCCGGACGGTGTCGGTGGCCCGCGAGACGACCGAGGAGCAGTTCCTCACCGCGCAGAACAAGACCGCGCCGTCCGGCCAGTCGATCACCATTCGCCCGTACGACACCGAGGACGACGCGATCTATGCCCTGCAGAAGAACACGGTCCAGGTCTACTTCGGGGACACCCCGATCGTCGAGTCGGCCGTGGCGGCGGACAAGTCGCTGGCCCGGGGCGCCGAGCTGGTGAAGCCCACCCCGATCGGGATCGCGCTGCGGCTTGGCGATTCGCGGATCGACAAGATCACGGCAGCGGTCCGCGACCTCTACGACGACGGCACGATGGGGCGCATCCTGGCCAAGTGGAAGTTCACCCGGTACGCGATCACGCCCTGACGACGGTCAGTTCTGGCGATCGATCCGTAACTCGCCGGCGGTGAGCCGGACGTCGATGGTGAGCGCGCGGCCGGACGCCGTGGTCACCGGGTCCTTGTTGAGGCCCATGCCGCTGGAGTCCTCGCTGCCGTCGACGGTGATCGTGCCGAGGTGGACGTTCGCGTGCACGTCCACCGGTAGCGACGGCGGGATGATGAGCTGTACCTGTCCGGCCGCCTGGGTCACGTGAATCGTCCGGGCGACGTCCAGGGGGCCGAGCGCGGTCAGATCGAGCGTCGTCTGGCCGAACGCGTGGCGATAGTCCGATCGCAGGTCGGCTGTGCGGCTCGGGGTGTACGTGTTCGCCCCCGAGCCGTCGTGCAGGCTCACCCGGCAGCTGGAGAAGACGAAGGCTCCGATGCTCGCGGGGATCAGCAGCAAGGCTGTCCACCAGATCGGACGCCGCAGCGCCGCCCCCACGACCAGCCCGGCCACGACCACCAACTGCACCGCCCAGAAGTACACGGGGATGCGGACGCCGGTCGCGGCGTCGACGAGGCCCAGCAACGCCAGCGTCGCGATGAGCGTGCCGAGCATGGCCCAGCGCATCGGGGCGATCCGCGCGCGGCGTTCTCGACGGGCGGCCCGGGCTGCGGTGATCCACGGCGCGACGTCGGCGTTCGGCGTCGGGCCTCCGGGCATCGTGGCTGCGGGGTCGACGGCGGGCTCTGGTCCGAGCTCCTCCGGGCGCCGCGACAAGGCCATCGCGAGGACGAGGGCGGCCAGCGCCAGCGGCAGGAACATCCACGGCAGGAACCGCCACGGCGCCCACCAGCTGAACAGCAAACCCCAGACGACGACCGCCGCCCCGAGCGTGAGGATCCACGCCGGGACGCTCTTGCGCCGCCCGCCGCCGACCAGGCGGTCGATCGGCGCGTGCGGTTCACCGCGCTCCGGGATGGCGGCCCAGGCGATGATGTAGGCGAGAATGCCGGCGCCGCCGAAGAATGCCGTGACGGCGAAGAGCACCCGGAACAGCACCGGATCGACGCCGAAATACTCGCCGAGACCACCGGCCACGCCGGCCGCGACCCGGTTGTTGTCGCTGCGGCGCAGCTGCCGCGGTCCTGCGGACGGCGGCGTCGGCCCCGGGGGCTGCGGAGGCACAGTCGGCGGCCCACTCGGCGGCCCAGTTGGCGGCACCGTCGGCGGCTCCGTCGGCGGCGGCGAATCCGCTGGCGGTGGTGGCGGCGTCTCGGATGTCGAGGTCATACCGAAGAGGATGGGTCAGCGGCGGGCCGGGGCACATCAGGCAGGCCCCTGATCCGACCCTGAGATCGGCGCTCCGGGCGGTGCCCGATGCGGGCCGGGTTCGCGGGCCGGGATCATGGGATCCGTGGTCGGCAGTGCAGTAGGAGCTCCGCGGCTCTACCGGCGCGCCAGCCGTAAGCTGCTCGGCGGCGTCGCGAGCGGCATAGCCGACCATCTGCGTATCTCTCCACGCTCGGTGCGCATCGCGTTCATCCTGCTCACCTTCGCCGACGGCCTGGGCGTGATCCTCTACGGCGCCTATTGGATCGTCGTGCCGACCCCGCCGGGCAGCCGTCGCCGATCCCGGTTCGGCGACTGGATCGCCTACGCCGCCGGCGCGGTGCTCGTGGTTGCGGTGGTGTTCGGAGTGACTCGGACGATGCCGCTGGGCCAGCTGCTCATCCCGTCCACGCTCGCGATCTTCGGCGGCGCGCTGATCTGGCGGCAGGCGAGCGAAGGCCAGCGGGAGAGCTGGTGGCGCACGTCGCGTCGATCGCTGGGCGCCGCCGGACCGGCCGGGCGGCTTCGGCTCGCCGCCGGGGCGGCACTCGTCGTGGCGGGCGGTGTGTTCGTGCTGGTTCGCTCGAACTCGTCCGCCGTGGTCGTCGGCCTGCTCGCGGTGGTCGTCACGGTGATCGGTCTGGTCCTGCTCACCGGCCCGTGGTGGATGCGGATGGTGACCGATCTGAGCGACGAGCGCCGTGAGCGCATCCGCTCCCAGGAACGCGCCGAGCTGGCCGCGCACCTGCACGACTCGGTGCTGCAGACCCTGGCGTTGATCCAACGCAGCGCGTCCTCGCCGCGCGAGGTGTCGCGGCTGGCCCGGGGGCAGGAGCGCGAGCTGCGCACGCTGCTCTACGGCGAGCGCGCGGCGTCCGGTCAGCTGAGCGAGGCGCTGAAGTCGGCGGCCGCCGAGGTCGAGGACGCGTACGCGATCAAGGTGGATGTCGTCGTGGTGGGCGACGCGCCGCTCGACGACCGACTCAACGCGCTGGTCGGGGCGAGCCGCGAGGCACTGGTGAACGCCGCCAAGCACGCTCGCATCGACGCGGTGTCGCTGTACGCGGAGGTCGAGGACGACGCGTGCCTGTGCTTCGTCCGCGACCGGGGCGTCGGCTTCGACGTCGCGGCGGTGGACGATGATCGACAGGGGCTGCGCGGATCGATCATCGGCCGCATCGAGCGGCACGGCGGTCAGGTCAGCGTGCGCTCGACCCCAGGTACCGGAACCGAGGTAGAGATCAGGATGCCGCGATGACAAGCGTCTTTCTCGTGGACGACCACGCGATGTTCCGCGCCGGCGTGCGGGCCGAGCTCGGCGATTCCGTCGAACTGGTCGGTGAGGCCGGCACGGTCGCCGAGGCGATCACCGCGATCAGGGACCTGTGTCCCGACGTCGTGCTGCTCGACGTGCACATGCCCGACGGCGGCGGGCTGGCCGTGCTCGCCGGCGTCGCCACCGAGGTGCCCGACACGCGGTTCCTCGCGCTCTCGGTGTCCGACGCCGCCGAGGACGTGATCGCCGTGATCAGGGCCGGCGCCAAGGGCTACGTCACGAAGACGATCTCGGCCGACGAGCTGACCGCGGCGGTGCGCCGAGTGGCGGACGGCGACGTGGTGTTCAGCCCGCGGCTGGCCGGCTTCGTCCTGGATGCCTTCCGTGACGCCCCCGTCGTCCCGTCCGTCGACCCCGACCTCGACCAGCTCACCCCCCGCGAGCGTGAGGTGCTGCGACTGCTCGCCCGCGGCTACGCCTACAAGGAGATCGCAGCCGAGCTGTACATCTCGATCAAGACCGTCGAGACGCATGCCTCCAACGTTCTGCGCAAACTGCAGCTGTCCAGCCGGCATCAGCTCACCCGCTGGGCGGCCGATCGTCGAATGCTGTGATACCCGCACCACTCAACGAGAACGATGATCAGCTGCTGATTGCGACGGCGCGGACGACGAGCACCGACTCGGGCGCCCGAGTCGGTGCCGGTAGGCCCATCGCGGCGAGCGCCGCCCCGCCGGCCTCGACACCGCGCCCGCGCCACGTGCTCGTCGGCAGCGCGTCCGGGCGCACCTCGTCGACCCGGTAGGTCAGGCTCGGATCGAGCCCGGGCATCCGGAGCGCCGGCGGCACGTGCACCGTCTCGTCCAGCTGCACGTAGCCGAACAGCGCCTCGCGGCGATCGGGGGACACGACCCCGTGGACGAGCACCCCCGGATCCGTGACGTCGACTCGCACCACTCGGCCGCTGTGCAGCAACCCCCGATACTGCTTGTAGATCTCGATCCACTGGGTCAGCTCGTCCAGCTCGGCGGGGGTCGCCTCGCCGAGGTTCCACTGGATGCCGAACTGCCCGAACAGCGCCGTCGCGGCCCGGAACGAGAGGCTGGAGGTCCGCCCGGTCTGGTGCGACTGGGCGGCGGCGATGTGCGAGCCGAGGAATTCGTACGGGACGAGCTGGGCCGTCCACCGCTGGATTTGCTGGCGGGTCAGCGGATCGGTGCCGTCAGACGTCCACACGCTGTCGAAGCGCTCCAGCACCTCCAGGTCGATGCGCCCACCGCCGGACGCGCAGCTCTCCCACTCGATGTCCGGATGCCGCCGCCGCAGGTCGTCGATAAGGGCGTAGAACGCGAGCGTCTGCTCGTGCACGGCGGCGGCACCGCCTCGCAACGACGAGCCGGCGTCGATGAGATCGCTGTTGTGGTCCCACTTGACGAAGCTGATCGGATACTCGGCGGCCAGCGCGTCGAACGACCGGACGAGGTGGTCGAAGACCTCGGGGTGAGTCAGGTCGAGCACGAGCTGGTTTCGGTGCATCGGCGGGATGCGCCCACCCGTGGCGAGGATCCAGTCCGGGTGCTCGCGGTAGAGGTCCGAGTCCGGGTTGACCATCTCCGGCTCCCACCACAGGCCGAAGTCCATGCCGGCTCGCAGCACGTGCTTGACCAGCGGGTGCAGCCCGTCCGGCCAGGTCGTGCGGTCGACCGTCCAGTCGCCGAGTCCGGCGTCGTCGTCGTGCCGGCCGAGGAACCAGCCGTCGTCCAGGACGAACCGCTCGACCCCGGTCTCGGCCGCGGTATCGGCCAGGGCGAGCAGCCGGTCGAGATCGTGATCGAAGTAGACGGCCTCCCAGACGTTGAGCATGACCGCACGCGTCTTGCGGCCCGTGACCGGTGCTGCCGCGGCCCGCACCTGCGCGTGGAACGTGGCGCTCAGCCCGTCCAGCCCGGCCAGGGAGGACACGACGTACACCCACGGGGTGCGGTACTGCTCGCCCGGGGCGAGCACCACCTCGCCGGGCAGCAACAGTTCGCCGCCGGCCAGCGTGATCTCGCCGCTCGAGAGGCGTTCGAGGCGGTGGACGCTGTTGCCGCTCCAGGCGACGTGCAGCGCCCAAACCTCACCGTGGGCGAAGTCGAAGCCGGACGTGCCGGCGATCAGCATCGTCGCGGCGTCGTGCCCGGTGCGGCCGTGGCGGTTCTCGCGCGTCCACAGGCCATCGCGGATCGGGTGGCGCTGTGGCTGCCGTTCGACCACCCACCGTCCGGTGAAATCGAGGATCTCGGCGGCGCGATCGGGTACCGGCACGACGACGTCGAGCGCATCGAGGACGTAGGGCCCCTCGCCGGTGTTCGTCACCGTGTGCCGGGCCCGGATCGCCCCGCTCGCGAGTGCCTCGAACTCGCTCACCAGACCCAGCCCGGCGACGGCGTCGACGGCGCTGACGGTGACCTGATCCGCAGCGGCCGACACGTCCACCTCGGTGAACTCCGGCGACCAGGCGGTGCCGTCGACGCGGTGACCGACCAGCCCGGGCCGGCCCAGCCAGCCGCGCGCGTGCTCGGGCAGGATGCTGACCCGCGACTCGGGAACCACACCGTCCAGTGGCTGGCCGAGCCAGGCGATGTCCGGCAGCCGGTCCGGCCAGGCGAGCAGGGTCAGGCCCGTGCCGCTGTCGCCGATCGAGATCACCTGCGGGCGTTCCATCGTCACCTCTCCGCGTCGGTTGACTTGCCCCGCGATGGCTCGCTGGACAGCTAAGGCCAGCGTGTCATGACGGGGCTAAGCCGCAGATCATCGGGGGATGCCGACGACGCGGAACATCTCGGCCAGTCGCCCCTCGGGCAGTCCGCCGGCCCGGGCGCTGGCCGCCAGCCGGTCGCGCAGCCACTCGGCCAGATCGTCCTGGTGCGCGGTCTGGGTCACGTGCGCCCGCAGCGCGGCGATCTTGAGGTGGAACGTGTCGGTGACATCGACGTAGTGGTCAGGCTCGGGGGCGCCCATGACCCATACCTCGGGCACCGTCCAGGCGTCGAGTCCCTCGTCGGCGAGCAGCTCGGGGAAGGCGAACGGGTTGCGCGCGTCGGGGTAGACGGCGCACATGGCGGCCTCGCCGACGGCGAGATGGTCGGGGTGGCTGGCCGGAATGCGCGTCCAGTTGCGCTCGGGCGAGGGGAGCAGCACGCGCTGGGGGCGGACCCGACGGATCTGCCGGGCGATGTCGCGGCGCAGGTCGAGGGTGACGGTGACCGCGCCGTCCGGGTAGCCGAGGAAGGTGACGTCGTCAACCCCGACGATCTTGGCGGCGGCCCGCTGCTCGGCCTCGCGTAGCAGCGGCATCTGCTCACGCGGGGTGTCGTCGAAGCCGCCGGCGTCCCCGTAGGTGGCGATGCAGTACGCGACGTCGATCCCGGCTGCCGTCCAGCCGGCCACCGTGCCGGCGGCGCCGAAGTCGACGTCGTCGGGATGCGCCACGACGACCAGAGCGCGTTCGACGTCGTCGAGAGGAGTCACGGGCCGCCACTCTACGTACCGATCATTCGGCCCCGTTCGACCAGCGTGCGCCAGGTGGCTTCGTCCCAGGTGCGCGGGTTCGTCGTCGCGATGAAGTCGCGCAGCGTGCGCAGGAAGCGGGCCGGGTCGGATCGGTGCACGAAGTGGCCGGCGCCGGGGAAGATCTCGAGCCGGCTGCCGGGCATCGCCTCGTGCGCGCGGTAGGCGTGGGTGACGGGCAGGATGGCGTCGCGATCGCCCCACATGATCAGCGTCGGAATGCCTTCGGCGAGATAGCAGCGGTCGAGCATCGTCACGACCTGGCCCCGCCAATCGACGACTGCCCGGAGCGTGCGCAGGAACGCCAGGCGTCCTTCGGTGGTGTCGAGGCCACCCATCACCCGCAGCAGCTCGGCCGCATCCACGCCCAGATCGCGCCGGGACAGTTGCAGCACCCGGACTGCCAGCCGGGCCTCGAGCCGGGCCATCGGCATCCGCAGCGGCGCCAGTAACTGCGGCGCGACCGGCGTCGACAACATGCGCAGGATCGAGTTGACTTCCCGGCCGGCGCCGCCGCCCGAGGCGAAGACGAGCCGCTCGGTCTGCTGGGGGAACTGGTAGGCGAACTGCATCGCGACACCCCCACCGAGGGAGTGCCCGACGAGCGTGGCCTTATCGACGCCGAGGATGCCGAGCAGGTCACGCAGCCCGTTGGCGTAGGCCGCGATGGAGTAGTCGGCGCGCGGCTTGGCCGACCGGCCGTGGCCGAGCAGGTCCGGCGCGATGACGAGGTGGTCGCGGGCCAGATCGGGAATGACCTCGCGCCACGTCTCGGAGCTGTCCCCGATGCCGTGCAGCAGCACGACTACGGGCCCCGCGCCGAGCATCCGGTACGCGCGCCGGTAGCCGTGGACGACCGTGTACTGGACGTCTACCGCAGGCGGGACGGCCCGCAGGCGGCGCGGGCCTGCAGCAGGAGGCACGGCCCACCCCCTGCGGCGGTCGGCGCAACTGGATGCCGCACGGTAACTCCGGCGTGTTACATCTAATCGATCAACGGGCGCCGCGGGTTCACCGGGCGCCGCGGCACACGCGCAGGACGGCGTCGCCGAGGGCCGCACCGTCCGGGCCGAGCACCTTGCGGTATCCGTCCAGGACGACGCGCTCGCGGCCGAGCTGGACCCGGGTGCCGCCCGCGTTCATGCGGGCGGACTGGACGCGGCGCGAGAGCCGGGCGCGTTCGGCGACCAGCCGGGTGATTGCCTCGTCGAGTGCGTCGATCTGGCTGCGTAGTGCCGGGATGGCGTCGGCGTCGTCGTCCAGCGCTGACTCATCGGCGGCGGCGGTGGTGGCCATGGTCATCGGTGTTCCCTTCGATGGGTGTCCGTGCCGCGGCCCGGGGACGAGAAACGCCCCGGGCGGTTGGCCCGGGGCGTCTGCTTGTCTGAGTGTGTTCAGCCGGCAGCAACGGGCACCGTGGGGTACCCATAAAAGAACTCGTGGCGGCTCAGCACGTCGTTGATCGTGCCATGCCACCTCACTTGCTCGCAACTCGCCTGAGACGCCCGTCTCACGATGGGAGAACCTGGAACATCTGCCGCCCGTGCAGGCGGTACACGTCGAAGTCTCGGTCTAGCGTGAAGATCTGCCGCACCGACCGCGCCTCGGCCACGGCGACCAGGGTCGCGTCGGCCAGGTCCATCGGCCGGTCGCGGTACTTATGCATCAGGGTCGCGGCGCGCTCGGTCCTAGCCGAGTCCACCGCTGCGATCTCGACCGAGCCACCGAGTACGAACTGCCACAGGCGCTCCTGCCCGGGCCATCCGGTCTTTCGGCGAACCAGATGCATCGCCTCGGTCATGACCGGCCAGGTGGTCAGTAGTGGTAGGTGAAGGTCGTCGAGGACAGCTACGCACACCTCGTGGTCGGGCTCCCTCGCATCGATGAGTGCGATCAGCGGGCCGGCGTCGACGAGGGTCACCGTCGTCGCCTGTGTGCCTCGTCCTCGACGAGCAGTTCGGTAAACGCCTCGCCCGTGCGCCGCGAGTAGCCGCTGCCGTCACCGCGCACCGATCCGATGATGTCGGCGAGCCGCTCGCTGTTCTTGACGTGCAACGTCCGATCAGCGCGTTCGGCAGCCGCCTTCCGAATGAACTCGGATACCGACTCGCCCTCACGGGCCGCGGCACGCTGCACCCGATCGTCCAACTCGGGATCCAGCCGAAGACTTCGCATATCGCGAGCGTATCACGTTGATGATGGCATGTATTACAGCGAGCCGCGATCGACGATCCATTCGGTGGGCTGGCCGGTGATCTCGGCGATGCGGTCGTAGTCGGCGTCGTAGTGCAGGACGGTCGCGCCGTGCTGCTCGGCGGTAGCGGCGATGATCAGGTCGGGCAATGAGAAGCTCCGGTGCTGACTGTGGCTAGCGAGTTCACGGTGAACGGCTAGGGCGCGGTCCATGGAGTCGGTCGTAACGTCCATCCACCGGTGTCCTTGTAGTGCTCGATGAATCTCCTCGTATTGGCGTGGATCGGGTGCGTTGTTCAGATACTCCATCGCCGACATCTGACAAGCCGCGAGGCGGCCTTGAACGACCAGCGCGTTGTAGCGCTCCGCGATGCCGAGGTGCTGGGCCTGCAGAGCGAAAACCGAGGTGTCCGCCAGATAGACCGGGCTGGCCATCAACGCTGCCGAGCCTTCTCCACGAGCTTCGACAGGTCGCGACCCCCGCCGTGGCGCCAGGCCTTATCCGAGCCAGTGAAGTCCATCTCGGCGTTGTTCATCACTGCGATGATCTCTTCGGCCTTCTTGCGCCAGGCGATGGCTCGTAGGGCTTCGTTGATCGTGGCCACTTTGGTGGTGGTGCCGAGTTCTTCGCGAGCGGCTTCGAGCAGCTCGTCGTCGACGTCCACGGTGATGCGTGTCATGGCCTCGACGGTACACCAACTGTGCGATAGGCAGCACACCAAGATCAACCGAAATTGGTGCCTCACCGCGAGACGGTCGGACGGGCCCCGTAGGCTGGACCGCGCGATGACGTCCGACGCCGACACCCTGTTCACGCTGCCCGACGAGGCAGCCAACACTGCGCCCAAACCCCGGCGCGGCATGCCGATAGCGGTCGACCCGGCGACGTTGTTGGACGGGCTGAACCCCCAGCAGCGCAAGGCGGTCGTGCACCAGGGCGGCCCGTTGCTGATCGTCGCGGGTGCCGGGTCGGGCAAGACCCGGGTGCTCACCAACCGGGTCGCCTACCTGCTCGCCGAGCGCGGCGCCCGTCCGGGCGAGATCCTCGCGATCACCTTCACGAACAAGGCCGCCGGCGAGATGAAGGAGCGCGTCGCGGCGCTCGTCGGGCCCCGCGCCCGGTCGATGTGGGTGAGCACGTTCCACTCGATGTGCGTGCGGATCCTGCGCGCCGACCACTCGTCGCTCGGGCTCAAGTCGTCGTTCTCGATCTACGACGCCGAGGACTCGACCCGGCTGATGACGCTCGTGTCCCGCGAGCTCGACCTCGACGCCAAGCGGTACCCGCCCCGGTCGCTCACCGCGCAGGTCAGCAACCTCAAGAACGAGCTGGTCACGCCGGCGGCGTGGGCCGACAAGGCGAGCAACGCCCACGAGAAGGTCCTGGCCGAGGCGTACACCCGCTACCAGTCGCGACTGCGCGAGGCGCACGCCCTGGACTTCGACGACCTGATCATGTCGACCGTGCAGCTGTTGCAGGATCACCCGGACGTCGCCGAGAAGTACCGGCAACGGTTCCGGCACGTGCTGGTCGACGAGTACCAGGACACCAACCACGCCCAGTACGTGCTGGTGCGCGAGCTCGTGGGCGATCCCCACAATGGCGCCGAGTTGGCGGTAGTGGGCGACGCCGACCAGTCGATCTACGCCTTCCGCGGGGCCACCATCCGCAACATCCTCGAGTTCGAGCGCGACTACCCGGACGCCACGACGATCATGCTCGAGCAGAACTACCGCTCGACGCAGACGATCCTCAACGCCGCCAACGCCGTCATCGCCCGCAACCCTGATCGCAAGCCGAAGAATCTGTGGTCCGACGCCGGGGCCGGCGAGCCGATCGAGGGCTACGTCGCCGAGAACGAGCACGACGAGGCGGCCTGGGTCGCCCAGCAGATCGAGAACTACACCGCATCCGACGTCGCGGTGTTCTACCGGACGAACGCGCAGTCCCGTGTGTTCGAGGAAGTGTTCATCCGCATCGGCCTGCCGTACCGGGTTGTCGGCGGCGTCCGCTTCTACGAGCGGCGCGAGGTACGTGACGCGCTGGCCTACCTGCGGCTGATCGCCAACCCCGACGACGTCGTGAGCCTGCGTCGCATTCTGAACACTCCGCGACGGGGCATCGGCGATCGCGCGCAGGCGTGCGTCGCCGCGCTGTCCGAGGCTGAGGGCATCTCGTTCGGCGCCGCCCTCGACCGGGCGGACGCGGCCCCCGGCATGAATCCCCGATCACTAGGGGCAATCCGCGACTTCCTGGTTCTGCTGACCGATCTGCGAGCGGTGGGCATCGACGGCATGCCCAGCGAGATTCTCGAGGCCGTCCTCGACAAGACCGGCTACCTGCGCGAGCTCGAGGCGAGCAAGGATCCGCAGGACGAGGGCCGCGTCGACAACCTGCGCGAGCTGGTCAGCGTGGCCCGAGAGTTCGAAGAAGCTCGGACCGGAACGGACGAGGCCGGGGACCTGGACGCCTTCCTCGAACAGGTGTCGCTCGTCGCCGACGCCGACTCGATCCCGGACTCCGCCGGTGGGGTCGTCACGCTGATGACGTTGCACACGGCGAAGGGGCTGGAGTTCCCGGTCGTGTTCCTCACCGGCCTCGAGGACGGCGTCTTCCCGCATCAGCGGGCGCAGAGCGACGCCGCCGAACTGGCCGAGGAGCGCCGCCTGGCCTACGTCGGTATCACCCGGGCTCGCGAGCGGCTCTATCTGTCTCGGGCGCTGGCCCGCAGCGCGTGGGGGCGTCCCCAGTGGAATCCGCCGTCGCGGTTCCTGGACGAGGTGCCGGGCGAGCTGGTCGAGTGGAGCGGGGCGGTCGATCGGGCGCCGTTCGTGCCGTCCTACGGTGACGATGTGCCGAGCCGGTACGGCGACCACGGATACCGGTCCCGGCCGCAGTCCGCGCAGGAGCAACTGGCCGCGTCCCGGCTGCGCGGCGGCGGGTTGCGCGGCGGGGTCGGCAACCGCGCGGTGCTCTCGCTCGACCAGGGCGACCGGGTCACGCACGACGCCTGGGGCCTCGGAACCGTCGTCGACACGCGCGGCGTCGGTGAGCAGTCACAGGCGCAGATCGACTTCGGCAGCTCCGGCGTCAAGTGGCTGGTCCTGCGCTACGCCGCCTTGGAAAAGCTCTGACGTAGGAAAGTTGTCCGCGCGTGGCGGTGCTGGTGACGTCGCGAAGCGCGGACAACTCGCGATAGCTAGCCGGCTTTGCCCTTGCTCAGCGGGTGGCATTCGCTCGACGGTCCGGTGTAGTGCGGCGACTGCAACAGCACGAATCTCGCCTGGCGGAAGATCACGACGTAGCCCTGCTTCTCGGCCGCGGCCAGCACCGGGGCGGGCTTCGGGGCCGGAGGGTTGCCGCCGATGTCGGGGGCGGCCAGGTCCAGAGCGATGAAGTCCGCCGTCCCGTTCTGGGTGTCGGGCAGGGTCACGTAGTCGCGGTTGGTTAGGTGCGGGACGAGCTTGTTGTCGGCCTCGATGCACACGTTGCTCGGCAGGTGGGCCACGACGGCGCGCGCGGCGTGCAACGCTGCCTGGCTCTGGATGCCGCGGGTGGTGCGCATCTGCTGCCAAGCGTAGGGGTGCGTGCTATACGTGTAGAACGGCAGCAGCACCGGCACCGCGACCAGCCAGGCGGCCAGCGCGAGGCGGGCCCGGCGCGCGCCCACCGTGGGGCGGAACAAGCCGAGTCGCGCTGCGCCGTCGACCGTGGCCAGCGCGAGCACCAGCCAGGGCAGCGCGTTGTAGTGGAAGTGCGGCTGCCACAGGTTGCCCCGCGAGTTGAAGAACCGTTCGGCGAGCAGGGGCAGCGCGAGGACGGCGTACCGCGAGCGCAGGAACAGCAGCGCGAACGGCAGCGTGAGGTACGCGAGCGTTTCCGTCTTGATCGACGGGCTGAAGAACAGTTTCAGCGCGTGCCACGGGTGGGCCACGATGCTGATCACCGCGTCGGGCAGGTTCTTCCCGAGTGCGTCGAACTGGCTGCCGTAGGCGAAGCCGTGCCCCCGCGCGAAGTGCGGGATGATCAGCGTGGTCGTGATCAGGTACGCGACGATGCCGCCGACCGCGAGCGCGGCCGCCCGCCAGTGCGGGGGACGTCGCTGGAGCAAGCGGAGCAGGGCGAGCAGTACGACGAGGATGCCCATGTCCTCGCGGACGAACAGCAGCAGCACCGCCCAGAGCAGCAGTTTGCGGTCGTCGCGCCGATCGAGGGCGTCGATGGCCAGGGCGAGCAGCGGCGTCGCGAACGCGATCTCGTGGAAGTCGAAGTCGATCAGCGCCTGGACCGGCCAGCCGAAGCCGTAGGCCGCGCTGATGACCAGTGACATGCGCGGGCCGGTGCGCCGCCGGGCGAACCGGTACACGACCGGAACCGCGGACGCCATGAGGATCGCCTGGACGATGAGCAGCACGTTGGGGCTGTCCCAGATCCAGTACAGCGGCGCGATGGTCGCGATGATCGGGTGGAAGTGATCGCCGAAGACGTTGAAGCCCGGGCCCTTGAGCGGAACCATCGGGGCCTGGAAGTGGGAGTACGCTCGCACGGCCTGGTCGAAGATGCCGAGGTCGAACGCGGTGCTGCGGTAGGTGTACTGGGCGTACAGCGAGTGGACGAGGTAGGCGGCCAGGCAACACAGCGTCAGGATCGTGATGCCCGGCGCCTCGCGCACCCGGTCGACCCGTTGCCGGAGAGTGTCGCGGACCGAAACCCGCTCGGCCAGCACCGCCGTCACGGCGCCGCCTGAGTCGGAGAGGTGCGGCGCCACACCTCGATGCACGCCAGTGCGGCCAGCCCCACGAGCAGCGCGTTGCGCGCCGCGAGCAGCACCGTCATGGGCAACGTGTGCCATCCGACGTTGACCAGCTTGGCGTAGAAGATCGGGTAGATGGCCTGCGTGCACAACGAGACGACGATCAGCAGCCGCGCCGCCCGGCGCACCGCGGCGTCCTGCGGCGTCAACACGAACAGCGCCGCCACCGGGCCGCCCAGCCACAGGATGTACTGGGGGCTGAGCGTCTTGTTGGTGACGGTGAGGACGGCGGCCGCGGCCAGGATCAACCAGCCGAGGGTGACCAGTGGCACGTCGGGGACCCGCCGGCAGCGCAGCCACAGCCAGGCCAGGACGAGCAGGCCCACGGCCGTCGCGGCGGTCGAGAGCAACACCATGCCGTGGACGCCGGCCCCGAACATCTCGGTCGCCTTGTACTTGCTGGTGCGGATGTCCCAGGTGCCGTGCGGATGCACCGCCCGGGCGAGCATGAGGGGAGTCGCGGTCACCGACTCGATCTGCAGCCCACGGGCTGCCTGCCAGTTCACCGGCGACACCAGCCGGCTGTACCCGGCGATGGCCAGGCTGATGCCGCCCAGCACCAGACCGGTCAGCGCGAACGCGCGCAGCACCGTCGCCCGCGCCGTCCGACGCAGCAGGAACACGGGCAGCATGACGATCGGCCACAACTTCAGGGCCACGCCCAGAGCGGTCAGGGCGCCGGTCCAGCGGGGACGCCGAACCACGGCCAACAGCGCCGTGCCGGTGAGCACCGCCGGCACCAGGTCGAACCGGAAGTACGCGATGGGTCCCATCGCCGGGGCGAACACCAGCCAGAACGTCACCGCGGCGGAGAGACGCCGTCCGGTGACCCGCCACAGGAACGCGGTGAACACCGCGTCGACCGTGAGCATCGAGGCGACGAACAGGAACGCGAACGCCACCGAGTTCAGCGCCCCGAGCAGGTACTGGGGCAACATGATGCCGAGCACCGGTACCGGGTACTCCTGCAGCGTCTGCCGCAGCGTCCCGCCCGAGAACATGGTGTGCAGGCTGCGGGCGTAGTACAGGACGTCGCCGGTGACCGGACCGCCGAGCAGGCCGAGCACCAGCATCATCGCCGCGCGCGAGGTCACCCAGATCAGGGCCACCGACCGGCTGCGTCCGGCCGTGAATTCGGCCGGCAGCGTGAGGCGGGGGAGGCCGAGGCGGCGCGCCGCTCCGCTTTCGGCTGGCGACCGGGTGAGCTCGGTGGTCGCCATGATCTCCTCGGGGCGGCGGTGCTGGACTACGTTGGCCACAGGGTGGTCACCGGATCTGACTGGGTCAAATCCTGCGATCGGGATGATGTCACGCGGCGATGATCGGTTACGCCACAGTTCGTGGTCGCGCCCGTCCCCTCCGCCTGATCCGGGCTTAGGGTACCTGCCAGGCACTAACGAGGAGGCCGTCGCATGGCTGATCGCATCCGAGTCGTCGTGGCCAAACCCGGCCTGGACGGACATGACCGGGGCGCGAAGGTCATCGCTCGCGCACTGCGCGACGCGGGCATGGAGGTCATTTACACCGGGCTGCACCAGACGCCCGAGCAGATTGTGCAGACCGTGATCCAGGAGGACGCGGACGCCGTCGGGCTGTCCGTGCTCTCCGGCGCGCACATGACGCTGTTCGCCAAGACCATGGAGTTGCTAGCCGAGCGAAACGTCACCGACGTCGTGGTGTTCGGCGGCGGCATCATCCCCGACGCCGACCTCCCGGAACTGACCCGGCTGGGCGTCGCCAAGATCTTCACGCCCGGAGCGTCCATGGAGGACATCGTCGAATGGGTGCGGACGAACGTGGGTGCGCCAGCCCACGGGTGAATCCCCCCACATCCGCAGGTACTCGGGGTAACCGCCTGGCCTAGGCTGCGTTTCTAGAAGGTTTCCGGAGAGAAGCGGGCGGCATCAGCGTGGATCTGTTCGAGTACCAGGCCAAGCAACTGTTCCAGAAGTACGGCGTTCCCACCGGGCTCGGCGAGGTGGCCACCACCCCCGACGAGGCGAAGGCGGCCGCTGAACGCATCGGCGGCGTCACGGTCGTCAAGGCGCAGGTGAAGGTCGGCGGTCGCGGCAAGGCAGGTGGGGTCAAGGTCGCGAAGACGCCCGACGAGGCGGCTGAGCTGGCCGGGCAGATCCTGGGCATGGACATCAAGGGCCACACCGTGCACCGCGTGCTGGTCGACCCGGGCGCGCAGATCGAGGAGGAGTACTACGTCTCCTTCTTGCTCGACCGCGCCAACCGAACGTTCCTCGCCATGGCGTCCTATGAGGGCGGTATGGAAATCGAGCAGCTCGCCGTCGAGCGGCCCGACGCGCTGGCTCGCGTGCCGGTCGACGCCATCGCCGGGGTCGATGACGCGAAGGCCAACGAGATCGTCGCCGCCGGGAAGTTCCCCGAGGCGGTGGCGGGGCAGGTGGCCGACGTCCTGGTCAAGCTGTGGCAGGCGTTCGTCGGCACGGACGCGACGCTGGTCGAGGTGAACCCGCTGGCCAAGCTCGCTGACGGAACCGTCAAGGCGCTCGACGGCAAGGTCACGCTTGACGACAACGCCAACTTCCGGCAGCCCGACAACGCTTCCTTCGTCGACGTCGAGTCGACCGATCCGCTCGAGCAGCGGGCGAAGGAGAAGCACCTCAACTACGTCAAGCTCGACGGGTCGGTGGGGATCATCGGCAACGGCGCCGGGCTGGTGATGTCCACCCTGGACGTCGTCGCCTACGCCGGCGAGAAGTACGGCCACGTCAAGCCGGCCAACTTCCTCGACATCGGCGGCGGCGCCTCGGCCGAGGTGATGGCCAACGGCCTGGAGATCATCCTGTCCGATCCGGCGGTCAAGTCGGTCTTCGTGAACGTCTTCGGCGGCATCACCGCCTGCGACGCGGTGGCCAATGGCATCGTCAGCGCGTTCGAGCTGCTGAAGTCGCGCGGCGACGCGGTCGACAAGCCGCTGGTGGTGCGGCTCGACGGCAACAACGCCGAACTGGGGCGTCAGATCCTGACCGATGCGGCGCTGCCCGGCGTGCAGCAGGTCGACACCATGGACGACGCGGCCGACAAGGCTGCCGAGCTGGCTGGAGCGGCTGCCTGATGGCGATCTTCTTGAACGAGAACTCCAAGGTCATCGTCCAGGGCATGACCGGCTCCGAGGGCACGAAGCACACCACGCGCATGCTCGCCTCGGGCACCAACATCGTCGGCGGCGTCAACCCGCGCAAGGCCGGCGAGAAGGCCGACTTCGACGGCAAGTCGGTGCCGGTGTTCGGAACTGTTGCCGAGGCGATGGAGTCGACGGGCGCGGACGTCACCGTGGTGTTCGTCCCGCCGAAGTTCACCAAGGACGCCGTGATCGAGGCCATCGACGCCGCGATCCCGCTGTGCGTGATCATCACCGAGGGCATCCCGGTGCACGACACGGCCACGTTCTGGGCGCACGCCCAGGGTAAGCAGACGCGCATCATCGGGCCGAACTGCCCCGGCCTGATCAGCCCCGGCAAGTCCAACGCCGGCATCATCCCAGCCGACATCGCCCAGCCCGGACGCATCGGGCTCGTATCGAAGTCGGGCACGCTGACCTACCAGATGATGTACGAGCTGCGCGACATCGGCTTCTCGACCGCGATCGGCATCGGCGGCGACCCGATCATCGGCACGACCCACATCGACGCCCTCGAGGCGTTCGAGGCCGACCCCGAGACCGCCGCGATCGTGATGATCGGCGAGATCGGCGGTGACGCCGAGGAGCGGGCGGCCGCGTTCGTCAAGGAGCACGTCACCAAGCCGGTCGTCGGCTACGTCGCGGGTTTCACCGCGCCCGAGGGCAAGACGATGGGCCACGCCGGCGCGATCGTCTCCGGCTCGTCGGGCACCGCGCAGGGGAAGAAGGAAGCCCTGGAGGCGGCCGGGGTCAAGGTCGGCAAGACGCCGAGTGAGACCGCTCGGCTGATGCGCGAACTCATCGGGTAGCCGCTCCGGCGCGGGGATTGTCGGCGGGGTAGCTGTCCTGGTGTAATCGGCGGCCTGCCGACTCGGACGGAGTGCGCGATGACCGACAACCCGGCCCAGTGGCACGCACCGCGGCGTTTCGCCGGACGCCAGCCCGCGCTGGAGTGGGCCGCAGTCGGGCTCGGCGGCCTGACGTTCGTCTTCGGCTTCCTCGACTGGTACGGCACCGACAGCGGCGGCCTGAACGGCTACCGGCTGCTCGACGGGTACCTGCCGGTCGGCCTCGCCCTAGTCGCGTCCCTGCTTGCGATGCTCAACCTGCGCCCGGACCGGACCGAGCGCACCGCGTGGCTCGCGATCGGCCTGTCCGCGCTGGCGGTGTTGTTCACTGTCGTGGCGATGGCGGTCAAGCCCACGTTCGTGGTGCTGATCGAGGGGTTCTCCGCGCTCGACGAGAACGGCGGCGTGCACCTGGAGATCCAGGTCGGCTTGATCCTCACCCTTGTGAGCGCCGTTCTGCAGCTCGGGTGCCTGGTCGCCGCCTGGCTGTTCGCCACCGGACGTCTGGCGATCGGCGGAGTACGCGCGACGCCACAGCCATCGGGACCTCTGCCGTCGGGGCCCTTGCCGTCCGGGCCGCCGCCCGGCTCGGCGCCACCCTCGACGTCCGATGGCGATCATGGTCTCGGTCGGCCGGCGGACCTCTGATCCGGGAGCTGCTGTCAGGTCCTGCCTAATCGGGCACACAATAGCGGCAAATCGGGTATAACTTTTAGCCTTTCGTGCGCCAATCACGGCGAGCTCGTGTTCAGGGGACCCTCGCCCCGCTAGCTTGACCCGGACGGTCCACCCAGGATCTCTATCGAGGAGACAGTAATGACGTCCGTACCGCCTGAGCCGCCGGCCGGGTCTGACCCATCGGCCAGCACACCACCAATCCCGCCGCCGGCTACGCAGCAGTGGTCGGCGCCGCCTCCGGCCCAGCAGTCCGCATCCAGCGGCGGAGGCTTCAACCCGGCCGCGGTCGACCGCTTCGACTGGGGCATCCTGGCCGCCGGCTTCCTCGCGTTCATCTTCTCGTTCGTGAGCTATTACACGGCGAGCTTCCACGGAGCCAGCGGGTCGATCAATGCTTGGCACGGCTTCTTCGGATGGTTCGCCATGCTGGTCGCGCTGTTGGCCTCCGGACTGTTGGCCGTGCACATCTTCGCGCCGACCGTTCAGCTGCCGGTGCCGGTGCGACTGACGGTGCTCGGTGGGTACGCGGTGGCAACCCTGTGCGTCGTCCTCGCCGGCCTGATCGACGCCGAGAGCGTGCCATCGCCGTATTCGAGCGGTCGCGGCGCGGGGTACTACCTCAGCTTGATCGTGATCCTCGCCGGCGCGGTGCTGTCGTTCCTTCGACTGCGCGCCACCGGCGGCAAGCTGCCGTGGGAGAGCAAGGCCTGACCGGTCGTTCGCGAGACGCCGGGTGCCCGGCGTCTCGCGTTTTCGTTGCGGTTCTCGATGGGCGGACGTGAAACCACGGGAGCGCCGTCGCGTTTGTCTACGGGCATCCGATACGGTGGCGCGGATCGTCACTGGCGTGCCAGTGCTGGCACACCTCTAAAGGAGTGAGGAGTCAATGACCGGGTACGGAGCGCCCCAACCGCAGCAGCGGTCCGGGCAGCAACTGCCGCTGTTCGACCTGATCGGGGCCGGGCTCGGCGTTTTGGCATTCGTTTGGGGCTTCCTCGACTGGTACGGCGGGGCTAGCGAGGTTGGCAAGGTCAGCATCAAGGGCTATTCGAACGCGACCAACGGTGGTGCCGGCGCGATCGCGCTCTCCATCTTTGCCGGTGCGGTCGCCGCGGCCGTGCTGATCGACAAGACCGCCAAGCCCGGGCTGATTCCGCTCGCGGCATCGGCGAGCTCGCTACTCGTCACGTTCGGGTTGCTGGTAGGCAAGGAGAAGGGCGTCGACATCAAGATCGGCCTGATCCTGATGCTGATCACCGCGCTCGCCCAGACCGGCCTGTTCGTCACCGGTTGGCTGCAGGCCCAGGGCAAGATCATGGCCGGCGGTTCCTCGTCGTCGAGTGCCGGCCAGTGGGGCGGCGGCGGTGGCGCCCAGCAGCAGTGGGGTGGGTACCCGCAGCAGGGCTACCAGCAGCCGGCCCAGCCGCAGCAGCCGGCCCAGCCGCAGTACGGTCAGCAGCCGGCCCAGCCGCAGTACGGTCAGCCGACCCAGCACCAGGCACCGGCCCAGCCGCAGCCGCAGTACGGTCAGCCGACCCAGCACCAGCCGCAGCATCCGCAGCAGCCTCCGCAGGGCTATCCGCAGCAGCAGCCTCCGGCCAACCCTTACGGCCAGGGCTGAGTTTCGTTCGTCGACGATCGCCGGTAGCCCCAGCGGCTGCCGGCGATCTGGCGTTTCGGGTGCGCCCCGCTTTACCTACGCACAGCATCTGATCGGCGAGCCTGGCGCGTGCCGGCCCGTCGGTTTGCCAGCCTGGGAGGCATGCCGCAACGCGCCCGCCCGGTAGCCGGGTTCGGCCGTGCGGTGCCCGAGGTGATGAGCCAGTCGCTGCGCCGCGCCGCGGTATGGACGGGAGCCGTCGCGGCGGCGACCGGAGCCGTGCTCGGGGCGATCGTCGGGGTCGTCTGCTGGTTGCCGGACGCCGGCATCTCCGGGCACCCGGTGTCGGCCGTGCAGGCCGGGGTGCTCGGCTTCCTGGCCGCCCAGCACGGCGGGCTGACCCTCGACGGCGTGCCCACGGGGCTGGCGCCGCTGCTCGGCCTGATCGTGGTGGTCGTGATCGCCGGCCGGGCCGGGGCAGTGCTGGGTGAGATAGCAGACCAGCACCGCGTTCGAGGGCGCCGAACCCTGATCGAGGGCGGCGTGCTGCAGGCCGCGAGTTACGCGCTCGGGTGCCTCGTGCTGGTGCCGATATCGGCGCTGGGGACGACGTCCACCCCTCCCGTCCCGGTCGCTGTGGCGTCGTTCGTGCTGTTCGGATGCGTCGCCACGACGTCGCTCGCCCGGGCGCGACTGGCCCTGGTGTTGCCGGCGCACGTGCTTGCCGGAGCGCGCGGGGCGGCCGGCGCTCTGGCGGTCTACGTCGCCGCGGGCGCGCTGCTCGTCGCGGGATCACTCGTCGTCCACGCCAGCACCGTGATGGAGATGTCGCGGCAGGTAGGTGGGGGGCTGTCCGGGCTGCCGATTCTCGTGCTGGGCGTCCTGTGCGCGCCGAACGCGGCCGTGGCCGGCGCCGCCTACATCGCCGGCCCGGGCTTCGCCGTCGGATCGGGCACGACGTTCACCGCGTTCTCGACGGGACACGGCGTCCTGCCCGCGTTCCCCCTGCTCGGCGCCTTGCCGACCGGGCACGGGGCGAACGTCCCGGTGCTGGTCTGGATGGTGGTCTCGGTGCTCGCCGCCGGACTGGTCGCGGCCCGGCTCGCGTCCGGCCGCTTCCTGTCCGGGGCGGACGGGGTGCGCGCGGTTGCCGTGGCCGCCTCGGTGGCCGGCGCCGGGATGGCGCTGCTGGCGTGGCTCGGTGGTGGCGCGGTCGGCACCGGACGGCTGCACACGATCGGGGCGTCGCCGTGGCAGGCCGGGCTGGCCGTCGCGGGCGAGATCGCCACCGTGGCGCTCGGCTACCTCGCGGTGCAGGCGCTGCGCCGCCGCGCCGCGCGTGGGCCCGATGTCAAGGCGTCCGAGCCCGAGCTCGCCACTGTCGGAGCACCGGACACCGATCGGTAGTGTCGCTGGCGTGCCAGCACGTCTCGTCGTCCTCGCCTCGGGCAGTGGCACCACCCTGCAGGCATTGCTGGACGCGAGCGCGCAACCATCCTTCGGGGCGGACGTCGTGGCCGTCGGCACCGACCGCACCGGCATCGAGGCCCTGGCCCGGGCCGAGCGGGCCGGCGCCGCGACGTTCACCTGCCGCACCTCGCAGTACCCCGACCGCGACGACTGGGACGCCGCGCTGGCCGACGCCGTCGCCGGCTACGAACCGGACCTGGTGATCTCCGCGGGGTTCATGAAGCTGGTGGGCAAGCGCTTCCTCAGCCGGTTCGGGGGGAAGTTCGTCAACTCGCATCCGGCGTTGCTGCCCTCGTTCCCGGGCATCCACGGAGCGCGCGACGCGCTCGACCACGGCGTCAAGATCACCGGCTGCACGCTGTTCGTCGTGGACGACGGCGTCGACACCGGGCCGATCATCGCCCAGCGCGCGGTGCCGGTGCTCGACAGCGACGACGAGGCGGCATTGCACGAGCGGATCAAGGTCGCCGAGCGCGAGATGCTCGTCGAGTCCATCGGACGGATGGCCCGTGAGGGCTGGACGATCACCGGCAGGAAGGTCACCATCCCGTGAGCAAGATCGCGGTTCGCCGCGCGTTGATCAGCGTCTACGACAAGTCCGGGCTGGACGAATTGGCTCGCGGGCTGCACGACGCCGGCGTCGAGATCGTCTCGACCGGGTCGACGGCGGCCCACATCCGTTCGCTCGGGGTGCCCGTGACCGCGGTCGAGGACGTCACCGGCTTTCCCGAGATCCTGGGCGGGCGGGTCAAGACGCTGCATCCGCACATCCATGCCGGACTGCTCGCCGATCAGGGCGATGCCGAGCATGTGTCCACAGTGGACAGCCTGGGCATCAAGACGTTCCAGCTGATCGTCTCCAACCTCTACCCGTTCGCCGACACCGTGCGCGACGGCGCCACGCCGCCCGAGGCGATCGAGCAGATCGACATCGGTGGACCGGCGATGGTGCGCGCCAGCGCCAAGAACCACGGTTCCGTAGCGGTGATCACCGATCCTTCGCTGTACCCGGCTGTTCTGGACGCGGTGCGGGGCGGCGGCTTCGACCTCGCGGCGAGGCAGCAACTCGCGGCCACGGCGTTCCGCCATACCGCGACGTATGACATCGCCGTCGCCAGCTATCTCGGAAGTGTCGTGGCTCCCGACGAGGCGGGTTTCCCGGGCTGGGTCGGTGCGTCCTGGGAAAGGGCAGCCGTGCTGCGTTACGGCGAGAACCCGCACCAGCGCGCGGCCCTGTACGTCTCCCCGGACGTTGCGCCGGGCGCCGGAGGTATCGCCCAGGCCGAACAGCTCGCCGGCAAGGAGATGAGCTACAACAACTACGTCGACGCCGACGCGGCCCGGCGGGCGGCGTACGACTTCACCGAGCCGTGCGTTGCGATCATCAAGCACGCCAACCCGTGCGGCATCGCGGTCGGCGCTGACGTCGCCGAGGCCCATCGCAAGGCCCACGCGTGCGACCCGGTCAGCGCGTTCGGCGGCGTGATCGCCACCAACGTCCCGGTCAGCGTCGAGATGGCCAAGCAGGTCGCCGACATCTTCACCGAGGTCGTCGTCGCCCCGTCCTATGACGACGGGGCGCTCGACATCCTGGTCGGACGCAAGGACCTGCGTGCGCTCGTCGTGGCTCCCGGACGCGGCGGGCCGGTCGAGTTTCGTCCGATCTCCGGCGGCATCCTCATGCAATCGGCCGATCGCATAGATGCCCCGGGTGACGACCCGACGACGTGGACGTTGGCCACCGGCGCGCCCGTGGACGCGGCCACGCTGGCCGATCTCGCCTTTGCCTGGCGGGCGATCCGCGCGGTGAAGTCCAACGCGATCCTCCTCGCGCACGACGGGGCCACGGTCGGCATCGGCATGGGTCAGGTCAACCGCGTCGACTCGTGCCGGCTCGCCGTCTCCCGGGCCGGCGAACGGGCGGCGGGGTCGGTCGCCGCGTCCGACGCCTACTTCCCTTTCCCGGACGGCCTGCAGGTGCTGATCGACGCCGGCGTGCGCGCCGTCGTGCAGCCCGGCGGATCGATCCGCGACAAGCTCTCGGTGGAAGCCGCTGCGGCGGCGGGCATCCCGATGTACCTCACCGGAACCCGCCACTTCGCCCACTGAGTTGATCCCGGCGAGTCACTGCGGTCCGCGCTTCCTGCGCCGCGGCTCAGACCGGCCCCCAGCTTGGCCGCGGATAGGACAGTCGCGGCCGGCGGGCTCTTCGCGCGAGCGCTCATCGCCCGGTGGTTGCGTTCTTGATGGTTGCGTCGCGCTGTCCCGCGCGAGCGCTTGGCGCTTCTCAGTAGCCGCCGCCGTAGCCGCCTCCGCCGCCGTTCGACGAGCTGGTGGCACCGCTGGCAGCTGTCGTCACGATCACGGCGTGCCAGGTGAAGTGGTTGCTCCCGAAGGCGTCCTTGGCGTCGTTGCCCTTGGCATCGCCCGGCACGCCGTCTTCGGCGAAGGTGTAGAGCGGGGCGCCGTTGTAGGTCAGCTGGGTCTGCCCGTCCGAGCGGCTCGTGCTGGCGATCGTGCCAGTCACACCACTTGGGGCATTCGCCGATCCGGTCACCGGTTTCCAGATCTGCAGGCACGCACCCGTGCACTTGATCGCGCCGCTGGCCTCTTGCTCGGCTGTATAGAGCGTCTTGCCACTCGGGTCGGACAGCACGGTGCCGACCCCGCTTACGTCGTGCGTGGCGAGGGAGCCGCTACCGCCGGCCGGGCTGCTCGACGAGTTGTCGTGGCTCGTGCTGCTACTGCAGGCGGCCAGCAGGACCGCAGCCGCGGTGGCGCTCAGTCCGGTGAAAAGGGCGTGCTTGATCGCAAATCCAGACATGGTGGCTTCTCCTTGCCCTGCCATGCGGCCTACCCGCAGGCGGTCATACCCGTTCTCACGGCGTTGCGCTGGCGGCGGTTCAATCGCCCTTCGCCGAAGGCCGGGAACGGCCTAGCCTGATGGGAAAGCTGGGGATGTGGTCATGGGCGAGGCGACCGGTGGCGGATACCTGCCGATCGGCGACGACGCGGTCGCTGGCTTTCACCGGCTTGGTCTACGGCGTGACCTGGATGAACTCCGACTCCGGTGGGGTGCAGCTGGCCGTCGACCGCGAGGGCATCTACCTGGGCCGGCCGCATCCGCCGCCTCTTGAGTGGGCGCGCATCGCCGAGGTCGTCACGTTCCTCGGCGACTCTCACGACTCGGAGGGCGAACGCTGGGTTCCCTACCTGGTCGTCCGAGTGCGACCCGGCCAGTCGGACTCGCTCGATCCGCTGGACTGGGGGCCATCGTGTCGACCGGATCTGGCCGGAAATCTGGGCGCTGTTCGGACGGCCGTTCGCCATCACGCCCCGCACGTACCGGTGCGCGACCTCGGTGAGCTGTCCGACCCCGACCGGGGCATTCGACGTAGCGTCTGGACGGGCGCGCGGGTACCACCGGGGAGCTAGCCCCCGGGCGCCAGTGGCCACCCCGATCTCCCGCGCTGGCAGGATGGCCCAGTGATGAGCGAGGAGAGTCTGTGAGCGCGACCATCCTGGACGGCAAGGCCACGCTGGCCACGATCAAGTCGGAGCTGAAGCTTCGCATCGCAGCCCTCGCCGAGCGGGGCATCGTCCCGGGGCTCGGCACTGTCCTGGTCGGCGACGACCCGGCCAGCCGCTGGTACGTGAGCGCCAAGCACCGGGACTGCGCCGAGATCGGCATCACGAGCATCGAGCGCGAGTTGCCGGCCGGCTCGACCCAGGCCGAGGTCGAGGCCGTCGTCGACGAGCTCAACGCCGACCCCGCGTGCACCGCCTTCCTCGTCCAGCAGCCGACCGGGTTGGACGAGTTCGCGATCCTGGCCCGGGTCAACCCGGCCAAGGACGTCGACGGCCTGCATCCGATCAACCTGGGTTGGCTGGTGCTGGGCAAGCCGGCGCCGTTGCCGTGCACGCCCACCGGCGTGATCGAGTTGCTGCGCCGCTACGAGGTGCCCATCGCCGGGGCGAACGTGGTGGTGATCGGCCGGGGCGTCACCGTGGGCCGTCCGCTCGCGCTGATGCTCACCCGGCGCAGCGAGAACGCGACGGTCACCCAGTGCCACACCGGCACGCGTGACCTCGCCGCGCACGTCCGGGAGGCCGACATCGTCGTGGCGGCGGCCGGTTCGCCCGGACTGGTCACCGCCGACATGGTCAAGCCCGGCGCGGCCGTCCTCGACGTGGGCGTGAGCCGGGTCGACGGCAAGATCGCGGGCGACGTGGCGCGGGACGTGGCCGAGGTGGCCGCCTTCGTGGCGCCCAACCCGGGCGGGGTCGGCCCGATGACCCGGGCGATGCTGCTGACCAACGTGGTCGAGGCGGCCGAGCGCGGTTGAACCTGCTCAGGCTGCGCCGGGCCGTCCGGGACGAGGTGCCCTTCGTCTCGGTGGTGCTCATCGTCGCGGTGGGCTTCCTCTACGCGCTGGTGTCCTCCGGGCACTGGCTGCGCGGGGTGGCCGTCATGGCGGTAGGCATGGTCGTCGGGGCGTTCCTCCGGACGGTGTTGCCCAACGGCAAGGCCGGGCTGCTCGTCGTGCGGGGCCGGTTGTTCGACGCGCTGTGCTACTTGTCGCTCGGGCTCGCCGTGATCGGATTCGGCATCCTGGTCCCGCAGTAGGTAGTGATCTGACGCACAGGGATAGGCTCGCGGCTATGCCTGAACGTCATGGAAAAGTCACTGTCGTCGGCGCCGGTTTCTACGGCTCCACCACCGCGCAACGCCTCGCGGAGTACGACGTGTTCGACACCGTGGTGCTGACCGACATCATCGAGGGCAAGCCCGAGGGGTTGGCGCTCGACCTCAACCAGTCGCGCCCGATCGAGGGCTTCGAGACGACCGTGGTGGGCGCAACGACAACGCCCGACGGCGGGGGCTACGAGCCCACGGCCGGCTCGGACGTCGTCGTGATCACCGCAGGCCTGCCCCGCAAGCCCGGCATGAGCCGCATGGATCTGCTCGAGGTCAACGCCAAGATCGTCCGCGGGGTCGCCGAGAACGTCGCCAAGCAGTCGCCGAACGCGGTGATCATCGTGGTGTCCAACCCGCTGGACGAGATGACCGCGCTGACCCAGCTCGCGTCGCAGTTCCCGAAGGAGCGCGTGTTCGGGCAGGCCGGCGTGCTCGACACCGCGCGGTTCACGAACAACGTGGCCACCACGCTGGGCGTCCCGGTCGGGTCGGTGCAGACGCTCACGCTCGGCTCGCACGGCGACACGATGGTGCCGGTGCCGTCGGCCTGTTTCGTCGACGGCAAGCCGCTGGCTGACGTGCTGGACGCCGCCAAGATCGACGAGCTCGTCACGCGCACCCGCAACGGCGGCGCCGAGGTCGTGGCCCTGCTCAAGACGGGGTCGGCCTACTACGCCCCGTCGGCGGCCGCGGCCGGGATGGCCCGCGCGGTGATCACCGATTCCGGGGAGAAGATCCCGGTGTGTGCCTGGGTGGACGGCGAGTACGGCATCGCCGGCGTGTACCTAGGCGTCGAGGCCGAGATCGGAGCCGGCGGCGTCAAGCGCATCGCCGAGCGCGACCTCACCGATTCCGAGCTGGCCGCGCTGAAGGAGGCCGCTGAGGCCGTCCGGGCCAAGCAGGCCGACGTCGCCAACCTCTGATCCTGCTCTGGTTTTGGTCACCCGCCGTCGTATGGACGGCTGGGTGACCAAAACCCGTTCGCCTCGCGTGAACCGGGGTTGCCCCTCCGGCGCACCCCGGTTCACGCTCGCTCTATGGCCATCGCGGTTCTCTCCGATATCCATGGCGTGCTGCCGGCGCTGGACGCCGTCCTGGCCGAACCCGACGTGGCCGCCGCCGAGTGGATCGTCCTCACCGGCGACATCGCTTCCGGACCGCAGCCGGTCGAGGTGCTCGAACGCCTGGCCAGCCTGGGCGACCGCGTCGTCTGGGTACGCGGCAACGCCGAGCGCGAGCTGGTCGACCTCGCCCGGGGCAAGGGCCACGACCGCGCGCTCCCGATCGACCGTTACGCCGCCGCGCAGCTCACGCCCGACCACGTCGCGCTGATCGACAACCTGCCCCATCCGGTGACCCTGGACCTCGACGGGTTCGGACGGGTGCTGTTCTGCCACGGCACGCCCCGCGACGACGACGAGGTGGTGCTGGTCGACACGCGCATGGCCAAGTGGACGGAGGCGCTCGCCGACGTCCCCGACGACGTCACCACGATCGTCTGCGGGCACACGCACATGCCGTTCGTCCGGCTGGTCGACCGCCGGCTGGTGGTCAACGCCGGCAGCCTGGGCATGCCGTACGGGTCGGTCGGCGCGCAGTGGGCCCACCTCGCGGACGGCGCGGTGACCCTGCGTCGCACGATGTACGACATCGAGGCCGCCCGCGCCGCCATCCGCGCGGCGGGCACCTTCCCCGACATCGACGAGTGGACCGACGAGTACCTCTACTCGCGCAACTCCGACTTCGAGGCACTCGCCGCCTTCGGCCCGAGGGACGGCCGCTGACCCGGTCGACCCGGTGCTGACCTTGATCAACAGCCCCTGAGCGGGCGAGATCGCACAGGGCGAGATCGCCAGCTGCATGGCTGTTGATCAAGAACTTGGAGGGACGGGCGAGGGCGCGACGAGCCCGGCTGAATGCGACTCGGGAAGCCTGAGCGCCCGGGCGGGGTTGCTGTCTGATGTGAAGAACGTCCCGCTCTCCGTCCTGGAACTCGCCCCGGTCACGGCCGGCCGTGACCCCGCCGAGGCGCTGGCCTACACGACCGAGGTCGCCCGCCACGCCGAGCAGTGGGGCTACCGCCGCATCTGGGTGGCCGAGCACCACAACATGCCGGCCATCGCCAGCTCGTCGCCGGCCGTGCTGGTCGCCCACCTGGCGGCGTCCACCTCGACCATTCGGGTCGGATCCGGCGGCGTAATGCTGCCCAACCACGCCCCGCTCGTGGTGGCCGAGCAGTTCGGCACTCTCTCCTCGCTGCATCCGGGTCGGATCGACCTCGGCGTCGGACGAGCGCCCGGCACCGACCAGCGCACGGCGCTCGCCCTGCGGCGTACGCGAGAGGGCTTGTCGGCCGAGAACTTCCCGAGTGAGTTCGCCGATGTGGTGCGGATGCTGGCCGGCGACCCCGAGCGGCTGGCCTCCGTGCCGACCCCGACCCAGCTGCCCGAGATCTGGCTGCTCGGATCCAGCGGTTTCAGCGCCCAGCTCGCGGGACAGCTCGGGCTGCCGTTCTCGTTCGCACACCACTTCTCGGCGGCGAACACCGAGCCCGCGCTGGCCCTGTACCGGCAGAGCTTCCGTCCCTCGCAGTGGCTGGACGAGCCGCACGCGATGGTGGCCGTCAACGCGATCTGCGCTGACACCGACGAGCGGGCCGAGCAGCTCTCGCTTCCCGGAGTGCTGAGCTTCCTGCGGCTGCGCCAAGGACATCCCATCGCGCTGCCCAGCGTCGAGGACGCCGCCGCCTACGAGTTCAGCGACGCCGAACTGGACTTCGTCGCGCAGCGCCGCGTCGGGCAGGCGCTGGGCTCGCCGGAGACCGTGCGCGGCCAGCTCGAACAGCTGCTGGACCGGACCGGCGCGGACGAGCTGATGCTCACCAACCAGGTCTATGACATCAAGGACCGGCTGCGCTCCTACGAGCTCATCGCCGAGCTGGCCAGCGCTTGATCCTGGATCCGCGGCCACGGGTGCTCGGCCTCCAGCACGAACGCCACCTCGAGCAGGGTGCGTTCGTCGCCGTACGCGGCGGCGAGATGTACCCCGATCGGCACGCCCTCATCGGCCATCGCCATCGGCACCGAGATGGCCGGTGATCCGGCGATGTTGTTCAGCGGCGTGTACGCGACATAGGCGCGCAGCCGCTCGAGCAGCACGTCGAAAGGCACCTTCGGGCTGAGGTGGCCGATCGGCGGCGTGACGTGCGCGAGCACGGGCGTGATCACCAGCTCGTGGCGGCGGAACAGCTGTGCGTACGCGCGGTCGGCTCGGCGCAGCCGGTACAGCATGCCCGCCGTGTGCCGCCGATTGCGCCGGTAGTGGCCGCGCAGCCCCTGGGTCAGCCCGTCGAGCTTGGACGGGTCGAACGAGCGGTCGAACGTGAGCTTGCCGAGCCGGGTGCCGAGCGTGGCCAGCAGGCCCCAGTAGAGGGTGAAGTCGTCGGCGAACTGCTCGTCGATCGGCAGGGCGATGGGCTCGACAACGTGGCCGAGCTTCTCAAGCAACGCGGCGGTGGCCTCGACGGCGGCCCGCGTCTGTGCGTCCACGGAAGCGCCCGTCACCGCGTCGAGGACGAGGCCCACGCGCAGTCGCCGCCGGGCCGGTCCCTCGACCAGGCCGATCGGCGCCAGCTTCGGGTTGCGCCAGTGGTCCTCGGTCGCGGCCACGAACGCCGCCGTGTCCCTCACCGATCGGGTGAGGACGCCCTCGCTGATCATGTTGATGGGCAGGCTGCGCGCCGTCTCGCCGTCGATGTGCCGGCCCCGGCTCGGCTTGAGCCCGACCAGCCCGCAGCACGCGGCCGGGATGCGGATCGAGCCGCCACCGTCGTTGGCGTGCGCGATCGGGACGACGCCGGAGGCGACCAGCGCGGCGGATCCACCCGACGATGCTCCGGGCGAGTAGTCGGTGTTCCACGGGTTGCGCGTGGGCTCGTCGTACTGGAATTCGGTCGCGGCGTTGAACCCGAACTCGGGCAGCCGGCTCTTGCCCAGCACCGTCAGGCCGGTGCTCAGGTACTGGGCGGCGTAGCGGCCGTCCTTTTTCGCCGGGCGGGCCACGAACGCCGCGGTGCCATGGTTCGTCGGCATACCGGCGACATCGGTGTTGTCCTTGACGTAGGTGGGCACGCCGTAGAGGGCGCCGTCCCGCGGACCCATTCGCGGCTGGTCGGGTGTGAACACCACGGCGTCCAGCTCGGGATCGACTCCCCAGGCCCGGGCGACGGCCGCCGCGGCCACCTCGTCCGGGCTGACCTCGCCCCGCCGGATCAGCTCGGCGACGGCCACCGCGTCGTGATCGCCCAGGGCATCGTCGCCGAACGCATGTACTCGTCTGCCGGTCATCCCAGCCTTCCTAGATCGGTGAGGCCAGGCTAGTGCGGCCGCCGCCGGCCGCGTTGTCCGCGCTTCGCGGGGCTATTGCACCTCCAAGCACGGACAACTTCGGGAACGGACTCCTGACGAGCAGCTAGTCGTCGTACTCCCCCAGGACAGCGGCGTGCAGGACGTCCAGCCCGACGCTGCCGATGTCCAGGGCTCGCCGGTGGAATGTCTTCAGGTCGAACGCATCGCCGTCCCGCCGTCGCGCCTCGTCGCGCAGCGAGAGCCACAGCCGTTCGCCGATCTTGTAGGCCGGTGCCTGGCCGGGCCAGCCCAGGTATCGATCGAGCTCGTAGCGCAATAGGGCCGACGAGCTGGACGAGTGCGCGGTGAGGAACCGCCACGCCTTGGCGTAGTCCCACGCACCGCCGCCGGCCTCGGGTGGCGCGTCGAAGCCGCAGTGGATGCCGATGTCGAGCACGACGCGCGCGGCGCGCAACGACTGGCTGTCGAGCATGCCGAGGAAGTCGCCGGGGTCGTCCAGGAAACCGAGATCGGCCATCAGCCATTCGGCGTAGAGCGCCCAGCCCTCGCCGTGCCCGGAGATCCACGAGCCCATTCGCCGCCAGCGGTTGAGCAGGTCGCGCCGGTACACGGTCTGCGCGATCTGCAGGTGATGCCCGGGAACGCCCTCGTGATAGACGATCGATAGCTCGCGCCAGGTGGAGAATTCGGTTTCACCCTCGGGCACCGACCACCACATCCGTCCCGGCCGGGAGAAGTCCTCGCTGGGATGGGTGTAGTACATGCCGCCGGTCTTGGTGGGCGCGATCCGGCATTCCAACGTCCGGATCGGCTCGGGGATGTCGAAGTGGGTATCGGCCAGCGCGGCGACCGCGGCGTCGGACTTCGCCTGCATCCAGGCTTTGAGCGCGTCGGTGCCGACCAGTTTGTGGGCGGCGTCGGTGTCCAGGTGCGCCATGGCCTCGCGGACCGACGCGCCCGGCTTGATGCGCTCGGCGGTCTGCTGCATGAGGTCGGTGATCCGGGCGAGTTCCTTCTGGCCCCAGATGTAGGTTTCCTCGAGGTCGACCGCCGAGCCCAGGAACGATCGGGAGAACAGCGCGTACCGCTCCGGGCCGACGGCGTCAGTGTCCGGTGCCGCGGGCAGCAGCTCCTCGGCCAGGAACGCACGCAGCCGGGCGTAGGCGTCGGACGCGGCTCGGGCCCCGCGATCGAGATCGGCCCGCACGGACGCCGGCAGCTCGCCATCGTCGGCGCGCGCCTCGGTCGCCAGTTGGGCGAAGAAGCCGTCGGCGCCGACGTTCTCGCCGCTCTGGACGACGCCGACCTCGACCTGTCGCCGCGGGCTGACGTCGCCGCGGGCGGCCGCTGCGCGCAACGAGGCGATGTACCCGTCGATCGCGTGGGGTACGTTGCCCAGCCGGACGGCGAGGGTGGCCCAGTCATCGGACGTCGAGGTAGCCATCAGGTCGAAGACCATGCGGACGCTCTGCAGCGGGCTCGCGACCGGGTTCAGGCGGGACTCCTCGGCGCCCAGGTCGCGGATCTGCTCGGCGACGCTGAGCTCGTCGGTGGCGGCGGCAACCGTCACCCGGTCGACGGAATCCACCGCGACGGCCCCTGCGAGAGCGCGCAGCGTGCGCTGGCGCAACTCCGAAACGGCGGCGAGGCCGTCCGGGGAAAGATCAGGCAGCTCGGTCTCGTGGCCGGAGATGCCGGTCGCGGTCGCCGCGATCGGGTTCAAGGCGACGTAGTCGTCCAGGTGCGCGTCGACGAGGTGATCGACGGCGGTAGGAGTACGCGAAGTATCCGTCATGACAGGACCCTAACGGACCGATCTGTCGGGGTGGCCAGCGATTACGCTGCGCAGCAAGATATCTTGATGCCAAGGAATCGTCACGGCGTGGAGGCAAAGAACATGTCCAAGATCAAGGTTCAGGGCACCGTCGTCGAGCTCGACGGCGACGAGATGACCCGCGTCATCTGGCAGTTCATCAAGGACAAGCTGATCCTGCCGTACCTGGACGTGAACCTGGAGTACTACGACCTGGGCATCGAGCACCGTGACGCCACCGACGACCAGGTGACCGTCGACGCCGCGCACGCGATCCAGCAGCACGGGGTCGGCATCAAGTGCGCGACGATCACGCCGGACGAGGCCCGGGTCGAGGAGTTCGGCCTGAAGCGGATGTACCGCTCGCCGAACGGCACGATCCGCAACATCCTCGGCGGCGTCATCTTCCGCGAGCCGATCGTCATGTCGAACGTGCCGCGCCTCGTCCCGACCTGGACGAAGCCGATCGTCATCGGCCGTCACGCGTTCGGCGACCAGTACCGGGCCACCGACTTCGTGGTGCCGGGCGAGGGCACGCTGACGATGACGTTCACGCCGAAGGACGGCAGCGCGCCGATGGAGTTCGACGTCTTCGACTTCCCCGGCGGCGGCGTGGCGCTCGCGATGTACAACCTCGACGCGTCCATCCGCGACTTCGCCCGCGCGTCGTTCCGGTACGGCCTGCAGCGCAACTATCCGGTGTACCTGTCGACGAAGAACACCATCCTCAAGGCGTACGACGGCCGGTTCAAGGATCTGTTCGCGGAGGTGTTCGAGGCCGAGTTCAAGGCCGAGTTCGAGAAGGCGGGCATCACCTACGAGCACCGGCTCATCGACGACATGGTGGCGGCTGCGCTCAAGTGGGAGGGCGGCTACGTCTGGGCGGCGAAGAACTACGACGGCGACGTGCAGTCCGACACCGTGGCGCAGGGCTTCGGCTCGCTCGGCCTGATGACGTCGGTCTTGATGACGCCCGACGGGCGCACCGTCGAGGCCGAGGCGGCGCACGGCACGGTCACCCGGCACTTCCGCCAGCACCAGGCCGGCAAGCCCACCTCGACCAACCCGATCGCCTCGATCTTCGCCTGGACGCGGGGCCTCGAGCACCGCGGCAAGCTCGACAACAACCCCGAGGTGAGCCACTTCGCCAGCACCCTGGAGAAGGTGTGCATCGACACCGTCGAGGGTGGCCAGATGACCAAGGACCTCGCGCTGCTCATCAGCGCCGACGCGCCGTGGCTCACCACCGAGGACTTCCTCGCCGCCATCGACACCAACCTGCAGAAGGCCCTGGCCTGAGGGTTGCCGCATCTCGATTTTGGTCATTCGCCGTCGTATATCCGGTCGGGTGACCAAAACCGGACGGGGTCAGCCAGCCACGCGGCGCAGGATGTCGAGCAGCGCCGCCTGATCGCCGGCCGGGGCGAAGAACTGGGCATCGGCCGCCTCGACGACCGCGACCGCCCGCCTCGCCAGCGTGCTACCCGTGCGCGTCACGCTGACGCGGCGGGCTCGCGAGTCGTTCGGATCCGCTGATCGGGCGATGAGCCCCTTGGCCTCCAGGGCGCGCAGCACCTGCGAGGTCATCATCGGGTCGGTGCCGGCATGCTCGGCCAGGCGGCGCTGGCTGGGCGTCTCACCGGCGACATGCGTCAGCCACCAGGCGCTGGCCAGCAGCACGAACTGCACGTGCGTCAGATCCAGCGGCTTCAGCGTCGCGGCGATCAGCCGTTGCCAGCGCAGGGTCGCCCGCCACAGCAGCAACCCGGGGAGTCGCCTGGTTGAAGCGGCTGCAAGCTCACTGACCTATCGCGCCTTTCGCGAAACGCGCGTCGGCGTCCGGCACCGGCGAGCTGTCCGAGCCGGAGAGCCGCAACGTCGTCTGGCTGGCCCAGCAGCATCCGAACATCAAGTTCGCCATGGACCCGCACAGCTACGGCGGGTACTTCATGTGGCCGCCCGGCGCGTACAAGGCGGCCGGTCGGATCCCCCTGGCCCGCCCGTCCATCGACGAGTCGGCGCAGTTCCTCACCGCCGCCCGACGGATCGTCTCAGCGATCGCGGCCGATCGCGGGACGGTGACCTGGCCGGCGCAGACCGGACCGGTGGCCGACGTCCTCTACTCGGCGACGGGCAACTCGGCCGACGAGCTGTACTACGGGGACGGCATCTACGCCTGGGACTTCGAGGTCGGCAACGACATCTGGAACGCCCAGACCCAGCAATGGGAGGGCGTCGGCTTCCAACCGCCCTACGCCGAGGCGCACGCCGAGGCGATGGAGTACGCCGGCGGGCTGGTCGAGCTGGTGCGTGTCGCCCGGCAGTACGCTCAGAACGGGTAACGGCTCGAGCGTGGCCAACTGGGTTACCGGCGAGTAATGTCCGAGGTATGAGGCTTGCGTTCGATCGCGTGGGCTCCGGGGAGCCGCTAGTACTGGTGCACGGCGTCGGGCATCGCCGCCAGGCCTGGTTGCCGGTGCTCGATCAGCTGGCCGAGCAGCGCGAAGTGATCCTGGTCGACCTGCCCGGGCACGGCGAGTCCGACCCGCTGGTCACCGAGGGACGTCCACTGGTCGAGGTGCTGGGCGACGTGTTCCGGCAGTTCCTGGCCGAGCAGCAGCTAGATCGCCCGCACGTCGCCGGCAACTCGCTCGGCGGGCGCGTCGCGCTGGAGGCCGGCGTCGTGGGCGATGCCCGTAGCGTCACGGCGCTCTCGCCGGCCGGGTTCTGGCGCAAGGATCGGGCCTTCGCGTACACGCGGCGCCTCTTCGAGACGATGAGCCGCGTCTCCCAGGTGCTCGAGCCACAAGCGCAGCGGCTGGCGCGCACGTCGTCGGGACGGGTGCTCGCGTACGGGTGGATCACCGCGCATCCCACCCGGATCCCTCCGGAGCAGGCGTTGGGTGATTTCCTGGCCTTCCGCCGCGCCCAGCCGGCGCTGCACGAGATCATTGCCGCGCCCACGCGATTCACCGGCGTGATACCTGACGACGTGCCGGTCACCATCGCCTGGGGTACCCGCGATGTCGTGCTGCCCCGCACCCAGGTCCGGACTGCCCGGGCACTCTTGCCGCACGCCGAGCTCGTATTGCTGCCCTCGTGCGGCCACGTCCCGATGAGCGATGCGCCCGAGCGGGTGGCCGAGGTCCTGCTGCGCGGCAGCTCGCGCAGCCTGCCGCAGGACGGGACCCGGGCCAGCCAGGCGCTTGCGAGCTAGCTGTTCGGTGTTCGTTCGCTCAAATGGACGGAAAAGGGCGAGCGCGTGATCATTGGGACGAACCGAGCCCTGTCGACCCGGCTCTAGGTGTCTCAGGCTGAAACTGCAACGAAACAGGGCTTGACACGGCTGTCGTACGACGCTTTGCTCTGAGTGGTTCTGATCGAACGCGTTGAAAAATGTTTCGGTTCCCCAAGTCGAGGTTCAGGTACCCAGCTCCGCGCGGGGCGCCACCCCCACGGACCGCCCAAGGAGGCGTCATGGCCGACATCGCTCCCGCACCGACCGAAGGCACGGAAGGCTCCGGGGTTCGATCCGGCGTTCTCGGTGCCCTCAGTCGACGCTCGATGCTCATGGGAATCGGCGGTGCGACTGCTGCGGCGACGCTCGCCGCCTGTTCGAGCAGCAAGAAGAGCGGGACGTCGAGCAGCCCCTCAGGCAGCGCTAGCAGCAGCGGCGGGACGGTCGGCGGCAGCATCTCCTTCGGGTCCAACTACTCCGACGCGGCGCCCAAGGGCGCGTTCAAGGCGCTGACCGACCAGGCGACGGCCAAGACGGGCGTCAAGGTGTCGATCAACACGGTCGACCACAACACGTTCCAGAACAACATCAGCAGCTATCTGCAGGGCACGCCGAACGACCTCGCGACCTGGTTCGCCGGGTACCGGCTGCAGTTCTTCGCCGCCCAGGGCCTGCTCGACCCGATCGACGATGTGTGGGAGACGATCGGTCCCAACTTCAACGACGCGGTCAAGAACCTGTCCAAGGGCGTCGACGGGCACTACTACCTGGTGCCCATCTACAACTACCCGTGGGTCGTCTTCTACAACAAGAGCGTGTTCGCCAGTAAGGGCTACAAGGTCCCCACGACCTGGGACGCGTTCATCGCGCTGGCCAAGCAGATGCAGAGCGACGGCCTGGTACCGGTGGCGTTCGCCGAGAAGGACGGCTGGCCGGGCCTGGGCACGTTCGACATCCTGAACCTGCGGGTCAACGGCTACGACTACCACATGCAGTTGATGCAGCACAAAGTTCCGTGGACCGACAAGGGCGTCACCGCTGTCTTCGACAAGTGGCGCGAGCTGATGCCCTACCTGCAGAAGGGCGCCAACGGCCGCATCTGGCAGGACGCCGCCAAGGCCCTCGAGAACAAGCAGGCCGGCATGATGTTCCAGGGCTCGAACCAGGTCGCCGCGAACTACACCGCGGCACACCTCGCCGACCTCGACTTCTTCCCCTACCCGACGATCAACGAGCAGTGGGGCCAGGACTTCATGGACGCCCCGGCCGACGGGTTCATGATGCCGAAGAAGGGCAAGAACAAGGACGCCGCCAAGGCCGTCCTCAAGTACATCGGCACCGGTGACGCCGAATCGACCTACCTCAAGACCGACCAGTGGGACGTTGGCGTCGCCACCGGCCTGATCGCGCCGAGCTACAACGCGATCCAGAAGAAGTCGGTGGCCGCGATCGGGGCGTGCAAGAACGTGTCGCAGTTCATGGACCGCGACACCGTCCCGGATATGGCTACCGCAATGATCAAGCTCATCCAGGGCTTCATCGACAACCCGAGCACGGGCACGGTGAGCTCGCTCCAGAGCAGCGCTGAGAGCCAGGCGAAGACGATCTTTAGCTAATGAGCTCAACTAGCACCGAGGTACGCACCCGGCCGGCGGCGACGAAACGTCGTCGCCGGCGCAGTGTGCGCCGGCTCACCGGCCGGGACAAGCTAGTCGTCGCCCTGCTGCTGGGCATTCCGCTGTTGCTCGACCTGATCTTCGTCTGGCTACCCGCCCTGGCCACGGTGTTTCTGTCGTTCACGAAGTGGACGGGCGTCGGCGGCATCCACCTCAAATCCTGCACCACCGCGGGCACGCTGCCCGGACTTCCACAGCCAGGCTGTGTGTACGGCGTCCAGAACTACAGCCAGGCGTTCAACTCGGCGATCACCCCGGACTTCTGGCCGGCCGTCCGGCACAACATGCTCTGGCTGCTGGTGTTCATCGTCATTGCCACGCCGCTGGGCATGCTGTTCGCGGTGATCCTCGACCGAGGCATCCGCGGCAGCCGCGTCTACCAGAGCATCCTGTTCCTGCCAGTCATGCTGTCGCTGGCGCTGATAGGCATCATCTGGGAGCTGATCTACGCGCCGAACCTCGGCCTGATCAACACCGTCATCGGCCACAACAAGAACAGCAACCTGATCGACTGGCTCGGCAATCCGCGGCTGAATCTGTGGGCCGTCCTCGCCGAAGCGACGTGGCGACAAGCCGGCTACGTGATGGTGCTGTACCTGGCCGGCCTCAAGGCGGTCGATCCGGCGCTGAAGGAGGCCGCCCAGATCGACGGCGCCAACTCCTGGCAGACGTTCTGGCGCGTGGTGTTCCCGGTGCTACGCCCGATCAACGTGGTGATCCTGGTGGTCACCGTGATCGAGTCGCTGCGCGCGTTCGACCTGGTCTATATCACCGGCGGGGGCAATCCGGTGAAGGGCCTCGAGCTGCTGTCGGTGCTCGTGACCCAGAACATCGTCGGTGAGACGCAACGCATCGGCTTCGGATCGACGCTCGGCGTCGTCCTGCTCGTGATCTCACTCGTCCCGATCTCGATCTTCCTGTACCAGGTATTTCGCCGGGAGGAGAAGAAGTAATGACGGTCATCACTCCCGAGGCGATCAGCGAGGCGGCTCGGCCGACCAAGCACCATCCGCGCCGGCGAATGACTGCCGGCAGCGCCGCCGCGCAGCTGTTCATGCTCGCCATGGCGATTCTCTGGATTACCCCGATCGCCTTCGCGCTCTACGTTTCGCTGCGACCCGAGGAAGAGACGTCCCGCCTGGGCTACGTCTCGATCGCCCACACGTTGACGTTCAAGAACTTCACCAACGCGTGGACGCAGTCGGACATGTGGCACTTCTTCATGAACTCGGTGTGGATCACGCTGCCGGCCGTCATCATCACGCTGGTGCTGGCCTCCGGAGTGGCGTTCGTCGTCTCCCGGCTGAACTTGAGGTTCAACATCGCGTTCCTCATCCTGTTCACGGCCGGCAACCTACTGCCGCAGCAGGTCATCATCACGCCGCTGTACCGGCTGTACCTGCAGGTCCACCTGCCGCACGCGATCAGCAGCAGCGGGCTGCTGTACGACTCGCGACTGGGCCTGATCGCCATCAACGTGTCCTTCCAGCTCGGCTTCTGCGTGTTCGTGCTGAGCAACTACATGAAGACGATCCCGGGCGACATCGACGAGGCGGCGCTGGTCGACGGGGCATCGTTGTTCATGCGGTACTGGCGCATCGTGCTGCCGCTGTGCCGCCCGGCGCTGGCTGCACTGGCCACGCTGCTGACCACGTGGATCTACAACGACTTCTTCTGGGCGATCACCCTGATCTCGACGGGCAAGAAGCG
>DASXYL010000003.1:0-22464 GCA_036502575.1 Jatrophihabitantaceae bacterium | reverse complement strand
CCCCGCCGGCAGATCCACCACGAGTCGTTCACGTTCTGACAGGACATCACCCGCTATGAAACGCATCCTGCTCGCCCTGGTCGGCACCGTCGCCGGACTGGCCGCCCTGCTGAGCTTCAAGACGCATTCCGGCCTGACCGGCGGCGCGGCCTTGCCGGCGGCCTCCCTGCCCAGCTCGGCGCCGTCGTCCACGTCCGGGGGCACATCGGCGCCGTCGAGCTCGGCGCCGTCGAGTTCGGCGCCGCCCAAGCCGGGTCAGTCGTCCGCGGCGAAAACCATTGCGGGACCGGCCATCCAGACCCGTTACGGCGTCGTGCAGGTCCAGGTCATCGTCTCCGGCCAGAAGATCCAGAACGCGTCGTTCCTGCAACTGACGGCCGACGACCCGCGTTCGGCCGAGATCAACAGCCAGGCCGGCCCGATCCTGCTGCAGCAGACCCTGAGCGCGCAGAGCTCGCAGATCGACGGCGTCTCGGGTGCGACCTACACCAGCGAGGGCTACCTGCAGTCACTGCAGAGCGCGCTCGACCAGGCCGGCATCAAGTGAGGGCCGGCGCCTCGACCCGGCGTGTTGTGCACTGCATGGGCACGGTGTTCTCCTTCGACGTCCGCGCGCCCGGCGTGGACGATGCCGTGCTCGACGACGCGGCCTGGCTCCTGCACGAGATCGACGAGACGTTCTCCACCTACCGTGAGGGCAGCGAGATCAGCCGGCTCGCACGCGGTGAGCTCCGCCTCGCCGACTGCTCACCCGATGTGCGGCTCGTTCTCGACGAGTGCGAGCGGTATCGCCGGATCACCGGCGGCTACTTCTCGGCGGATGCCGGCGGTTCGCTCGACCCGTCCGGATACGTCAAGGGCTGGGCGATCGAGCGCGTGAGCAGCCTGCTGACCGACGCCGGAGCGACGAGCCACTCGGTGAACGGCGGCGGCGATATCCAGTGCGTCGGTGATGCCGGCGTCGGAACGCCGTGGCGCATCGGCATCGCCGACCCGCGGGCAGCCGGCAAGATCGCCACGGTGGTCGCCGGCACCGGCTTCGCGGTCGCGACCTCGGGCGTCGAGCAGCGCGGCGCGCACATCCTCGACCCGCACACCGGACAACCCGCGCGGGGCCTGCTGAGCCTGACGATCGTCGGCGCTCACCTCACCGAAGCGGACGTCTATGCGACCGCCGGGTTCGCCATGGGTCGGCAGGCCCGGGAGTGGGTCCAGAGCCTGACCGGCTACCAGGCGTTCGCAGTGACCGAGGACGGCGGCACCTGGTCGATGACCTAGGACCGACCCTCGCCCGCCCAACGCAGCACCCACGGCTCGAGGTGCCGGTAGCCCCGCACGGCCACCTGCCGCAGCCGCTGCAGCGTGAACTCGGGGCGGCCGTCGAGTTCGGCGGCCATCGCGCGGTCGACCAGCACGGTGCCCGGACGGGCCAGCATGGTCAGCCGGCTGGCGATGTTGGCCACGGCGCCCGCGACGTCCCCGTAGCGCATGAGCACCTCGCCCGCGGCCACGCCGGCTCGCAGCTCGGGCAGCACCGAGGACGCAGCTGCGTGATCGACCAGTTGCAAGGCGATCCGCGCCCCGTCGACGGGTTGGTCGGCAACGAACAAGACCTCGTCGCCGAGTGTCTTGACGATGCGACCGCGGTTCTCGGCGACGATGTCGGACGCCGCCGCCTCGAACGTGTCCAGCATCGTGGCGAGCTGCGCCTGGGTGAGCTGCCGGGTCAGGGCGGTGTAGCCGGTCATGTCCGCGAAGCCGACCACGGTCTCGCGGGCCGGTGAGTCAGCGCCGGCACTCAGCGCCCGACCGGCGAACGCGGCCAGGTGCCGTCGCCACGCGAAGGCATGGACGCGCTCCAGCAGCGGCACGACCTCCTCGACGAACTGCGCGACGTCGCCCTCGCGGGCCAGCACGTCGGGACGTTCCAGGATGAGCGAGGCGAGCAAGCCCGCCTGCCACTCGGCCAGGCGCGACATCGTCTGCCCGACCATGCGCGTCATGGACGTCTGCGCGCTGCGATCGACCACCTCGTGCTCGACGAGCGTCGCGACGATGCGCAGCGCGGCGACGTCCTCGTCGGTGAACGCCACGTCGTCATCGCTGGTATGGGCGAACCCGAGCGCGTGCCACAGTGCGCTGGCCTCGTCGAGCGACATCCCGGCCGCGGCCGCGGCTTCGCGGCGGGTGTAGCGGCGTGGGCCGCCGAGCAGGATCTGCTCGATGCGTTCCGGCAGTTCCGGCAGTGATTCCGTCACGTCACGTCGTGTGGACGATCAGCACGTCGATGCCGGCCCGGCGAGCGACACCGGCCGGCACCGAGCCGAGTAGCCGACCGGCGAGGGTGTTCAGGCCGACGCTGCCCACGACGAGCAGGTCGGCGCCGCGGTCGGCGGCCACCTGCCGCAGCACGTCCACCGGCTTGCCCTCGACCGCCACCGTGTCGATCCTCCGCGCGCCGGCGGTGATCGCCCGCTCGCGGGCCCGGCGCACCACCGACTCCGCCGGCGCCGTGCCGACGATCTGGTACGCCTCATCGCCCAGCGCGTCCGCGGCGCGTTGATCCACCGGCTCGGGCTCGTACGCGGTGACGATCAGCAGCAGCGCGTCGGAGTCGGCGGCGACCGCGCCGGCTCGGTCGACCGCGAGGAACGACGTGTCCGACCCGTCAGTGCCGACAACGATGGTTCGGTAGGCGCCCATACCGATCAGCATGCCCGGCGAGCGGTCGTACCGACGTGAGCCGCAGCTGACCGGCAGCAATCGGGCCGATCACCCAATCGTGCTGTCCCCTGGCGGATGCGAGTGCGCGGCGCGCGAGTCGACACTTGAGTCGATGCACCCGCCGGACGGGTAGCAGGGCAAGAACTGAGGAGCTACCGAGTGGGCACCTGGTCGACCACCCCGATCGAGACACATTTTCGGATCATCGACGGGTTGTCCATCCGCTTCGCCGAGAGCGAGGACCGCGACGAGCACGCCCTCCTGCTCAGCCCGTGGCTGGAGAGTCTGCTGGCCTTCGAGCCGATCTGGGCCCGGCTGGCCGAGCGCACGCACCTGGTGGCGCTGGACCTGCCGGGGTTCGGCCGTTCGCAACGCCGAGACGCGCTGCTGTCGCCGCGGGCGATGGGCCAATTCCTCATTCGGATCGCCGACACGTTCGAGCTGGAGGCGCCGCACGTCCTCGCCCCCGACGCCGGCACCGCGGCCGCGTTGTTCGCCGCGGTGCTGTTCCCGGGACGGCTGCGCAGCCTGGTCGTCGGAAGCGGTGGCGCGGCCTACCCGCTGCAGCTGGGCGGGCCGCTCAAAGAATGGGTCGAGGCCCCCGATCTCGACGGCTTCCGCGGCGCCGACCCGGGGCCGATCGTCGCCCACGCCCTCACCGCCATCGAGCACTACGCGCTGTCCGACTTCGTCCGGGAGGACTATCTGGCCTCCTACGAGGGCGACCGCTTCGTGGAGTCGATGCGCTACGTGCGCGCCTATCCGACCGACCTGCCCCTCCTGCGCGATCTGCTGCCCCACGTCCAGACGCCGGTGCAGATCATCGCCGGACGCCGAGACCCGGTCGTACCGCCGGTCAACGGCGAGTTCCTGCACCAGCGGCTGGCCAACAGCAAGCTCGACATCGTCGAGGCGGGTCACTTCACCTGGGAGGACGCGGCCGACGAGTACGCGGCTCTCGTCACGAGCTGGTGGAGCGGAGGCTACGCGACCGCCGGACGCTGATCCGGTACCCAACCCGGGCACCAGGAGCACTATGTCCATACGTAGAAAGCGAGAACCAGTCCGATGACCACCTACCGCGCCGTTCAGGTCAGCCCCGACGGCAACCTGGAACCGACGGAACGACCGCTGATCGAGCCGAGCCCGGAGCAGGTTCGCATCCGGGTGGAGGCGTGCGGGATCTGCCACAGCGACTCGGCCGCCGTGCACCCGCACTCCGCCGGCGAGGCGAGCCGAGTGCCCGGCCACGAAGCCGTCGGGCGCATCGACGCGCTCGGCGAGCGCGTCACGGGGTGGGCCATCGGGGACCGCGTCGGAGTCGGGTTCCTGGGCGGTCAGTGCGGGGTGTGCGCGGAATGCCGGCGGGGCAACTTCGTCACCTGTACCGATCAGCCGTGGACGGGCGTCACCGTCGACGGCGGCTACGCCGAGGTCATGTACGCCCGCCAGTCCGGCCTGGTCGCCATCCCCGACGCGCTCGGCGGCGACGAGGCCGCACCGTTGCTGTGCGCCGGGTTCACGACGTTCAACGCGCTCAACAAGGGCGCAGCGCTGCCCGGTGATCTCGTCGCCATCCAGGGCATCGGTGGGCTCGGCCACCTCGGCATCCAGTACGCCCGTGCGATGGGCCTGCAAGTCGCTGCGATAGCCCGGGGAACGGACAAAGCCGCGATCGCGGCCAAGCTCGGCGCCCACCACTACATCGACAGCACTGCCGCCGACGTCGGTGAGGAACTGCAGAAGCTCGGCGGCGCCCACGTGATCGTGGCTACTGCGGCTCGCGGCTCGATGTCGCCGCTGATCGCCGGGCTCGCGCCGGGCGGCAAGCTCGTCACCGTCGGCGTCTCCGATGAGCCGGTCGAGGTCTCGACGCTGGATCTGATCTTCCGCGGCGTCGAGATCCTCGGCTCGCTGACCGGCACGTCGGCGCAGAATGAAGAGAACCTCAGGTTCGCCGACGCCCAGGACATCGCCGCGCTCACCGAACTGGCACCCCTCGCTGACGCCGCATCCGCCTACGCGCGCATGCTCAGCGGGGCCGCTCGCTTCCGCATGGTGCTCACGGTCTGATCCGTCGCCGACCCTAGGAGGCCTGCCGCCCGGGAACGACCGGCGCCCGATGGTCGGCCGCGATCGAATGCACCGGACAGGGCTGTCGCGGTTCGCGCGGGCACAGCACGAACGCCTCGGTGACGGTCGCGCGGTACAGCCGGTACCCCGACGGCGGGGTGACGTCGGCCCGGTCCACGGTGGACGCGCCGCGGGTGGCCGGGCCCGGGTAGATCTCGATTCCGCGGTCGAGGTCGCGGCCGTCGAGCTCGGCCGCGGCTCCGGAGAGGTAGACCGCCCGGCCGTGGTAGGTCGGCACCTGCGAGTCGAAGATGACCATGCTCACCTGAGGCCGCTGCGCGAGGTTGCGCGAGTGCGTCGCATCCTGCGCCGACACCCAGTAGAACTCGGCGTAGTCGGCGGTCGCGAAGTACACCGGCGACACCCACGGGATGCCGTCGGCGTCGGCGGTGCCGAGAGTCACGTACAGGTTCGCGTCGATGATCGCACGAGCGTGCGCGTCGAGGTCGTCCATGGCTGGCGTCCGATCCGGTATCGCAGGTGCACTGCGTCTGAGGACTCGATGTCACGTCACCTGCCACACCTAACCAGCCGAGCTGATCTCGGTGCCGTCGCGGTGGCTCAGTGGCCATTCGTTGCCGGCAGCAGCGGCGCGGGTAGTGGCCGCGCGCGGTAGTGCTCGAGAAGGGACACCATGTACTGCACCTCGGACGTCTCGTCGGCAACCATGCCGGCCGCCAGTGCCCTGACCTGGACGAGGCGACCGTGGGCAGCCTCGTAGTGGGTCATGGACAGCCCGCCCTCGTGGTGCCGGATCATGAATTGCAGAAAGTTGACGTCGGCTTGTGTTCCTCGAGCCGCCTGCAGCTGATCGAGCTCGGCCTGGGTCGCCATACCGGGCATGGCAGCTCCGGAGGACGACGGTCGGCCCGGCATCGAGTGCTCGTCGCCCATCCACGCCATCGGATCCGTTGTGGGCACGAGCGGTGCCCGCCATAGTTGCAACCAGCCCTGCAGCTGCCCGACCTGCTCGAGTTGATTCGCTTCGATCGACTTCGCGAGGTTGCCGACGGGGAGCATCGACGCTGGTCGGGAGGAGCTGCGACATGAATACGGCCTGCTGATGATGAATCGTCATCGTCTGGGCGAATCCGATGTCGACGCCGCTGGGACGCTGCGCGGCTGCGCCGGACGACGAGTCCGACCACCGGCCGATCGTGACGCCGAGGCCGACCAGCGCCAGACCCGCGACGGCCAGCGCCATCCAGCGACGAGTGCTCATGTCACCGGGCGGTAGGAACCGTTGGTGAACTGGAGAGCCAGGAATCCGTTGTCCTGACACGTCACCCACAACTCGTCTCCGACGAAGGAGGGTGGGGACGAGCAATAGTCGGCGGACAGGTTGGCCGGGCCCACCTCCAGCGGCGGGTAACCGAGATCGAGATTCGACAGATCCGACAGAACCGGTGCCAGGGATGCCGCGATGCCGTTCGCGTGGTCGGAGTTCAGTAGCAGCGCCCGCTTGCCGGCCTGGGCCGGCGGGTTGAAGTAGGCGATCTCGCGCACGGCTGTGGGATGGGAGATGTCGAACACGCGGATTCCGGTGTATCCCTGCGTGTTGCGCCCGCTATGTCTGTCGACGAGCGGTACTTCGCCCTGGACGCCGTTCTCGGGTGACGAGCCCGGCCCACACGTCGCCGCGCCGACCGCGCCGGACGACGCGTCGGCGGTGGCGCTGGTGGGGCTCGTCAGCTGCCCGGCGAGCAGTAGAAGGGCGGCCACTGCGAGGGTGGGGATTCCGGTCCGGCCCGGCCGACCCCTAGCGGCGTGTGGTGAGATCGAGGTCGTGGCCCGCTTCGTGGCGTTTCTCCGGGCGGTGAACCTCGGCCGGCGCACGGTGCCGATGGGTACCGCCCGCGACGTGTTGGAGAAGCTCGGCCTCGACGAGGTCGCGAGTTTCGCCAACAGCGGGAACCTGCTCTTCACCACGACCGGCAATGCATCCGAGTTGGAAGCGGCCATCCGCTCGGCGTTGGAGGATGTGTTCGGGTTCGAACTCACGACCTTCGTCCGCACCGCGAAGCAGGTGCAGGCCCTGGCCACCGCTTCGCCGTTCGGCGTCATCGCCGCCAACCACACCCACTTCGGCCTGCTTCCGCTGACGCCGCTCACGGCCAAGGAGAAGAAGGCGGTCACCCACCTGTCGAACGACCACGACGAGGTGATGGTGCGCGGCCGCGACGTGCACTGGCTCATCCGCTCGAAGTCGACCGAGACCACCCTCGGGCCGAAGCAATGGAAGGACGCGCTGCCCGGCAATCCGACGACGGCGCGAAACATGACGCTGCTGGTGAGGTTGGCGACCAGGCTCTAGGAGGCCGGGGTCGCGAAACGGTCCGCGGAACAGCACCACCGCACTTGCAGCTAGCGGGAAGGCCGCACTCCCGGTGCCTTCGATGACGGTGCGGCTTCCGGACGGCATCGTCATTCGCGAACGCCGCACCATCCACCCGCCAGGCCGCGCTGACAAGGGGAATGTCGATGTCGTGGATGAATTCTGTCGGCAGTACTGCCGCGCCGACGATCGATATCGGCAGCGCCCTGGATCTTCTCGCCGCCTCGGTACAACTCAGGGGCGACGATTTCGTGTACCAGCCGGTCTGGATGGAGGAATCCAGATACCTCACCTGCCGGTACGCGATTCGCGGCATCCCGGACTGCATCGTCGGCCAGGCGCTGGCGCTGGCCGGAGTCGATATCCACGAGCTCGAGGCGATGCCCGACGACGGCGTGCGGGATCTCTACCTCCGAGGAGAATTGCCCGTCGCACTCACCCTCGGAGCCCTGGCGGTATTCGACGCCGCCCAGCAGCGTCAGGATCGCGGCCGTGATTGGGGCGACGCACTCGCGCACGCGACCGCCGCTGCGATGAAGTTCCTCGACCTCCTGCCCGACGCCATGTTGGCGGGCCAGGCGTCCGGACCGGCAGGAGAGGCCCGATGGCGTCGACGAGTTTCATAGATTTGTCCCGCCTGCAGTTCGCGACCACCGCCGCCTTCCACATGACGTTCCCGGCACTGACGGTCGGGCTGGCGATCTTCCTCGTCATCTGTTACGCGTGCTACTGCAAGACCGACAACCCGATCTACCTGCAGATGTTTCGTTTCTGGCGCAAGATATTCGCCGTCGGATTCGCCCTCGGGATCGTGGCCGGCATCGTCCTCACCTTCGAACTGGGTCTCAACTGGGGCGGCTACGCCCGAGCGGTCGGACCCGTTCTCGGGCCCATCATCTGCCTCGAAGCGCTGACGGCGTTCTTCCTCGAAGCGGGGTTCATCGGGATCCTGCTCTACGGCGAGGGCCGGGTCAGCCGCAAGGTGACGATGGTCGCCGCGTGTCTGGTGGCGTTGGGCGCGTTGCTGTCGACGACGTGGATCCTGGCGGCGAACTCGTGGATGCAGACGCCGAGCGGGTACAAGGAAGTGAACGGCCAGTTTCAAGTCACGAGCTGGTACCACGCGATCTTCAATCCGGCCTTCGTATGGCGCTTCCCCCATCAATTGCTGGCGGTGCTGATTTCAGCATCGTGGTTCATCGCGGCGATCGGCGCCTACTACCTGTTGAAGCACCGAGCGGCGGAGTTCGCCCGGAAGACGATGTCCATGGGGTTGCTGGGTGCGTCCCTATTGTTGCCAGTACAGCTGTACGTCGGCGACAGCACGGCTACGTACGTCAGTGCCGTCTATGAGCCGGCCAAGGTCACCGCCGCCGAGGGCAACTTCGGGAATGGCAATACGGGCTGGAACGTGATCGTCATCCCGAACCAGTCCAAGCAGCGTGACGATTTCAAGCTGAGCATCCCGCACGCGGGCAGTGTCTTCGTATTCCACAACTTCTCCGGAACCACGCCGATCGCGGGTCTCAAGTCGTTCCCGAAATCGCTGCAACCGCCGGTGTGGCCAACCTTCTACGGCTTCAAGGTGATGATCTTCGCCGCGTGGGGCATGTTCTCCGTAGCGTTCATCGGCCTGGTCATGCGGCTGCGCCGACGGATGTTCAGCGAGCGATGGTTCCTGCGGCTCGTGCTGTGGACCATGCCAGTCGGCGTGTTCGCCACGATCGCCGGCTGGGTGGTGTCCGAATCAGGGCGGCAACCGTGGCTGGTCTACGGCAAACTCCTGGTCGCAAATTCGCCCTCGTCGCTGAGCACCGGCGAATTGATCGCCAGCCTGGCTGGATTCTGGGTCATCTATCTCGTGATGTTCGGAGCGTGGGTGCGACACGTCGCGCGGCAGGTCCGCAGCGGGCCGGAGGACGTCCCGCCGAACAGCACGGACGCGGCGCCGGCCAGGTCACCACAGCCGGTGCGGACGCTCGTGCCCGTCGAGTCGGAGTGATCGCAGATGATGTTCTTCTGGATGGTCGTTCTGCTGCTGGCCCTGCTCGTCTACGTGATCATGGACGGGTACGACCTGGGGATCGGCACGCTCACCCTGTTCGAGCGTGACGGCCGGACGCGGCGCCGCATGCTCGAAGTCGTCGGCAACGTGTGGGACGGCAACGAGTCGTGGCTGATCCTGCTGGCGATGGGCCTGTGGGGCGGCTTTCCGGAGGCGTACGCGACCGCTCTGCCCGGCCTGTATCTGCCGCTGTGCCTGATGATATTCGCCCTCATCTTCCGGGGCTTCGCGATCGAAATGGCCCTGCAGCGGCCGGGCTTCGATCGGGTGTGGGGCCGGCTGTTCGGCCTCGGATCACTCGTGGCGGCGTTCACCCAGGGCGTCCTGTTCGGAGGACTGCTGAGCGGGATCACCGTGGCGAATCAGCGCTTCGCCGGCGGTACCTTCGACTTCCTCGGCCACGGCTACGCATTGCTGACCGGATGCGCCACCGTCCTGCTCTACGCCTGGGCCGGTGCCGCGCAGCTGCAGGCGAAGCTCGCCGGTGACGAACGCCGACGAGCCGGTCGCCAGGTGCGGCTGTTGACCGGCCCGCTGGTGTTGGCGTGTGCTCTCAGCGCGAGCCTGCTGCCGATTGCCACCAGCGCTCGCCTGCGCCTGGACGGGGTGGATCGATGGCTGCCGTTCGCCTACGCGTTACTGATCGCGGCCGGCGCATTCTATACAGCCTGGCTGTGGGCTGGTCGCACGCCCGGGCAGGTCAGCTTCTTCGCTGCCGCCGGCGCCCAGACCGCGGGACTGCTGGCGCTGATCTGCCTTTACTTCCCGCAGCTCGTCCCGCCGTCGGTCACGATCTATTCAGCCGCCGCCGGGCGCACAACCCTCGTGTTCCTCACCGTGATGATCGGCATCATCGGACCCGGGACGGTGGCCTACGGGATGTATGCGCACTGGGTGTTCCGCAATACACCTCCTGCCGTCCCGGTTGCTGAGACCCCACCCGCGGCGAACGGCCGGGCCGCGCTGTCGCCGTCGAACTGAAGGAGTCCGAGGATGGCTGACCGCAAATGGCCGGTGTGGGCCCGGATAGTGGTAGCCCTGCTGTTGCTGCCGGTCTGGGCCGCCGCGATCTTGGCCGCCGAGAACGACCTGAGCGGACTCGGCGTCTGGTTCGACCCGCTGATGATCGGGTTGATGGTCGCCACCGTCATCGCCGCCTGGATCACCACCCAGCAGTCACAACGCTGATGCCGGCCACGCAGATCGCCGCGGAACCGGTTGCCGCCGCGGCCCATCCGACCGATGCGTCGGCGACGGGTCGGCGCGCGGCCCGGTCCTGGCTGGCCGACGCCCGACAGCACGGCCGGGCGTACTTCGTCGCCGCGGGACTGGCCGATGTGCTCGCCGCCGCCGGCAGTGTGCTCGGCTGCTGGAACATCGCCACCCTGATCGTCGCGTGGGTCGGCCCCCGGCCCGCCGGCGGGCTGGACGGAGCCGTCGTCGGTGTCGTCCTGGGCGCCCTCGTAGCCGCACTCGCCGCCCTGATCGCGGCTCGGCAGGCGGAAGCCGGCGCCGTTCGAGTTGAGACGGCTGTCCGGGCCCAACTGCTCGAGTCACTGTTGCTCGGCGATGCTGACGAATCGGTGACGCCGGCCCTCGCCGCGACTGCCGTGATGGATCAGCTCCCGCAGGTCGGTGCCTACTTTCGCGGGTACGCCCGGGCCGCGATCGCCACCGTGACCGTGCCGGTCGTGATCTTGACCGCGGTGTTCCCGGCGAGCTGGGTGGTCGGGTTGCTCCTGCTCGTGTCGCTGCCGATCATTCCGATCAACATGGCGGTCACCGGCCTCGGGGCGACGGAGGCCAGCCGCCGGCAGATGACACAGATCGGCGAGCTGTCGGGCCAGGTCCTCGAGCGCCTCCAGGCCGCATCCACGTTGCGCGCGCTCGGAGCCGTCGAGCACCAACGCGGTGTGGTGGAGCGCGCCGCCCGCGAGCTGGCTCGCCGGACGGTGGCCGTGCTGCGCATCGCCTTCCTCGCCTCGACCGCGCTGGAATGGGTCTCGACGTTCGCCATCGGGGTGGTCGCGATGTACACCGGAGCCACCCTGCTCGGCTACGTGCACGCCGCCCCGCTGCCGGTCCATATTGCGCCGCACTCGGCGGTGTTCGTCCTGCTGCTGGCCCCGGAGTTCTTCTTACCCCTGCGCCGGTTCGGTGCGGCGTACCACCAGGGCCAGGAGGCGATCGCCGCCGCCGAGGTCCTCGGGTCGCTGACCGAAACTCGTCCCGTCACGCCGGTCGCCGGTCCCTCGACGTGGACCGCGACACCGCCCCGGGTCGAGTTGCGCGAGGCGAGCGTCCGCTATCCGACGCGCTCGTCGCCGGCGTTGTGTGACGTCACGTTGACCGTGCCGTCCGGGTCCGTCTTCGGCCTGGCCGGTGCCTCGGGCAGCGGCAAATCGACGCTTCTCCGGCTCGCCGGTGGCTGGCTGGTGCCGACCGACGGCACCGTGCGGCTCGACCGGCGGCCACCCGGTCCGGCTGGGCGGGCGCTGCTGATCGCCCAGCGCCCCTACCTGTTCCCCGGCACCCTGGCCGACAACCTCGCCCTCGGCCAGCCCGGCCTGCCCGCGTCCCGGATGTGGGACGCGATCGCGCGGGCCCAGCTGACCCGGGTGGTGCGGGGGCTGCCCGACGGGCTCGCGACCGTGCTGGGGGAACGCGGCTGGGGGCTGTCCGCCGGAGAGGCGCAACGGATCTCGATCGCGCGGGCGTTCCTCAGCGACGCGACGTTCCTGATCGTGGACGAACCGACCGCCCATCTGGACCGGGACACTGAGCACAGCCTGATCGAGCCGCTCCGGGAGTTGCTGCACGGGCGGACGGCCCTGGTGGCCAGCCACTCCGATGCGGTGCTGGGTATCACGGACTACGTGGTCACCCTCGAGGACGGACACGTTCATGCCTGAGCTCGGTTCGAAGCCGAGTGTGCGGCTGGTGATCGGGTTGGTGCTCGCGATCACCGCGGCGGCCGCGTCCGCCGCACTGATGGGGCTGGCCGGATGGTTCATCGTCCGGTCGGCCCAGACCGGCCTGTCCAGCACGTCGGGCTTCTCGTGGCTCTATCCCAGCGCGGGCGTCGAGGCATTGGCCGTCATTCGCACCGCGGCCCGCTACGGCGAGCGAGTGTCCACGCATCGGTCGACGCTGGAGCTGCTGGCCCAGGTCCGCACCCGATTGTTCGCCTCGGCGACGCGGCTGCCGATGGCGAAGCTGCGATCCCTGCGCAGTGGTGACCTGCTCGATCGGGTGCAGGCCGACGTTGACACCCTCGACCGGTACGTGCTCGCAGTCGCGGTGCCGGCCGTCGTGTGCACCGTGGTCGGCGCCGCCAGCCTGACGGTCTTGACGATCGTGCGCCCGTTCTTCGGCGTGGCGGCCGGCGGCCTGCTGGTTCTCGCGTTGGCGACCAACCTGGCGATGGCGCACGGTAGTCGTCGCCTCGGCGGCCAGCTCGCGCTGGACCGATCCGCGGCCCGATCACGTCTCATCGAGGCGATCGAGGGCCGGGTCGAGCTGGCCGGTTACGGCGCGCGCGAACTCGCGTGCGGGGAGCTCCGCGACCGCTTCGCGGCTCTGGACGCCCCCGCTCGGCGGCTGTCGGTCCGCGATGCCAACGGTCAGGCCGTGATCACGGTCGCCGCCGGGCTGGCCGTGGCCGCGATCCTGGCGGACGGCGTGCGGGTCGGGCCGCCGCTGGATTCGGCGGTGCTCGCCTTCGCCGCGCTGCTCACGCTGGCCCTGTTCGACGCCGCGAAGACGATCGGCTCCATCGGTCAGGAGGCCGGTCGCGCCCGCGCGGCGTGGCATCGGTTGCGTGAGGTGACCGGACTGGCCCGAGTCGACGTGGAGCCGGGTGACGGGTCTGACGTGGCGTCGCGCCTGGAAGGCGTGGCGGCCGACATCCTCGTCCGCCAATTGTCGGCGGGATACGGGACCGCGCCGGTGCTCACCTTGGCCGACTTGGACGTCGCCGCCGGCAGCTTCGTCGTGCTCTGCGGGCCTTCGGGCGCGGGAAAGACGACGCTGCTGTCCGTGCTTGCCGGCGAGCAACCAGCCCTGTCCGGGGAGGTCCGGGTCGGCGGGGTCGATCCGTACACCCTGAGCTACGGGGAGCGTAGCCGCTACCTCACCCTGGTCGAGGCCGACAGCGGCGTCCTGCGCGGCACCATCGAGGACAACCTGCGCCTGGCCCGTCCGGACGTCACCGGCCCGGAGCTCGATGACGCCCTGCGCGTCGCGGTGCTGTCGGGGTTCGTCGAGCGGGCGACCGAGGTCGGACCGGGAGGCAGTTACCTCTCCGGAGGGCAGCGCCGTCGGCTGGCTCTGGCGCAGGCCTACCTTCGCCGGCCGCGGCTGCTGTTGCTCGACGAGCCCACGGAGGGCCTGGACGATGCGATCGCGGCGGAAGTGCTGGCCAATCTTCGGGCGGCGCTACCGGGCACGACGATCGTGGCCGCGATCCACGGACGCAATGCCGGCGATCTGATTGCGTACACCGATCGAGCGATTCAGCTGGCCTAGTGCCCTCGCCGCTTGCGGAAGAGTTGTACGGCGAGGGTGATCGCGTGCTCCCAGCGTCGTTTGACGGACGCAGATGTGAACGCTGAACCATAGCCGCAGCCAGCTTCTTGCCAGTGACGTGCATCGGGCACCGTCGCACAGCTTTGCGAACGTGTGCGGGCCGTTGGTCCGCTACGGCAACGAGCCAGGCGGGGGGAGTGCGGCTGGCAGGGTGGCCCAGTTCGGTACGCCGAGGCCGCTGGCGAGGTCGTAGCCGGTGGTGGCTTGGCAGCAACCGACTCCGGCGAGGTCGTTGTTGCCGGTCGTGATGTCGAAGAAGGCTCCCGGTAGTGCTGCGGCGTGGTAGAACCAGCCGTTGGCGAGCCCGATGCGGGGGCGACCCGCCGTGCGTTCCGATGCGTCGATGAGTGCGGTGGCTGCCGCGATGAAGGGTGTCGAGCCGCTGGTTCCGCCGACTGGTTGCGGCGTGGAATCGACGACGTCTGGCCAGCCGGGCACGATGTCGGCGAGTGCGCTGAGGTCGGGGACGCCGCGGTGGTTCTGTGGGTTGACGCCGTTCTGGTAGGCGGGTCGTGGTTCTCGGCGGCTGAGGGCTCCGCCGCCGGCGGCGCTTTGGCCGTAGATGGAGTCGTTCCATACCGTCTCGGCGGTGCGGGTGTTTCCTGGGCCGAGGGTGAGGCGGGTGCCGCCGACTGCGGTGACGAAGGGTGACACGGCTGGGTAGGACAGTGTGGTGCCGGTGACGCTCGTCCCGCAGGTGGTCGACCCGGAGTCGCCCGCGGCGACGAATGAGGACACGCCGGTGAGCGCGGCCATGGCCAGCACGGCGTCGACGACGGCGGTGAAGGCTGGGGCGGCTGAGTTCTCCTGGATCGCGCATCCGCCGTAGGAGACGGAGATGACGTCCGGCAGGCCCGTCGGGTCGCCCAGCGCCCGGCTGAATCCGTCGAGGATTCCGGTCCCGGCCGAGGTGGTCTGCACCAGCCGCAACTGCGCCCCGGGAGCTACCGCGGCCGCGGTCTGCAGGTCGAGGGAGGTCTCGGGGTCGGCATTTCCGATCGCGGTGACCACGCCGTCGCCTTGGAGCTGAACGACGTGGGGCGGGGAGTATCCGAAGCATTGTCCTGCGAGTTGAAGGTCGCTGGGCAGCCAGCCGCCGCCGAGGTCCAGGACCGTGATCACCGGGGTGCCTGATGCACCGGCGCGTAGCGTGTCGACACCGTAGGCGGTCTGAATCTGCTGCGGGGTGTAGACCTGGCCGGCTTGCACCGGCGGGGCCGAGCAGCCGGCGGTGAACGGGGTGCCGCTGTTGGGTGGCCACGGTGCGGCTGTTTGCGTGGGACTCGGGCTGCTGGCGGATCCCGTACCCGCCGTCGGACCGTGTCCGGGGTGGCGTCCCTCCGCAGCGGGGCTGTATACCTGGGCCGACCGCAGCAGCAGGTCCGTGCCCGGGGGTTGCAGCGCGGCCGCTGTCTGGGCCGGGAGGGTGTAGGTGATGAACGGATTCGACGCCGTGGCCGCCTGCTCGGTCAGCGGAGCTCCGAACGCGGCCTGCCACTGCTCGACCGATCCGGTCACCCGCGCGAACAACCGGGTCGGGTCGGCGGCGAATTGCAAGCCGAGAGTGCGGACGGACCTGGCAACGGTGTTGATCTGCGCGGCCGTGGCACCGAACTGACCGGCGGCCGCGGTCAGCGAACTGAAACGGCGGAAGCTCGATGCACCCGGCGTCCCCACCTGAGCCGCCGCCTCGCTGAGCCCGGCCGTCGAGGCGGGCAGCGACAGGTAGAAGGTGACCTCACCCGTCGTGGGCACCGGAAGGGACACCGGCGGTTTCGGGCCACTCGACGCGCAGGCGGCCGCTACCGCCGATGCAGCAACCAGGACCGCGACCGCCGCGACCACGACACGGGGTCGCAGGCCCGGCCGGGGCCGGTGCGTGGTGTCGGTCACGACTTCCTTCCGATCGTCGGCTGCTCGGCGTCCCGCAGGTGGGTGCTGTTCACCATCCCGTCTCGGCCGGCCCACGTCTGCGCGGCCAGCGCCCAATTCGACTACCCGTCAGCAGGAATCCGGGCAGTCCGGGTAGCCGCACCGGACGACGGCTGCTCGCGGTGATGCCCGTTCAGTCGGGCCATGGTTCGGTCAGCTATTGGGTGGCCGGAAGGAGATCGACGCGATGAGTACTGAGATTCACGACGCGGACACCCGTCACGCGGGCGACGCCCGGCAAGTGGCCCGGCGTTACCGCGACTCCCTCGAGGCAGAACGGCGGAGTGCGGCGCTCTACCGAGGGCTCGCCGCAGGTGCCGCCGGAGAGCGACAGCAGGTCTTCTTGGAACTGGCCGTGGTCGAAGAGCGTCATGCCGCGCACTGGGCCGACAAGCTCGCGGGCCTCGGCGAGCGCGTTCCCGAACCCGGCCGACCCGGACTGCGCACCCGGCTGCTGTCCTGGATAGCCCGCCGGTTCTCTGTCGACGCGGTGCTGCCGCTCGTGGAGCGCGCCGAGCACGCAGACGCCGGTGTGTACGCCGGTGACCCCGACGCCACGCCCGGAATGGCCGTCGACGAGCGCTCGCATGCCCGCGTGCTCACCCGACTGCGCGAGCAAGGACAGGGGAGCGCTGATCAGGGCGGCCGGGGCATCGCCCGGCGCGAGCGCTGGCACCGCAGCGACCGCTCGGGAGCTCTGCGCGCCGGCGTGTTCGGCGTCAACGACGGCCTGGTCTCCAACACCTCCCTGGTCATGGGATTCGCCGGATCCGGAGTGGCCCGAACAACCATCCTGCTCGCCGGGCTCGCCGGGTTGATCTCCGGCGCGTTCTCGATGGCTGTCGGCGAATACATCTCCATGCGCAGCCAGCGCGAGGCCTACGAACGCGAGATCGCCTTGGAAGCCGAGGAGCTCGGCGAGGATCCCGAAGCCGAGGCCGAGGAGCTCGCGCTGATCTACCGGGCCAAGGGCCTGGACGCCGAGGAGGCGCAGCGCATCGCCACGACGATCATGAAGGATCGAGACACCGCCCTGGAGACGATGGCCCGCGAGGAACTCGGCCTCGACCCGGACGAACTCGGGTCGCCGTGGTCAGCGGCGCTGTCGAGCCTGATCGCCTTCGCTCTGGGCGCCGTCGTCGTGGTCCTTCCCTACCTGTTCGGCGGCGCCGGCACCGCGACGCTGGTGACCGCGATCGTCCTCGCGGCCACCGCTTTGTTCGCGGTCGGCGCTGTCCTGGGCCTCCTCAACGGCAGAGCGTCGCTGCGCTCGGGAGCGCGCCAGCTCCTCATCGGAGGCGGGGCCGCACTGGTCGTGTACTTCGTAGGCCACGCCATCGGCGCCTGACTGCACCCTGCCTCACGTGACCGGTACGAGGCGCGCCGAGCGCACCCGTCCGTGGTCGATCTGCAGCAGGCCCATCGTCCCGCGCGGCTGACGCCGGCGGTCGGTCGGCGAGCCGGGGTTGAAGCTGCGTTGCCCGTCGAACACCGTGTCCCAAGGGATGTGCGAGTGCCCGAACACGACGAGGTCGGCCGCCGGGAACTGTCGTCGCAACCGGGCCGGCCGGCCGGTCGCCGGACCGCTGTCGTGCACCATCGCGACCGCGACGCCGTCCAGGTCGAAGTCCAGCGTCGGCGTCGCGCCCCAGGCCGCGACGTCGGGGCCGTCGTTGTTGCCGAGTACGACCCGCACCGGTGCGAACGTCGACAGCTCGTCCAGCACGGCCGGGATACAGACGTCGCCCGCGTGCAGGATCAGGTCGGCGCCGCGCAGCTCTCCAGCGACCTCGGCCGGACAGGATTTCCAGTGCCGTGGCGCGTGGGTGTCCGACAACACGGCGACGCGCATACCGTCATCCTGGCTGCTCGCAGGTGCGGGAACGCCAGGGGGCACCCATGACGTTATGTGAAGTGCCGACTGAAGGAGCAAACGATGACGAGTGGACGCACTGAGCGAGCAGTGCTCGCCGGTGGCTGTTTCTGGGGGATGCAAGACCTGATTCGCAAGCGGCCCGGGGTCCTTTCCACGCGCGTGGGCTACACCGGTGGTGACGTCCCGAACGCGACGTACCGCAACCACGGGTCGCACGCCGAGTCGATCGAGATCGTCTTCGACCAGGACCAGGTCTCGTACCGGGAGCTGCTCGAGTTCTTCTTCCAGATCCACGATCCGACGACGAAGAACCGGCAGGGCAACGACATCGGAGCCAGTTACCGATCAGCCATCTTCTACACCAGCGACGACCAGAAGCGCGTCGCCGAGGACACGATCGCCGATGTCGAGGCTTCCGGCCTGTGGCCCGGCAAGGTGGTCACCGAGGTCACCGCGGCCGGCCCGTTCTGGGAGGCCGAGCCCGAGCACCAGGACTATCTCGAGCACTATCCCAACGGCTACACCTGCCACTACCCGCGCCCCGGCTGGCGACTGCCGCACCGGGCGGAGTCGGCCCACACGTAGCTGGTCGCAGCAACTCTTGGGCCGCTGGTCGGCGAACGCGTTCGGTGTAGACGAAGGACGCGGGCCGGGTAGTTGTTGGGCCGACGTCACCTGCACCTACGAAGGTGCGGCGGCACGAGGGGGCTGGCCTGGGATGTTCTCGACGAGACCGGTGAGCGCCCGAAGGAGCCCCTGGTGCGCAGCGAGCATGACCAGGCGCGTTATCTCGTCGGCCTCCAGCGGATCTTCGAGGACCTCGCACTCGACCCGGCGACCGTGTACCAATTCGTCACCCCGGACGCGCCGCACCGACGCGAGGCCCGCTATGACGTCGACCGGGCCAGCTACGGCATCGTCAAAACCACCTGGGCGACGCGCGATCGGCCGACGCCGCACTGGCACTGGGAGCCCAAGGAGGCGTTCCGCCCACTCGCGCGCGAGTATCGACCGGCGTCGGGCTTCCGGATGACCGTTCCCAGCGGGTAGACAGGTCTGACTCGGCCCACCACGAGGAGGACGCGATGTCGGACGTTGTCGTGATCGGTGCCGGTCCCGGGGGACTGGCCGCGGCGGCCGCGCTCGGCCGCCGAGGCGTCTCGGCCACGATCGTCGACCAGGCGGATGCGGTGGGCTCGGCGTGGCGGCAGCACTACGAGCGGCTGCACCTGCACACGATCCGCTGGAACTCACACCTGCCGGGCCTGAAGATCCCGCGCTCGTACGGACCATGGGTCGCTCGGGCCGACGTCGTGCGCTATCTCGAGTCCTACGCCGCGCACCATCGTCTCGACGTTGCCCTCGGCGTTCCCGTTGAGCGGGTCGAGCGTGACGGCGCCGGGTGGATGGTCCGTAGCCCGAAGGGTGATCGAGCGGCGCGGTTCGTCGTCGTCGCGACCGGCTACAACCACACGCCCGACCTCCCGGCCTGGCCCGGCCTGGACACCTTCGGGGGCGAGGTGTTGCATTCGGCTGCGTATCGCAGTGCCGCCCCGTACGCCGGCCGCGACATGCTCGTCGTCGGTACCGGCAATACCGGCGCCGAGATCGCAGTGGATCTCGTCGAGGGCGGCGCGGCGCGGGTTCGGCTCGCGGTGCGGACGGTGCCCACCTTCGTGCGCCGCGAGGTCGCACCGATGCTGGACAACAGCGGTGTCGGGCGGGTGCTGCGGCGGCTGCCGGTCAAGCTCGTCGACCGCATCATCGCGACGTCGAGCCGGCTGACGACGCCGAACCTGTCGACGCATGGGCTGCCCCGACCTGGACCCGGTGTCTACACCCGGCTGCTCGCCGACGGCGCCGTGCCCATCATCGACGTCGGCCTCATCGACCTTCTCCGTTCCGGCCGGGTCGAGGTGGTCGCGGCCGTATCCGGCTTCGACGGCGACAAGGTCCGGCTGAGCGACGGCACCTCGATCGCGCCGGACGCGGTGATCGCCGCGACCGGGTTCAGGCAAGGCCTGGACGATCTGGTCGGGCATCTGGGCCTGCTCGACGAGCGGGGCCGGCCCGCAGCGCGGGGTGTGTACACGCATCCGCACGCCCCGAACCTGTACTTCACCGGCTACACCAACCCGATCAGCGGCATGTTCCACGAACTCAACGTCGACGCGCGGCGCATCGCCCGCGCGATCGCGAAAGGACTCACGCGTTCCTAGGTGCGGCGCTCCCAGGGACATACGACCTTCCTCGCCCGGGCCTGGCCCCGCAGGATTGGAGATACATCGGGTTCACCGGAGAGGCAACGGTCATGACGCAGCCAATCACCGAGCAGCAGGTGCGCGAGTGGGTCGACGGATACGTGAAAGCGTGGACCACGGGTGACCCGGCGGACATCGAGGCGCTGTTCGCCGAGGCCGCGGAGTCCTACGAGTGGCCGTATGAGACGGCGTGGGTCGGCCGCGAGCAGATCGTTGCCGGGTGGCGGGACCGGGCGCCGTGGCAGGAAGGTGGCTGGACGTTCGACTGGTCGCTGCTGGTGATCAACGGCGATACGTTCGCGATCAGGGGGACCGGCGTGTACGCGAAGCTCGGGACCTTCGACAACCTCTGGGTGGTCACCCTCGACGACGATGGGAAGTGCATCGCGTTCCGGATGTGGAACAACGAGGTCTGAGCGACTGGGCTCGGCGGGCGGATTCAGCGAGCAGCAGTGGCGTGCAGGGAGCCCAGGTAGGCGAGAGCATCGGCGCTGCGGGTCCCGGGGGCCGGCGTTCCGACGAGTAGTTGCTGGCCGGGGGCGTCGCGGACGTCGAAGGTTTGGTAGGTCAGCTCGATGCGACCCGCCTCGGGGTGGACGAAGACCTTGAACTGTCGGGTCAGGCCGCCCACGGTCTGGTCCTGCCACAGGGTCGCGAACTCCGGCGAGCTTTGGCTGAACTCGTCGACGAGCGCTGCGATCTCGGGGTCGTCGGGGTAGTGGCCCGCGTTCAGGCGTAGAGCGTGAACGACGTTCGCCACGAGGGTGGGCCAGTCGGCGAACACGGTTCGGGCCTGGGGATGTTGGAACAGGATGCGCACCATGTTGGTCAGGCCGGAGAAGGGCGAGAGCAGCGCGGTGGCGATGGGGTTGGTGGCGAGCACGTCGAAGGCGGGGTTGAGCACGTAGGCGGCCGAGGACGGAAAGGAATCCAGCAGTCGCAGCAGCTCGGGATGGACCTGGTCGCGGGGGCGAGGAGTTCTGAGCTTGGGGTTCAGGCCGGCGAGTCGGAAGATGTGGCCTCGGGCGTCGGGGTTCAGCCGCAGCGCCTGCCCGATGGCGTCCAGGACCTGGGCGGACGGGTGGCGTTCTCGTCCCTGCTCCAGGCGGGTGTAGTAGTCGATGCTGACCCCGGCGAGGACCGCGACTTCCTCGCGTCGCAGTCCGGCGACCCGGCGGTCGCCGCCTCCGGTCAGCCCGACATCTGACGGTTCGATGCGGGCGCGGTGGGCCCGCAGGAACTCTCCGAGCTGGTTGCTCGATACATCCGCCACAAGGGTGAGCGTAGTCCGGCCGACCCCACTCAAGATCGCGAATGATCGAACCTGGGTGCACTGCACCTAGGCAGCTGCGGCCTTCTCCCGGACCCGGGCCGGACGGATCGTTGAGGTGCGGTCCTCGCCGCGCATCCGATCCAGCTCCTCAGGAGAAAACACCGTGACCACCAGCCCGGCCCGCAAGATCGCCCTCATCACCGGCGCCAGCAGCGGCATCGGCGAGGCGACCGCTCGTCACCTCGCCGAAGCCGGTCACCACGTCGTGCTGGGCGCGCGTCGGGTCGAGCGCCTGGCCGCACTCGTCGACGAACTGAGCGCGGCCGGCCACAGTGCCGAGTACGCGGGGTTGGACGTGACCAGCCTGGACAGTGTTCGCGCGTTCGTCGATGCCGCGCTCGATCGGCACGGCCAGGTGGACGTCCTGGTCAACAACGCCGGCGTCATGCCACTCTCACCCCTCGCGGCCCTGCACGTCGAGGAGTGGAACCAGATGATCGACGTCAACCTGCGGGGTGTGCTGCACGGCATCGCGGCCGTGCTGCCCTCGATGCAGCAGCGCCACGCCGGCCACATCGTCAACGTCGCATCGACCGCCGCGCACCGGGTCGACCCCACCGCCGCGGTCTACTGCGCCACCAAGTACGCCGTGCGTGCACTGTCAGAAGGCCTGCGCCTGGAGACCACCGACATCCGCGTCACCGTCATCAGCCCCGGGTTCACCCAGTCCGAGCTCGCGAACCAGGGCGGGGACGCCGACGTCCAGCGCGCCGCCTATGACGCAACCCAACAGATCGGCATCCCGGCGTCCGCGATCGCCGCCGCCATCGGCTACGCCGTCAGCCAACCCAGCAATGTCGACGTCAGCGAACTGATCGTCCGCCCTACCGCACAGAACTAGGACCGCATCGCGACTGACGAGCGCATCAGCCGGTTATGGCGCCCACCCGCTGAAGGAGAAGCTGTTGCCGGGGACATGGAGTGCGGCCCGCCGGCGAGGTGCTGGCGGGCCGCACGATCCCGGACCGGGATCTCGATGTCAGTCAATGGGAGTCAATGGGACTAGTTGGCTAGTTGGCGCCGAGGACCTTGAAGCTCTGGTCGACGAAGACGTGGTGCGGCCAATTGACGCCGATGGTGTGGACCTCGTACTCGCCGTTGCTCAGCTGGACAACGCGGTCGACGACGCCTCCGGGGTAGGAGGCCAGCGCAGCTTCGATCGCCTTGTTCGCGGTCGTTCCGCTGACGATCGTGCCCTGCCCCTCGGTGTAGTTCGCC
>DASXYL010000002.1:0-70290 GCA_036502575.1 Jatrophihabitantaceae bacterium | reverse complement strand
CCCACCACTGGTGCATGTTCTCGTGGCTGAAGGTGTCCGCGGCGATGCGGCCGCCGACGAAGACGATCTTCGTCTGCATCTCCTCCTCGAAGCTCGCCGTCGGCTTGGCGACGACGATGCCGTCGGAGTTGAACGGGAACGGCCCGCTGAACTGCTCCTCGAAGTGCGTGATCGCCTCCTGCTGGTCCATCGCGACCTTGTTGAGCGCCTTGCGCGCGTCCGTGATCCCGGAGTCCTGCGCCTCGAAGTAGACGACGTCGTTGGCGCCCGTCCGGAACGAGTAGTCGAAGTTGCCGACGCTGTTCTCGACGAGGTAGTTCGCGATCGGCTCCGGCGACTTCCAGTGCCAGCTCGTCGAGCCGCCGGCGAAGTTCGCGTCGGGCGCGTTGTCGGTCGGGCCTGAGATCAGGCGGCCGTTGGCGATCGCCGTGCGGCCCCTGGTCACGGTGTCGTAGAAGTCGTAGGTCGGCTTCACGGACGGGTGGTTGTTGAGCGGCATCCAGTCCATCGTCCCGACCGGCTCGGTGGTGACGAACGAGCCGTCGGCGCCGACGAACCAGCCCTCGGTCGAGCCGTCGCCGTCGGTGTGCACGCCCGGCCGTCCGGTGTAGTTCACCGTCACCCGGAAGATCTCGCCGGCCCGGAGGGGGCGGCGCGGCGTGATCACCAGCTTGTTGGCGGGGCACGGATCACCGTTCTGGGCGTTCACGTCGTCACCGGTCACCTCGGGGGTACACGCCGGCGGCAACGGGTTGTGGTTCGGGCCGCCGACGGGCGTGACCTGCGAGGCTTGGTGCGCCCGGGGGTCCGGGTCGTCCTGGCCGTTGGGGTCGCCCGGGTAGGTCGGCTCTACGAACCGGAACGACGCGGGCCGGCCGTTCACCGTGATGGACTGCACGGTCAGGTCCGGGCCGTCGACCGGGTTCGCCGCCGAGTGCCGCTCGAAGTCGAGGCTGAAGTCGGACAGGCACTGCGTGGCCGAGTCGGTCAGCACGACGTGGTTGCCCGGCAGGAACCGGTTCGACGGGGCGTCATAGGCCAGGTGGACGTCGGTGTGCAGGCTGGTGTAGCCGCCGTTGCCCGCCTCGGGATACACGTGATCGCCGAGGTGCGACAAGGAACGCGCGCCCGAGCCGCACCGCCAGGCATCACCGTGCGAAGGCTGCCCACCGGCGACGCTCGACGACGCGGCGACGAGCAGCAGTACCGAACTCGACACGGCGAAGAGCCGAGAAGTCATGGCGTTCCTCCTATGGACGGTCGCGGTTGGTCGGCAGCGGTGGGATGCCCCCGCTGGCGTTAACCGGCCGGTTGGCGACGTCGGGCAGCTTGCTGCTCGTCAACGGCGCGGGCGCGGTGCCCGCCGGGTAGAGCAGGGCGTTCAGGACGAGCCGTTCCCCCTGCGCGGTCCACGAGCGGTACCAGGGATCGAAGCCGAGCATGATCGCGTGCCCCGCCCCGAACGGCTGATCGACGATCGCCGGACGGCCGGGCAGGTTCGCGTTGGCGTTGACCTCGTAGCCGTAGCAGTTGCCGAATCCGGCCGGTCCACCGCAATCGCCCGCGGGCGCGAACGTCGCCACCGCTGTCGCCGCCGGAATAGTGGTGCCGTTACCGGCGAGCGTGGCTGGGTCGAAGTTAGGGTCGTTGTTCGACTCGCGGTAGATCCAACCGCCGGCGTCCATGCCCCAAGCCGCGGGATTCGCAGTGTTCCACGTCGCGTCGAACGTCGAGCCGGGCGTGCTGATGCCGGTGATCGTGTTGGTGTTCAGAGTGGTCACGCCGGCGTTCCGGGCACTGGTCGCGCCGCCCGCCCCGGTGCCGAGGAACGTGCCGCCGCCGTTGACGAACGCCTGCACGGCCGCCGCGGGGGTGCCGGCCGTCCCGACCGGTGTCGTGGCCGAGATCGTCGCGCCAGGATCGATCAGTACCGTGTAGCCGCCGCTCTGCAGTGCACCGTTGGTCAGGTCGGTCGAGGTGAGCTGGCCGATCTGCGACGTCGGGACGCCCTCGCGCTGGGTGAGGTCGAACATCGCCTCGCAGTACGTGGACGTCGTGCAGTAGCCGTCGCCGGTGCCCGGGAAGGCCGGGTTGGTCGGCACGGTGGTCCCGCCGGTGTAGATCGCGATCTTGGGCAGTGCGAGCGGCGAGTGCGCCACCGGGTAGCCGGGCAGGCCAACCACTGGTGTTTGCCAGTGCTCGGCATCCGCAGCCAGGCTGGACAGTGCGACATCCGACACGAGCGCGGCGCCGGAGTCGAAGTGCACACCGGCGGCATCGAAGGCAGAAGAAGCCCGGGCGACGTGAGCGCCCTGCCCGAGCAGCTGGTTCACCATCGCCAGCGCGGCCGACGAATCGGTATTGAACGCGTACACGGGCTGTGACCTACCCGGCGAACTGCCCAGTCGCGGCTGGCCGATGAGGCGCAGCTCGACGTTGTGGGGCAGCTGCCGGGTCAGGAAGCCGTCGCCGGCGAAGCCGCGCAGCAGCGAGTAGGACCAGGTGACCTGATCGTAGAAGTAGTTGAACGGCAGGTACGGGTTCTCGCCCAGCACCGCCTGGATCCAGTGCTTGGTGCCCTGGGCGAGCGGAATGTACAGCGTGCCTGCGGGCAGGGTGATCCGGTCGGTGCGTACCGGCGAGCCCTGCCCCTGCACCGCGTTGACATCGAGGTCGCCGAAGCGGTGTGCCCCGGAGACCGTGACGGAATGGTCCAGCTGGTAGACCTTCACACCGACGTACTGCAGTTCCTTAAGAGTGGCCGCGACGTCGCCCGAGTGCTTGCCGGGCAGGTAGTAGTAGCCGCAGACGTCGGTGTTGGGTTCCTGGCCGATGCTGCTCTGCCCGATCTCGTACTGGTCGATCACCGGCGGGCTGACCTGGGTGTTGTTCTGCACGGTGCAGTCCTGCCCCTGCTCGACCGCCTCCGGCCACTGCTTGATCCAGGCGGCGAGCAGGGCATTCTTCTGGTCGGCGACGACGTTCACCGTGGTGTCCATGGCCAGGTAGTGGTCATAGACCTGCTTGCCGTAGTTCTCGTTGTTGCCCTTCTCGTAGGTCATACCGGCCCCGCCCTGCAGCAGCGCGGGCACGGTGTCGCCGTATTCGGGCACGAACAGGTCGTAGGTGTCGTAGTTGCGGTACTGGCCGGTCTGGTCGTTGAACGCGTTCTGGATCGCCGGCCCGATGACGTTCTGGATCGCGTCGAGCGCCGAATGCGCGATCTCGTGGTGGGCAGCGTCCTGGTCGGGCGGGAAGAAGTAGCCCGAGGACTGCTGGTGCGCGTCGATGAAGAACAGCCCCGGGTACTTGGTGATCGCGCCGATCAGCGCCTGGTTCTCCGGCATGTGGAACGTGCCTCGGTCGCGGTTCGGGTCCGACGCCCAGGCGGTGGTGCGGTTGTTGTGATCGCGGTCGTCCGGCGCAGTCACGGGCTGGATGAACACATCGAGGTTGGCCAGCCGGGCTGTATTGTCGCAATCGGTACGCGCGGCCAGCTCGTAGAGCTCTTTGACCGAAGCCTCGCCGCCGGCCGGCTCGTTGCCGTGCGGAGCACCGGTGATCCAGGCGAACGCCGGGCGCTCGCTCGCTTGGGCCAGCGCCTTCGAAGGCGGCGTCGTGCCGTCGATCAGGCCCCGCCAGAACGCCTGGTCGTTGCGGCCGGAATCCAGGTTGGCGATGTTGTCCGGCGTGCCGATGACGACGTAGTAGAACGGCGTGCCGAGCACGCTGTTGCCCTCGTGGACGATCTTGGCGGCGACGCGACGACCGGTCGTATGCGAGTGGGCGTTGATCGCGTCGACCACCGCCTGCATGTACGCCGTCAGCTGGCCGGTCTTCTTCGCCGATGGCGTCGCTCCGGACAGTCCGTCGCCGGTGGTACCGCTGCCGAGCGTCGTCTCGAAGAAGCTGTCGTAGGTCGGGATGTTCGGATCGACCTGCACATCACCGGTGCAGGCCTGAGCGCTGACGGCGCCCGGCGCGTCAGCGATCGGGTACTCGCCGGCCGCCGTGTCGGCCTGGTCGCTCGAGCGGTACGGGCAGAACGTGACGGCGCTCGAATCCGAGATGCCGGCCGGGCAGGCGGCGTTGGCGACCGGGGCACCGTTGACCGGGTTCTCCGGTGTCGGTGGGTTGGGCGCGGTCGGAGTGACGACATCGGGCCACACCGCCGGTCCGGGCGTTGGTAGCGGCACCGTGCCGGTGCGCAGGCCCCACCAGTTGTTCCGGGCGTCGACCGGCGTGGTGGCGGCCGTAATGCCGTCCGCCGTCGTGTTGATGACGCCGAACGCGTTGTCGGTGATGTTGCTGCGGGTTATGGACGACGTACCCGCGCCAACCAGGCGCACGCCGGCTCCGAGGTGCAGGTTCTGGTTGTTCTCGGCGTGATCGCCGAGCGGGTACGGGTCGTTGTTCGGCGTCGGGGCGTAGACGCTCTGTACCGGAGATCCCGAGCCGTTGACCAGGTTGGACGACACGGTGTCGCCGCTCATCGCCACCGTCGCGCCGGCGCCCACCCGCACGCCGTCCTGGCCGAACAGCGGGCCGGTCGTCAGCGGCAGCGGCGGCGCGATGGGCGTGCTGCCGCCCGATGCCTCGCAGTTGCCGTCGATCACGGTCGGCCCGCCGGCGGTCGGGTCGTTGTAGTTCTGGCACAGGTTGCGTCCGGCGATCTGGTCGTTGGTGAGCACGGCGGTGGCGCCGGCACCGTCGATCACCACACCGGCGGCGTTGTAGTGGTCGACGCGAGTGTGGTCGACGGTCAGTGTGTGCGGTCGCGACGAGGTGCTCACGTGCGCGATGCCGAAGCCGAAGGGGTTGCTGCGGAAGCCGCCCGGCACGGTGTACCCGTTGGCGCTCTCGTCCGTGTCCAGGCCGGTGACGCGCGACCGGACGATCGAGCCCCGGGAGTCGACGTACACCACTCCGGCGGTCGCGTACGCACCGTTGGCGTCGAAGGTGATTCCGCTGATGTCGACGCTCGAACCGATGACCGCGACGAGATCGCCCTTGCCGTGGTGGATGTCCGGGGGTGACTCGACGATCTGCGCGCCCTTGCGGGCCTGGACGCGCACCTGATCCGCGCCGGCCCCGACCAGGTCGATGCTCTTGGCGATCGTGAGCGCGTTGCTGCCCGGGGCGCCGCTGCCCTCGACGTAGGTGCCCGCGCACACGCGGACGGTGTCACCCGAACGGGCGGCGTCGATAGCGGACTGGATGGTGCGGAAGTGCCCGCCCGGACAGGTCAAGCCGACGACCAGCGTGGTGGGCCGCCCGGCGGCGGCCGGGGCTCCCGGCGACAGGGCCGCGAACGTCGCGACGACCAGGGTTGCCGCACAGAGAATACCCAGCTGCTTTCGACCGTTCACGTTGCCCCCGATGGCGCCGACCGGATAACCAAGCAAACGGACGAACGCTAGCGCCGGCCGGCTTCGCGCCACAAGGTCGATTCGTCACACGGTGCCCGTCGTAATCGGATCGCTGCTCGGGACTTGTTCGACCGTCAGCGTGGGCCAGGCCGCTGGCGGGCGAACAACTCGGGACGGACGAATCGCGACCCGGATGGTCGCAGGTTAGGCCCGAATCCCAACGAAACTTTGACGGCAGCTGTGGGGTTCATTAGTTTCTCGATCCAACAAACTAATTGTGATCCAGGTCACGCGGCGTTCGGGTGAGCCGAATGGCAGGCCGCATCGTCCAACCGTCTTCGGCGCCCGAACGGGCTGATCAGCTGACCGTTCGGCGGACCAATCTCGCCGTCGCGCTGCGCAGCCTGCGCGACGCCGGACCGCGGTCGAGAGCCCGGCTGGCCGAGGACACCGGCCTGAACAAGGCCACGATCTCCAGCCTGGTCGCCGAACTGGTCGAGCGTGGCCTGGTCGCCGAGCGAGGGGTGGATCGGGCCGGCGCGGCCGGGCGTCCGGGCGTCGTGGTCAAGGTGGACGGCCGACACGTCTACGGCATCGGCATCGAGCTGAACGTCGACTACGCCGCGGTGCTCGCCCTGGATCTGGGCGGCGAGGTGCTGTTCGCCCGGCGGCTGCCGGTCGATGTGCCGCGGCTCGGGCCGGCCCGCACGTTCGACGCCGTCGTCGCCATCGTCCAGGAGGCGATCGGCGCCGCGGCCCGGCAGGGCAGCGAGGCGCCGGCCGGCATCACGGTCGCCATGCCCGGACAGGTCCAGGCCGGGCCCGGCGTGCTGACATTCGCCCCGAACCTGGGTTGGCGCGACATCCCGATCGTGCGCGAGTTGGCCGGGCGGCTCGGCAATCCGGCCTTCCGGATCCGGATCGACAACGACGCGAACCTGTCGGCGATCGGCGAGTGGGCCTACGGCGGGGCGGCCGGGACGGCAGATCTGGTGTACCTCACCGGCGAGGTCGGCGTGGGCGCCGGCGTGATCGTCGACGGCAAGCTCCTGCGGGGAGCCGAGGGCTTCAGCGGCGAGGTCGGTCATATGCCACTCGACCCGGTCGGGGCGCTGTGCGGCTGTGGCCGGCGTGGCTGCTGGGAGACGATCGTCGGGCTGGCGGCCCTGCTGCGGCTGACGGCAGATCCCGAGGACGAGGTCCGCGACCCGTCACTCGACCTCGAGCAGCGGCTGACCGAGATCGTCCGGCGGGCCGAAGCCGGCGATGTTCGCACACTCGGTGCGCTCGAGCAGATCGGTGCGGGGCTCGGGCTCGGCGCGTCCATCCTGATCAATCTGTTCAACCCGAGGGTAATCGTGCTCGGCGGCTACTTCGCCGTGGTCGGCCGCTACCTGCTCGAGCCGATGATGGCCGAACTTCGGTCGCGGGTCATCGCCCCCGATATCGGCGGGTGCCGGGTGGAGACCTCGACCCTCGGATTCACCGCGGCGGTTCGCGGCGGTGCCCAGCTCGCTCTGGAGGCCGTCTTGGACGATCCGACGATCGTCAGCCCGCCCCGACTCGACGTCCCGAGCGGGGTGGCATGACCAGTCAGCTGCTCACGATGGTCGGCATCGTCAAGGAATTCGCCGGCGTGCGTGCCCTCGACGGAGTGGACCTCGACGTCCGGGCCGGTGAGGTGCACTGCCTGCTCGGTCAGAACGGGGCGGGCAAATCCACGCTCATCAAGGTGCTGTCCGGCGCGCATCGGCCCGACGCCGGCACCATCCACTGGGAGGGCGTGGAGGTCAGCTTCGCCAATCCGACGGCCGCCCTGCGTCGGGGGATCGCCACCATCTACCAGGAGCTGGACCTCGTCGACGGGCTGTCGGTGGCTGAGAACATCTACCTCGGCCACGAACTGGCCACCCTCGGATTCAGCCGACGGGGCGAGCTGCGGTCACGCGCCCGGGCGTTGCTGACCCGGCTCGGGCACAGCGAGATCAACCCGGGCCGCACGGTGGGCTCACTGTCGCCGGCCGGCAAGCAGGTCGTCAGCATGGCCCGCGCGCTCTCGCACGATGCGCGGATCATCGTGATGGACGAACCGTCGGCGGTGCTCGCCCACGACGAGGTGTCCAACCTCTTCCGGATCATTCGCGCCCTCACCGCCGACGGGGTCGCCGTCGTCTACATCTCGCATCGCCTGGAAGAGATCCGCGACATCGGCGATCGGGTGACCGTTCTCAAGGACGGTCGCACCGTCGCGACCGGGCTGCCGGCGAAGACGACGTCGACCAACCAGATCGTCACTCTGATGACGGGGCGATCGGTCGAGTACGCCTTCCCGCCGCGCCCGCAGCTCACGTTCCACGATCGACCCGAGGTGCTGCGCGTCGAGGGACTGACCCGTCCGCCGGAGTTCTACGACATCTCCTTCGAGGTCCATGAGGGGGAGATCGTGGGCCTGGCCGGCCTGGTGGGCTCGGGGCGGTCGGAGATTCTCGAGGCGATCTACGGCGCTCGCAAGCCGGCCGCCGGTACGGTCCGGCTGGGCGGAGCGGTGTTGCGACCGGGCAGTGTGCCGCGCGCCGTGGCCGCCGGGATCGGGCTCGCCCCCGAGGAGCGCAAGACCCAGGCCCTGTTCCTCGATCAGACCGTCACGAAGAACATCACCGCCACGTCGCTGCACCGCTATTCGCGCTTCGGATTCGTCGACCGCAAGCGGGAACTGGCCGACGCCCGCGAGCAGGCGCGGGTGCTCGACCTACGTCCGGCCGATCCTCGGCGCGCCGTGAAGACACTGTCCGGTGGAAACCAGCAGAAGGCCGTGATCGCGCGCTGGCTGTTGCGTCAGTGCCGGCTGCTGCTGCTGGACGAGCCGACCCGCGGGGTGGATGTCGGAGCTCGCGCGGAGATCTACGCGGTGATCCGCAAGCTGGCCGATTCCGGCGTGGGGATAGTGCTCGTCTCCAGCGAGGTGCCCGAGGTACTCGGCCTGGCCGACCGGGTGCTCGTCATCCGCAACAGCCGCATCATCCGCGAGGCCCCGGCGTCCCAGCTCGACGAATCTCAAGTCCTGGACCTTGTCATGGAGGGGAGTGCGGTATGAGCGAACAGACGACGCCGCCGCCGGTAGCCGAGCAGGCCCGAGTTGAGGCCGATGCGGCGCAGGCGGCTCAGCCGGGTCGGTCCGGATCGTCGATCCTCACCCGCATCGGCGCGGTGCAGAACCTGGGCCTGGTCGGCGTCCTCGTCATTCTCGGCATCATCGGCGGCATCACCGCGGACACCTTCTGGACGCGGTCCAACGTCCTCACGATCCTGCAGCAGGCATCGGTTATCGGGGTGATCTCCGTCGGGATGACCTTCGTGATCATCGGCGGCGGCATCGATCTGTCGGTGGGCAAGGCGATGGCGCTGGCGTCGGTGTGGTGTACCACCGTGTCGACGCAGTCCTACGGCCCGGTCGTGATGGTGCTCTGCGCGTTGTTGGTCGGGATGGGCGTCGGGCTGGTCAACGGCCTGCTCATCGCGTACGGCCGGATGGTGCCGTTCATAGCCACCCTGGCCATGTTGGCGGCCGCCCGCGGTCTCGCCGAACAGATCTCCGACAAGCACACCCAGCTCGTTACGCAGTCGGCCATCAACGACATCGCCACGACCAAGCCGCTGGGCATCACCTTGCTGGTGTGGATCTTCGCCGCCGTCGCCGTCGTCGGCTGGATCGTGCTGAACCGAACGACGTACGGCCGGCGGACCTTCGCCGTCGGCGGCAACCTGGAGGCGGCTCGGCTGGCCGGCATCAATGTGCGACGGCACACCACGACGCTCTACGTGGTGTCCGGACTCTGCGTCGGTATCGCCGCAATCATGATCACATCGCTGACGACCACTGGTTCGAGCACCCACGGCGATCTGTACGAACTCGATTCCATCGCGGCAGTGATCATCGGTGGCACGTCGCTCGCGGGCGGTCGCGGCACGGTCGTCGGTTCGGTGTTCGGCGTGCTGATCTTCACCACCATCTCGAACCTGTTCATCCTGAACAACCTGCATACCGAGACGCAGAACATCGCCAAGGGCGTGATCATCGTGATCGCTGTGTTGCTCCAGCGACGGAACAGGGAGGTCGCTGTCTAGTCGGGCATCCCGGCCGCGCATGGAGATTCGCCGACCGGGCAACGGTAATCCGAACAAGAGGAGTTCGTCATGGAGAAGGTCGCCAAGAGACTGGGACGCCGCGAGGTGTTGCTCGGCACCGCGGGGTTGGGCGTTGGAGGAGTTCTCGCCGCCTGCACGGGAAACAAGAAGGACAGCACGCCGGTGACGATTTCCGCCGCCGCGTCGAACGCGAACAGCGCGCCCGGCAAGACCGTCACGATCGGGTTCTCGGCCCCCGCCGCCGACCACGGCTGGATCGGCGCGATCGCCAAGAACGCGAGCGCTGCCTCCAAGCAGTTCAGCGACGTGAAGCTCGAAGCGGTGCAGCCCACGAACGACATCGCCGCGCAGATCGCCGCCGTCGAGACGTTGATCAACAAGAAGGTCGACGTGATCGTGATGCTGCCCAATGACGGCAAGCAGCTCACCGCTGTGGCCCGCAAGGCGATGAACGCCGGCATCCAGGTGGTCAACCTCGACCGCATCTTCGACACGCCGCTGGCGTACCGGACCTGGATCGGCGGCGACAACTACGGCATGGGGGTCAGCGCCGGCAACTACATCGGTGACGAGCTGAAGAAGAAGGGCGTGTCCAACCCGGTCATTGCCGAGGTCGCCGGCATCGACAGCCTGCCGCTGACCCAGCAACGCAGCCAGGGGTTCCGGGACTCACTGGCCAAGTACGGCTTCAAGGTCGGGCCGCGGCAGGCCGCGCAGTTCACCGTGCAGTCGGGTCAGCAGGTCACCGCGAGCCTGCTGCAGTCCGCACCCAAGATCGACGCGATGTGGAACCACGACGACGACCAGGGCGTCGGCGTTCTCGCCGCCGTCAGGCAGGCGAATCGCCGCGAGTTCTTCATGGTCGGCGGGGCGGGATCGGCCAACGCGATGCGCGAGATCAAGGCCGGCCAGGGCGTGCTCAAGGCGACGGTGCTCTATCCGCCGACGATGGCGGCGTCCGCGATCCAGCTCGGCCGGTTGATCGTGCAGACGAAGGGCATGAGCGACCTGTCGCAGAAGGAGGTTCCGGCCTCGATCACGCTCTACTCCGCCACGGTCACGAAGGAGAATGTCGACCAGTACCTCCCGCTGGGTTTCGAGTCCTGACGCCCTGGCTTACGAGGCGCGCTGCGCCAGTAGGTGGCGCAGTGCGGTCGGGGTGTGGCCGAGGTGGTCACGCACCGTCCGGGTGAGGTGGGCCTGGTCGGCGAAACCGAGGTCGGCGGCGAGTACAGCCAGGCTGGGTTCGCCGGCTTCGAGACGGTCCATGGCGCGGGTGATCCGAACCCGGTTGCGGTAGTGGGTCAGCGAAACGCCGAGTTCGCGAGAGAACGCTCGGCTGAGCCGGTAGGGCGAGCTGCCGAGCAGGGTCGCGAGTGAGCTGAGCCGTCGGGCCGAGGGATGGTCGGCGGCGATCGCGGCCCGGGCCCGCTCGACCAGGGCTGGGTCGGTGCGGGCCGGACGGATGTGGTCCGGCGGGGCGCTCGCGGCCGCGCGCGCCACGACGTCGGCCAGAAGTGCGAGCAACCGTTCGGTGAGCGCGTAGCCCGGGTCCGGGCCGGCCGCCAGGATCCATCGATGAACGAGTTCGAGTCGGGCGGTGGCGTAGACCCGGTGCCGATCGATCCGGGCTTCTCCGGCCATCGAGTGCCACAGTTCGGGGCTCAGCGTGATTACCGTGCTCAGCTCGCCGCTGGCCGGGTGGGCGAACTGCCGGGCCTCGCCCGGAACGCCCAGGTAGCAGGTGGTCCGGTCCACGTCGGCGACGACACCGCCGGTGCGCACGCGGAACATCCCGCTGCGTACGAGCATGATCTGGTGCGCGCTCTGGTAGTTGCCGAACCAGCCGGTGTGGTCGTCGACGCAGCTGAACTCTTCGACGGTGAAATCGGGATCGCTGGTGACGACGACATCCCGGCCCTGGTGCATGCCGTCCCACGGTACGGCTCGACGGACTCGGCTCGGTGACGCTGCTGCAACGATCTTCAAGACCTCCGGCCTCCGCCCGGGCAGCCTCGGTGCTGCGACATCCGTCGCGGAGACCAGGAGGAATGATGCAAAGTCTGTTCAAAGGCCGGCCACGGGGACGGGTGCTGGTGGCGATCCTCGGGGCGGCGGTTGCCGCCGCGATCGCGATTCCCACGATCGCGGTGAGCGCAGAGCCCGCCCATCACGGTAGGAGCGCCGCCGAGATCGTGGCCGCGCTCGACACGGCTTATCAGGCGGCGGTCAAGCACAACGACGCTCGCACGATCGATCGCATTCTCGACGACGACTTCGTCCTGTCCACGGGCAGCGGAGGCCAGTTTCTCAAGGCGGGCTTCGTGGACGATGCGAAAACCAAAGTCTGCACTTACGAGCATCAGGAGGAAGTGCTGCCCAAAGACGCGAAGGCCGGTACACCCGTACAGACGGTGCGAGTTTACGGGAGTTCGACGGCGGTCGTGACCGCTGAGTTGTGGGAGAAAGGCACCTGCATCAACCCCAACGGGTCGACCTCCGCGTTCGACTCCCATCTGTGGTTCAGCGACACCTACACGTTTCCGCGACGGCCACTGGGGCTACTCGTTCGGGCAGGCCTCGCTGAAGCTTTAGCCAGACCTACCGATCACCACGGTGGCGCCCCGCTCGTCGTCGCTGGCAACTCGGGTGTCCAGGCGGCAGCTCTCGAACGCCGCAACGGCCTGCGGTACCTGCCGCTCGCTCGTCTCGATCAGCAGGTGCCCGCCGGGCGCCAGCCAGGTCGGCGCCGCCGCGGCCACCCGCCGCAGCACGTCGAGGCCGTCCGTTCCGCCGTCGAGCGCTACCCGTGCCTCGTGCTGACGCGCCTCGGCGGGCAGCAGGCCGACCTCGTCGCTCGGGACGTAGGGCACGTTGGCCAGCAGGACGTCCACCCGACCGCGCAAAGACGTGGGCAGCGGCTCGAACAGGTCGCCGTCGTAGACGCTGCCGTCGACGTTGCGGCGCGCGCACCGGACCGCGGCCGGGTCGACGTCGGTGGCGTGCAGCTCGATCGGCCCGGCGGCCGCGGCCAGGGCGGCCCCCAGTGCGCCCGAGCCGCAACACAGGTCGAGCACGACCGATCCCGGCCGGGTGAGCGAAGTGGCCAGTTCGACGAGGAACTCGGTGCGGCGGCGCGGAACGAAGACCCCGGGATCCACGGCGATCCGCAGCCCGCAGAACTCGGCCCAGCCGAGGACGTGCTCGAGCGGTCGGCCGGTTGCTCTCTGCTCGACCATGCTGGTGAGCTCGTCCGGCGTGCGCGCCGCGGCGACGAGCAACGCCGCTTCGTCCTCGGCGAAGACGCAGCCCGCGGCCCGAAGCCGGCGAACGACGGTCTCGTCGATCACGGCGGCGGGCCTGCATCCATGCCTCGGACGCTACCGGGACGCGCGACCGGGATTTGCCTTGGAATCTCGTGATCAAGCGGGCCACTGCGCTCCCGCCTAGGCTGGCCGGCATGGTCAACCCGCTCGCCGAGCAGCTGTCCAGCTACCGCCCGCAGGGCCCCATCGAGACCGCCGACGTGGCCCGGATCCGCGAACTGGTGCTGGCCGTCGACGATCCGTGGTCGCGAGCGAATCCCTTGCACGTCACGGCATCGGCGGTGATCGTGCATCCGGCGAGCATGCGGGTGCTGCTGCGCTGGCACGCTCGCCAGCAGGCCTGGCTGCAGGTCGGCGGCCACGGCGACCCGGGCGAGACCGACCCGATCGACATCGCCCGGCGCGAAGGCGCTGAGGAGACCGGGCTGCCGGATCTCGCCCCCTGGCCGGGCGACCCGCAGCAGGACCTCGTCCACGCCGTGATCGTCTCGGTGCCGGCGAAGCGCGACGATCCCGCGCACGAACACGCCGACCTGCGCTTCGTCCTCGCCACCGACTCACCACAGGATGCGCGCCCGGAGCGGCCCGATGCGCCACTGCGCTGGCTCACCTTCGCCGAGGCACACGACACCACCGCCGAGAACAACCTGCGCGAGACGCTGTCCCGCGTCGAACGGCTGATCAACAGCTGACCCGGCGCGTCGTTGATCGCATCTCGCGCGGCTCGCGCGTCGGCGCTAGTGTCCCGCCAAGGAAGCTGGAGGATTTGCGTGGCGGCAGCTGAGCGATCTGAACCCGAGCGCGAACACGTGGACGCGCCGCGGATCCAGTTGCGCGGCCTGCGCAAGACGTTCGGCTCGGTCGTTGCGGTCGATGGCATCGATCTCGAGGTGGCCGGGGGCGAGTTCTTCTCGATGCTCGGGCCGTCCGGATCGGGTAAGACCACCGTGCTGCGCATGATCGCCGGCTTCGAGGAACCGACTGCCGGCCGCGTCGTGCTCAACGGAACGGACGTAACCCGCCAACCGCCCTTTCGCCGTGACGTCAACACCGTGTTCCAGGACTATGCGCTCTTCCCGCACATGACGGTGGCGCAGAACATCGAGTACGGCCTGCGGGTGCGCGGCGTCGATCGCGCTACCCGTCGTCGACAAGCCCGGGACGCGCTCGACCTGGTGCGCCTGCCCGACTTCGACACGCGCCGCCCGGGCCAGCTGTCCGGCGGCCAGCGGCAGCGGGTGGCGCTGGCCCGGGCGCTGGTCAATCGGCCGCAGGTGCTGCTGCTCGACGAGCCCCTCGGGGCGCTGGATCTCAAGCTGCGCGAGCAGATGCAGATCGAGTTGAAGGCGATCCAGCGCGACGTCGGCATCACCTTCGTGTTCGTCACCCACGACCAGGACGAGGCGCTGACGCTCAGCGATCGGCTGGCCGTCTTCAACCAGGGGCGCGTCGAGCAGGTCGGCACCCCCCGCGAGGTGTACGAGCGGCCGGAGACGGCCTTCGTGGCCGGCTTCGTCGGGACGTCGAACGTCCTAACCGGCGAAACGGCCCAGCGCGTGTACGGCGAGGCGGGCACGTTCGCGATCCGCCCCGAGCGGATCAGCGTGTCCGAGGCGTCCACCGGAGCCAAGGGCGACGTGCGCGTCACCGGCGAGGTGCGTGAGCTCGTATACGCCGGCGCCGAGACCCGCGTTCTCGTCGAGCTCGATACCGGCGACACCGTCATTGCCGTCCAGCACAACGTGAGTGAGAACGGATACCACGCACTGCGACGGGGCCAGCAGGTGTGGCTTTCTTGGAGCCGGCAGCAGGCCGTCTCTCTCGAAGGGAGCTAGCGATGTACAAGATTCGTCGAGTCGGCCCGGTCGCCGCGCTGGCAGCGCTCGTGCTCGTGGCCGCGTGCAGCAGTTCGAAGTCGGGCGGCGGGACGGGTGACCCGCCGAAGGAGGACATGCAGAAGTCGGTCGGGCCGGGGGAGGGCGCCCTCAACATCATCGCCTGGGCCGGCTACGCCGAGGACGGCACGGACGACAAGAAGGTCGACTGGGTACATCCGTTCCAGCAGCAGACCGGCTGCAAGGTGAACGTCAAGATCGGCAACACCTCCGACGAGATGGTGCAGCTGATGAAGACGGGGCAGTACGACGGTGTTTCCGCGTCGGGTGATGCGACGTTGCGGCTGATCTACGGCGGTGACGTCGCGCCGGTCAACACCACGCTCGTACCGAACTACGCGACCGTCGCCGAATTTCTGAAGGCGAAGTCGTGGAACTCGATCAAGGGGCAGATGTACGGCATCCCGCACGGTTGGGGCGCCAACCTGCTGATGTGGGATCCGAAGAAGGTCTCCGGCGAGCTGGACTCGTGGTCGGCCGTGTTCGACCAGGCCAGCAAGTACAAGGGTCGAGTCACCGCCTACGACTCGCCGATCTACATCGCCGACGCTGCGCTCTACCTCAAGGCCACCCAGCCGGACCTGGGCATCAAGGACCCGTATTCATTGACACCCAAGCAGCTCAGCGCAGCTGTAGACCTGCTCAAGCAGCAGAAGTCGAGCGTCGGCGAGTACTGGGCCGACTACACCAAGGAGGTCCAGGCGTTCGAGTCCGGGACGTCGGTGGTCGGCACCACCTGGCAGGTGATCGCCAACACGATCAACGCCGACGGCAAGACCAATGTGAAGACCGTGCTGCCGAAGGAGGGCGCGACCGGCTGGTCGGACACCTGGATGATCTCGTCGAAGGCCAAGCACCCGAACTGCATGTACAAGTGGATGGACTACATCGTCTCGCCGAAGGTGAACGCGCAGGTCGCCGAGTGGTTCGGAGAAGCGCCCGCCCAGACCAAGGCCTGTGACCAGACGAGCGACAAGACCTTCTGCTCGACGTACAAGGCGCTCGACGCCACCTTCGCCGACAAGATCGCGTACTGGACGACGCCCCGCAAACAGTGCGTCGACGGCAGTGGCAACAACTGCACCGACTACTCGCAGTGGGTCACCGATTGGCAGGCGATCAAGAGCTGAGCAGCGCCGCGGTTCGATCGAGAGGATCGCTGTCCGCGTTCTTCGCCAGCAAGCGGCGGACGCGGCTGGCGATCCTCCTTTCCGCGCCCTTGTTGTGGCTGGTCGTCGCCTACCTGGGCTCGCTGGTCGTCATGTTCGTCTCGGCGTTCTGGACGACGGACTCGTTCACCGGCAACGTCATCAAGACGACGAGCGGGCAGAACCTGCACGACGTCTACACCAGCGGCGTGTACTGGCGGGTCGCGCTGCGCACGGTCGAGGTCGCGCTGGTCGTGACGGTGATCGATGCCGCGATCGCGGTGCCGGTGGCGTTCTACATGAGCAAGGTGGCGGCCCGGCGGACCCGGCTGCTCATGGTCGTCGCTGTACTAACGCCGCTGTGGGCGAGCTACCTCGTCAAGGCCTACGCGTGGCGGACGTTGCTCGCGCCGGACGGTCCGTTGAGTTGGCTCACCGGTGGGCATACGCCGGGGTACGGATTCACGGCAACGGTAATCACGCTGGCCTACCTGTGGCTGCCGTACATGGTGTTGCCGGTGTTCGCCGGTTTCGAGCGGTTGCCCAACGGCCTGCTCGAGGCGTCGTCGGACCTGGGTGCTCGGCCGCTGCGCACCTTCGGATCGATCGTGCTGCCGACCGTCTTTCCGGCGATCCTCGCCGGATCGATCTTTACGTTCTCGCTGTCGCTCGGCGACTACATCGCGGTGGGCATCGTCGGCGGCAAGACGCAGCTGCTCGCCAACGTGATCTACGGGCAACTCGTGACGGCGAACAACCAGCCCTTCGCGGCCGCCCTGGCGACGATGCCGCTGATCGCGATCGTCCTTTACCTGCTGGCGATGCGCCGCAGCGGTGCGTTGGAGAACGTCTGATGCGTCTCTCGTCCGGCCTGCGATGGACGTTGCGGGCGATCACGTGGCTCGCGCTGCTGTTCCTCTACGTGCCGCTCGCGATCGTCATCCTCAACTCGTTCAACAAGTCGCGCACGTTCGCGTTCCCGCCCACCGGCGTGACGCTCAAGTGGTGGAACGCGGCGGCGCACAACAGCGGCGCCCTGGACGCACTGTGGACGAGCGTGAAGGCCGGACTCGGCGCGACGGCGATCGCGTTGGTGCTCGGCACGATGGCGGCGTTCGCGGTGCAGCGCTATCGATTCTTCGGGCGCAACGTGGTGAGCTTCCTGGTGATCCTGCCGATCGCTCTGCCCGGCATCATCACCGGTATCGCGCTCAACGCCGCGTTCCGTACCGTGCTCGATCCACTCGGCATCGGCTTCGGGCTCACCACGGTGATCATCGGGCACGCGACGTTCTGCATCGTGGTCGTCTACAACAACATCCAGGCGCGGTTGCGGCGCACCGGCAACTCGCTCGGCGAGGCGTCGGCCGATCTCGGCGCGACCGGCTGGCAGACGTTCCGGTTCGTGACGTTCCCGACGCTGCGCACCGCGCTGGTGGCCGGTGCGTTGCTGGCGTTCGGATTGTCGTTCGACGAGATCGTCGTGACGACGTTCACCTCCAGCCCGGACGTGCAGACGCTGCCGTTGTGGATTTTCGGCAACCTGTTCCGACCGAATCAGGCCCCGATCGTTGACGTCGTCGCGGCGGTGCTGATCGTGGCGGCGATCCTGCCGGTGTGGCTGTCGCAGCGGCTCGGTGATGACACCAGCTCAGGTCGGATCTAGTACCGGCAGCTAGTTACCCGCCTCTTGACCTGTCCCATTCTGCGTGATTCAGTTCGGCATTGTTGGAACAGCTGGCGTCATCCCCTGGGTATTGACGATCTTGCGACGGTAAGTCAACAGAATCACACACAGGGGCTGGGGGCGCCTGACCCGGCGCGCCGGTCGAGCCGGCCCGAGCTGAAAGGCTGGCCATGCCCCGTCCGAGGATCATCGTTCTGTTGTCCGCAGCGGCTCTGGTCGTGACCGCGGCCGTGGCGCCGGCGACGGCCGCCACGCCGGCCCCAGCGACGGGCGCAGCACCGGCCGCGGCACCCGCATCCACCGCCGCTGCGGCCAAGCCGTATCTGGGTTGGTCGTCGTGGGGCACGTTCCGCTGCGATATCAGCGATCAGATCGTCCGGGCCCAGGCGAAGGCGATGCATCAGCAGTTGCAGTCACACGGCTACCGCTATGTCAACATCGACTCCGACTGCGCGAACTTCGTCGACGGCTTCGGCCGCAAGATCTACGACCCGGCGAAGTTCCCGGTCGGCATCGCACCGATCGCGTCCTACGTGCACAGCCTGGGGCAGAAGCTCGGCGTCTACGCCTATCCCGGGATCCCCATCCCGGCGGTGCAGGCCAATACCCCGATCGCCGGGACGCCGTACCACGCACAGGACATCGTGTTCGCGCCGGACGGCGTCCATCCCGGCAACAACCTGTGCCAGTACGGCAACACCTTCCAGAACACCTGCCGCATCGACTACAGCAAGCCAGGGGCGCAGGAGTTCATCAACTCATGGGCCGCCCTGATGGCATCGTGGGGCGTCGACTTCCTCAAGCTCGACGCCGTCTCGCCGGGATCGAGCACCACGAGCTACGACACCCGTCCCGATGTGCAGGCCTGGTCCACCGCGATCGCGCGCAGTGGTCGCCCCATCCAGCTCGCCGTGTCCTGGCACCTCGACATCAACAGCGCCGCCTTCTGGCAGGCGAACACGAACGGCTGGCGGGTCGACGACGACATCGAGTGCTACAACACCTGCTCGACGCTGACCACGTGGTCCAACCCGTTCGGCTACACCCGCGACACGATCCTGTCCCGGTACTTCGACGCCGTGCCGTGGGCGCAGTTCGCCGGGCCAGGCCATTGGAGCAACCTCGACTCGCTGGAGATCGGCAATGGCGCCGCCGACGGGCTCAGCGACGTCGAACGCCAGTCCGCGATGACCCTGTGGGCGATTGCCGGTGCACCGCTCTACAGCGGGGACGACCTCACCAAGCTCGACCGGCCGGGAGCGTCGCTGCTCGGCAACGACCGGGTCGTCGCCGTCGATCAGGCCGGGGTGGCGGGGCACCTGGTCGGCGCCACGAGTCCGTATCACGACTGGTCCGATCAGCAGGTGTGGTCGGCCCACGAGCCGGACGGCTCGTACGCCGTCGCCCTGTTCAACCTGGCCGGCGTGCCCCAACCGGTCACGGCCAGCTGGCCGGACCTCGGCTTCTGCGGCGCGGCGAACGTCACCGACGTGTGGTCCGGCGACGGCCTCGGTCGCCACGGTGACAGCGTCACGAGGACGCTCCCGGCGCACGGCTCCAGCCTGCTGCGCGTCCGGCCGACCAAGTCGGGCAGCTGTCCGCGGCCGCCCGCACCGCAGCCGACCCGGTCCTACGAGGCGGAGGATCCCACCAACACGATCACCGCCCCAGCCTCGGTCAGCGACTGCAGCGGCTGCGCGGGCGGGCAGAAGGTCGGCAATCTCTACAACGGCGCCGCGGTTCGGTTCAACGACGTGCAGGTTGCCCAGAGCGGTGCGTACACCCTGACGATCCGCTACGCGGCCGATGACGAGCGCACCGGCTACGTCAGCGTCAACGGTGGTGCCGAGCAGCTGATCGGCTACTTCCCGCGTACCGGAGGCTGGGACACGCCCGGCACCTATCGCCTGCGGGTCACGCTGCACGCCGGCACTAACACGATCAACTACGCCACCCACGCCGGACCGGGCGACTTCCCCGGTCCGCGCACCTATTCACCCGACCTCGACGGCATCTCGGTCACGCCTGTTCGGTGAGCTTGGCCAGCATCGCGCGTGCTTCTGGCTAGGCCGGCGCGTCCTCGTCGGCCGGGACGGGCGGGGGCGGTTCGGGCGGCTCGAGCGGCGCGTGGAGTGCGCGCACGGCCGTGTTGAGGAATGCGACCAGCGGCACCGCGATGAACGCGCCCGGGATGCCGCCCAGCGTCGTCCCGGCGACCACAGCCAGCAGCACGGCCAGCGGGTGCACGTTGACGCTGCGGCTCATGACGAACGGCTGCAGCAGGTGCCCCTCGACCTGGACCAGCACGGTGATCGCGATCGCGACGACGATCGCGCTGATCAGGCCGTTCTCCAGCAGCGCGACGGCGACGGCCAGGGCGCCGGTCACGGTCAGACCGAGCAGCGGGATGAACGAACCCATGAAGATCAACACACCCAGCGCGGCGGCGAGTGGCACCCGCAGCACGAAGAGCAGGACCGTGATCGTCACGCCGTGAAACAGCGCGATCAGCATCTGCCCGCGCATGTAGCCGCCGAAGGTCTGCCAGCCGGCCGCGCCGGCCCGGTCGACCCGCTCGTGCGCGGACCGAGGGAAGAGGCTGACCACCCAGCGCCACACCTTGTCGCCGTCGCGCAGCAGGTAGAACGTCGAGAGCAAGATCAGGAGCAGTGCGGTGATGAACTCCGACACCGCCCGGACCGTGGTGATCGCGCCACTGATCAACTCGCCGGGATGGTCCTTGACCCGGTTGGTGATACTGCTGCTGACCTTGTCGATATCGCTGGATTTCAGATGCAGCGGGCCGTTGCGCAGCCAGTCCTTGGCGTTGTCGACCAGGGAGGAGATCTGGTCGCTCAGCTGGGTCCAGTGGCTGCTGACCTGCCAGCTGACGAACCAGCCGATGCCACCGAGCACGGCCACCCCGATCAGCAGCGAGAGCAGTGCCGGCGCGGATCGGGGCCGCCGGATGACCGACCGTAGCCGCCGTTCGAGCGGATGTAGTACCGCGGTGAGGAACAGCGCGAGGATGAAGGAGAAGACGACCAGCCAGACCCGGGTGAAGATCCGGATCAGGACGTAGACGCCGACTGCAATGACCAGCAGCCGCCAGGTCCACGCGGCCGCCACTCGCACCGGCCAGGTCACGCCGTCGACCGGGTCGCGGCCGGTCGCGCGCGGGTCCTCGGGTGGCTGCGGTCCAGCGATGGGGCGACGCGGACGTGAACCCAGGTTCGGGTTCGCGGGTGAGCGCGACTTGGCCTTTCCCGCCTCGCTCACCTCGTCACCCGTGGCATCGCGGCGCTCCCTCTTCCTGGATGGTGACGACGAGCAGGATACCGACGAGCCGGACCAGACGTAGCGCCACGGCCAGGGGCATACGCGGGGTATGCCGCAAAACGATGTTCGCCAAACCGCACGATGGGCAGCGGCTCGGGATTCTTCAGGACTCTTGGGCCTCGCCGGACAACGCCGGCGCGGCGATTGTGCGCAGGTCGGCGCGACGGGCCCGTTCCCAGGAGATGCCGAATCCGATCGCGAGGACCGCTCCGATGATGCCGGCGAGGCCGATCGCGTGCGGCGCACCGATCCGGTCGCCGATGAGGCCGAATGCGGCGATGCCCAGGCCCTGGACGGCGATGAGCCCGGACTGGGCGAGTCCGAACGCCTGACCTCGATGGTGGTCGGGGACGATGCGCATGAACGTCGTCGACGCCTGAACCTGGAATGCGCTGAACAGTCCCGTGGCGGCGAGCAGCAGCACCGACACGACGATGCCGGGGTGCCACCCGCAGATGATCAGCGGCAGGCCGGCGGCGAACGCCATCGGGCCGATCATCCATGCGCGTACGCCGGGAGGTACGAGCCGGACGAAGAGGCCGGCGCCCAGGGCGCTGCCGGCCGGGTCGGCGGCCATGAATACGCCGACCGCCGCGGACCCGCCGCCGATCGCCGCGACGTAGGACGGGGCCACCCCCTCGGGCACGACGTAGAACGCCGCCAACCAGGCGAGTAGCACCAGCGACCGCAGGCGCGAGTCGGTGAAGATGGTGCGCGCGCCGTCGAGCATCCAGCGGCGGTACGGCAACTCCGCGCGGTCATCCGTACGCACCGGTACGGGTCGGTGCTGCACGAACCGGGTGATCAACAATGACGACACGGCGAACGTCGCGGCATCGATGCCCAGGCCCCAGTGCGGCCCGATGGCCCCGACGAGGACGCCCCCGAAGCCGAACCCGGCCAGTTGCGCGAGCTGGCCGGACGTGGCCCGCAGACCGGAGCCGACGACGTACAGGTCGCCGGCGAGGATCGCCGGGATGGTCGCCGATTCCGCGGCGGCGAACGGCGCGGTGGTCAGGACAGCCAGCACGATCAGCACGCAGATCACCGCCAGCGGCAGGTGCGGGATGGCCGCCACGCCGTACAAGGTGGCGCGGATGAGGTCGCAACAGATCATGATCGCGCGGCGCGGGAACCGGTCGGCGATGCCCGCGAGCAGTGCACCACCGACGATGGCGGGCACGTAGGTCAGCGCGTAGACGAGCGCGGTGAGAGCGGTCGAGTCGGTGCGTTGGAAGACCAGTATCGCGAGGGCCACGCGGGCGATCTGGTCACCAGCGATCGACTGGGCATCAGCGAGCCAGATGGCCCGGAACTCCGGGATGCGAACAACATCCGCGAAGGTCGCCGGTTTCGTGCTTCGCTGGTGCATACCGTCCCTCTCGACCCCCCGGTCCGCAAAACCCTAACCGGTGGCCTCGACCGGGCGTGAAAGAGAGCTCGCTCCCGGTAGTGGTTGTGCGAGCAACCGATGTGCGGCCCGGGTGGCAACGGTGCATAGTGGTGACCCGTGCGCGACGACCTAGCCAGCGCCAGCACGAGTGACGCGACCGATCCAGTGACCGGACTTTCGACGCTGGCGACGCTGCGGGCCCTGGACAGCACCCCGGTCCGGTGGACGAAGGCGCCGCGGATGACGGTGTTCTCCATCGACATCGACCGTTTCCGCTCGGTGAACGACCTGCTCGGCTACGAACTCGGCGACGAGCTGCTGGATGCGGTGGGGCAACGGCTCGCCGGGTGGGCCTCGCCCGGTGGGCTGGCCGCTCGCGTCAGCGCCGACCAGTTCGTCATCGTGTGCCCCGGTCACGGCGGCGACACCGCCGCGGGCGCCCGCCAGATCGGCGATCTCGTCGCGCGACCGGTCGAGCTCGACGGCATGCAGATCACCCGCTCCGCCAGCATCGGGTACGCGTCCGGACGGATCGGTGTCGACCCGGTCATGGAGCTGTACCGCTGCGCGGACGCCGCCAAGCGGGTTGCCCAGGCGTCCGGCGGCGACGGGCAGCGCGCGTTCGACCCGGCCATGAGCGACGAGGCGTTCGCGGCCGCCGAGATCGAGCTGCACCTCGGCGACGCCGTTGATTCCGATGCGCTGCGGCTGGTCTATCAGCCCGAGCTGGACCTGCGCACCGGCCGCTTGCTCGCGCTTGAAGCCTTGCTGCGCTGGGAACATCCCACCCGCGGACGGTTAGGGCCGGACCAGTTCATCGACATCGCCGAGGAGTCGAAGCTGATCTGCGAGGTCGGCGAATGGGTGCTGCGGGAGTCGTGCCGCCAGCGAGCGAGCTGGGAGCCGTTGCTCGACGGGCGACCTCTCGTCGTGCGGGTCAATCTGTCCATCGTGCAGCTGGGTGATCGGGGTCTGGTCGATCTGGTGGCCGGCGTGCTGGCCGAGGCCGGCGTGGCCGGCGATCAGCTCTGTCTGGAGATCACCGAGCGGGCGGTGCCGCACAATGCCGATCACGTCGCGGAGGTGTTGTCCAGGCTGCGCGCGATCGGCGTGACCACGGCGATCGACGACTTCGGCACCGGGCACAACTCGTTCGCCTATCTCAAGTCATTGCCGGTCGACGTGCTGAAGATCGATCGCAGCTTCACCGCGGGGCTCGGCACCGACCGGGGCGACACCGCCATCGTGGAGGCCCTGGTCCAGCTCGCCGATCGGCTCGGTCTCGACATCGTGGCCGAGGGCGTCGAGACCGAAGCCGCCGCCGCCGAGCTGCTCCGCGTCGGCTGCCACCGCGCCCAGGGCCACCTCTTCAGCGAGGCCGTCCCAGCCAACCACCTCGATGCGTTGGTAGAGGCGGGAGAGTTCGCCCCCATAAGGCAATGACCGCGATTTGTTAGCGAGACGCGGTCAAGCAAACGCAACCAAGAACGCGATGAGCGCTCGCGCAAAAGGAGCCCCGCCGCCGCGCCGTGCCCGGCGGATTGGTTGAGTGCGCGCGCGCGAAGAGCGTCGGCGCCGGGCGGGTTACGAAGGAGGATCCGGCTGCGGCGGATGAGTTCTGTTCTGCTGTGGTTGCCTTCTAGAGCGGCAGCGACGAGGAGTTGGCATCTGGATCTCGTCCCGCGGTGGCTTGCGGCTCCGCTCTGGCTGCTCCAGGTCTCGCGTAGCTCTGCACCGTTCTCTCTACTTACCTCGCGTGGCTCCGTGCTGTTCTCTCTACTCACCCTGCGCGGCTCTGCGCCGTCTTTTGCTTCGTCGGCCGATGGCAGGATCTTCGCCGGCCAATCCGTTCGATCGCTCCGGCTCTCGAGTTCGCTATTCTCCTTGCAGAATAAGGGGAATCGCCCTAGACACGGCCAGCTTCGTGTTGGTGAACTAGCACGTATGTTCGAGCGTGAGGAGGGCGCCGCACCGGTGACTGCCCTGCTGGACCAACTCTCCACCGCGATGGACGCGCTGATCGCCCTCGATCCGACTCGGCTGTCCCGCGGTGATCTGCTTGAGCTGTTGCGTGGGGTGGAGACGCAGCGCCGCCGGTTGCCGGTGGTCGATCATGGGTTGATTGCTGAGTTGGATCATCGGGGTGCGGCTGGTGAGTTGATGGCCCGCGACACTGCGACGTTGTTGCGGGAGGTGTTGCGGGTGACGCCGCGGGAGGCGCAGGCCCGTCACGAGGCCGCCCTGGATCTGGGTCCGGGCTGGTCGTTGACCGGGCAGCCGCGCCCGCCGCTGCTGCCGGTGGTGGCGGCCGCTCAAGCCGAGGGGGCGATCTCGGCGGAGCACGCGAAGGTCATCCGCGGGGTGATCGCGGAGTTGCCGGCCGAGGTGGAGTTCGAGCACGGCGCCGCGGTGGAGGCTCGGCTGGTGGCTGAGGCTCGCCGGTTCGACCCGTCGGTGTTGGCGACGCTGGCCCGGCGGGTGGTCGCGTTGTTGAACCCCGACGGTGTGCTGGCCGATGACGTCGAACATGACCGGCGCCGCCACGCCACCCTGTCCGGTAACCGCGACGGCTCCGGGGAACTACGAGCCCACCTCACCCCGACGGCGTTAGCGCAGTGGCAGGCGGTGCTCGACCCCCTCGCCGCACCACGCCCGTCAGACGCCGACGGCCCCGATGTTCGCTCACCCGGGCAGCGGATGCACGACGCGCTGGCCGATGCCGCCCACCGACTCCTCGCCTCGGGTGACCTGCCCCCGGCCGGCGGGGTCCCGGCCACGGTGCTGCTCACCCTGACCCTGGACCAGCTCGAGACCCGCACCGGACACGTCACCACCGCCCACGGCGGCACCATCTCCGTCCACGAAGCCTTGAAACAAGCCGGGGAAGCCCACATCATCCCCGTCGTGATCGGCGAGGAAGGCATCCTCGCCTACGGCCAAGCCCGCCGCACCGCCACCACCCACCAACGCCTCGCCCTGGCTGCCCGCGACGGCGGGTGCTGTTTCCCCGGCTGCGACACCCCACCGGGCTGGACCCAGGTTCACCACATCCTGAACTGGGCCTTCGGCGGCGGCACCGACCTGATCAACCTCTGCCTACTCTGCGGATTTCATCACCGCGAGCACGACAAACGCGGCTGGCAAGTCGTCATAAAACACGGCCAGCCCTGGTGGACCCCACCCGCCCACATCGACCCGAGCCGAACACCCATCCGCAACACCATCCGCGACCCCATCACCGTGGGATGACGCGCGCCCGAACGCTAGGAGCGCTCGCGCGAAGAGCCCGCCGTCCGCGACGCGGACGCGCCGAAGGCGCCTCCGGCGGATAGGCACAGCCTCCGGCGGATAAGAACAGTCAGTGCGCGAATACCGGCACTATCTGCGCTCGGGCCAGCGTGTGGAACACGAGGTTGAAGGACACCACCGCGGCGCTCGTGTCGGCGTCGACGCCGAGCGACTCGACATCCACGGCGTGCACCACAAAGTAGTAGCGGTGCGGCCGGTCGCCCGCGGGCGGCGCCGATCCGCCGTAGTCCTTGCTGCCGTAGTCGTTCCGTACGTGGAACGACTTGCCGGGCAACACCGCGTCGACGTGGCCGCCATCGGTGGGCAAGGACGTCGTCGAGGCGGGGACGTCGACGAGCACCCAGTGCCAGAAGCCGGACGGGGTGGGCGCATCCGGATCGAAGCAGGTCACGACGAAGCTCTTCGTGCCGTCCGGAAAGCCGGACCAGGCCAACTGCGGGGAGGTGTTGGCCCCATCGGGTTCCGCGCTCGAGTGGACGTATGCGTGGTCGAGCTGCTGGCCGTCCACGACGTCGGTGCTCGTCACGGCGAAGCTGCCGACGGCGGGGAGGAGCGAGTACGGATCGGGTGCTACGGGTCGGTCGAGACTCATGAGCCCACCCTAGTGTCGCGCTAGGGAAGTACGTTCACCATCTGCCGCGCGAGGATCGACGATGACTGCGTTGTCGTCGTCGGCCATACAACAGCGGTATGGCCTTCCTCCTCCGCCTTGCCATCCCCGATCCTGATCACCGCATCTGGCAAACGACTTCCCTAGCGCGACACTAGAACGCGTCGCGTACGGTCGTTGATATGGATCCCGACGCCCGGCCGCTCGTCGTCGGGATAGGCGGCTCGACCCGGGCCACGTCGCTGACCGACGAGCTCCTGCGGGCGGCGCTCGCCGAGGCCGCTGGCCGAGGCGCGCACACGGTGGCCTTCGGCGGCCGCTTCCTGGCCGAGCTCCCCATCTATGCGGCTGACGACGAGCCGGCCGGCGGGGACGCCGCCGAATTGGCCAGCGCGGTCGCTCGGGCCGACGGCCTCATCATCGCAACGCCCGGGTACCACGGCGGCATGTCGGGCCTGGTGAAGAACGGTCTCGATCACCTGGAATCGCTGCGTGACGACGTCCGGCCGTACCTGCAGGGCCGGGCGGTGGGCACGATCGTCACGGCCGCCGGCTGGCAAGCCTGCGGGACGACGCTCGTGTCCCTGCGCTCGACGATCCACTCGCTGCGCGGCTGGCCGACTCCCTACGGTGCCACGATCAACACCGCCGAGTCGGTGTTCGACGAGGGCGGCACTCCACTCGAACCGATCGTGGCCGCCCTGCGCCTGGTCGCGACCCAGGTGGTCGACTTCGCGCTACGGCGCGTCTAGCTCGAACTTGGCGCGTTCGACGGCCAGGCAGCGATCCTCGACGTAGTCGATGCCGGCTGCCTCGGCGATGGCGCGCGCCTCGGCCGAGACGATGCCCAGCTGCAGCCACACGGCGGTCGCGCCGGCGGCGACGGCCTGGCGCACCACCTCAGCCGCGTCCTCGGACGGGCGGAACACATCGACGAGGCCGAGCGGCTCGGATACATCGGCGAGGGTCGGATACGCCTTGGCGCCGAACAGTTCGTCGGCGTGCGGGTTGACCGGGATGATCCGCCAGCCGTAGCGCTGCATCTGGATCGGGATGGCGTGCGCCTCCTTCCCCGGATAGCGGCTGGCCCCGACCACGGTGATCGTGTCGTAGGTGCGAAGCAGGCGCTCGGTATCGCTCACAGCATGCATATCGCTCAGCGAGGGGTGGATTGTTCCGAGCGCAGGCGGTCGGGCCACTTGTGCACGAGGGCGCCGATCAAGATCGTGATGAGCACGTAGCAGGCGGTGGTGGGGCCGAGCTTCGCCTGCGCCCCCGCGGCCACTGCGAGTGCGGCGACCACGACGGAGAACTCGCCGTGCGGGATGAGCGTGACGGCGGCTCGCCAGCGTCCGCGCCGCTTGACGCCGGCTCGCTTGGCGGCGACGAATCCGGTGGTCATCTTGGTGCCGGACGTCACGACGGCCAGCGCCAGCGCGAGCGGCAGCACCGGCAGCAGCTGGCCCGGGCTGGTCGATAGCCCGAAGAAGACGAAGAACACCGCCGCGAAGACGTCCCGCAGCGGCGACAAGACCTCGACCGCCGTCTCGGCAACGGTGCCCGACACGGCAATGCCGACCAGGAACGCTCCGACCGCCGCCGACACCTTGAGCTCCTCGGCCAGCCCGGCGACCAGCAGGGTCAGGCCGAGCACTCCGAGCAGCAACGACTCGTTGTCCCGGGCCGAGACGAGCGTCGTGACGTGCCGGCCGAACCGCGTCGCGACCACGAGGACGACCGTGACGGCGGCGACCGCGATCGAGACGGTGAGCACGATCTTGCCCGCCCCGCCGCCGGCGAGCAGGGCGGTGAGCAAGGGCAGGTACAGCGCCATTGCGAGGTCCTCGATGACCAGCACGCCCAGGATGGCCGGCGTTTCGCGGTTGCCGAGACGTCCGGTGTCGCCGAGCGTCTTCGCGATCACTCCGGACGACGACACCCAGGTGATGCCGGCCAGCGCCACCGCGGCGGTCGCCCCCCAGCCGGCGATCAGCGCCAGCGCTGCGCCGGGCAGCGCGTTGAGCAACCCGTCGAGCACGCCGATCGGCGCCTGCGCGCGCAGGCTCGAGCGCAGCTCGTCCGCGGAGTACTCCAGGCCCAGCATGACCAGCAGCAAGATCACGCCGATGTCGGCGGCGACCTGGACGAAGTCGTGGCTGGCCGACAGCGACAGCACCCCGCCCTGCCCGAAGCACAGTCCGGCGAGCAGGTAGAGCGGGATGACCGGGATGTTGAACCGCCGCGCGAATCGGCCCAGGACGCCGAGGCCGAACAGGATCGCGCCGAGCTCGATGAGCAGCACGGCGACGTGCGTCTCGCCGCCGCCGCTCGCCGCCATGGTCAACCGCCGGTGTCGGCCGAGCCGGCAGACCCGTCCAGGATGTGCGCCACCTGGTCGACCGCGGCCTGCGTGCCCACCGTGACGACGAGATCGCCCGCGTGCAGGACGAAGTCCGGGGTGGGGGAGGGCACCGCCGCGCCCTGGCGCAGCACGGCGACGATCGACGCGCCGGTGCGGGTGCGGGCCTGGGTATCGCCCAGCGGGCGACGCGTGAACGGCGAGTCGGCGGGGATGGGCAGCTGCTCGACGATCAGCCCGTCGGCCTGGCGTTGCAGCACGGAGAGCCGGAACGTGAGCTGCGGGGCGCCGAGGATCTCGGCGACGGCGTTCGCCTCGTCGTCGGTCAGCGCGACGTTCTCGGCCGCGCCGTCGCCCTCTTCGTCGTAGAGCACGAGATCGCGCAGGCCGTTGCGCCGCGTGACGATGCCGATGCGCCGCCCGTCGCGCAGCGCGACCTCTTGGCACACGCCGATGCCGGGTAGGACCCGACTGGTGATGTCGACACTCACCTGAGTCAGACTACGGGGGTGATGGCTCCGGGCTCGTTGGAGTGGCGTGCGGTCAGCGCCGAACTGGTGGCGCCGCCGGTCGCCGCGGCGCTGGCGACCTTTCCCGCGGCGGACGTGGTGGTGGCCCCGATCGACCCGTCGCTGGCCGACACGGCGGCGTTCTGCGATCGGTACACGGTCGCGCTCGAGGACTCGGCGAACTGCGTGGTCATCGCGGGGCGGCGCGGCGACGTCACGTCCTATGCGGCGTGCGTCGTCCTCGCGACCACCCGCGCCGACGTGAACGGCGTGGTGCGGCGCCGGCTCGGGGCCCGCAAGGCCTCGTTCGCGCCCATGGAGGACGCGGTGCGGCTGACCGGCACGGAGTTCGGCGGCATCACGCCGATCGGACTGCCGGCCGACTGGCCGGTGCTCGTCGACGCCGCCGTGCTGAAGCGCGACGTCGTGGTCATCGGCAGCGGCATCCGGGCGTCGAAGATCGCCCTACCGGCCGCGGCGCTGGCCGAGCTCCCCACCGCCGAGGTTATCGACGGCCTCGCGTCCTAAGCGCGTCTGCTCAGTCGCGGTGCTTCAGCAGGTCCTCGATCGGGTCGGTCGCCTCGACCTGGACGATCGTCACATCGACTTCCTCGCCCGAGGGCCAGGTGGCGCGCAGCTTGCGGTCGAACTCCTCGGCCGCCTCGATCGCGGGGAACGGGCCCACGACCCGGGGCACCTTCGCGTCCAGGTCGGACGGGTGGAAGAACGTCACGACGAAGAGGTTCTCGTAGCTCACGAGAGGCAACGGTACTGGTGCTCGCCTGACCGGCTGCGTTGCCGGTGCCGTGGATAGGCGATGATGCCGGGGTGGCCCAGGACAGATCGCTGTTGATGTACCGCATCGTGATGGCGGTCGCCGCGCCGATCGTGCGGTGGTGGGGACGGCTCGAGGTGATCGGCGCTGATGCCATGCCGACGTCCGGATCGACCGTTTTGCTGGCGAACCACGACAGTGCCTGGGATCCGGTGGTGCTCGGGGTCGCCGCGCTTCCCCGGCGTGAACTTCGCGCGCTGGCCAAGTCCTCCCTGTGGAAGGTGCGGGCGCTCGGCTGGGTGCTGGACCACATGGGCCAGATCCCGATTGATCGCGGACGCGGCGACACCCAGGCGCTGGCCGCCGCGATCGAGCGTCTGCACGCGGGCGCCTGCGTGGGCGTGTTCCCCGAGGGGACCGTGTCCCGAGGCCGGCCGCTGCGCGCCCTGAGCGGTGCCGGCCGGCTCGTCCTGGCGGTGCCGGACACCCGGGTCGTCTGCGTAGCCGTGACCGGTGCGGTGGACATCGTCCGATTCCCGAAGCGTCCCCGCGTCCGGGTCGAGTTCTTCGAGCCGGAGGGCGGACCGGTCCAGCCCGGCGAGAGCCCCGTGAGCCTGACCCGCCGCACGATGGCCGAGATCCGGGCCAAGGCGCCGTTCGCCGTGCCCGGCCGGCGCAAGAAGGCAACCATGTTCGCCGAGCAGGCCCGCGCCGACGAGCGCTAACCACGGACGAAACGCTACGCGGGGTCGGCGCGCAGCAGCCCCGGTAGGTACCCGGCCCCGGGCCCGCGTACGGCGATCGCGTCGTCCGGATTCGAGAAGGCGCAGGTGCGCAGCGACAGGCAGCCGCAGCCGATGCACGCGTCCAGCCCGTCGCGCAGCTTGCTCAGCGCGGCGATCTGGTCGTCCAGGCGGAGTCGCCAGCTTCGGGAGAGTCGCGACCAGTCCTCCTTGGTCGGGGTACGCGCCTCGGGCAGGGTGGCCAGCGCGGCCGCTACCTCGTCGAGAGAGAGTCCGACGTTGCGAGCCGCCCGGATGAACGCCAGCCGGCGCAGCACGTTGCGCTGATAGCGGCGCTGCCCGCCGGACGTCCGCGTCGCGTGGAGCAGACCCTGCCGCTCGTAGAAGCGCAGCGCCGATGCGGCGAACCCGCTGCGGTGCGCCACCTCGCCGACCGTGAGCAGATCCGTCGTTCGCACTGGGCGTAGCTCCTTGACTTGAAGTTGACTTCAACTATCAGGATGGCGGCAAGACCCCGATCTCGCAAGGAGCTGCCGACATGCCCGTCGCATTGATCACTGGAGCGTCCAAGGGTTTGGGCCGAGCGTTGGCCCGTGGACTCGCCGAACGCGGCTGGGCGCTCGTCCTCGACGCCCGGGACGCGGAGGCGCTCGAGAAGGTCGCCCGCGAACTCCCGACAGCTGTGGCGGTCGCCGGAGACGTCACCGACGCGCGGCACCGCGAGGCGTTGGCCGCTGCCGTTCGGGATGTTGGCCGGCTCGACCTGCTCGTCAACAACGCGAGCTACCTCGGACCCAGCCCGATGCCCAGCCTGGCTGAATACCCGCTGGACGAGCTGGCGCGGGTGTACGAGGTTGACGTGATCGCCCCGCTGGCGCTGACCCAGGGGGTGCTGCCCCTGCTCGCCGAGCGCGCTGCAGTCGTGAACGTCAGCTCCGACGCGGCCGTCGCGCCCTACGAAGGATGGGGTGGCTATGGCTCGGCGAAGGCGGCCCTCGACCATCTCACCGCGATTCTCGGCGCCGAGCAGCCGGGCTATTTCGTCTATGCGGTCGACCCGGGCGACATGCGCACCGAGATGCACCAGGCAGCCTTCCCCGGCGAGGACATCTCCGACCGGCCGGCGCCCGAGGCGATCGTTCCGGCCCTGTTGCGGTTGCTCGACGAGCGACCACCCAGCGGGCGATACCGGGCAAGCGACTACAGCGTCGTCGCGGCAGCGCGATGATCTTCGACCTGCCGGACGAGCTCTCGGCCGGCGAGCCGCCCGAGCAGCGCGGCCTGGCGCGCGACCAGGTGCGGCTCCTGGTTGCCCGGTCGGGCGGCACCGACCACGCCCACTTCGCCGATCTCGCCGGATTCCTCGCGCCCGGCGACCTCGTCGTGGTGAACACCTCGGCCACCCTGGCCGCCGCCGTCGAGGGCACTCGGTCGGATGGTCGCGAGGTCAGCGTCCACTTCTCGACCGCGCTCGACGACGGGACGTGGCTGGTGGAGGTGCGTCCGCGGATCGACGCCACCGCGCCGGTGCCGGATGCCGTCGCCGGGGAGCGGATCGAGTTGGCAATCGGCGTCGGCCTGACGCTGCTTGCGCCCCACCGCGGATCGGATCGGCTCTGGTCGGCCGACGTCGCCGTCGAGGGCGATGTCGAGACCTACCTGGCGCGCTACGGACGCCCGATCACGTACTCCTACGTACGGGATCGGCCGCCGATCGACGCGTACCAGACGGTGTTCGCCCGGGATCCCGGTAGCGCCGAGATGCCCAGCGCGGGACGGCCGTTCACCGCCGAGCTCGTGACGTCGCTGGTCAGCGCGGGCGTCGGCGTCGCCCCGATCACGCTGCACACCGGCGTCTCGTCGCTCGAGGAGGGTGAGCCACCCCTGCGCGAGCGGTATCGGGTGCCGGCCTCGACCGCGCGGCTGGTCAACCTCACCCGGGCATCCGGTGGGCGCATCGTCGCGGTCGGCACGACGGTGACCCGAGCGCTGGAAACGGTCGCCCACGTGGACGGCTGGGTGGCCGGCGGGTCGGGCTGGACGGATCTGGTGCTCGGCCCGCAGCGCCCGGCGCGGGTCGTCGACGGCCTGATCACCGGCTGGCACGCGCCGGGCGCGTCGCACCTGCTGCTGCTCGAGTCGGTCGCTGGCGCCGATCTGGTCGCGTCCGCCTACCAGGAGGCGCTGGTCGAGAGATATCTGTGGCACGAGTTCGGCGACAGCTGCCTGCTGCTGCCCGAGCGGAGGCGACTCGGCGTGCAGCGCGCCGCCGCCTGATCACTGCGGCGTACCGATGGCCGCCAGGAGGGCGTCGTGCAGCAGGCCGTTGCTGGCGGCGGCGTTGCCCTGCGCGACGCCGTCCACCCCGTTCAGGCCGGAGAACCGCCCGCCGGCTTCGACGACGATCGGGGCGAGCGCGGCCATGTCCCACAGTGACAGTTCCGGTTCGGCGGCGATGTCGACCGCCCCCTCGGCAACGAGCATGTAGGACCAGAAGTCGCCGTACGCCCGGGTACGCCACACCTGCTGAGTCAGCGCGACGAAGCGTTCACGAGCGGACGCCCACGCGCTGATCGAGGCGTAGGAGAGGCTCGCGTCACTCAACGCCGCCACTCGCGAGACGGCCAGCGGTCGCGGCTCGGCCCCCAGGGCCGACATCCACGCCCCGGCCCCGCGCGAACCCCACCACCGACGCCCGAGCGCGGGCGCGGACACCACACCGACGATCGCGTCGGTACCGTCGAGCAGCCCGATGAGCGTGGCCCATACCGGGACTCCTCGGACGAAGTTCTTCGTACCGTCGATGGGATCGATCACCCATCGACGCTGCGAGTCGCCGGACTTCCCGAACTCCTCGCCCCATACGGCGTCGTCCGGCCGGGCGTCGGCCAGCCGCGCGCGCAGCGACTCCTCGACGGCCCGGTCGGCGTCACTGACCGGCGTCAGGTCCGGCTTGGTGTCCACGACGAGGTCCACCGCCCCGAAGCGGCCCCGCGTAATCGTGTCGGCGGCGTCCGCGAGCGAGAGCGCGAGCGAAAGATCGTCTTCGAGACTCACGAGTCGGCACGCTACCCATGTATCAATTCCGGTCGACGCCCGCTCTACCGATGGGCGCGCATACTTCGTCGTTGGGGGTGGGCAACTCGGTGCTGCGGTTGCAGTTGCTCGGCGATTTCGCGGTCCTGGTGGACGGCCGCGAGGTGACCGGCGCTGCCTGGCGCCGGCGCAAGGCCCGGACGCTGATCAAGTTGCTGGCGCTCGCCCCCGATCACGTCCTGCATCGGGACCAGCTGATCGAGGCGATGTGGCCCGACACCCCGTCCGGTGCGAACAACCTGCACCAGGCGCTGTTCGCCGCCCGTCGCGCTCTGGACGACGACCGATATCTGCAGCTGCGCGACGAACGGCTCGTCCTGGGTGAGCCGGTACATATCGACGTCGACGAGTTCGAAGCGGCCGCCGCGCGCGCCGAGCACACCGGGCGCCCCGACGATGCGCAGGTCGCGATCGCGACGTACGGCGGCGAGCTGTTGCCGGGCGATCGGTACGAACCGTGGAGTGAACCCCGGCGTGACCAGTTGCGTCGCCGCCATCACGCCCTGGTCATCGATCTCGCCGTCGCCCAGCTGAAGGCCGGCGAACCCGCCGCGGCGCTGCAACAACTGGAACCGGTGTATGCCGCCGACCCGCTCGATGAACACCTGGCCCGGCTGGTCATTCGCGCCCAGCTCGCCGCCGAGCGCCGGCCGGCCGCCGTTTCGACGTACCGCCACCTCGTCGAATCGCTGCGCGACGAGCTCGGCGTCGTGCCGGCCGCCGAGACGCAGGACCTCGGCCGGGAACTGAGTGCTCAGCCCGACCACGCTCCGGTCGCGACGCCGCACAACCTGCCGCTGCGCCTGTCGAGCTTCGTCGGCCGTGAGCGCGAGCTGCACGAGGCGCAGGCGGCGCTGCGGCACACGCGACTGCTGACGCTGACCGGAACCGGGGGCTGCGGCAAGACCCGGCTCTCGATCGAGCTGGGCGAGCTGATGCTGGCCGCCTACCCCGGTGGCGTCTACCTCGTCGAGCTCGCGCCGCTGGCTACCTCCGAGGCGGTACCAAGAGCGGTCGCCGCGACGCTCGGCGTGCAGCAGATTCCCGACGTCGACCCGACTGCTGCCGTCGCCCAGCACATCCGCGGCCGGCTGGCGCCGATGCTGCTCGTGCTGGACAACTGCGAGCACCTGGTGGACTCCGCCGCAACGGTGGCCCACCAGCTACTCACGAGTGCGCCGAACCTCGCGGTGGTCGCGACGAGCCGGCAGCCGCTGCTGATGCCCGGCGAGGTCGTGTGGCGAGTCCCGTCGCTCTCCCTGCCCGACGATGACGCGGAGCCGCAACGGCACGGTTCGGTCCGCCTGCTGCTGGAGCGGGCCGCTGCCTCCGCGCCCGGGTTCGAGCTGACCGATCGCAACCAGGCCGACGTCGTGACGCTGTGCCGCCGCCTGGACGGTCTGCCGCTGGCCCTCGAGCTGGCCGCGGCGCGGCTGCGTTCGTTGCCGGTTCGCGAGCTCGTCGCCCGGCTCGACGACCGGTTCGCGCTGCTCGTCGGAGGTAGCCGGGTCGGGCTCACCCGGCAGCAGACCCTGCGCGCGACGGTGGACTGGAGCTACGACCTGCTCACCGAGCCCGAGCGGATCCTGCTGCGGCGGCTGGCCGTCTTCGCCGGCAGCTTCACGCTCGCCGCCGCCGAGCAGGTCTGCCCGGACGCGCTGCTCGATCGGTCCGCCGTCGCTGAGCTGCTGAGCGGCCTGGTCGACCGATCGCTGGTCACCCCGGACGACGGTGCCGTGCGATATCGGCTGCTCGAGACGATCCGCGAGTACGCGATCGAGCGGCTGGGCGCCGAGACGACGGAGGTGTGCCGCCGCCGCGCGCAGTGGGTCCTCGCGCTCGCCGAGCGGGCCGAGCCCGAACTCGCGCACACCGGGCGATCGGGGTGGTTCCGTCGGTTGTCCCTCGAGCAGGGCAACCTGCGCGCGACGTTCGACTGGCTGATCCATCACGATCCCCCCACCGCATTGCGCCTGGCCGGTCTGCTGTGGCGCTATTGGCTTCGTTCCGGGCGTCTCGCCGAAGGGCTGCAGGCGTTGCGTCGCGCCCTGGACGCCGTCCCCGAACCGACGCCGGATCGAGCCCGCGCGTTGATGGGCGTCTGCGGGTTGAGCAATCGCGGCGGTCGGATCAGCGCCTGGGACGTCCAGGCCGCGGAGCGGGTAGCGATCTTCACCGAGCTCGGTGACCCACGCGGGATCAGCCACGCCCAGTACTGCCTCGGCGTCCAGGGCTGGCTCACCCAGGACTTCGATCGATCGCGACGGGCGTTCGACGCGGCCCTCGAGGTGGCTGACCGACACGGGCTCGAGGCCGAGGCCGCCGCCGCCCGGTACGGAATGGCGGCGATCGCCTCGCTCCAGGGCCGGGTCGACGATGCCGAGGCCGGACTGGCCGAGGTGCTCGATCGGGTACGAGAACTCGCCGACACCGAATCGCCGGTTCCAGTCCTCAACGTGATGCCGATCCCGCGACGCCCTCCGGGACTCGACCATCGGCGGGTCGTCTTCGAGGAGACGGCTGCCCCCTTCACCGAGCCGGCCGGCCAGCTCGCAGTTGGCTACGTGACCGCCAACCTCGGCAGCGTCGCCCGCGAGGCCGGCGACTACGAGCTGGCCCGCGATCGATTCGAACGCGCGCTGCGCATCTTCGAGGACGTCGATGACGATGTCGGCATCGCGACCGCCCTGTCACGACTGGGCAATCTGGCCGGTCTCACGCACGAGATGCCTAGAGCGCACGCGCAGTTGGAAGCGGCGCTGCGGGTATTCCGGCGCACCCGCGATGCCCGCAGTATCGGCATGACGATCGGCAACCTGGGCTACTGGATCGCGATGGCGGGAGACATGCCGCGCGGGCGGGCCATGGTCGAGCGCAGCGAGGCGATGTTCCGCGAGAACGGCGACCGTCCCGGACAACACTCGGCCCTGTCCCATCTGGGCGCGTTGGCGCTGGTCCAAGGCGACGCTCCGGCGGCGCGCCGCGCGCTCGGCGCGGAGGTGGAGATCCAACGGGTGCTCGGCACCCGCACCCTGCTGGCCTGGTCGATGGTCAGCCTGGCCGAGGTGACGTTGCGCGCTGGCGACGACGCAGCCGCACTGATCGACGAGGCTCGCGACCACTTCGTGTACACCGGCCGCCCGGACGGCGTCGCGTGCTGCGACGAGCTGCGTAACGCGCTGTAAGGGGCTTGTAAGAGCGGCCGATTAGACAGGGTTGCGACAACCACCCAAGGGGGAGATGGACATGAGCACTACCGTTCTCGGCGATGCCACGGTGAGCGAGCTGCGCGAAACACTGCGCGGTACCGCCGTCGTGCCTGGAGACGCCGACTACGACACGGCCCGCGCCGTGTGGAACGGCATGCACGACAAGCGTCCGGCGATCATCGTCCGCTGTGCGGGCACCGGCGACGTGATCACGGCGGTGCGGTTCGCCCGCAGCCAGGGGCTCGACATCGCCGTCCGTGGGGGTGGCCACTCGATCGCCGGCTTCTCGACGGTCGAGGACGGGATCGTCATCGATCTGTCGCCGATGCAGGGCATCCATGTCGACGTCGCGGCGCGCACCGCCCGGGCGGAGGGCGGGGTGACCTGGCACGGCCTCGACCACGAGACGCAGGCGTTCGGCCTGGCCGTCACCGGCGGGCTGGTGTCCAGCACCGGTATCGCGGGCTTCACGCTCGGCGGCGGGCTCGGTCACCTGGCTCGCACGCACGGGCTGGCCTGCGACAACCTGATCGCCGCCGACCTGGTCACCGCCGACGGCAACCTGGTGCGGGCCAGCGCGGACGAGAACCCCGATCTGTTGTGGGCTTTGCGCGGCGGTGGCGGCAACTTCGGCATCGTCACGTCGTTCGAGTACCAGCTGCACCAGCACGGTCCGATGGTCTACGGCGGCCCGATCTTCTACTCGGGCGACCGGACCGAGGAGCTGCTCGCGCTCTACCAGGACTGGAGCGCGAGCCAGCCCCCGGACGTGAACTCGCTGATCGCGTTGACCCTGGCCCCGCCGATGCCGTTCCTGCCCGAAGAGATCCACGGCCAGCCGATCGCCATCGTCGCCGGCTGCTACGGCGGTGCGATCGAGGACGGCGACAAGTTCTACCAGCCGCTGAAGGACTTCGGCCCGCCGGTCGCCGACCTGCTCGGACCCATCCCGTATGTGGCGCTGCAGAGCCTGCTCGATCCGCTGTGGGGGCCGGGGGCCTCGAACTACTTCCGGTCCGGTTTCCTCACCCGGCTCGGCCCGGACGTCACCGCGGCGGTGCAGCCCTTCCTCGACCAGCGCCCGAACGGCGTGGTCACCGAGTTCCACATCCACCACATGGGCGGCGCCATCGATGACCTCGCGCCCGACGCCACGGCGTATTCCGGACGAGGTGCGCCCTACGTCTTGAACATCATCTCCCGCTGGGAGGACGCCGCCGACGCCGAGGCGAACCTCGCCTGGGCCCGTGACCTCGGCACCGCGCTCGAGCCGTTCTCGACCGGCCAGAGCTACGTGAACTTCATCGGCGACACCGGCCCGGACCGCGTCCGCGCCGCCTACCCGCCCGAGACGTACGCGCGGCTCGTCCAGGTCAAGGACCACTACGACCCCGAGAACGTCTTCCACCTGAACCAGAACGTCATGCCGTCAGGTAGCTGACCGTTGTCCGGTTTTGGTCGCCCACCGTCATATAGACGGCTGGGCGACCAAAACCGTGGGATTGGCCGGAGCGTGCTGGGCGAGGGAGCCGAAGGATGAGCGCTATGACCCATGACTTGCTGGCTGGCGTCGCGGCCCGGTTGGCCGCCTACCAGGGCGGCCTGGCCGAGCGGCCGGTCGCCGCCCCGGCTGGCGTCGACGAGCTCACGGCGCTGATCGGCGGGGACCTGCCCGACGGGCCGACCGACCCGGCGGCGGCGATCGCATCACTCGCCGACGCCCTGGACGTCGGCACCGCGGCCACCACCGGGCCGCGCTACTTCGGGTTCGTAGTCGGGGGCGCCCTGCCGGCGACGATCGCGGCTGACTGGCTCGCCTCGGGCACCGACATCAACGCCGGCGCCTACGTGCTCGGCCCCGCGGCGGCGGTAGCCGAGGATGTGGCATCCGGGTGGCTGCTCGACATTCTCGGCCTACCCTCGGACGCGACGGTGGGGTTCACCACCGGCGCGATGATGGCCAACTTCACCGGGCTGGCCGCCGCCCGGCACCACGTACTCGCCAAGTCCGGCTGGGACGTCGAGCGCGACGGGCTGCAGGGTGCGCCGCGCGTGCACGTCGTGGTCGGCGCCGAGCGGCACGCCTCGATCGACTCGGCGCTGCGCCTGCTCGGCCTCGGCCACGGCACGGTGCACGAAGTGCCCGCCGACGCGCAGGGCCGGCTGCGGGCCGAGGCTCTGGCCGAGACGCTCACGCGCTGCGACGGGCCGACCATCGTGTGCGCGCAGGTCGGCAACGTCAACTCCGGCGCGAGCGATCCGGTGGGCAGGATCTGCGACATCGCGCACGAGCGGGGAGCGTGGGTGCACGTGGACGGGGCGTTCGGGCTGTGGGCGGGGGCCAGCCCGGCGCTGCGGCATCTCGTCGCGGGGGTGGAGAAGGCCGACTCGTGGACGACGGACGCGCACAAGTGGCTCAACGTCCCCTACGACTCGGGGCTCGCCATCGTCGCCCATCCCGAGGCGCACCGGGCCCCGATGCGGTTGACGGCGAGCTACCTGTCGCCCGACGTCGAGGGCGAACGCGACGGCGACGCCTACGTCCCGGAGATGTCACGACGGGCCCGGGGACTCGCCGTGTGGGCGGCGCTGCGCACGCTGGGCCGGTCCGGGGTCGCGGACCTCGTCGAGCGCTGCTGCTCGCACGCCCGCCGCTTCGCTGCTGCGCTGGACGCTACGGACGGCGTGCGGGTGCTCAACGACGTGGTGCTGAACCAGGTCGTCGTCCGCTTCGGCGACTCGGACGACGTGACCCGACGGGTGATCGCGGCCGCACAGGCCGAGGGCACGTGCTGGTTCGGCGGCACGGTGTGGCAGGGCGTGGTGGCGGCGCGCATCTCGGTGTCGAACTGGTCGACGACCGAAGCCGACGTGGACGCGTCGGTGGCGGCCATCCGGAGAGCGTTCGGCACCTAGTGTCCCGTAAAGGAAGTATGTTCACCGGCTTCCTTTACGGGACACTAGGCATCAGGAGGTTGCCGCGATCGGCCTCTGACGATGGCCAGGCTCTGCTGCTGAAGGTGACGTTCCTGGGCGGATTGTTCGCGCCCCTTGCTCGGGGGCGACGTTTCGAGGAGCGCCTGGATGAAAGCCCAGTCGCCGTTGGTCAGGGAGATGTCGAGGGGCCGATCGTCGGCAGCCAGCGTGCCTCCGGGGAAGAGCTTGGTCCGGACGACCGCCAGGATGTGTTCGCCCGGGACGGCGGCCGTCGGGTCACCGAAGACGGTCGCCTCGTCGACCAGGTTGAAGAGCTCGAGGTAGATCAGCCCCGCCGCGTCGACCGGCAGCTGCAGGGTGATCTCGCGGTTGCCGGACGCCGGGCCACGCGCGCTTCTTCTGAACCAGCCAGCCATCTATCGCCACCAGGGAATGGCGCGCGTGGCGGCGACCGACTCGGCCGGCTCGATCAGCTCGGCCAGATGCGGGGTGATGTGCTGCAGGTGCTCGTCCACCCACAGCGTGCACGACAGGTAGCTGGTCGGGGCGTCGGTGGTGACCCGCTCGATGGTGGGCAGCTCGAGCGGGGCCCGCGTGCCGTTCGTGCGCGGGCCGACGTGCGCCGCCAACCGGTCGTACCAGCCGGCCAGCTCGTCGGCCCGATCGCCCAGCTCGCCGCTGACCCGGTCGCCGTCCGCGTCCGGATTCGGCAACCCGGCCAGCGAGTGCGCGGTGAGCCGCAGCCGGGTGGCTCCGAACACCAGCCGCCACAGGTCGTGCCTCGGCAGCCGCTTGGAACCCTGCTCGGCCAGGAAGCCACGCAGCGCGTCGTCCAGTCGAATCGCCGCGGTCACCGCCGGCGCTGCCTGCGGGGCCTCGTGCTGCACCCCGAGCGCCCACCGCACCGCCTGCGCGAGGTACGTCCCGCCGGAGTGGAACGCGTCGGCCAGGTCGTTGCCGACGACGGCCGCCGCCCCGCGCGGCCAGAACAGCGTGCCGGCCACGACGCTGACCGCGCAGCCGATGGCGACGTCCTCGACGCGCAGTACGCCGATCCGCCAACCCTCCGGGACGAGCAGGTTGAACAGCACCGCCACAACCACGGTGAACGCGGCCTGCCCGACGGCGAACGGCGCTGTGCCGGGGGCGTAGGCGGCCACCATGATCGCGATCGGTAACGCCACCCACAGTGCCGGATGGCTGGTGCCGATCGCCACGATGAGCAGGCCGCCGACGGCGAAGCCGATCACCGTTCCGAGCAGCGCGCGCAGGGCCGTCGACCCGGTGGCCGAGGCGTTGGTGCGCAGCACCGACAGCGCACCCAGCACCACCCAGAACCCGTGCTGGACGCTGGTCAGGTCGGCGATGGCCACCGCGGCGGCCAGCGCGATCGCCCCCCGGGCGCTGTTGACGAACCACACCGAACGCAGGCTGGCGTGTCCGGCCACGATGCGCCGGACGTCGGACAGGCTGCTGCCGACCGGCTGGCCACCCGCCCAGCTCAGCCGCTGGCTGGCGATCGTGTCCGGGTCGGCCTGGCGGGTGGCGATCAGCGCGTCGTTGGCGGCGTTCATGGTGGCGACCGCGACCGTCCGCGCATGGAACGACAGATGTACAGCATCGTTGTAGTTCAGGACATCGGGCTGCATGTGCCGCAGGTGCGCCACGCTGTCGGCCAACCGCTCGTTGAGCCGCACCACGTCGGGCCGGCGTGGCTCGCCGGACAGCATCGCCGAGACGTCGTGGAGCACGTCGGCGGTGGCGCCGAGCAGTTCGCGCTCGACCGGCTCGGTGGCGCACAGGCTGGCGTACTCGGTCAGGCTGTCGTTGATGACCGACGTGCACCACTCGAGCAGGCCGACCAGGCTGTCCAGCGCGCGATCGGTGGTGGCCAGGCCGGTCGGCCGGTACGGCGTGGCGGTGAACGTCGCCATCAGGTTGTGCTTGGCGTCGACGGATGCTTCGCGGTAGTTCGGCGCGGTGTCGCCGTCCAGCGCCGCCCCGAGCTGGTCGGCCAGGGCGGCGGCCAGCCGGGCGGCGGCCGCCCGTAGCTGATCGCCGGGCGGGCGGGGCGAGAGCACCAGCACCGCGATCGTGCCGGCCGCCGAGGCCATCCACCAGCCGGCCAGCCGGTCGGGAATCATGTCGACGGTGCCGGCCGAGGCCGCGGGCAGGACGTAGGCGAGCATCGCGCCGGCGGCACCGGATGCGGCGTTCGGGCCGCTGACGCCGGCGAACAGCACGAGGAACGCGACGACCAGCGTGGTGCACGCCGCCAGGGCCGTGTTCGAGTTGACCGCCGTGCCGATGGTCAGCAGGACGCTGCCGGACACGGCCAGGCCGAGGTGGGCGATCAGCTTGTCCCGGCGGGTCCCCCCGAACCCGGCCAGTACGAGCGTGGCGAATCCGCCGAACGCCGCGAACGTCGCCATCTGCAGGTTGCCGAGCACCTCGTAGCAGATGGCGAACATCCCGGGCACGACGATCGTGGCGCGAATCGCCCGCAGGGCGGCCGGCTTCGACCACACCGGCAACCAATCCCGCGGCGTCAGAGTCACGGCACATACCGTAGAGCGGTGAGCGTCCCAGTGGTGAGTGACTTCGACGCCCTGCTCGGACCGTCAGGACGGGCGCTGCTCGCCGAACTGGCCGACGCTGACGACCTCGGCTCGCTGCGCCTGGCCACCTCACTGCGGGAGCGGTACGCGCCGGACCTGGTGGCGGCCGCGCTGACCCAGGCCGAGCTGCGTCGGGCGGCGCGGACCAAGTTCGCCCGGGCGGACGAGATGTTCTTCACCCGAGCCGGCTTGGAGCAGGCCTCCCCGGAGGCGGTGTCACGCCACCGGGCCAGCCGCTTCGAAGGCCGGCCGCGGCTCGCCGACCTGTGCTCCGGCATCGGCGGCGACCTGATCTCGCTGGCTGCGGGGCGGGAGGTCGTCGCCGTCGACGTTGACCCCGTACACCTGCGTATGGCGGTGCTCAACGCCGAGGCGTACGGAGTCGCCGACGGTGTTCGCACCGTGCGCGCCGACGTCCGGACCGTCGATCTCGCCGGCGTCGACGGGGCCTTCGTCGATCCGGCCCGCCGGACGAGCACGCGGCGCCTGCGGACGGGCGACAGCGAACCGCCGTTGGCCTGGTGCCTGGACCTCGCCGACCGTGTTCCGGCCGTCGGGATCAAGCTCGCCCCCGGCCTGGATCGAGACGCGGTCCCGTCCGGGTGGGAACTCGAGTTCGTCGCCGAGCGCCGTGAGCTGAAGGAGGCGGCCGTCTGGTCGCCCGCGCTGGCCACGACCACGCGCCGGGCGACGGTGCTGCCCGGCGGCGACACGCTCGTCCCGGACGGGGGAGGTCCGGTGCCGGTCGAGGCACCCGGCGCGTTCCTGCTCGACCCCAACCCGGCGGTGACTCGAGCCGGCCTCGTCGAGGAGCTGGCTCGGGCGACCGGCACCTGGAAGATCGACGACCAGATCGCGTTCCTGGCCGGCGATGCCGCCGTCCGCACACCGTTCGCGCGCACCCTGCGCGTCCTGGAATCCGCGCCCTGGCAGGAGAAACTGCTCGCGGCTCGATTGCGCGCCCTCGACATCGGCGCCGTAGACATCCGCCGTCGCGGCCTGGCCGGCAACGTCGAGCTGCTGCAGCGCCGGCTCAAGCTGACCGGCAAGGGACGCAAGGCCACCCTGGTCATGACGCGCCGGCAAGGCCTCCCGTGGAGCCTCGTCTGCGTCGATGCCTAGGGCACGGTGGCGAGCAGTTGCTCGACGGTCGGATCGTCCAGGGATTCCTTGATGCAGCGCCAGAGTTCGAGGTTGGCGCTCGCCCAGCGCATATAGGTGGCCGCCGCCCGCTCGTTGTAGAAGTAGTAGCCGTCCTCGTGGGCCGGACGCTGTTCACCGACGATCTTGTCGGCCAGTTCGCGCAGGGTGACGCCGTTCTCGGCGAGGTAGCGGTGAGCGAGCACCACCGGCGTCACCGGCAACGCCTTGAACAGGGTGTCGGCGTCGCTGAGCGCCTGCGCTTCGAGGGAGATGTGCGAGTGCCGAGTGGCCATCTCCGCCTCGGTGACGATGCCCTCGATCCAGCACGCGACTCGCTGCGTCACTGCTGCTCGGTCCAGGATGTCGCTGCGCAGGTCGTGCCCGGCACTGGCCGGCGAGTTGGGGCGGACGAGGTAGTTGACGTCGTGTACGAGCGCCGCCGTCTCGACGACGCTGCCGTCCGAACCGTTCAGCTCGGCGAACTCGACCGCCTTGGCGCGCACGAAGCTAACGTGATGCCAGCCGTGGAACGGCAGGCTGGCGGCGAACTGGGTGCACAGCCTGCGCACAGACCGTTCTACAGCGTCGATAGACGCCCTCGGCACAGCAACCATCGAGCCCTCCAGTGCCGGCGTACTGGTGGGCCGATCGTAAGCTCCGGATTCGGTCTATGTCTTGCTTGGTTTGCCTCCTCGTTACATTCCGTTGGCCAACTCCGCCAGTCGTGACTCGACCGGGACGTGCCGGTGACCGGTTCGGGTCGCCGGATCGAAGGACAGACTCCACGGGCTGACTTGCCGCGACTTCAGCACGAACGTCATCGTGCCGTCACTCGAACGCGGGATGCGGTGGAAGTCGGTGGCCAGCAGGTAGCCGGCGTCGCCGGTCGCATAGGTGGTGCGGTCGAGCAGGTCGATCGACGTGATCAGCTCGGTGACCGGGTCGAGTGTCACCTCGTGCAGTTCGTGCAGGTACTCACCGCGCAGCAGCGTGCTGCAGAAGTGGTAGCGGTGATTGTGGACGGAGTCCGCGTAGCCCTGGCGCCAGTCGTATTGCGGCTTGTACTCGTGCAGCCAGAACGAGAACGGCTCGTCGATCCGGTCACGCAGGCACCAGGCGAAATGCGTCGTGGTCTCCCGGGACCGGCTGGTCACCGCAGCGACAGCGTCTGCGGGCAGGTCCTGCAGGTGGCCGCGCAGCCGGCGCCGCAGGCCCGGCTGCCCGGCCCAGGCCCGGAACCGGTCGTGGATCTGTGGCCACGGCTGCGCCAGATCGCGGTCGGCGCCGGCCAACTGCGCGGCCAGCTCGGACAGCGCGGGCGTGCTCATCGTTCAGTGCCCTCCTAGGCCGGCCACAAGTGAGAACTCCTGGCGGAAGTGGTGGAACTGCAACTCCAGGTCGGCGAACTGCCGGGTCGAGAGGCGCGAGCCGGTCACCCGCTCGAACTGCGTCACGAAGTCGCGGCGCGTGGTGTCCGGGGTGATCAATACGTGCCGGGCGTCCCGCGCGCTGCTGATGCGCTCGAACTCGGCCCGCTCCATGTTGTAGATGAAAGAACCCTCCGAGAATCGCAGTGTGCGCGGATAGAGCGGGCTGGCGGCGCCGGGGTCGCTGTAGAGCGTGACCCACACGCTGTCGTCGAAGATCTCGACCCGGTCGACGGGCGGGTCGGAGATCATCGTGATGTCCATGCGGCTGCAGTGACTGCGCGCGAGGTAGAGGCCGACCAGCCCGATACGGATCTCCTCGAGCAGCCGGGTCCGGATCGTCTCAGCGTCGGCATTCGCGCCCTCGTGGCGGATGGCATAGCGGGTCCGGCCGCCGAGCGCCGCCCGCTCGGCCGGATCGGCCACCACCGCGCGCAGCTCGGTCTCCCCGATCGAGAGCAGCATCCGGGCCGCAGCGTGCCGGCCGGAGAAGCCGCGAAAGAAGTACTGCCGGGTGTCTTGCAGGTTCTGCATCAGGAGGTGGTTGAAGGCCGGATCCGGATCGTCGGTCGCCTCGAAGACGTGGGTGGGGAAGAACTCCAGGTTGAGCGAGCGATACTCGGCGCTGAGCTCCTGCAAGGCCCGCCGGTTCTCCTCGATGAGCGGTGTCACCATCGCTCGTTGCGCGGCCGTCGCGGTGATGAGCGTCTGGCCGAAGCCGACGATCGCCGACACCATCGTGCCGGTGCCGAGCGCGAGCACCAGATTCTTCGGCGCGCCGGAGCTCATGACGGTCGAGGCGGCCAGCGAGGAGCCCGACACGACGACCAAGATGACGAGAAGCAGCGAGTTTCTGGTCCAGAAGATTTCGCGCGTTGCATCACCGCCGGTGGCGGTATCGGCGCCCAAAACAGGAGTCACCTCCTTGGCGGCGGCCTGAACGGGTGTGTGCGATCCGTATCCGTTCATGTGCGGCCAGTGGCGTACTATACCTGTGCGCGTGACCGGGGTGAAGTCTGAAATATCGTGACTATTGATCTATCTCGGCCGGTCTGCGGGCCGTGTTCAGCTGGCTGAACCGGCCGCTTTCGAGGTCGATGTGAAGGCCGCGTACCCGGGCTGTGCGGGCTGCCCGGCGCCGGATACCCCGACTACGACGCGCTACGGTCCGAGGTGTGAGCGACGAGTTCGGGGTGAGCGATCCCGCGGTGCAGAAAGTGCTCCGGACCTACCTGAGCGGCGGCCGGCTGCGCTCGATGCCCAGGCCCGGGGCCAAGCGGCGGATCGTTCTCGACTATCTGGCGACCCACTTCGAGCCGGGCGTCCGCTACCCCGAGGCGCAGGTCAACGACGTACTGCGCGGCTATCACGACGACTTCGCGGCGCTGCGCCGCTACCTGGTCGACGAGGGGCTGCTCAGCCGAGAGGGCGGCCTCTACTGGCGGACCGGGGGATGGGTGGACGTCCTGTCATGAGCATCTCCGAGCGGGGCCAGGTGCCGCCGTTCTACGCCATGCGCGTCTTCGAGGCGGCGCTCGCCCGCCGCGACGCCGGCCTACCCGTGTACTTCCTCAACGCCGGCCAGCCCGGCACGCCCGCGCCGTCGACCGTGCTGGCGGCCGCTCATCGTGCACTGGACACCGACCGCATCGGGTACACGTCCCAGCTGGGCATCCCCGAACTGCGCGACGCCGTCGCCGGGCACTACAAGCACGCCTACGGTCTGGACGTGTCGCGCGCCGACGTCGTGGCCACCACCGGGTCCTCCGGCGGGTTCCTGCTGGCGTTCCTGGCCGCGTTCGATCCGGGCGACGTCGTGGTGCTCGCCCGGCCCGGATACCCCGCCTATCGCAACGTGCTCACTGCCCTGGGGTGCCGGGTGGTCGAGCTGCACTGTGGCCCGGAGACGCGGTTCCAGCCGACCGTCGCTGCCCTGGAGGCGCTGCCGGAACGGCCGGCCGGCCTGGTCGTGGCGAGCCCGGCGAATCCCACCGGGACGATGGTGACCCCGGACGAACTCGCCGCGATCGCCACCTGGTGCGACGCGAACGGCGTCCGGCTGATCAGCGACGAGATCTACCACGGCATCACCTACAGCGGCGAACCGTCCTGCGCCTGGGCGACCAGCCGCAACGCCATCGTCGTCAACTCGTTCTCGAAATACTTCTCGATGACCGGATGGCGGCTGGGCTGGCTGCTCCTACCCGCCGAGCTGCTCGACTCGGTCGACCGGTTGGCCAGCAACTTCGCGCTCTGCCCGCCGACCCTGGCCCAGTACGCGGCGGTGCACGCGTTCGACGCCTATGCCGAACTCGACGCGAACGTCGCTCGCTACCGGGCCAACCGCGATCTGCTGCTGCGGCGCCTGCCCGAGATCGGCCTCGATCGCCTGGCTCCCGCCGACGGCGCGTTCTACATCTACGCCGATGTGTCGCGCTGGACGTCGGACTCGCTGGCGTTCGGTGCGCGGTTGCTGTCCGAGACGGGCGTGGCGGTCGCGCCCGGCATCGACTTCGACACAGTTGACGGCGGCAAGTTCATCCGGATGTCCTTCGCCGGCGACACCACCGAGATCGCCACGGCCATCGACATCCTCGGCGAGTGGCTGGCGAAGCAGCCTTCGGCGATCGTGGTTCGCTAGCCCCACATAGCGGGGCGAGCGAACCACTATCGCGGGCGCATCTCCGGCAGGTGGAAGTGGGTGCGGATCGCCGCCTGGACGTCGGGCACCGGGGCCGTCGCGTCGACGCTGGCCACGACCTCCTTGCGCTGGAAGATCTCGATCAGCGGCTTGGTCTGCTCGTGGTACTCGGCCAGGCGCACCGCCAGCGCTTCGGGGTTGTCGTCCTCCCGCGTGGCCAGCCGTCCACCGCACACGTCACAGACGTCCTCGACCTTCGGGCGGTAGGCGATCAGGTTGTAGTCCAGGCCGCACTGGGTGCACAGCCGCCGGGCCAACACCCGGCGCTGCACCTCCTCATCGGGCAGCTCGAGGTTGATCACGCCGTCGATGTCGTAGCTCTCCAGGAAGAACTCGGCCTGCCGGGCATTGCGAGGGAAGCCGTCGACGATGAAGCCGAAGTTCCAGTCGTGATCGGCGAGCCGCTTGCGGACGACGGACTCCACCACGTCGTCGCCGACGAGCCGTCCCGCGGCGACGGTGCGCCGCACCTGCGCGCCGAGCTTCGTATGGTGCTGGACGTTCCATCGGAAGATGTCGCCGACGCTGATGTGTTCGAGGTTGAGGTCCTCGGCGAGCAGCTTGGCCTGGGTGCCCTTGCCGCTGCCCTGGATGCCCATGATCACGAACTTGTGCATGCCGGCTCCCCGATCGAGTCTGTGCCCAGATCGTCGCACGGATACCGGGTGTCCACTCAGGTCAGGAGATCGCGGCCTTCACCAGCTGGGCGACCTTCTTCTCCACGACGGGGCTCCACTTCTTGAGCGCGTACGACACCGGCCACATGTCGCCGTCGTCGAGGTTCGCCGCGTCCTGGAACCCCAGGGTCGAGTAGCGGTAGTTGAACTTGCCCGCGTCCTGGAAGAAGACGACGATCTTGCCGTCCGCGTTCGCGTAGGAGGGCATGCCGTACCAGGTCTTCGGCGACAACTCCGGGGCGGCCGCAGTCACCGTCACGTGCACGCGTTCGGCGAGCGCACGGTCCTCGGGTGCCATCTGCGCGATCCGGTCGAGGACCGCCTGCAGGCCCTCGGCCTTCTTGGCCCCCTTCTTGCCTTCGGCGCGCAGCTCGGCGGCACGCTCCTTCATCGCGGCCCGCTCCTCGGCGCTGAAGGTGTCGGACTCGGTCTTGGCATTCTTCGCGGGCATTCTCAGGATTCCCTTCTCGACGGGCGGACCTCGGTCTGATGTCGGCCTACGGTGGGAAGGCTAGGCCGGACCCCCCGGTGGTGCTTCTCGATTCCTGATCGGATCCAGCGGGTACGGTCGGGAAATGGAGACCATCAATCTGGGCAAGGCGGATGGGCTGCCGCCGGTGGATTGGGCCGCCGTTGTCGAGAAGCTCGATGCGCGGTCGGCGCCGGCCTCAGACGCGCCGAACTCCCGCACGACGTGGCTGTCCACCCTCAACGAGGACGGCAGCCCGCACGTGACCGCGGTCGGGGCCCTCTGGGTGGACGGCACGTTCTGGTTCCAGACGGGCGCAGGCACGCGCAAGGGGCGCAACGTCGCAAGGGATCCGCGGTGTTCGGTCGCGGTGTCGATTCGCGACGCGGACGTCGTGATCGACGGTGACGCGGCGCGGGTGACCGAGCCGGGCGCACTGGCGCGCATTGCGAAGGCGTGGGCGGACCAGGGTTGGCCGGCCGAGCCCGACGAGAGCGGGTCGGGCATCACGGCCCCGTTCAACGCGCCGTCGCAAGGGCCGCCGCCGTGGAACGTGTATCGCATCGAGCCCCGTTCGGCGACCGTTGTCCTGTCGGCGGAGCCGGGCGGCCTGACCCGCTTCCGCTTCTGACGTCGCTCGGTCAGCGGGGTGGGCCGTCGGAGGCATCGACTTCTTCGATGATCTCGACCGGGTCGCCGACGTTCAGGGTGGCACCCGCGGCAAAACCGTCCGGGATGAGGTTCATCCCGAACCAGGTCGCGCCGTCCCAACGCCGGTACCGGGAGAGCGTCGCGATCGGCTCCTTCGTTTTCACCAGCGTCTCCGGATCGATCATCGTCAGCACGCAGCGGTCGCAGCCCTTGACGGCGCGAAACGTCACGTCGCCGATGCGCAGGCGCCGCCAGCCGTCCTCGGCCCAGGCCGGCGCGCCGCGTACCACGACGTTCGGGCGGAACCGGGTAATGGGCAACGGTCCCTCGTCGGATCGTGGCCCCTCGGCGATCCAGTCATTGAGCGAGGTCAGCGACTCCTCGGCTGCGAGCAGCAGGGGGTATCCGTCGGCGAAGGACACCCGATCGCCCGGGTGGCTGAAGGCGGGGTTGGTCGGGCGCCGGGTCGGGTCGTCGAGGTACACCAGCCGGACCGGGAAGCCGAGCAGCTCGCTGAACCAGGCGTGGGCGTCCGGGGCCGCGAGGGCGGCATCCAGGTGGCTCTTCCAGACGCGCACCGGAGCGAGATCGCCGTCGGGCTCTTTGACCGAGATCGTGGGAAGCCCAGGCCCACTCAACGTCAGGCTGCCGTCGTTCGGCTGCACGCTGGCCAGCAGCAGGCGGGGATGCTCACGGGCGGTGACGAGCGAGCCTTCCGCATCGACCACCATCCAGCGCCGATCGCCGGCGAGACCCCAAGGCTCGACCTCGGCCTGCTCCAGCTCGATACGCCGGCACGACTTGATCGGATACCGGTAGATACGGGTGAGGCGCACCCTCAAACGCTAACCCGGATCAGCAACCGATCTACTGGCGAGCAGTCGCCGGAACGCGTCGAGTCGTTCGGACGTCGAGTGGCCCTCAGCGATCCAGGCGTCGAGCTTGCAGCCGGCCGCCGCGGACAGGTGCTCGCAGCCCGGTGGGCATTGCGTGGCGCCGTCCTCGAGATCGGGGAACGCCCACAGCAGGTCGTCGGCGCTCACGTGCGCGAGCCCGAACGAGCGCACGCCGGGGGTGTCGATCACCCACCCGTCACCGTCCGGCAGCGGTAACGCGATCGCCGAGCTCGACGTGTGCTGACCCTTGCCCACACCGCTCACCACGCCGACGGCGCGCTGGGCGTCCGGCACGAGCGCGTTGATCAGCGTCGACTTGCCGACGCCGGAATGCCCGACGAACACCGAGATCTGACCGCGCAGCCGCGACAGCAAGGCGTCGAGCGAGCCGCCCTGGTGGGTCACCACGGCCGGCACGCTGAGCTGCTCGTAGCGGGTCAGAGTCTCGTCCGGCGGGGCCAGGTCGGACTTGGTCAGGCACAGCAGCGGCTCCATCCCGGCGGTGAGGCAGGCCACCAGGCAACGGTCGATCAGGCCGTACCGGGGAGGGGGGTCGGCCAGCGACGAGACGATCACCATCTGGTCGGCGTTGGCGACGATCACCCGTTCGAGCGGGTCGTTGTCGTCGGCCGTACGCCGCAGTACGGTCTGTCGCTCGTGCAGCCGGACGATGCGCGCGAGAGTGTCCGTCCGGCCGGAGAGGTCGCCGACGACATCGACCCGGTCGCCGACCGCGATGCCCTTACGGCCCAGCTCGCGAGCGCGCATCGCCGTCACCGCGACGTCGCCGATCAGCACCGTGTACCGGCCGCGGTCGACGGTCAGCACCAGGCCCTCGGCGGCGTCGACGTGGCCGGGGCGCTGCTTGGACCGTGGCCGCGTGCCCCGTCCGGGGCGCACGCGGACGTCGTCCTCGTCGAGACGGCTGACGTCGCGGGCCACGGGCTAGTGGTCTGTCTGCGATATGACCTGGCGGCGCCTGTGGCGCCCAGGCGTCGGCTCGCTGCGTTGTCGTCGTCGTCCATACAACAGCGGTATGGCCTCCTCCTCCGCCTTGCGCGCCAACCCCTGGATCACCACATCCACCGCCGCATATCGCAGATAGACCACTAGTCGAGCATCCGTGACCACATACCGGGGAAGTCCGGCAGCGTCTTGCTCGTGGTGTCGATGTCGTCCACCTGCACGCCGTCGACGGCCAGGCCCAGCACGGCCCCGGCGGTGGCCATCCGATGATCGGCGTAGGCGCGCCAGACGCCGCCGTGCAGCGGTTGCGGCGTGATGTGCAGCGCGTCGGCGGTCTGGGTGACCGCACCGCCCAGCCGGGTGATCTCGGTCCGCAGCGCCGTGAGCCGATCGGTCTCGTGACCGCGCATGTGGGCCAGGCCCGTGAGCGTCGACGGCCCATCGGCCAGCGCGGCCAGGGCGGCCACCACCGTGACCAGCTCGGTGACGTCGCGCAGGTCGGCGTCCAGCGCGGCGATCGTGCCGGTACCCCGCACGGTCAGCTCACCCTCGACGAGGGTCACCGTGCCGCCCAACCGGGACAACAGGTCACGAAGGGTGTCGCCGGGCTGGGTCGTCGTGGTCGGCCAACCCGGGACGGTGACCTCACCGCCGGTGACCAGCGCCGCGGCGAGAAACGGGGCCGCGTTGGAGAGATCCGGCTCGATGACCGTGTCGTGCGCGGCGATCCTGCCCGGCGCGACCAACCAGACCGTCGGCGCCGGCTGCGTCACCTCGACGCCCACGCGGCGCAACATGTCGATGGTCATCTCGATGTGCGGCGCCGACACGACGCCCCGCTCGCCGGCGTGCACGACCTCGATGCCCTTCTCGTACCGGGCTCCGGCGAGCAGCAGGGCGGAGACGAACTGCGACGACACCGAGGCGTCGATCTCGACCTTGCCGCCGGCGACCGAGCCGGAGCCGCGCACCGTGAACGGCAGCCGGCCGCGCCCCGCATCGTCAATGACCACGCCGACCTGGCGCAGTGCCTCGATGAGGGTCCACATAGGACGGTCACGGGCGCGATCGTCGCCGTCGAACGTGACAGCGGCGTCGCCCAGGGCCGCGATCGGCGGTACGAAGCGCATCACCGTGCCGGCCAGTCCGGTGTCGATGACGCCGCCGTTGAGGGCCCCGGGGGTGACCGTCCAGATCGGATCGCGATCCTCGATGCCGACCCCCAGGGTGCGCAGGGCGTTGATCATGAGGTCGGTGTCGCGGGCGCGCAACGGGTGCTCGATGCGCGACTCGCCGTCGGCCAGGGCGGCCAGCACCAGTGCCCGATTTGTGAGTGACTTCGAGCCGGGGATCTCGACGCGGGCGTGCACGGGGCCGTCGGCGCGCGGCGCCGACCAGGGTCCGGGAGCCGAGGTCACCTCGCCAGTCTGCCCGATCACGCAGCGACACGGTGTCGACCTAAGTATCCGGGCGACGCGCCGGTGGGGGCTTGACGACCGGGAATTATTTCACGTAGGAAAACATCCGATGAGCTGGGCGTAACACGGCCGTGAGCCCAGCGAAGGCGCCCGAAGCCAGCAGTGCCCGCCGCAGAGACGTCGGATCAAAGGGGGAGATTGCCCGCGGCGAGCACGTCCGACGTCCGAACCCCCAGCGAACGTAGAGGTGGAGCAATGCAGCACGAACGGACCCGCACCAGCCAGCTCGGCCGACGGGGCTTTCTCGCCGGCACCGGCGGCGTCCTCGGCGCGATCGCGCTCGGCTCGCTGCCGGCCTTCGCCGAGAGCCCGGCGCCCACGCGTCCGGGCGCCTCGCCCCTGGCCGCGTCGACCCTCGCGCTCTGGTACCCCCAACCGGCCGACCCGAACGTGATGATCCAGACGGCGCTACCGGTCGGCAACGGCCGGCTCGGGGCGATGGTCGGCGGTGACCCCGCGCACGACCTGCTGCTGGTCGCCGACTCCACGATGTGGACGGGGGGCCTGAACGACAGCCTGGGCAGCGACGGGCAATTCCCCTACGCCGCCACGGACTTCGGCAGCTTCACGCTGCTCGCCGACGTCGCGATCGACGTCCCCGACCACGCGATCGGCACGGTGACCGACTACCGCCGCACCCTGGACCTCACCAACGGCTTGGTCACAACCACCTACCGCAAGGACGGCACTTCCTACCGGCGCGAGGTCTTCGCCAGCGAGCCCGATGACGTGGTGATCGTCCGGCTGACCCGCGAAGGGCCCGGCACCATCAGCGGCACGGTGTCCCTCACCGGCCGGCACGGCGAGTCCACCGCCGCCGACTCCGGCCGTCCCGCCGTCTCGTTCAAGGGCGCGTTCGACAACGGGCTCAACTACGCCGCCGTGCTGACGGCCGCAACGCCGCGCGGAAAGGTCGGCGCCACGAACACCGGTCTCTCGTTCACCGACTGCGCCGAGCTGACCGTCGTCGTCAGCGGCGGCACCAACTACCGTCCCGACGTCACGACCGGGTACCAGGATCCGGGCCTGGACACCCTCGCCCTCGCCCGCCGCAAGGCCGCCGGCGCGGTCGGCACGCCCGGCGTCGGACTCCTGCACACCCACGTCGCCGACTACCGCGGGCTGTTCGAGCAGTTCAGCGTGTCGTTCGGGTCCTCGAGCACCGCGCAACGCCAGCTCGACACGTGGGCCCGGCTGAACACCCGCGCGACGAGCGACACCCCGGACCCCGAGCTCGAGGCCAGCTACCTACAGTTCGGCCGGTACCTGATGATCTGCGGATCGCGGGGCCACCTGCCGATGGGCCTGCAGGGGCCGTGGCTGGACGGCAACGATCCGGCGTGGATGGGCGACTACCACACCGACATCAACGTCCAGATGAACTACTGGCTCTCCGATCGGGCCGGCCTCGCGCAGTGCTTCGACGCGTTCACCGAGTACTGCCTCGATCAGCTGCCGTCCTGGAAGACGCTGACCGACCGCTGGTTCATGGATCCGCGCAACGGCTTCCGCAACTCCTCGGGCAAGCTCGCCGGTTGGACGCTCGCCATCTCGACGAACGTCTACGGCGGCAACGGTTGGTGGTGGCACCCGGCCGGCAACGCCTGGATCGCCAACTCGCTGTGGGAGCACTACGAATACGGCCAGGACAAGCACTACCTCGAACGCATCTACCCGCTCATCAAGGGCGCCTGCGAGTTCTGGGAAGCCCGGCTGCTGACCACGACCGTCGACGGGCACGAGGTGCTCATCGACGACAGCGACTGGTCACCCGAGCAGGGACCGACGAACGCGAAGGGCATCACCTACGCGCAGGAGGCGGTCTGGGATCTGTTCGGGCACTACGAGCAGGCCACCGAGCTGCTGGGCCGCGATCGCGGCTACGGACGCACCATCGCCGGGCTGCGCGACAAGCTGTACCTGCCGAAGGTGAGCCCGACGACCGGCTGGCTCGAGGAGTGGATGACGCCCGACAACCTCGGTGAGACGACGCATCGCCACCTCTCACCGCTGTTCGGGCTGTTCCCCGGCGACCGGATCACGGTGGAGGACAGCCCGAAGTGGCTGCTGGACGCCGCCACGGCGCTGCTCACCGCGCGGGGCATGTCCAGCTACGGCTGGGCCTGCGCCTGGCGGGCGATCTGCTGGGCCCGATTGAAGGACGCGGAGAAGGCGTACGACTTGATCGTGACGAACCTCAAGCCGTCCATCCAGAACAGCAACGGCACGTCGGCGAACCTCCTCGACATCTACAGCTTCGACCAGTACAGCAGCATCTTCCAGATCGACGCCAACTTCGGGACGCCCTCGGCGATGGTCGAGATGCTGCTGTACTCGAAGGTGGGCCTGATCGAGCTGTTGCCCGCGCTGCCCGCGGCGTGGTCGGACTCCGGCTCGGTCACCGGCATCGGCGCGCGTGGCGGGTTCGTGGTCGATCTGACGTGGCGGCGGGGACGCGTCACGTCGGCGCGGGTGCACAGCGTCGGCGGCCGCCGCACCACCGTCAAGATCGGCTCGCAGACGCACACGGTCGCCCTGCGTCCCGGGCAGAGCGTCACGATCGGCTAGAGCTGCAAGGGTGGTTGTTCCGCGGCGGCGGGTGCGGGCTCGATGAGTTCGGGCCTGTTGTTGCGGACGTTGCCGACAGCGGGCGACACGACGTAGGGGTCCAGGCGGGCCTCCGGGATCTGCTCGAGGATGCGTTCGGCGGTGGCGGCGTCATCGCTCGAGCAGTCCAGCCATTGGGCGCGAAGCTCGGGCGGCACGACGACCGGGTTGCGGTCGTGAATGCGCCCGAGCAGGTCGGTGGCCTGCTGGGTGATGATCGTGCAGGTCCACAGCCACCGGTCGGGGTCGTCCTTCTCCTTGGTCGGGTCGCGCCACAGTTCGTAGAGCCCGGCCATCGCGAGCAGGTGGCCGTCGGGCTCGTGCAGGAAGTACGGCACCTTGCCGTCGTCGGTCTTCTGCCACTCGTAGTAGCCGAGCGCGGGCACGAGGCACCGGCGCCGGGCGGCCGCCGTCTTGAACGCCGGCTTGCTGGTCACCGTCTCGATCCGGGCGTTGATCATCCGGGCGCCGCCCTTGGCGTCCTTGGACCAGTTGGGCACCAGGCCCCACCTGGCCGTCCGGATCTGGCGCACCACCGCTGCCGGCTGCTCGGGTTCCCGGGGCGGGCGCTCGACGACCACCCGGACCGGGTCGGTCGGCGCGACGTTCCACGACGGCCCGGGGTCGTCGCCGACCACCTCTTCGACGTCGAACTCCTCGGTCAGGTCCCCGGTCGAGGCGACATTGACGTATCGGCCACACATGCCACCAGTCTGCCTCGGTGGCCCGACCGGCGCAGCGATGTGGTTCAACGGGGATGCCTCGGGAAATGGGGTGAACCGAACGAGGTGCGATGTCAGCATTGATGCGTGAGCGCGCGCGCACTGAGCTTCGGGTCAGCGGCACCGGCCTACGAGCGATTCCGACCTGGTTACCCCGACGAACTCGTTGATGAGGTGCTCGCTTACGCCGGTCGGCCCCTACGCACGGCCCTGGAGATCGGCGCGGGAACCGGCAAAGCGACCCGCCAGTTCGCGAGTCGTGGAATCGCCGTGACCGCCACCGATCCAGACCCGGCAATGCTTCAGGAACTGCGCAAGCAGGTGCCCGAAGCAGCTGGTGTTGTGCAGGCCGCATTCGAGGATCTCCCGCTCACCCCGGTGTACGACCTGGTCTTCGCGGCGGCTTCGCTTCACTGGACTCAGCCGGATCGTCGTTGGGCGCGCGTGGCCGCGATGCTCAGGCGCGACGGGATCTTCGCGTCCTTCGGCGGGCAGCTGCACCTCGCCGACTCAGACGTCGAGCGCGCCGTCGGCGCCGCCAGAGCGCAATTCCTCGCGGACGACGGTGTTCCCTCGCCCGACGGGACACCAGCGGACAGCCCGATGCAGTGGCCCGGCACCGAGCTGCTTCAGTCCGACCGCCTCACAGATGTGCGCCAGTTGACCATCGAACGTCGCGCGGCCCTTTCGGCCGACGACTACATCGGCCACCTCTCAACGATCTCGGCCTACCTCGAGCTGCCCGAACCGGTTCGAGCGCACGTGTTCGACCGGATCCGCAAGGTGCTCCCCGAGCGAGTGACCCTGGTAGCAGACCTCACCCTCCACCTCGCCCGGCGTCGGCGGCGTCGAGCAGGGCGCGCGTGAGCACCGAACGGACCTCGATGCGCTCGGGCCCGAGCGGGCCGGCGTCGCGCTCACGTCGGTCGATCGCGCAGAGCACGGTGTCGACGGTCGCGTTCATCGACCGCAGGGCGCGAGCAGCATCGAGGACCGCGCCGCCGGTCGTGATCACGTCCTCGACGAGGAGCACTCTGCGGCCGTCGCAGTCGCCCCCTTCGGCGAGCCGTTGGGTGCCGTAGGCCTTGGCTTCCTTGCGGACGAACAGCACGGGTAGGCCGGTGAGCTGACCGAGCAGCGTGGCCAGTGGCACGCCGCCGAGTTCGAGGCCGCCGAGCAGATCGACGTCGTCGGGAACGAGCGCCTCCATCGCCTCGACAACGTCGCGCAGCAGGACGGGATCGGACTCGAACAGGTACTTGTCGAAGTACTCCGTCGAGGTGAGCCCCGACCGCAACGTGAACTGCCCGCGCAGCCGGCACCGGCGGTTCACATCGCGGGCGAGATCGTGAAGATCGGGCACGGTCAGCGAGGCTAGCCGCACCGGGTTCGGTCTCGTGTCTCGACCTGCGGCGATACGAGGCTCGTAGGCTGCCGGGTCATGACACGTGTCGAGATCGAGACCCCGTCCGGGACGGCCTGGGCCGATATCGACCAGCCGGCGGGCGCCCCCGTCGGCGTGGTCTTCGCTGGGCACGGCGCGGGCGGTGGCGTGGACACCCCCGATCTGCGGGCCCTGCGCGACGCATCGGTCGGCGCGGGGTACGTGGTCGCGCGGATCACCCAGCCCTATCGGGTCGCCGGGCGACGCGCACCCGCACCGGCGCCGCGCCTGGACGAGGCGTGGCTCGCCGTCACCGGCACTTTGACGGATCAGCTCGGCGGACTGCCCGCTGTCCACTGTGGACGGTCGAGCGGCGCGCGCGTCGCCTGCCGCACGGCCGCCGCGACGAATGCCGTCGCCGTCATCGCGCTCGCGTTCCCGGTGCACCCGCCGGGCAAGCCGGAGCGCAGCCGCATCGACGAGCTGAACCTCCCGACCGTGCCCGTCCTCGTCATCCAGGGCGACCGGGACGCCTTCGGCATGCCCCCGGAGGATCCGCGGCGCCAACTGGTCGTCATTCCCGGCGACACGCACTCGCTGAAGAAGGACTCGCGCGCCGTGGCCGCGGCCGTAACCGAATTCCTAACCCAGCACGTCGCTCAGCATCGGTAGGCCGGCGTCCTTCGCCGAAACCTGCGCGCGATCGTTCGCGTCGACCGGCAGCGGCCACACGATGCCGAGGTCTGGGTCGAGCGGGTTGACCGCGGTACCGGACATGCCCGGCACCCACTCCGCGTCGAAGCAGTACAGGTACTGCGAGATGCCGGGGCTGACGGACTGGAAACCGTTGCACACCCCGGCCGGCACGAGCACCTGCGTGCCCTTGACCAGCGGCACCGTCACGACCTTGCCGCGACTGGACGAATTCGGCCGTACGTCGGCGTATGCACCGAACGCCTCGCCGTGAACGATGGCAACGAGCTTGGTCATGGCCTCGCCGTGCAGCCCGCGGATCGCCCCCTGCTGCGTCTCGGTCGCGTTGACCTGCAGCCACGGACCGACCTCTACGCCGGCCTCGGCGAAGGCGCTCGTCCGGAACAGCTCGCGGATCGTGCCTCGATCATCGGTGATCTGCTTCATCCGGACGATCAGCAAGCCATCGATGTCGGTGCTCTCGACCGAGAACGGCGTAATCATGGGATCGGATGCTCTCACGTGGCGATCGGCGCCGACGTGGCGGAGGTGAGCCGAATCAGATCGGCGGGTGACAGCTCGACCTGCAGGCCGCGCTTGCCGGCCGACACGAACACGCTCGGGAGTTCCTGCGCCGACGCATCCACGACGATCGGCAGCCGGGTCTTCTGGCCCAGCGGCGAGATTCCGCCGACGACATAGCCCGTAGCGCGCGCAGCGGCCGCCGGCTCGGCCATCGCGGCTCGCTTGCCGCTGACCGCCGCGGCCAGCGCCTTCAGATCGAGCCGCCCGGATACGGGTACCACGGCGCAGACCAGCCGGCCGTCGATCGAGGCGATCAGCGTCTTGAACAGCCGTTGCGGCTCCACGCCGAGGGCGGCGGCGGCCTCCTCGCCGTATCCGTCGGCCCGCGGGTCGTGTGGGTAGGGATGCAACGTATGGGGGATCTTCTCCCGATTCAGCAGCGCCGTCGCCGGAGTCCCAGTAGCCACGGGGCGGACCTTATCGGGCCTGATCATCCACCGGGGCCGGGCGGGAATGCGAACACCGTCGCTGTCTGTTCTCTAGGAACGACGGAAGGACGATCATCGTGGTCGACGCCAGCATGACAGCCGCCTCTATTCGGCGATGGCCGGAGTGGACGCCACCCCAGGTCGAGGCGACTGTGGCAATCCCAACGCGGCGTCCGGACCGCAGAGCCGTATCCTCCGTAGAGCGGGCCGACACTGGCCCGTCCGACGAGGAGACAGCGGTGCACGAGGAGACGGTCGAGGAACGCCGGGCACGCTTCGAGCGTGACGCGCTGCCGTTCGTCGACCAGCTGTATGCGGCGGCGATGCGCATGACGCGCAATCCCGCCGACGCCGAGGACCTCGTGCAGGAGACCTTCGTCAAGGCCTTCGCGGCCTTCCACCAGTTCACCGAGGGCACGAACCTCAAGGCCTGGCTCTACCGCATCCTGACCAACACGTTCATCAACACCTATCGCAAGCGTCAGCGTCAGCCGCTGGAAGCCAATACCGACGCCGTCGAGGACTGGCAGCTCGCCCGGGCCGAGTCGCACACGTCGAGCGGGTTGCGCTCCGCCGAGATGGAGGCGCTCGATCACCTGCCCGACTCGGACGTGAAGTCGGCGTTGCAGGAGCTTCCGGAAGACTTCCGGTTGGCCGTGTACCTGGCCGACGTCGAAGGATTCGCGTACAAGGAGATCGCTGAGATCATGGGTACGCCGATCGGGACGGTGATGTCCCGTCTGCACCGTGGCCGGCGCCAGCTGCAGCGGCTGCTCGGCGACTATGCCCGCGAGCGTGGGTTGATCCCGTCCGAGGCTGTCGTCGGCGGTGAGCCGGCATGAGCGGGCTCGGCTTCGGCCCCGGTGGCATCGACTGCGACGACGTCCTCAAGGACGTGTTCACCTACCTCGACGACGAGTCCGACCCTCAGGTGCGCAACCGGATTCGCCAGCACCTGGACGGGTGCGCGCCCTGCCTTCGCCAGTTCGGCCTCGAGCAGGACATCCAGTCACTCGTCGCGCGCTGCTGCGGCGGCGACATCGCTCCGCAGAGCCTGCGCACACGTATCCGGGTGCGACTGACCGAGGTCACGGTCGAGGCCGCGCACAGCGAGTACCTGCCCGACTGAGTTAGTCCTGCCGAGTCGGATCCCCTCAAGAACCACTCGCTGGCGCTCGCGTCCGTCGGCCATCCGAACGCAGCTGGTGTCGTCGACCGCGCCGACCGCGGAGGGCCGCTACCTGGTCAAGTTCAGCTTCGTGTCGCAGACCGGGGTGAACCTGCCGCAGGTGGTGGTCGAGATCGACGTGGCCAGGCCCGGCGATCTCTGGCCGTACTACAACAATGCCGGCGTCTCGAACGACGGCGCGGCTAACGAAGGGGACTTCGACGGCGACGGTTGGTCGTACTCCGCCCAGCGGCTGGCGGCGGCTGGCCTCACGCCCGCAGCGTCGGTCACGGTCGATAGCCTGCAGTACACGTGGCCGGACGCGCAGCCCGGCGAGCTGAACAACATCGAGGCGGGCGGCCAGACGATCCCGCTGCCGGCCAATTCGGGCGGTGCCAGCATCGGCATTCTCGGCAGTGCGACGAACGCCTACCCGGGTTCGCAGGGCACGTTCAGGGTGACCTACACCGACGGCACGACGCAGGAAGTGAACCTCGCGCTCTCGGACTGGACGCTCGGTGGCGGAGCATCGTCGACGCCGTTCTTCGGCAACACGATCGCCGCCACCACCGCATACCGTGACACCACGAGCGGGGGCCGCGACAACATCACGACCTACGTGTTCGGGGCCAGCGCGGCATTGACACCGGGCAAGGCGGCGCAGAGCATCACGCTTCCGGCAAGTGTCGACCAGGGTCAGCTGCACGTGTTCGCGTTCAGCATCGGATAGGGCAATACTGCGCCGATGCATCGTGCCCGGCCGACCATGGCCGACGTGGCGGCGCGAGCCGGGGTCAGCCTGAAGACCGTCTCACGGGTGGTCAACGGCGAACCCCGGGTCGCGTCGCACACGGCCATGATGGTGATGGACGCCATACGGGAGCTGGGCTTTCGCAGCAACCACGCGGCGGCCACGCTCGCCCGCGGGCAGAGCCAGGCGAGCATCGGCCTGGTGATCGGGGCCGTGGCCGACCCGTTCTACTCGCGGCTGACGAGCGGCGTCGAGCAGGTGGCCCGCGAGCGTGGTCACTTCGTCCTGGTCAGCTCGTCGGACGAGGATCCGGCGCTCGAACGCGACATCACGCTCGGCCTCGCCGCTCGGCAGGTGGCCGGGCTGATCGTCGTTCCGTGCGCGTCGGATCAGGGCTACCTCAGCTTCGAGCTGGCGGCCGGACTCGCCATGGTGTTCGTCGACCGACCGCCCCGTGGACTCGCCGCCGACTGCGTGTTGACCGACAACGAGGCCGGGGCGCGCGAGGGGGCCGAGCACCTGCTGCGGCTGGGCCACCGGCGCATCGCGTTCGTGGGCAACGACCCGGCCGTGTACACCAGCGCCCAGCGCCTGGCCGGCTTTCGAGCCGCGCACGCCGACGTGCACGTCGTCGTCGACGAGTCGCTGATCACGCTCGGGCCGCGCGATACCGCCGAGGCCGAGCAGGCCGTGCAGGCCCTGCTGGCGCGGGCCGATCCGCCGACGGCGGTGTTCGCGCAGAACAACCTGATCACCATGGGGGCTTGGCGCGCGCTGCACGCCCGGCGAGCCACCGTTGACCTGGTCGGCTTCGACGACTTCGCCCTGGCTGATGTGTTGCAGCCGCCGGTCACCGTCGTCGCCCAGGACCCGGTCGGCCTGGGTCGGCGCGCCGCCGAGCTGCTGTTCGACCGTCTCGATCATCCCGACGCGGACGTGCGGCTCGACGTCCTGCCAACGACGCTGCTCGCGCGCTGACTCGAACCGCAGCCGATAGTGGTTCGCTTGGCCCCGCTATTTGGAGCAAGCGAACCAGAATCGGCAGGGTGGGCCGGCTAGGTGGCGTGTCGGGGCGGGGTCGGGTTGATTGCCGCGGCTTCGGCCGATGCCTGCTCGGCTCGCACCACGTCGGGCGACACGCTGTCGGAGTAGTAATCGTCGGGCTCGGTCTCGTCCGTACCGGCCGGCGCCTTGATCGCGCGCAGCACGACGGTGAGCAGCACGGCGATCACGATGTTGAGGAACAGCGCCGAGATGGCGATGTAGAGCGTCACGTGCGTGAACGGGAAGTTCGCCACCGACGCACCGAAGTGCCGGGTGCCATGCAGCTCGGTGACCGGCTTGCCGTCGACCAGCTTGATCTTGGTGTTCGGCACCTTCTGGTTGTAGGCGGTCACCGTGCCCCACACCATGGCCACCGCCCAGCCGGCTAGCAGCGCCCACCGATGGAACCAGCGCGTGTACAGCCCGGCGACGATCGCCAGGAACGTCTGCAGGATCCACACACCGCCCAGCAGCTGGAAGTTGATCGCGTTCTGCTTGTCCATGCTCAGCACGAAGATGAGTGCGCCGAACTTGACGACCAGCGAGGCGATCTTCGAGACGCGCGCCTCCTCGTGCGGCGTGGCGTTCGGCCGGAAGAAGTCGCGGTAGATGTTGCGGGTGAACAGGTTCGCCGCCGCGATCGACATGATCGCCGCCGGCACCAGCGCGCCGATGGCGATCGCCGCGAACGCGACGCCGGCGAACCACGACGGGAACACCTGCGCGAAGAAGTGCGGCACCGCCAGCTGCGTGTTGGCGTAACCGTCCGCCCCGAATATCGAGGTCTTCTTGGCGATCGCCGCGAAGCCCAGCAACGCGAGCAGGGCGAGCATCAGCGAGTAGGTCGGCAGGATGGCTGCATTTCGGCGGATCACGTTGCGGCTCTTGCTCGACAGGGTCGCCGTCATCGCGTGCGGGTACATGAACAGCGCCATCGCCGACCCGAACGCGAGCGTGGCGTAGGCCCAGTACTGGTTGGCGTTGGCCGGGATGAAGCTGCCGGTCAACCTGCCGGCCTTGGTCTTCGTGTTCATCTTCGTCTCGGCGGCGTGGAACGTCGGCCCGAACCCGATCTTCCAGCCGACGTAGATGATCGCGGTGACGATCACGATGTAGACCAAGGTGTCCTTGACGAACGCGATCAATGCCGGCGCGCGCAGGCCGGACGAGTACGTGTACGCGGCGAGCACAGCGAAGGCGATGATCAGGGGCAGGTCCTTGACGAACCAGTTGCCCGAGCCGCCCAGGCCGATCGTGTCGATCACGGCCTGGATGCCCACCAGCTGCAGCGCGATGTAGGGCATCGTCGCGAGGATGCCGGTCAGCGCCACCGCGAGCGACAGGCCGCGGCTGCCGTAGCGGCCCTTCACGAAGTCGGCCGGGGTCACGTAGCCCTTGGCGTGGGCCACCGACCACATCCGCGGCATGAACACGAAGATCAGCGGGTAGACGAGGATCGTGTACGGCACGGCGAACCAGCCGGCCACCGCACCGGTCGCATACATCGCCGCCGGCACCGCGACGAACGTGTACGCCGTGTAGAGGTCACCGCCCAGCAGGAACCAGGTGGTCATCGTGCCGAAGCCGCGACCGCCCAGGCCCCACTCGTCCAGGCTGTTCATCGACTCCGGGCGCTTCCACCGCGCCGCGATGAATCCGCCGGCCGTGACGACGACGAAGAAGAAGATCAGCACGCCCAGGGAGACGCCGTTCACGCCCGGGCCGGCCGCCTGCGGCGCCATCATCGGGAGCCCCCGTTACGCCGCGCGCGCGTGACCAGCACGTACGCGGTCGACACCATCGCTGTCTCGATGAACATCCACAACAGCGAGTACCAGTAGAAGAACGGGAAACCCCACAGGTGCGGGCTGGCGTTGGAGTACGTAGGCACGGCCACCAACGCCACGATCGGCATGATCAACAGCGCGGCGACGACGATGCGCACCCACATCGGAAGGGGTGCCGGACGAGAATTCGACAACTGGGCCTCCGAGTCGCTCACCTATGGTGCAGCTCACAGTTGGATACGGCGGATCGACCTTAGACCCCGAAGCGGGTCCGAGGGGAGATACCGCGCGGAACTGCCTTGCCGCCCGGCGTCGATCACCTGGCTGCGGGTCGCCTGCCCTATCGGCTCCAACGTGAGCCACGGACGGCTGACCGGTCGGCCATCGACGGTCACCGTGAGCGCCGCCGAACTCGGCGTGCGGGCGGAGCTCACCGGCGCGGTGGTGACTGCCGTCACCGCGCCGACGCACGGTGTGACGACGGCCGAGATGCCGCAGGTGCACCTAGGCTGATCAGTGATGTCAGCGCTCTCCGATCTGCTCACTGCCCGCACGTCGCTCGACGACGCGCAGGTCGATCACGTCCAACGTCTGGTGGGGGAGTGGCAGCTGCTCGCTGACCTGTCCTTCTCCGATCTGCTGCTCTGGGTGCCCATCCCGGACGACGCGTTCCTGTGCGTCGCGCAGTGCCGCCCGACGACGGGGCCGACCGCGTACCTGCACGATCAGGTGGGTTCCACGATCCGCGGTGGGCGGGCCACACCGATGCGGATCGCGTTCTCCGAGGGACGCATCTACCGCGAGGCCGACCCGGACTGGGACGGCGACCTGCCGATCCGGCGCGAGGCGATCCCGATCCGGATAGGCGGCGGTGCTGACAACACCGTGCTGGGCGTGCTCGGACGGGACAGCAACCTGGCGAGCGTGCGCAGCCCCAGCCAGCTCGAACTGGTCTACCTGCAAAGCGCCGCCGACCTCGCCGCGATGGTCGCCGACGGCACGTTCCCGGGGCCCGAGGGCGAGTTCGAGGAGGGCGCCGGCCCACGTGTGGGCGACGGGCTGCTGCGCGTCGAGCCGGACGGGACGGTCCTCTACGCCAGCCCCAACGCCTTGTCGGCGTTTCGGCGGCTGGGCGTCACCGGCAACGTGCTCGGCGAGCCGATCGACACGCTCACCAGCACGATCGCCGACGATCCGTTCGACGCCAGCGATCTCGCCGCGGCCGTGCAGGACGCCGTCGACGGCGGTAACCCGACCGGTCTGGAGGTGGACGGCGGCGGCGCCACCGTGGCGTTCCGGGCGTTGCCGCTGCACCCGCGCGGCGAGGTGCTGGGCGCGCTGATCCTCATGCACGACGTGACGGATGTCCGCCGGCGTGACCGGCAGATCATGAGCAAGGACGCGACGATCCGCGAGATCCATCATCGCGTCAAGAACAACCTGCAGACCGTCGCCGCGCTGCTGCGGCTGCAGGCCCGCCGGGTGGCTCAGCCCGAGGCGCGTTCAGCGCTCGAGGAGTCGATGCAGCGGATCAGCTCGATCGCACTCGTGCACGACACCTTGTCGGTCTCGCTGGATGAGGCGGTGCCGTTCGACGAGATCGTCGATCGCCTGCTGGCCATGCTCGCCGATGTGACCGGCTCCGCGGGACGGCTACGGCTGCGGCGCAACGGCACGTTCGGCGAGGTTCCGGCCGAGATCGCCACAGCGCTCGTGCTGGTGCTGACCGAGCTGGTGCAAAATGCCGTCGAGCACGCCTTCCCGGCGCGCGACGGCGGTCGCGAGGGCGGCACGGTGGAGGTCAGCGCGTGGCGGGCGCGGGGCCGGATGACGGTGCGGGTCAGCGACGACGGGGTGGGACTGCCGGCCGGGTTCGCCGCCGAGAAGAGCGATCGTCTCGGCCTGCAGATCGTGCGCACGCTCGTCTCAGCGGAATTGCGCGGTTCGCTCGAGCTGCGCTCCCGCGAGGACGGCCACAATGGCGCGCAGGCCGACGTCACGCTGTCGCTGGCTCGTCCTGTGGCTAGTGCCGGGTGAGCAGCGCGGGCCGTGCCTCCGAGCATTGAACGTTCGGAGTCACGGCCCAGCTGGTCGATCGAAGTGCGGGCGGGTCAGGCCGTCCGAGCACGAGCACGAGCACGACGCCGCTTGAGCGCCCTGCGTTCATCCTCGGAGAGACCACCCCAGACGCCCGCGTCCTGGCCGCTCTCCAGAGCCCAGGAGAGGCAATCCTGGCTCACCGGACAGCGCCGGCACACGGTCTTGGCCTGCTCGATCTGAAGCAGTGCGGGGCCCGTATTGCCGATCGGAAAGAACAGCTCCGGGTCCTCGTCACGGCAGATCGCGCGGTGACGCCAATCCATGGTCTCTGTCTCCTCTACCTAAGGCTACGGCGGGGCCTCATCGCCTTCGCCGCGCTTGTGAATTCTTTCACGAGCTCGGGCATAGTTCAAGGTCTGTCTGGACGGTGCGGGCGAGGTCACGCCAGAGCGCGTATCCGTGCACGCGCCGCGCACGCAGCCACTGCTGGAATTCCCAGGCCTGGTTCAAGCCTTACCCAATACTCGTCAGCCGGCAAGCGAAGACTCGCGGCAACTTTTGCGATCCACACAAACAGCCGGACATTTGCGGCTATACCGGACTAGATTACGACGCTCAGCGCCTTGGGGATAGACCAGAACTGCATCTTCTCGCGCGGTTCGAGCAAGTCACCGTCGACCTGAACCGGGATCGGCTCGTCTGCGTGCAGTACGAATCCGGGCAGGTCGTGCTCGAGCAGAGCCCCCCAACCACCGTTGGATTTCGGCTTCTTGCGGGCCATCTGAGCCAGGCTGTATACCGCACTGACGGTGCCCATGCGCTTACGCGCATAGAGGTCCAGGCCGCCGTCGAACGATGCCTCTGGGGTGGGGCGCAGCGGCCGGTTGCCGATGAACGTCCACGGATCGCAGTTGGCCACGATCGCGTAGAAGAGGTTGTCGACGCTGCTGCCGTCGGGCAGCTCGACGTGCAGCTTCGGATGCCGCCGATCAGACCGCAGGAACTCGCGCACCCCGACTCGCGCGTAGAGCGCGTGCGTCGAGCGTTTGCCCCGAGCTCGATGTTTCTCCACGCCCGCGACGATCGCCGCGTCGAAGCCGACGCCGGCGGTGAAGGTGAACCAGCGGTCCTCCAGGCGGCCGAGGCTGATCGGCCGCCGGCGCCCGTGGCGAAGTCCGTCGAGCAGCGCGCCGGTCGCCTCGATCGGGTTGTTGGGCAGGCCGATCGCTCGGGCGAACACGTTGGTGGATCCGGCGGGCACCACGCCCAGCGCGGGCACCTTGTCGTGGACGCCGTCGGTGAGCAGCCCGTTGGCCACCTCGTTCACGGTGCCGTCGCCGCCGAGCGCGATAACGACGTCGACCTCGTCCCGCATCGCCCGGCAGGCCAGCGCGGCCGCGTGCCCCCGGTTCGCGGTTCGCTCGATCTGCAGGTCGGCGGAACTGCCCAGGGCATGGGCCAGGACGTCGCGCTGCCGCTCGGACATCGCGGTCGCCCGCGGGTTCACGACAACGAGGACACGCACGGATGGCAGCGTACCTAGGGCATTCTTTTGGCCGGTCTGTTCGACCGTGGGCAGGGCCTCGCACCACTCAACGGGACACACCGCAAGGCGCGGACAACTCGCCAGATGGGGCGGCGCGCGCCGAGCGTCGAACAGCACGTCCTACGCTGGGCAGCGATGATTGCGCAGACCGGCGAGGAGCCGATCCCGGTGCAGCTGCGGGCCGCGGCCGGTGTCGTCGTCGCCCAGGCCGCAGCCCTGCTCGCGGCGGCGGCCGTGCTGATCGTCAAGACGGTCACCGGCCATCCGGACAGCGTGGCCCGCGCCCTGCTCGGCGCCGCGATGGCGCTGCTCGCCATGCTCGTGCTGCTCGCCTGCGCCCGCGGACTGCTGGGGCTGCGCTGGACGGCCCGCACCCCGGTGGTCGTGCTGGAGCTGCTGGCGTTGCCGGTGAGTTACAGCCTCGGGTTCCAGGCCGGCCTGATGGTCTACGGCGCGCCGATCCTGCTCAGTGCGCTGGCCGTGCTCTACCTGCTGTTCACGCCGCCGGCCCGCGCGGCGCTCGATCACGAGCCTGAGACGTAGGCGCCGCGGACAGCTCGGTGCGCAGCCGGGCGAGGCTGCGGGCGACGAGCCGGGACACCTGCATCTGCGATACGCCGACGATCTCGGCGATCTCGGTCTGCGACTTGCCCACGATGAAGCGCAGCAGCAGCACTTCGCGCTCCCGGTCGGTGAGCGCGTCGATCGCCGGACGCAGCACGGCGCGCTGCTCGACGCGCTCGAGCTGTTCATCCACCTCGGAGAGCAGCGGGCTTTCGAGAGGCACACCCTCGCGCTCGGTGAGTGCCTCCAGCGGCACGCCGGCGTAGGCCCGGGCGACGTCGAGCGCCTCGATGACCTCGTCCTCGGGCACGGTGAGTTGCGCGGCGAGTTCGGCGACCGTCGGTGCGCGGTGCAGCTGCTGGCTGAGCTCGTCGCGAGCTCTGGTCAGGGACGCCTGCAGTTCCTGGGCCCGTCTGGGCACGTGCAGCAACCATCCCGCGTCGCGGAAGTGCCGCTTGATCTCGCCGAGAATGGTCGGCGTCGCGTACGTGGAGAACTCCAGTCCGCGTTCCGGGTCGAACCGATCGATCGACTTCAGCAGACCGATGACGCCGACCTGCACGAGGTCGGGCAAGGGTTCGTTGCGGCCGGTGAAGCGCCGAGCCAGGTACTCGACTAGGGGAAGGTGCAGCTCGACGAGCCGGTCTCGCAGCTGGCGTCGCGTCGCGTCCTGCTCGGGCAACTCCCGCAGGTCCACGAACAGGTGGGCTGCTCGCGCACGCAGGACGGCAGGGTCCTCGCCCGGAGCGTCGTGGAGGCTCACTGTGTCAGCCAACTGCACTAGTCGGTCGCGCGCCGCTTGGTCAGGGCGATGGACAGCACTCCGGCCTGCGTCGACACGAGCACGTCGTCGGCGAGCGCTCGCATGACCGTCCAGGCGAAGCCACCACGGTCCGGCTCGGCCCCCGGCTCGGCCGGGACGGCCGCGACGAACGCGATGCGCCCGAGCTCGACGTTGAAGCTGGCCGTCAGCGCCGAGCCCGGAAGCGCGTGCGGCAGGAGCAGCGCCGATGCCTCGTCGACCGCGATGCGCAGATCCTCGATCTCGTCCACCGTCAACTGGCAGCGCGCGGCGAGGCCGGCGGTGACCGTACGCAGGATGGCCACGTACGCCCCGTTCGCGGGGAACCGGAGCTCGACGTCCTCCGGTGGAGGAGCTGCAGGCACGGTACCTCCTACTGCGCAGCGGGGTTCGGGACGTTCCAACGCTCGATGACCGGCGTGCCGTGCTGTCCGCCGAGCACGGAGGGGGCAGCCGTGCCGAGCGCCAGCCGGCCGCCGTCCAGGACGTCGAGCCCGATCCAGCGGGCCCCGATCACCCGGCTGATGTGCCCGTGCGCGACGAAGACTACGGGTCCGTCGGCCAGGTGCGGAAGCGCCCGCCGCAGCACCCGGTCGGCGCGGGTGGCCACCTCGTGCGGCGTCTCGCCGCCCGGAACCGGATGCGTCCACAGCGACCAGTCCGGCACTCGCTCCCGGATCTGCGCGGTGGTGAGGCCCTCGTAGTCGCCGTAGTCCCATTCCGCGAGGTCAGGGTCGATGGCGTCGATCTTCAACCCGGCGATCTCGGCGGTGCGCAGGGCCCGTTGGCGTGGGCTCGACAGGACGAGCACCGGATGGACGTTCTGCAGCATTGTGCCGAGCGCGGCTGCCTGTCGCTCACCGTCCGGGGTCAGCGGCAGGTCGGTGCGTCCGGTGTGCTGCCCGGACTTGCTCCACTCGGTCTCGCCGTGTCGGATCAGCCACAGCTCGGTGTCGTCCCGCACCGGCCCGGGGACGACGAAGGCCGGCTCCGTACGGGAGCCGGCCTCGCTCGTGGTGAACTCGCTCACGCCGCTTTCTTGGTTTCCCAGAAGATCGTGTCGATCTCGGCGATGAGGTCGAGCAGCTTCTGCCCCTCAGCCGGGTCGACGGCGCCCTTGCCGCCGGTGGCACCGGCCGCCTTGGTGGCCCGGTTGAACAGGTCGTGCAGGTCGGGGTACTTCTCGAAGTGCGGCGGCTTGAAGTAGTCGGTCCACAACACCCACAGGTGATGCTTGACCAGTTCGGACCGCTGCTCCTTGATGATCAGCGCCCGAGTACGGAACACCGGGTC
>DASXYL010000001.1:0-96427 GCA_036502575.1 Jatrophihabitantaceae bacterium | reverse complement strand
CCAGGTCACCGGCCTCGTTGCGAACCAGCGGGGTCAGGATGCGGTCGGCCTGCACGCCGTTGTGGAACGCCCACCGGCCCTTGTCGCAGTTCCATTCCTCGTTGACCTCGGGGTCGCTGCCGGCCAGCCGCCGGGTGACCTTGCCGCGGCGCCAGTCGGCCCGCAGCGAGCAACCGGACGCGCAGTGCTCGCAGGTCGTGTCGGTCGAGAGCAGGTCGAACGGCCGGGACCGGAACCGGTACGACGCGCTCGTCAGCGCCCCGACCGGGCAGATCTGCACGGTGTTGCCGCTGAAGTAGGAGTGGAACGGGGTGTCGGACGCCGTTCCGATCTGCTGCTCGGCGCCGCGCTCGAGCAGGTCGATGAACGGGTCGCCGGCGATCTCGTCGCTGAACCGGGTACAGCGCTGGCAGAGCACGCACCGCTCGCGGTAGAGCAGGACGTTGGACGACACCGCGATCGGCTTCGGGAAGGTGCGCTTGATGTCGTGGAACCGGGTCTCGGCCCGGCCGTTGCTCATCGCCTGGTTCTGCAGCGGGCACTCGCCGCCCTTGTCGCAGATCGGGCAGTCGAGCGGGTGGTTGATGAGCAGCATCTCCATGACGCCCTGCTGCGCCTTGTCGGCCACCGGGCTGGTCAGCTGCGTCTTGATCACCATGCCCGGCATCACCGTCGTGGTGCAGGACGCGGCCGGCTTGGGCATGCCGCGACCGTTGCCCATGTCGGTGACCTCGACCAGGCACTGCCGGCACGCACCGGCCGGCTCGAGCAGCGGGTGATCGCAGAACCGGGGGATCTGCAGGCCCAGTTGCTCGGCGGCGCGGATCAGCAAGGTGCCCTTCGGGACGGAGATCTCGAACCCGTCGATGGTGACGGTGACCAGATCTTCCTTCGGCGGCGCTTCGGTCACGCGGTTGCTCCTACCGGTTGGCGGATCAGCGCTTCGTAGTCGTCGCGGAAGTACTGGATCGAGGAGGCGATCGGGCTGACCGCCCCGTCGCCCAGCGCGCAGAACGACCGGCCCAGGATGTTGTCGCCGAGGTCGAGCAGGGTGTCGATGTCCTCGGGCGTGCCCTGGCCGTGCACGATCCGGTCGAGGATCTGCGCCGCCCAGTAGCAGCCCTCGCGGCACGGCGTGCACTTGCCGCACGACTCGTGCTCGTAGAACTTCGTCCACTTCCAGACGGCGCGCACCACGCTGTCGTCCTCATCGAAGATCATGATCGCGGACGTGCCGTTCATCGAACCGGCCTTGGCCACCGAGTCGAAATCGAGCGGGATGTCGAGGTGCTCGGGCGTGAACATCGGCGTGGACGAGCCACCCGGCGTCCAGAACTTCAGCTCCTTGCCGCGGCTCATGCCGCCCGCGAGCGAGAGCAGCTCGCGCAGCGTGGTGCCCATCGGCGCCTCGTACTGCCCGGGCTGGACCACCCGCCCGGACAGCGAGTAGATGCTGGTGCCCGGCGAGCCCTCGGGACCCATGTCGCGGAACCAGTCGGCGCCGCCCAGCACGATGTAGGGGACGCTGGCCAGCGAGCCGACGTTGTTCACCACAGTAGGCGCGTCGTAGAGGCCGTTCGTCGCCGGGAACGGCGGCTTGAGCCGGGGCTGGCCGCGCTTGCCCTCGAGCGAGTCGAGCAGCGCGGTCTCCTCGCCGCAGATGTAGGCGCCGGCGCCGTTGTGCACGGTGATGTCGCAGGCGAGGCCCGCGCCCAGCGCGTCCGGGCCGAGGTAGCCCTTGTCATACGCCTCGCGCACCGCGCGCGTCACCCGGCGAATCGCGTGCACAGCCTCGCCGCGGATGTAGATGAAAGCGTGCTGCGAGCGCACTGCGTAGCAGGCGATGATGACGCCCTCGATCAGCGAGTGCGGGTCGTTCATCATCAGCGGCAGGTCGCGGCAGGTGCCGGGCTCGCCCTCGTCGGCGTTCACCACGACGTAGTGCGGCTTGCCGTCGTTCTGCGGGATGAACTGCCACTTCATCCCGGCCGGGAAGCCCGCGCCGCCGCGGCCGCGCAGGGTGGCGTCCTTGACCAGGGAGATCAGCTCGTCGGGCGTCATGGCCAGCGCTTTGCGCAGACCGGTGTAGCCGTCGAGTGCCTCGTAGTTGTCGATCTTCCACGGCTGGTTCGTGCCGAACCGCTTGGTGAGGACCGGAGTCAGCGGCATCAGTCGTCCTTGCCGTCGAGCGTGGGTTGCGTGGCCGACGTCTTCAGCGGTGCGTCGTGCGCGCTGGTCGGTTGCTGCGAGGCCCGGGCCGCGGCGCCCGCATCCGATCGGGTGCTGGCACCGTCGTCGCGTTGTACCGCGTAGGACGGCGCGGTGTCGCCGCGCTCGATCGCCAGCTTCACACCGATCTCGGTGGGCACCCCGGATCCCTCGGCGTCGAGAGATTCCGGGCGGTCGTCGATTAATCCCGCGATCTGGCGGGACATCTCCTTGAACGAGCACAGCGCGGCACCGCGGGTGGGATGCGGCCGCTCGCCGGCCCGCAGCTGGGCGACGAGCTCGGCCGCCGAGTCGACGCTCTGGTTGTCGAAGAACTCGTAGTTGACGGTGACGACCGGGGCGTAGTCGCAGGCGGCCAGGCACTCCGCGTGCTCCAGCGTGACCTTCCCGTCCGACGTGGTCTCGTTCATGCCGACGCCGAGCGTCTTCGACAACGACGCGTAGATCTCGTCGCCGCCCATCAGCCCGCACAGCGTGTTGGTGCAGACGCTGACGAGGTACTCGCCGGTGGGCGTGCGCTTGTACATCGTGTAGAACGTGACGACCGCGGCCACCTGGGCCTTGGCCAGGCCGAGGAGCTCGGAGCAGAACGCGATGCCGTCGGCGCTGACGTATCCCTGATCGGACTGCACGAGGTGCAGCATCGGCAGCAGCGCCGAGCGGCTCTGCCCCTCGGGATAGCGAGCCACGATCTCGGCCGCCGCCGCCCGCACGTCCTCGCCGAACACGCTCGGATCACCGGCGCGATCCAGCTGAAGCACAGCGGTACGGAAGTTGGTCATCTATCTACCCCGCCCATCACCGGATCGATCGACGCCACCGAGGCGATGACGTCGGCGATCAGGCCACCGATCGCCATCGTCGCCGTCGCCTGCAGGTTGATGAACGACGGCTCGCGCAGGTGCACCCGGAACGGACGCGTACCGCCGTCGCTGACGACGTGCGCGCCGAGCTCGCCCCGCGGCGACTCGACCGTCGTGTACACCTGCCCGGGCGGCACCCGGAAGCCCTCGGTCACCAGCTTGAAGTGGTGGATGAGCGACTCCATCGAGGACGCCATGATCTTCTGGACGTGCTCGAGCGAGTTGCCCAGGCCGTCCGGGCCGAGGCTGAGCTTGGCCGGCCAGGCGATCTTCGGGTCGTCGATGATCGTCGGACCCGGCTCCAACCGGGCCAGCACCTGCTCGATGATCTTGAGTGACTCGTGCATCTCGGCCACCCGGACGACGAACCGCGACCAGCAGTCGCCCCGGTCGTCGGTGGGCACCTCGAAGTCGAACGTCTCATAGCCCAGATACGGCTCGGTCTTGCGCAGATCCCAGGGCAGCCCCGCCGCCCGAAGGATCGGCCCGGTGACCCCGAGGGACAGGCAGCCCTCGACGCCGATCCAGCCGACGTCCTTGAGGCGGTTCACCCAGATCGGCTGCCCGCGCAGCAACATCTCGACGCCGTGGAGCTCCTTGTTCATCTCCTTGATCCACTCGCGGATCTTCTCGACCGCGCCGTCGGGCAAGTCCTGGGCGATGCCACCGGGGCGGACGAACGCGTGATTCATGCGCAGGCCGGTGATCATCTCCAGCACGTCCAGGCAGCGCTCGCGGGCCCGGAACCCGTTGGTCATCGCGGTGAGCGCACCCAGCTCCATGCCGCCGGTGGCCAGCCACACCCAGTGCGACGAGATCCGGTTGATCTCCATGAGCAGCACCCGGATCAGCTGCCCGCGCGCGGGTACCTCGACGCCCAGCAGCTGCTCGACGCCCAGGCAGTACACCGTCTCGTTGAAGATCGGCGACAGGTAGTCGGCGCGGGTCAGGAACGTGACGCCCTGCGTCCAGGTGCGGTATTCGGTGTTCTTCTCGATACCGGTGTGCAGGTAACCGATGACCACGCGGCAGTCGGTGACCGTCTCCCCCTCGAGCTCGACCACCAGGCGCAGCACGCCGTGCGTGGACGGATGCTGCGGCCCCATGTTGAGGACGATGCGTTCTTCCTTGATCGGGTCGCCGCCGCCGAACGCGGCGTCCCAGTCGCCACCGGTCAGGTTGTAGACGCGACCCTCGGTCGTCTCCCGCGACGGGCTGTACATATCACTCATCGGTAGGCCCGCCTCTCGTCCGCCGGCGGGATCGTCGCGCCCTTGTACTGCACCGGGATCCCGCCGAGCGGGTAGTCCTTGCGCTGCGGGAAGCCGTCCCAGTCGTCGGGCATCAGGATCCGGGTGAGCGCGGGGTGGCCGTCGAACACGATGCCGTACATGTCGTAGGTCTCGCGCTCCTGCCAGTCGGCGGTGGGGTACACCGGCGTGACCGACGGGACGTGCGGGTCCTCGACGCTCATCGCGGCTTCCAGGCGGACGCGGCGGCGATACGTCATCGACGTGAGGTGGTAGACGGCGTGCAGGCGGTGCACCTCGCCGAGATAGTCGACGCCGGACACGCTCGACAGCAGCTCGAAGCGCAGCGCCGGGTCGTCGCGCAGCACCTGCGCCAGATCCCGGACGTGCTCCCGCTCGACGTAGAGAGTGAGCTCGCCGCGGTCGATGACGATCTTGCGCACGGCCTCGTCGAACCGGGGGTAGGCGGCGGCCAGGGCGTCGACGAGGTCGTCGAAGTAGCCGCCGTACGGGCGCTGCGCCGGCGGCGGGTCCCACGGCTCGCGCACCAGGCCGCCGAATCCGGTGGTGTCGCCGCTGCCCTCGACGCCGAACATCCCATGCGTCGGGGGAGGCAGATCGGCCGGCGCGTCCTTGAAGACCGTCGCCTTCTCGACCTCGCCCGCCGGCTCGTCGGTGCTCATCGCGCGAACTTCTGGCTGGACGGGACGAGCTCGACGTGCTGACCTTCCAGCCGCTTCGCCCGCTTCGGCCCGAGCGGCTCGTTCATGATCTTGTGGTGCAGCTTGAGCACCGCGTCGATGAGCATCTCCGGACGGGGCGGGCAGCCGGGCAGGTACATGTCGACGGGCACCACGTGATCGACGCCCTGCACGATCGCGTAGTTGTTGAACATCCCGCCCGAGCTCGCGCAGACGCCCATCGCCAGGACCCACTTGGGGTCGGGCATCTGGTCGTAGATCTGGCGCAGCACCGGAGCCATCTTCTGGCTGACCCGCCCGGCGACGATCATCAGGTCGGCCTGCCGCGGCGAGGGGCGGAACACCTCCATGCCGAAGCGCGCCGAGTCGAACCGCGGCGCGCCGAAGGTCATCATCTCGATGGCACAACAGGCGAGGCCGAACGTGGCCGGCCACAACGACGACTTGCGCGTCCAGTTGACGAGCTTCTCGACACTGGCCAGCAGCACGCCGTCCGGAAGCTTCTCTTCAAGTCCCATGAGCGATCAGTCCCAATCCAATCCGCCGCGCCGCCATACGTAGGCGTATGCGACGAACACCGTGAGAATGAAGACGACCATCTCGACGAGAAGGAACAGCCCGAAGGCCTGACCGCCAACGGCGTGCGTCTCGATCGCCCACGGGTACAAGAAGATGATCTCGATGTCGAAGACGATGAAGATCATCGCGGTCAGGAAGTACTTGATCGGGAAGCGGTGCGGACCGATCGGCTGTGGAGTCGGCTCGATGCCGCACTCGTAGAAGTCCAGCTTCGCGCGGTTGAACCGCTTGGGACCGACGAACGGCGCGATGGTCACAGAGAAGAGCGCGAAGGCCGTCGCGAGTACGAACAGCAGCACGATCGGCAGGTACGGCGCGAGCAAGCTTCTCTCTCCTTTCGGGCGATCGTCAGGCTAGACGCCCAGCCGGTCTAGCGAACGGCGGGGGTGATCCTTCGCAAGACGTTGATGATCCGGTCGGATGCATCGCCGTCGCGAGGGTCGTGCAGGTTGGCGAGCAGCTTGAGCACGAAGCGCATCAGCGCGGGATGCGGCAGCCCGTGTCGAGTGCACGCCCGCATTACGGCCGGCTGGCCGATGAGCTTCACGAACAGCGCACCGATCCGGTAGTAGGCGCCCCACTCGTCGGCCATCCGGGACGGGTAGGCCTGCAGCGCGCGTTCGCGTTCCGGCCCTTCGGGACGGGCCAGCGCCTGCACCACGGCTTCGGCGGCGAACTTGCCGGATTCCATGGCGTACGGGATGCCCTCGCCGTTGAACGGATTGACCGCGCCGCCGGAGTCGCCGACCAGCAGCATCCCGCGCGTGTAGTGCGGCGTGCGGTTGAAGCCCATCGGCAGCCCGGCGCCGCGGGTGGGGCCGGTGGCGTTCGCCTCGCGCAGGCCCCACTCCTCGGGTGTGCCGTCGAGCCAGCGGGTCAGCATGCCGCGGTAGTCGGTCTTCTGGAATCCGGCGCTCGAGTTGAGGACGCCGAGGCCGACGTTCACGGTGCCGTCGCCCATGCCGAAGATCCAGCCGTAGCCGGGCAGCAGCTTCTCGCCGCCGTCCATGGCGTTGATCGGGCCGTCATGGAGTTCGAGCCACGATTCGAGGTAGTCGTCGTGGGTGCGCGGGCTGGTGTAATAGCGCCGGACGGCGACGCCCATCGGGCGCTTGTCGTTGCGGTGCAGGCCGAGTTGCTGGGCGACGCGGCCCGAGACGCCCTCGCACGATATGACGACCGGCGCCCGGTAGAACGCCTCGCGCTTGTCCGGTCCGGCCTTGGCGGCGACGCCGGTGACCCGTCCCGCCTGGTCGAAGACCGGTTCGGTGACGGTGGTCTGCTCGTGCAGGACGGCGCCGGCCTTGACGGCCTGCGTGACGAGCAGCTGATCGAGGTCGGCCCGCGGGCGGACCAGGCCGTAGGACGGGAACGTCGTGAGCTCGGGCCAGTCGAGGTGCAGTCGCATGCCGCCGCCGATGACGCGCAGGCCCTTGTTGTGCAGCCAACCGGCGTCCTGGCTCACGTCGATGCCCATGTCGACGAGCGCCCGGGTGCCCCGCGGGGTGAGGCCGTCGCCGCAGACTTTCTCGCGGGGGAACTGCGCCTTCTCCAGCACGAGGACGTCGAGCCCGGACCCGGCCAGCCAGTAGGCGGCGCTACTGCCCGACGGCCCGGCCCCGACCACGATCACGTCGGCGTCATAGCGCGCAGCAGCGGGCATGTGCGCTCTCCCGTCTCGCCTACGGCCACCTTGTGAACGGCTTCACGAGCTGTTCCGTTCGAGTGTAGGTGGCCGTTGAGAGCGGTCTACGCGGGGGCGGGGGCCTCCTCCAGACGCGGCGGCGCCACGGCAACGGGGCGTCGCCTCTCCACCATCGATGTACTTCGACGTCGACCTTCCGCGTAGCCGCCGGGGTTCAGCGCAATGGCCCACGCCGGGTCACGTACGCCGGCTCGATCCTGGACGGGGCGCGGCTGGCCGACCCGACGCCGCTACCGTTTCGGTCATGACCTTCGACCCTGCCGCTCTCGGCCTCGAGCGCCACCCCGAGGGTGGCTGGTTCCGCGAGACGTGGCGGCATCCGTCCACTGTCGACACTCCGCGCGGCGTTCGGTCACTCGTCACGTGCGTGTCCTTCCTGCTGCTGCCGGGCGAACGCTCGGCGTGGCACCGGGTTCGCTCCGACGAGCTGTGGCTGTGGCAGGGCGGCGGCCCCGTGCTGCTGACCGTCGGCGGATCGGACGAGGCGCCGGTAGCCGGCTTCTCGTGCGAGCTCGGGGCGGGCGGCCAGTACCTGGTGCGCGCCGACGAGTGGCAGACGGCGGCCCCGTTGACCGATGAGGCGACGCTCGTGGCCTGCGTCGTGTCGCCCGGCTTCGACTTCGCCGACTTCTCGCTCGCGCAGTAGGAATTCGTGCGGTAGGAATTCGTTCCTACCGCGGCGTACCGTATTGGCATGACGGTGCGGAAACTCTCGATCTCGGTGCCACCTGAGATTGAGCGGATGATCAAGGCGGCCGCCGCCCGACAGGGCGTTTCCGTGTCGGCCTGGGTCGCGGCCGCCGCCGAACGCCAGGCTGCTGAGATCGACGTCGTAGCGGAGGGACAGCGAGCGGCCCGCGAACTCGTCGTGGAGTACGAGGCCCAGCACGGGCCGATACCCGAACGAGTGAAGCAGCGCGTGGACGACGCGCTCGCCGAGCTGGGCCTGACCGGCGACGCGCCGCCAGGCCGCCTGCCGTCGGCGGGCTAGGGAGTGACCGCGGTCGTCTACGACACCGGAGCCCTCCTGGCCGCCGAGCGCCGACAACCCGACGTTCTCTACCTCCACCAGCGACTCACCGCTGAACTGATTCGACCGATCGTGCCCGTAGTCGTGCTCGCCCAGGCCTGGCGCGGCGGACCGCAGCCCAACCTGTCCAAGTTGCTGAAGGGCTGCCAGGTGCTGGCCGACGACGAACGGGTCGGGCGGGCGGCCGGAATCGCCTGCGCGGCGGCGCGTACGTCGGACGTGGTCGACGCGATCGTGGTGGTCACCGCCGCGCGCGTCGGGGCGCTGGTCGTCACCACCGACCCGGCCGATCTGACGGCGCTGGCCTCGGGCATCGGCGTCAAGCTCCGCCTGTTCGTTGTGTGACCGCCGACATCGCCTAATGTCCAGCCGTGCGTCGCGTCTCGATGGTCGGCAACTCCGGGTCCGGCAAGTCGACGCTCGGACGAGCATTGGCCGCTCGCCTCGGCGTGCCGTACGTCGAGCTGGACTCGATCTACCACCAACCCGACTGGACGCCGCTGCCGGCCGAGGAGTTCGTCGCCCGGGTCACCGAGATCGCGGCCGGCGACGGGTGGGTGATCGACGGGAACTACGGCGCGGTGCGGCCCATGGTGTGGGATCGGGCCGACACGGTGGTGTGGGTGGACCCGCCGCGGCACCTGGTGATGCGCCGCATCCTGTGGCGAACGGTCAGCCGAGGGATCACGCGGCGGGAGCTGTGGAACGGCAACCGTGAGTCGCTGCGCAACCTGCTCTCCCGCGACGAGGACGTCAACGTCGTCCTCTGGGCCTGGCGCAGCCACGGGAAATACCGCGAGCGCTACACGGCGGCCGCCGTCGATCCGGCGTACGAGCAGCTGCGCTTCGTCCGGATTGCGACCGGCGCCGAAACCACCGCGCTGCTCGACGCGCTCCCCCGCTGAAATAACGACCCCGAGGGCGAGATCGTCGTCAACTCGGCGGGGAAGCAGGCCTGTGGATGACGAACGACGCGACGCTGCCCAATCGGCAACCATCGTCGGGTGAGCTCGAGCCTGCCTGATCTGGACTGGTACCTGGACAATGTCGTGCTGGCTCGTGGGCCGGACGGCCGTTCCGGACCAGCGCGCGAGTGGCGGGCCGGTTGGGATGCGCGAGCGCGCGAGCTGGCCGTCCAGGGCGACGCAGCGATCGCGATCGCCCTCAACCAGGGCTTCGTCCTGACTCGCAGCCAGGCCCGAGCGAGCGGCCGGCCCGACGCCGAGGTGCGGCGGCTCGTGTACGGCGGAGCGTGGTCGGCGCCGAGGCACGGAGTCGTCGCTGCCGTCCCCGCCACCGACGATGCCCGGCCGGCGCTGGAAGCAACGGCAGCCGCACTCGTGCGGCCCGGGCACGTGATCAGTCACCGCTCGGCCGCCGAGCCCGATCCATCGTGCGGAGCGCCGCGCTGCCCGGCAACGACATCAGCTCGTGGTTCGGCGCTCCCTTCACGACGGTTCCTCGCACGGTGATGGACCTGGCCCGACACGACCGGGCGGCCGGTCTCGTCGCCGCAGATGCCGCGCTTCGGGAAGGTCTGGTGACCCGGCCCGCACTAGCGGCTGCCGTTGAGCGATGCGCGGGCTGGCCGGGGGCGCGAGCCGCACGCGAGATGGCCGCGCTGGCGTCGCCGCTGGCCGAGTCGCCGCTGGAGTCGCTGACCCGCCTCTGCTTGCTCGACGCCGGGCTACCGGCCCCTCAGCTCCAGATCTCGATCGTCGATCCGACCGACGGCTGGCGGTGCCGGGTCGACCTGCTGTGGTCCGAGCAGCGCGTGGTGCTGGAGGCGGACGGACGGATCAAGTACACGCATCAAGAACTGTGGCGCGAGAAGCGTCGCCAACATCGCCTCGAGCGCCTCGGCTATCGCGTGGTGCGGGCGATATGGGAGGACGTGATGCGGTACCCGGACGAGCTGGTCAGCCGCGTCTGGCTGTACCTCCGCATGACACCGCTTCCCCGCTGAGATGACGAGGCTGCCGGCCAGATCTTCGTCAACTCGGCGGGGAAGCAGGCTCGATCGTCGCCTCCGGCCAGCGCTGTCGCGCCGATGCCGCCGTTGCCTCGAAGCCGGTCGTCTTACGGATCGGGTTGGGACGCAGCCGCATCGCGAACAGGTCGTCGAGGCCGAACGGTGCGTCGATGCGCAACCGATCGCCGGACAGGCGCACCCCGACCGCGAAGGCCGTGGCCGTGAATCGCTCGAGAGCCTCGGCGCTGTGCGTCAGCGGTGTGTACGGCTCGTACGGCTGGCCGAAATGCTCCGGCTGGTACACCGCGCCGGACATCACCAGGCCGTCCGGCAGCTCGAGGTCACGGATGATCGTCAGCACCCGCATCAGCGTCGGTGTGGCGCGCAGGATGCCTTCCATCCGCGCCTCGAGCACCGCGGACAACGTCAGCGCACGGCGAGCAGATCGATGACGAACACGAGCGTCTTGCCGGACAGGCGATGCCCGCCACCCGCGGGTCCGTACGCTTGCGCCGGCGGGACGATCAGCTGCCGCCGTCCACCCACGCGCATGCCGGGGATGCCGTCCTGCCAGCCCTGGATGAGGCCGCGCAGCGGGAACTCGATCGACGCGCCGCGGTTGTACGAGGCGTCGAACTCCTCGCCGGAATCGAACTCGACCCCGACGTAGTGGACGTCGACCGTGGCGCCGGGCTGGGCTTCCACGCCGTCGCCCACGACGAGGTCGTTGATCTGCAGATCTGCTGGCGGCTCGCCGCCCGGGAACTCGACTTGTGGTTTGGTCATGCCGTCCATCCAACACGGTGGGCCCGCTGGCATGCTGGGCGACATGGCCCCGCCGACCATTCGCGACAGCGCCGCGGCCGAGCTCCACGCCGTCACGCTGTACAAGATCCTCAAGCTGCGGGTGGACGTGTTCGTCGTCGAGCAACAGTGCGCGTACGCCGAACTGGACGGCCGTGACCTCGAGCCCGGCGCGCGGCAACTCTGGGTCGAGGCGGCCGACGAGGTGATCGCGACACTGCGGGTGCTCGACGACGGTGCCGCGTTGCGCATCGGGCGGGTGGCGACTGCAGCGAGCGCCCGCTCGGGCGGCCACGCCGGGCGGCTCATGGGGCGGGCTTTGGAGCTGGCCGGTGATCGCGACGTGGTGCTCGACGCCCAGTCCTACCTGCAGGGTTGGTACGAGCGGTTCGGTTTCGTGCGCAGCGGCGACGAGTTCGTCGAGGACGGCATCCCGCACGTCCCGATGCGCCGCTCGGCGTGACTGACGAGCTGCCTCCGGGCGGCGTCCGAGCCGACGACCCCCCGTGGGACGCCTGGCATCCGCGCGAGGTCGCCGAGCGGCTGCGCAAGGTCGCGACGCCGTGGTGGGTTGCTGCGGGGTGGGCAATCGATCTGTTCCGCGGCGAGCAGACGCGCGAGCACGAGGATCTCGAGATCGCGGTCCCGCAGGCCGGCTTCGCCGAAATCCGCGCCGCCCTGTCCGACCACGAATTCGATGTCGTGGGATCAGGACACATCTGGCCGCTGAGCAGCCCAGCATTCGACGTCATGCACCAGACCTGGGTCCGGGACCCGGCTGCGAGCACCTACCGGCTGGACGTGTTCCGCGAGCCGCACGACGGCGATGTCTGGATCTGCCGCCGGGACGAGACGATTCGCGAACCGTTCTCGCGGATCGTGCGCCGAACCGCGGACGGCATCCCCTACCTGGTGCCTGAGGTGGTGCTGCTGTTCAAGGCGAAGTGGACGCGCGACAAGGACGAGGCCGACTTCGCCGGTGTCCTGCCACTGATGACGACTGATCAGCGCGCCTGGTTGAGCGACCGGCTGGCCCAGCTGCATCCGGGCCATCCGTGGATCGAAAGGCTGTGACGCTCAGATTGCGTGCAGCCGTAGGCGGCTGGGGGTCAGGCCGTCCTCGATCTCGCGCTTGACCTGCGCGCGCGCCCGCTCGCGGGCCTTCTCGAAGTAGCCCTTGGGATCAGCGAGCATGCGCTCGGCGCGGTCATCGTCGTCGTTCACCACGATGCCGTCGGTCATATCGCTTCACCCCCTGATGCCGTTCCCAGGATACTGCTTCACGAGCCGTAAGCCAGCGCGTCCGCCAACAATCCGGCCAACAGCCGGAGCAGTGGTACGTCGCCCTCGGTGAGATCGCCGGGCAGCAGCGAGTCGACGGAGAGCAGGCCGAACGCGGTGTTCCCCGCGACGACCGGGACGGACATGAACGTCCGGTACTCGTGCGGATGGGCCGGATCCCATCCGGGCGGCGGCGAGACGGTGACGTCCTCACAGAACCGATGCGAGTTGTGGGTCAACAGCTCGAGCACCGAGTCGCCACTCGGGGTTCCCTCGGTGAACACCGTCCGCAGCGCGTCCGCGCGTCCCTCCGAGAGTTCCGGGATCAGTCGGCGCGGCCCACGCGCGTTGTGCAGGCGGAACCAGCACGCCCGAACCCGTTCGGGGCCGATCAGGAGGGACGCCGAGTAGAGCACCATCGGGACGGTCTGTTCGCGCAACTCGTCACGCTCCCGGCGCCCGCCGGCCACGGCGATCCGGCCGAGCTGGCGCACGATCGGGTCGAGGGCATCGTTCATCGCCACTCGCATGTCGACCGCGACGATCTCGGCCGCCTGGCGTTCCCGCTCGCGGCGGCGTTGCTCGATCGCCTGCACGACCGTCGCCGCGGCCACCGAGAGCAGGTTGACGACGATCCAGCCGACGCGCAGGTTGCCGTGACTCGTGCCGGCCAAGATGCCCGACAGCGCGGCCAGAGCCACCGCGAGGGCAGTGCTACCGGTCGTGACGTAGAACCGAACGCCTCGACCAATCACGCCCGCGACCGTATCGGACCGGGCAACCCGGACATCGCAACGACGGCCGCGACGACGGCCAGGCCGGCGAGCACCGCCATCGTGACGGCGAACCCGCCGTGCAGATAGGTGGCTCCGGCGACGGCCACCCCGAGCGAGGTGCCGATTGCACGCGTCATGTTCAACAGGCCGCTGACCATGCCGGCGTTCTCGGCTGCTCCCGCTCCGGCGACGGCCGCGTTGTTCGCCGGGGTGAACAGCCCGAGGCCGGCGCCGGCCAGGGCCAGCATTCCGACCAGGACCACCCGGTCGTCCGGCACCACGGCGATGACCGCGCAGGCCGCCCCGGTGAGGGCGACACCGCAGACGGCCGCCCACGCGGAACGCAGCCGTCCGGCGAGCGGCGCCACCACGCCGAGCGCCACCGGCAACGCGGCCAGGGTGAGGCCGGCCATCTCGGGCGACTCGGCGAACACCGACTGCAGGTGCAGGGGCGTCGCGAACAGCACGCCGAACAGCACCAGGTAGGCGAGCAGCCCACTGGCCAGCCCGGTCGCGACGACCCGCGACCGCAGCAGCCGCAGGTCGACGAGCGAGACGACTGCGCGTCGCTCGACCAGCACGAACACCGTCCACAGCAGCGCCGATGTGGCCCCGAGCGCTATTGCGGACGGGCCGCTTCGGCCGAGCAGCGACAACGCCAGCAACAGCATGCCGGACGCGGGCAGCAGCGTTGCCAACCCGGGCCAGTCGAACCGGGTCACCGGAGCCCGGGCCCGAGTGCGCGGCAGGAGCAGTAGCCCCAACCCGATGCCGATGACGCCCACCGGCACGTTGACGTAGAAGATCCAGCGCCAGCCACCCGCGCCGACCAGCAAGCCACCGACCGCCGGCCCGAGCGCGAGCCCGATCGCCTGCGCGGCGCCCTGCAGGCCGATCGCGAGCCGGAGGCGCTCGTCCCGAACGGTGGTGCGGATCAGCGCCACGCTGTTCGCCTGCAGCATCGCGGCGCCGACGCCTTGCACGACGCGCAGGCCGATCAGCACGGCGAGCGTCGGCGCCAGCCCGCAGCCCAGCGAGGCAGCGGTGAACACCGCGAAGCCGTAGACGTAGAGCAGCTTGCGGCCGAGCATGTCGGCCAGCCGGCCAACCGCCGAGACGGTACCCATCAGCACGAGCAGGTAGGCGAGCGACACCCATTCGACTGCGCCCAGCGAGACGTGCAGATCGTCGCGGATGCTCGGTAGCGCGACGGTGACGATGCTGGCGTCGAGCTGTCCGATGAACGCGCCCACGCAGACCGCCGACACTGCGAGCCAGGGTGCGTACCGGTGATCGCGCACGCCGGCCGGACGTCGAGGCTCGACGCCGAACCGCCGAATTACTTCTGACACAGAACTATCATAGGACCGAGGTAATATGACCGGGTGCCGCGGAAGCGAATAGCAATCGACGCCTGGGTGCTCACCGACATCGTCACCCGGCTGCGCCGCGTGCTTCGGGCCAGCATCCGCAGCGACTATCCGTGGGAGAAGCTGCCCATGGCCCAGATCGAGATCCTGCAACGGCTGCACGCCGAGCCCGGCCTGCGCGTCAACGACCTGGCCGAGCGGCATCGGCTCGCGAACAACACCGTCAGCGTCCTCATCCAGCAGCTGGTCGTCGCCGGGCTGGTCACCCGCGCGCCCGATCCCGCCGACCGTCGCGCGGTACGACTCGACCTGACCGACCAGGGACGGCGGATGCTCAGCGAGTGGCGCCGGGCCCACGAGCGCCGCTTCGAGGCCGCCCTCGACCGGCTGGCGGTCGCCGATCGCACCGCGCTGCTCGCCGCGTTGCCGGCCTTGTCGCGACTGGTCGACGAGCTGGAGAGCGCCGAGTCCCGGACCGAGGCGGCCGGCTAGCCGAGCGCCTTGATCACCTCGCCTAGCACGGCGACGTGCTCGTCGGGCGACGTCAGCCCCGAGCCCATCGTGTTGACGCACAGGTGGGTCGCGCCGAGCTCGCGCCATCCGGTAGCGAACTCCGCCCAGCCCGGTCGTGGCACCTGCGCCGACGTCAGCCGGGCCTCGAAGCCGATCTCGTCGGTTGCCCGCCCGGCCGCCCGGGCATGCTCGCGCACCCGCTCGACCATGCGGCGCGCCTCGTCGTCCGGGGCCCGCTGCGGCAGCCAGCCGTCACCGATGGTGCCCGCCCGACGCAGCGCGGCCTCGGACGTCCCGCCGATCCACACCGGGATGCGGCGGCGCACCGGAAGCGGATTGATGCCGGCGTTGTCGATGTGGTGCCACCGCCCGGAGTAGGTGACGGTCGGCTGCGCCCACAAGGCCCGCAGCACCTCGATCTGCTCGTCGATCCGGCGTCCCCGGTTGCCGAACGACTCGCCAAGGGCCTCGTACTCGACGTCGTTCCAGCCGACGCCGACGCCGAGGCGCATCCGGCCGCCGCTGAGCACGTCGACCTCGGCCGCCTGCTTGGCGACCAGCGCCGTCTGGCGCTGCGGCAGGACCAGCACGCCGGTGGCGAGTTCGAGCGATTCGGTGATCGCGGCCAGGTAGCCGAAGAGCACGAAGACCTCGTGGAACATCTCGTCGCTGGTGTATCTGGTCCACCCCGGTCGAGTGTCCACCCCGGCCCCGAGCACGTGGTCGAACGCCTGGATGTGCCGGTAACCCAGCTCCTCGACGGCCTGGGCCCAGGCGCGGATCGCCCCGGGGTCGCTACCGATCTCCGTGTGCGGGAACACCGCTCCGATGCGCATGACCCCAGCATCCCGCACTGTCGCGGCGTCCTCCAACGGCTGCTCCGTCACAGTGCTAGATGCAGGCGCAGTGCGTCGTCGACGCCGGTCGACCAGCGACGGCGCGAGCTCACCGATCCGGTGAGCGAGCCGTTCGACCGAGATGGAACGCACCTGTTCGGCCTGGGCTTTCGAGTCCTTGTCCAGCCCGGATTGCCCGGCTGGCAGCAGGACCTGGAACGGGTACACGCGCTCGACGTTGGACGTGACCGGCACGACGGTGATCACGCCCGGGCCGAGGTGGGCCGGAACTACCCGAGCGACATGTTCTCGAGGCCGAGGTAGGTGCGGGCCGCCCGCGACACCGGGTCGTTCGCGAAGTGCCGTTGCAGGCCACGGTCGTTCAACGCGTTGTCCAGCGCCGCCATGATCATCGACTGGTCGAGCACAAGCTGACGATGGCCCACTGCGCCGGTCGTCGGGTTGACCGCGTCGAAGAAGCCGGTCGCCCCGTAGACGCCGGGGTAGTGCGAGCGCAACGCGACGATGTTGGCGTAGGCCTGCTGCGGCACCACGTCCAGGGCGATGAACGACGCGTGCGGCGTCACCACGTCCTCAGTCGCGCAGTCGTGGCACTGGGACAGGCCTTGGTTGGGATGCGACGCGTCCGCGCCGGTGCCGAAGTACGGGAACGTCGAACCCGCCACCCCGAAGCCGCCGTACCCGCCCGTATCGTCAGCCGTGCTGGACGGCGACATGCCCCAGACCGGCAGCTGCAGCTGCTCGGTTGAGTACTTGATCTGCACCTGCGCCGTGCGCGCGTCGGCGAGGCCGAAGCTGTGTGGGCCCCACGACGTCTCGGGCACGACCTGGTTGGCCATGAGGCCCTCGAACAGGCCGCCGGCGAACGTCGGGACGAACGTCAGGTTCGAGCCCGGGTAGGTGTAGTGCCCTTCCCACACCGGGAACTTCCGACCCGACTGCGGATCCGTGTACGTCTGCCACGAGCCGGCCATCGGCCACTGGCCCTGCCAGGAGAAGTCCGGGTCGGTACTAGCGCAGTCGGCGAACGGCGCGGGCGGAGGCAGCTCGCGCCAACTGCGCCACCACACGTCACCGGGCATCTGGTGCAGGCCGAGGCCTAGGTAGGCCGAGATCCGCGGATCGCTGTAGAACGCGCCGTTGTGGTAGTAGTGCGTCCAGTTGTCGCCCTGGTCGACCGGCAAGCCGACGTAGTAGCCGCCGAACATCTGCCCGGTCGGCTGGTTGCCCGGGATAGCCGGGTTGACGTTGCAGTGCGTCTGGGCCCGGCCGTCGTAGAACAGCCCGAAGTTCATCGGCGCGACGAGCCCGTCGACGAGCCCGCGCAGCTCGGGCAGGGCCTGCCGGGTGACGATCAGCCCGGACGCGTACCAACCGTTGTCGACGTTGGAGATGAAGTAGCAGTTGTCGAACGTCGGCGTCGTCTCGGTGGTGCAGTCGACGTCGCCGGGATTCTTGAGGACGTGACCCGTCGTGGTGTCGTACCACTGGTAGAGGAATCCGTGGTCGCGCTGGAGATGCGACACCTCGGTGAGCGTGGCTCGGATGCGGTCGCGCGCCTGGGCTCGGCTGAGCAGGCCGAGGTCGTTCGCCGCCACCACCGCCCAGAGATACATGCCGACGTTGGACGCCGACGTGTAGCGCCCGTACCCGGTCGGTGTCGCCACCCCGCCCGCGAACGTGATGTTGTCCAGCGGCAGATGCGTCGCTGGGTCGACAGCGACGCTGTAGAACTTCCACGTGTCGCGCGCGATGTCGCGCAGGTCGGACCGCTGGGCCGAGGTCAGCCCGTGATACGTCGCGACCGAGCGGCCGGCCTCCGCGTTCGCGGTCACCGGATAGAGCACGAGCGCGGCGACAGCCGCCAGCACGAACCAGGCTCTTCTCATGTGTCGCACCTACCTCGTCGATTCCCCCTGCCGTCGCGAACGCACGTAACTACCAGATGACCGGCCCGTCAATAGCCGACCACGTTCGGACCCGGATACCCGACACACGCCGCCCGGAATCATCTGTGGCTAATTTGGCCTTGTGCGAACTATGGACGGGACGGCCGGCTCAGGGGCGCTGACCTTGCGCCGCCTGCGGTTTCTGGTCACCGTCCTCTTCGTCCTGGACGGGTTCGTCTTCGCGAGCTGGGTCGTGCGCGTCCCGGACATCAAGGCCCAGGTCGGCGCATCGGCCAGCAGCCTGGGTCTGGCCCTGCTCGGAGTCTCGGGCGGTGCGGTCGTGACGATGATCGTCACCGGCCGGCTGTGCCGTCGGTTCGGTAGCGAGCAGATGTCGGTGGCCATGGGCGTGCTGCTCTCGCTCACGATCATGTTGCCGGCGTTGACCCGATCCGTCCTCGTGCTCACCGCGTCGCTGTTCGCCTTCGGCGTCGGCTTCGGTGGAATGAATGTGGCGATGAACAGCGTGGCTGTAGATCTTACGGCGCGCATCGCCCGGCCGATCATGCCGAGCTTTCACGCCGCCTACAGCTTCGGCGGACTGCTCGGAGCGGTGGCCGGTGGCGTGCTGGCTGAGGCGCTGAGCCCGGCCTGGCACCTGACCCTTGTCGGCACGCTCGGCCTGGTCGTGACCCTGCGGATCGGTGTCGCGCTGCTGCGCACCGCCGAGCCGCGGCACAACGCGTCCGCCGTGGCGCCCGCGCCGGTCCGCCCGCGGCGCGGAACGCGGTCGTTGGTGCTGCTGTTCGGCGTGATCGCGATGTGCACCGCCTACGGCGAGGGCGCGCTGGCCGACTGGGCCGCGCTGCACCTGCGCAGCGACCTGCACACGAGCGCTGGGTTCGCGGCGGCGGGCTACGCGAGCTTCTCCGTCGCGATGCTGGCCGGGCGGCTGTCCGGTACCTGGACGCTCGATCGCCTGGGACGTACGCGAGTGCTCGCGGCGGGCGGGCTGACCGCGGCCGGCGGGATGCTGCTCGCGGCGTTAGCGCCCGTACTGGGGCTGGCGGTGATCGGCTTCGTCCTGGTCGGGCTCGGGCTGGCGAACGTCTTCCCCGCGGCGATCGGCGAAGCCGGCGCGCTGGCCGGATCGCAGGGGGTGGCCGTCGCCTCGACGATCGGCTACACCGGATTCCTCGCCGGGCCGCCCATCATCGGTTTCCTCGCCGACAGCTTCAGTCTGCCCATCGCGCTCACGACCATCGCCGGCTTCGCCGCGGCCGCCGCCGCGATCGCGTTGGTGGCCCGTCACGCCGAGGCCAGGTTGCCGGTGCCCTGATCAGCCGGCGCGCAGGGCGAGGACGAGGCTGACCGCGCCGCCGGCCGCGGCCAGCGTTCGGACGTGGTTCCAGGCCATCCAGGCCGGGTAGAAGTGCGACCAGGTGGAGCCGGCGCCCGCACCGTTCGGGTCGACCTTCATCAGCTGATCGTTGTGCGGGACGTGGTAGGCCACCAGGATCAGCACGCTGACGAGGTAGAGCGCGGCGCCGACGATCTGCCACACCGCCGCCGGGTCGCCGCGATGCTGGAACCCCGAGATCATGAGCAGCACACACACGATGCCGGTGCCGAACAGCACCAACATGAGCAGCGGGTTGCTCGGCGCCGCCTTGTTGATGGCGTTCATGGAGCTGATCGCCTGCGAGTGCGGCAGCTTGCGCAGCCCCGGCATGACGAACGTGGAGAAGGCGAGGTACACGCCGCCGGCGAGGCCGGCGCCGATCGCGGCGGTCACGGTCAGGCCACGTGCGTAGTTGTCGATCATCGAATACCTCCCGTTGTTCCGGTTTTGGTCACCCAGCCGTCCATACGACGGCGGGTGACCAAAACCGGGGATGGGTCGTGTCATGGCTGCCAGTCAAGCCCGGGTCGGCGAGACGCTCCATAGCTGATTCGCTCGGATACATTCGTCTGCGTCTACACTGCTGGCATGGACGCACTGGTCGGCTTCCTCAACGGCCCCCGCGCTCGGGGCGCGTTCCTGCTCCGTTCGGTGCTGGATCCGCCGTGGTCGCTGCGCATCCGGGACGAGGCGCCGCTGACGGTGATGGCCGTCGTGCGGGGCACCGCCTGGGTAGCGCACGACGACGAGTCGCCGGTCGAACTGCACGCGGGCGACGTCGCCGTGATCCGCGGGCCCGAGCACTACACGGTCGCCGATTCGCCGACCACCGAGCCGCAGGTGGTCATCCATCCCGGCCAGATCTGCACGACGCCGGACGGCGTGAACGTGGCCGAGTCGATGAGCCAGGGCGTGCGCACGTGGGGCAACAACCCGGACGGCGGCACGGTGCTGCTCACCGGCACCTACGAGGGCGCCGGCGAGATCAGCCGCCGGCTGGTCGACGCGCTGCCGCAACTGGTCGTGCTGCGCGACGGCGAGTGGGACTGCCCGGTGATCCCGCTGCTCGCCGCCGAGATCGGCAAGGACGACTTCGGGCAGGAGGCAGTGCTCGATCGGCTGCTCGACCTGCTCGTCGTCGCCGTGCTGCGCGCCTGGTTCGCCCGACCCGAGGCACGCGCCCCGAGCTGGTACAGCGCGCACACCGACCCGGTCGCCGGACAGGCGCTACGGCTGCTGCACAACAACCCGGCCCATCCGTGGACGGTCGGCTCGCTCGCCGGCGAGGTGGGCGTGTCCCGGGCGGCGCTGGCCCGGCGGTTCGCCGACCTGGTCGGTGAGCCGCCGATGGCGTTCCTCACCGGCTGGCGGCTCGCGCTCGCCGCCGACCTGTTGCTCGACCCGGACGCCACCGTGGGCGCCGTCGCCCGCCAGGTCGGCTACACCAGCCCGTTCACGTTCAGTACGGCGTTCAAGCGACGGTACGGTGCGAGCCCGCAGGCCCACCGGCGCAACGCCGTGGTGGCATCCTGACTGGGGTTGAACCTTGCCCCGGCCGGGCCCGTGACGTCTGATAGACACATCCGCCCGTCAGGAGGCCCGCCATGCGCGGAGTCGGCATCCTCTGCTCCACCGGCGTGCTGCTCTCCGCCGGCCTGTTCGCCGGATCGCAGGCGACCGCCACCGCCCGATCCGGGCCGGGCAGCGTGCTGGCCGCGGGCCGGCCCGGCCACGCGGTCACGGTGACGGTCGTCGTTCCCGAGGGCGTCGGCGGGGTGATCTCGCAGATGGTGGTGGTGGGCCGGCCGGGCACGACGCCCGAGGTCGGGCCGAGCGAGGACCGGCTGCCGCCGACCGCGGTCCAGCGCGTCGCCAACGAGCTCGACTCGGTCACGTCGTTCACCTACACCTCGCTCAGCGCCCGCGTGACCCCGACGACGCCGGGCACCTACCCGGTGTTCACCTTCGCCTCGCGCGACCTCGGCTGCGGCAGCTCGAACATGGCCGAGCCGCATGATCTGACCATCACCCGGGTCGGGCTGCTCCGCGTCACCTGACGCGCGGCTCAGCTCGCGGGTGGGCAGGCCCGGGCGGCGGCGTCGCCCACGAGGGCGATCTCGACCGGGTCGAGCAGCGACTGCCGGTACATGACCCGCTCGGCCAACCGATCGAGGCCGACCAGCTCGACGCCGTCGTCCACGTGCAGGCCGAACTTCTCACCGACGACGGCGAGCATCGGGAAGACGGCGATCGTCCAGCCCGGGTCGAAGTCGTGGGCGACGGTGGTCGCGATCTCGTCGGCGGCGGCGACCGTGAAGTCGGCCAGCCCGGTCAGCGTCTGCCCGGCGACGCACGGCTTGCCCCCGAGCCACTGGAACGGACGCCGGCTGGTGATCGCGACAACGTTCACCAGGTAGAGACCGGAGCCGGCGACGACCACGTGGTCGAGCTGTCCGGCCGAGTGCGGCAGCCGCCGATCGTGCAGCGTCCGGACGCCGACCCGGACCAACCGATCGAGCACCTTGCCGCTGCGCCGCTCGGCCCGGGACTGCTCGCGCAGGTCACGCTGTTCGGGGCTCATCCGGCCCGGATAGAGCGTGCGCGAGCGCTGGAACGCCGCCAGGGTCGACTGGCCCGCGGTGTTCTCGTTGCCCGGAACGATGTCGGGCCGGTGCCGGGGCGTGGCCATGCCGTGGCGCTGCTCGGCCTGCTCGCGCTCGTCCATGCCGCCAGTCTCGCTCACGGTTGCCGCCAGGTGTCCGCGTGCAGCCCGCGTTCGTGCGCGGCGGCGAGGGCCGACCGGGCCGGATCCCGACGCGCGTGCCAGGACGTCTCGGGGCTGGCCGTCGCTCGCGCCCGCGCCCCCTCGAGGTCGGCGAGCAGCTCGGCGCCCGGCTTGCCGGCCACGACGCGCCGCAGCGCGACGATGGACGGCGCTCCGGCTCCGGCGACCACCAGCGCCTCACCGGGCCGCAGCGGACGGTCGACGCCGAGCTTGGTCAGCTCCTTGGTGGCCGCCCCGCCGAGGTACACCAACACTGCGGTGCCGTTGACGATCGCCCGCGCTGTGTCGTCGCCGTAGCAGGTGGCGAGGCGTTGCCGGGACGGCGCCGTCCACACGACGCCGGGCGGGAGCGTGGGGACGGGTACCGACGGCAGGTCGTCGAGGACGGCGACCGTGCCGGGCGGGGCGAGGTCGAGCAGGTCGTCGGCGACGGCGGTGAGCAGCGGCGACACCGACACCACCGGATCGTCCGAACCCAGCAGGTAGATCGTGCCGCCGCGCGCGAGCAGGTCCGCGACGTCGGTCGCAGGATGCCCCGCGCTGGGCAGGCAGCGCTGGGCAATCTCCTTGTGCAGCAAGGCATCCATCGCTTGTTGCAACGCGGCGGTTGGCGGTTCGCGCAGTGCGTTGCGCAGCAGGTCGGCCCAGTGGGACTCGGCGTGCGGGTGTTCGCGCAGGATCGTCTCGGGCACGTCGCCGGCCACCGGGTCGGCCACCCAGGACAGCACGTGGTCGATCGTGCGTCCGGTCAACGCCGCGGCGTGCAGGTAACACTGCAACACCTTCGCCGCCTCGGCCGCGTTCGCCCGGGCGACGGCGTCGTTACCGCCGTCGGATGCGGCGCCCAGCACGGTGCCGGCGGTGAACGCCTTCGCCCGCCGGGTGGCGACGGTCGAGCCGACGCAGCCGTGCAGCGGATCCCAGGCGAGGGGCGGCAGTCCGGGCAGCCGGCCGAGCGGATCGAAGACGGCCACCGGCTCGCCCCGGCGGGCCAGTGTGAGCAGCACGTCGTCCGGTTTGGCCGCCAGCTGCACGACCGCGCCCGGCGCGGCCAGCACGGCGTGGGCCACCACGTCGAGCGTCTTGCCGGACGTCGCCGGGCCGATGACGCCCACCGTCTGGTCGTAGGGCACCCACAGGTCGATCCGGTGCGCCCGGCCGAGGGGCCAGCCCGCCGGTGCGGCCGCCGCCGGAATCTGCGGGGCGACCTTGCGCAGCACGGCGCCGGCGGCGCGGCGCAACGGGTGGCGGCGCCGTCCGAGCGCGGCCGCGACCTCCTCCTTCGACGCCAGCCGGGACGCGCCGGACGCACCGGGCCAGTCCGATGCCGGACGCACCACCTGACCGGCCCAGCGTGCGAACAGAATCCCGGCGGCCAGCACGAGGAGTTCGACCAGCACGACAACGACCCACAGCGCGACATGGCCCGGCAGCCGGCGGGCGACGTCGACCTCCAGGCCGTGCCCCGGGCGTCCGGTCAGCAACCCGCCGAGCTCGCTCGCCGCACCGGATACGCCGGCCGGCCACGCCCACCCGTCCCCGAAGAGCACCGACGCCAGACCAACCCCGACCAGGCCGCCCAACGCCAGCCCGAAGATCGTCAGCCCGACGCCGATCACCGCCAGGTCGTTGGGCCGCAGCGCCGGGGGCTGCTTGGGTCGGGGCATCGAGGGCTCAGCTCGATCGCAGGACGACCGCTGCCAGCAGCCGCTCGACGCTCGGCCGGCACTTCGAGTCGGTCAGCGGCTTGGAGCTGTGCGGGACGCGCACCGTCTCGATGCCGAGTCCGGTGAGCTGCGCCTCGGCCGCCGCGGCGTCGGCCGGCCAGTGCCGGCGGCTGCCGACGATCGCCACCACCGAACGCCGGGCGACGTTCTCGGCGCCGATCGCGTGGTAGTAGGTGAGCGCCTCGGCGACGCCCCACAGGCCGGTGCGCGTCGCCGACGCGACCCAGACGACGGCGGAGTTCGGGTTGCGGATCAGGTCGCGCGTGGGCGAACCGGCGATGTCGGCCACGGTGTCGATGAACGTCAGCCGGGCCAGCTTGGCCATCCGGTCGATCGCGGTGAGCATCGTCCGCGGCTCGCTCAGCACACCACGGCTCGGCGACGGACCGGCCAGCGTCGGCAGTCCGTCCACCGTGGTCAGCAGCCGGGGCATGACCGTCGGCGGGATGGGCCACGACATCGTCGCCAGGTCGGCGGCGCAGTACTCGCCGGGCTGATCCGCGGCCCCGGACAGCGCGCCCCACATCGGGACGGCGTCGACGGTCACCGGGTCCTCGCCCCGCACGCGCCGAAACGCACCGGCCAGCGCCCGGGTGATCGTCGTCCGGCCGATGCCGCCCTCCCAGCCGACCACCGGCACCAGCGCCCCCCGCCGCAGTTGCCGCCGCGCGATGTCGAGCACGAGGTGGTGGTCGTCGGGCAGCGGCCCGATCGGCTCGCGAGGCCCGAGCGCAGACAGCTGATCGCGTCCACCGGCCGGCTCGACGATCGAGAACGGCGCGGCCGCATTGGACACCGGGACGGGCCGGGCGCCGTGCCCGACGCCCGGCGGCTGGGCCGCCGCCGCGGCAGGGGCTGGCGGCACGGCCGCCGCGGCAGGGGCCGGTGGCGCGGCGGGGGCCCGCAGCGGGTCCGGTGCCGCGTGCGCCGGAAACGCTGGTCGGGGCGGACCCACTTGGGCCGGCGGCACGGGCGGCAGCTCCTCCCCGGAGCCGGTGGCCTGCTGGTCCTCGCTGGTCATGGTCAAGAGGATGCTCCTATGGTCACCGGGGCTTGGCGCTGCTTGTCCAGCAACGTGGTCATCTGCCGGCCGGCGTCGGCGATCTGCCGGTAGTCGTCGACCAGCGCGGAGTCGGTCTGCATGATCGGCCACTCGGCACCGTTCGCGTCGATGACGTGATCGACGACGAGGTGGTGGCTGACGCCCTTACGGTCGACGATGCGCCAGATGGCACTGCCCTGGTCCAGGGCGGTGAGCATGTCGACAACCGTCGACGTGAGCGACAGCATCCGCCCGGCGGCCCCGCCTTCGATCGCCGACTGCCGGTGCAGCACGTGCACGTCGATGTCCTTGAGCATGCCCTCGGCGATGGAGTCCAGGCGGGGGTCGCCGGTCTGCCAGTCCGACGGCCGGTGCGCGATCAGCAGCGGGATGCCGCCGACCAGGTCACGCACCACCTTGATCCGGTTGGCCAGCCGGCCGACCAAGCCGTAGAAGCGCATGTAGCGCCAGACCTCGTCGTAGCAGATCGTCCACACGGCCTCATCGAACTGGACGCCGAGCTCGATCGCCGACTGCGTGCACGTCACGACGAGGGCCAGTGACGCGTCGTCGAGCTGCAGTCGTGACAGGTCGACGACGACGGCCGGGCTGCTGGTGTCGATGGTCTTGTCGGTGTCGACGTCGAGCACACCGGCGAACACGCCGCGAACGAGCAGCCGCATCGTCAGTGCCAGGTCGTAGGTCTCGTCGACGAAGCGGGGCACGTTCGGGATCAGCTCGCGGGTGAGCACGTCGCGCGGCGGGTCGAGCAGCCAGGTGCAGATGTCGCCGAGCGTTGGCTGCTTCCACCGTGACGAATCGCCGTCGTCGTGCACCGCCGAGCGCAGGGCCAGGTCGAGCGCGGTCTTCTCCGACGGGGACAGCTCGCGCTGCAACGCGGCCTTGGCCAGCGACGACAGCGTGGTGGCGCGGTGGTTGGCGATCGTCTCGCGCCAGAATCCTTCGTGGACGCCGGTCGGTCGGCCCGGCGTGGCCAGCGGTGAGAACCGCATCGGCGAGCCCGGGCCGAGCACGATCGGCTCACCCCCGGCGGCCCGGCACAATCGTCCGTACTCGCCGCGGATGTCGCCCGGCACCGCCCACTTGCGCCCGAACGGCATGCCCCGCCACAGGATCGACTTGGCGCCCATCGACTTGCCCGAGCCGATCACGCCGTAGATGACCATCGCCGGGTTCGACACGATGCCCTGCGCGTAGGCGACCTGGCCGTCCCATCCCCAGGCGCTGCCACTCAGCCGATTGACGCCGTGATACTGCCCGAAGTAGGGCAGCCCTGAGCCGGCGACGAACGGGTACGTGCCGGCGAGCTGGTCGGTCGTCTCGTCCAGCGAGGGACGCTTCTCCCGGAGCCAGACGACGCCGCCGGCCGGACCGGGTGGGCCGTAGCCGAGGAAGCGGGTGCCCTTGGTCAGGTCGGCCAGGTTGCGCACCGACTCGCGGCGCAGGTGACGCTGGTTGCGGCGCAGGGTCTTGTCGTCGTCGGACACCCAGTCCGGATGCGCGCCCGGCTCCTGCTCCTGCCGCTTACTCACAGCGACCTCGCCATGGGCACGGCGGCCACCGCGAACGCCTGGTCGTGGGCGTTGTACATCGGCTGCAGTTCGAGTTGGGACTGCTGGGCCAGGCTCATCACGTCGTGTTCGGCGCTGTCGAGCTCGTCCGGATCGGTTGCGGTCACGACGACGAACGCCCGCACCGACAGCATCCCCTCGCCGTTGAGCAACGCCTCTTCACGTCGTTCGAGGTGCGTCTTCGTTATCGCGGAGCGCCGCTTGCGCCGCAGCCGCAACCACGAGCGCAGACCTTCCTCGCCCTCGTTCTTGTCCGCCTTCTTGTCCAGCCGTCTGGCCGATACCCGCGTCGATCGCGGCTCGAACGTCAGCGAGATCGCCCGGCGGTAGCGGCAGAACAGCAGCAACGGGGTCAGGAACGCCGACGGTGCCGCCTTGCGCGGCCACTCGGCGACCCAGAAACCGCGGTGCCACCCCGAGTCGGTGCGGTACGACGACCAGAGCGACTTGGCGTGCGCCGGTCCGGCCTGGCGAGGGTCGACGCCGGACGGTAGGCCGGGTGATCCGCCCGGGACGTCGGACACCGCGCCGCCGCGCTGGTCGACCAGCGGCGTGGCCGACGGGTCGAACGCAGTTCGCAGGATGTAGGCCAGTTGCCGCGGCGGGGCGTAGCCCTGCACCTTGACGCCGGCCGCGGTGAAGTCGGCAGCCAGCCTGCGCATCTCGCGGTCGACCACGGCCGCTGCGCCCCGATCGCCGCCGCCTGCCCGGGCGATGTCGCGCGCGGCCGCCTTGGCGTCCAAACATACGGCGACGTACGTTTCGTGCCGCTGACCCACTGGCCCGGCGGCGGCGATCACCGCCTCGTACGACTCGATCGCAGCGTCCGGGGGTGGCGGCAGGTCCGGACGGGCGAAGTGCGTGGCCCGGTTGGTGTAGTCGCGGTGCAGGGTGTCGCCGGTGTCGGGCACCGTCCGTTCGAGAATCTGCAGCCGCTTGATGTGCCGGGTCGAGTCGCACAGCGCGGCGAGCATCCGGCCGTACGCGGTCTCACGTCGCTCCTGCTCCTCCGTCTCGAGCAGATGGAACGAGCTGCCCTCTAAGACCAGCACGGCTGTATATGTGTGCTCGCGGAAGTCGTGCCACAAGCCGATCGGCGGGCTCGACGGTCCGGTGGCCAGCTCCAGCCACCTCGTCGCGCCGAGCAACCCGGGGAGCCGGGCCGCGGGAACCTCCCACTCATCGCTGCGCATCCGGAACAGTCCTCCTCGGTAGGTCTCCTGCTTGGTCCAGCGCTGCAATCTCAGGGAGACATAAAGGCGGGTCCAGTGGATGGGCGGCAACCCGAGGTAGACCGGCATCCAGCCGAACATGAGTAGCAACCCCATCAATGCGAGCGTGACCAGGCGGGCCGCCCACGACATGCCGGGGGTGAGGACGGCCAGGAACATCCCGAGCACGGCCGCGATCAGCAGCAGCTGGCCGCCGGACTGGCCAAGAATCAGCCCGCCCGGCTCGCGGGGTCCGAACGTGTAGGTGCGCTCGCGCGATGCGGTCATGAGTCGGCTCCTCGATGGCGAGCCACCACGTCGGCGGCGGTGGTGCGTGACGGCGCCGTTGCCGGCGGGGGCGCCGGGCTGGCCGGCGCCGGTGTCGGCGACTGCGCGGTACGTGGCGATCCGGATGCGGGGGGCGGCGGCGCCGGGCGGTGCCCGTTCCCGTTCCCCGCGACTCCGGCTGCTGCCGTCGCGGGCTGGGCGGCCCGTAGCGGCGCCCCGCGCACCGCGCCGGCAACGGCGGCATGCCGGCCACCGGAGCCGGCGCCGGACGGGGCGGCGGCGCCGACCGCGGCCGCGCCCGTCTGCGCCGGGCCACCGCCACCGGAGCGCCACATGCCGCGCGACTGCTGGTACAGCGCGCCGGCGCTGCCACCGACCGCCGCCGCACCCGCGACCACCGCGGTGTGCCCGGCCGCGCCGTGCGCGACGTGGTCGATGCCCGCGCCGAACAGCCGGATGATTTTCCACGGCGCGAACGCGGCGCCGAGCACGCACAGGACGCCGATCATGAACGCCGCCATGGACGCGCCGGTGCCCATCAGCCCGATGCCGAGCAGGAACACCACCGCGACCAGCGGCTTGAACATGATCAGCCCGAACAGCATGGCCAGCGTCACCTGCGGACCGCGGCGCAGCGCCGGCGGCCCGACGAGTCCGGCCATCGCGATCGGAATGCCCAGCGTGGCCAGGGCGATCCCCGCCGAACGTCCCAACGCGTACGCCGCGAGGAACAGCGCCGCGACCCCGCCAACGATCAACATCAGGAACAGCAGGATGCTCACCGTCACGTCCGAGCTCGACGGCACCGCCGCCCCGAGCGACGCGCCCAGGACGGATTGGAACCGCGCGGCCAGGTCCGACCACGACGACCCCGCGCCGACCGTCGTGATCGCAGTTGTCAGCCCGTCCACGGCGGCGAGGACCAGCTTCACGAAGGGCACGGCGACCGCCAACCCCCATCCCCAGATGGCAATGTTGCGCACCGTCGTCATAGCGATCGACGGACGCAGCACCGCCATCGACACGCCGAGCGACAGCAACGCGTAGAGCATCGCGAGCAACGCCGAGATCAGGGTCAGCACCAACCACAATCGGATGAAGATGTCGGTGCCGAAGAGCGTGGTCGGATTGAGCCCGTGCACGAGCTGGTTCAGCGCGAACTTCAGCTCGTCGACCAGCCCGTTGGCCATCCACCGCGAGACGGCGTTGACGATGCAATGCCAGCTGGTGAGCGTGCAGTCCTTGCCCTCCAGCCAGTTCGCGGCGGCCACTCCGGCGATGCCGCCCGCCGCGCAGCCGATCACCAGGCCGACCGGACCACCGAGCAAACTGCCGCCGGCGCCGCCGACCAGGCAGCCACCGACCGCGCCGGCGATTCGGTTCCAGTCGAATGCGGTGGCGGTCTTGACGTCCTTGCCGCGCACGGCGTGCTGCCACGGCGGGTTCTTGGCCGGACCGGATTCCTGCAGCGCCTGTCGATCGGCGGAGAGCATGTCCAACGTAGGGATGAACGGCGTTGCGGTGCCGAGGAAGTAGTTGTTGAGCAGCTGGCAGGCCTGCTTGAGCCGACCGGCGTCGCCTTGGGCCCAAGCCGAGATGGACACCGGGACATGGTCGGCCGGAATGTGACCGCAATCGACCCCGCCGTTGTGGTCACCGTGCCACCACTGCAGGGCGACGGTGTCGCCCTTGCCGTCGTCGAGCTTGCCGCAGGCCAGGCTGGAGTGCATCGGCGGCGGGCACGTGTCGAGCACGTTGTCGGGCCACCACGTCGAGAGCTGTTTTGCGAGCGTGTTGTTCAGCGTCGGGTAGACCAGCACCCGGTCGTTGCAGAACACCGGCGACACCGCATCCGGCGGGACCGCATCGGCTCGGTGTGCGATGAGTTGCCCGCAGCGCGGGTCGTCCGGATCGACGTTCACCGAGGCGAGCGAGGTCGTCTTCCAGCTGGCGCCCGAGTAGGTGTGCACCGAGCCCTGGTCATTGCCGCAGCGGTCGTGGTCGAGGCTGAGACTGAGGGAGGGCACTAACTGGCGCGACGCAGGCTCGATTTTCATCGGGCATTCGAGGTACCACCGCCCCCCGGTCGGCATGACCAAGTACGGGTACTTGACGCCGTCCGAGGCGGTTGCGTTCTGCAGACCCGCCGTCGGAGTGAGCTGCCAGTTCGTCGACGGGTCTGCGCCTACAGAATTCTGCGCGCCGAGCGCGGCGGTCCCGACGAGGAACCCGAAGATGGTCAACACGACGATCCACGCCGCTCGCTTCCGAGTGCGTGGCATGGGGCGACGATCCCTACGAGCCACCGGCCGCCACCCATCCCGGCCCGAAACCGGTGCCCGGTGCGGGAGCCGCCGCCGCCGTCGTTGGCGTCGCGTTGACCTGCGTGCCTATGGGGCCAGCAAGCCACCATCGTCCGTTCTGCCAGTGCAGTTCGAACGAGGTCAGCCACCACTGCGCCAGGGGTGGTGAGCCGTCCTTGTAGTTGTCAACGAACGCAACCCAGGCCTGCCCCGACGCGTCGGTGTCGGGCAATGTCTGCGACGGCTGGAGCTTGGTCGCCGCCACGGCTGTGTATTCAGTAGCCACCTTCGCGTCCAGCGCCTTGTACGCCTTTCGCTGCCCGTCGAGTTGGTCTGACCGAATCAGGTTCGCGAGCTTCGAGTCGCGTTGGGCAGCGGCAACGTTCTCCAGGGCGAAGTAGGCCTGGACGAGGCAGACTGCGGCGGCATTGCGCCCGGGCGCGTCACGTCCGCCCGGGCACGTCGTACCGCCGCCGCTCGTCGTCGCCGCCGCGCCGGTCGAACCGTCGGCGGTCGCCCGTCCGACCAACAGGCCAGCGCCCGCCGCGACGACCACCGCCAGGACGGCGTACGGCCATCGTCGGGGTTGCTGGCCCGGGTAGTGCGGCATCAGCAGGTCACTCCGGAGCCCCAGCTGTAGGCCAGGTTGATCAGCACGGCGATCAGCCCGACGATGAACGCCACGGCCAGGCCGCCGACCACCATGATCCTGCCGTGCTGGCCCGATCCGTGCACCCCGATCGTCTTGCCGAGCGGGATCCACGACAGGCCGCCGAGGCAGCACAGCGCGGCCAGGCTGATCACGATCACCGCGACGATGTTGATCAGGTGCTGCAAGGCGGTCAGACCGGGCGCACCCGCACCGTCGAGGATGTTGATCGTTACCGGCTTTTTCGTACACGTGGACGTGTCGCCGGGAGCGGCCGCGTACACACGTGCGACTGCGGACATGAGGACCTTCATCGAGGCCACCTCCTCCTTAGGGGGTTGTTGTTGCTGATCTTGATGGATGAGTCGTCAACCGGCCAGCCTGACCGCATATGGCATGACTTCTGACTCATCGACCCCCCTCCACTTGCGGACGTGGACGGGGACGTTGAAGTCCTGCGCCTCGATGATCTGCCCGGAGCCGGTCTTGGTTCCGGCGTCGACGGACCAGATCATCGCGACGTGGTGGATGCCCTCGCTCGGGTTCGAGAGGAAGACCAGATCCCCCGGCGCCACGGCGGTGATCGGCACCTTGCGGCCGAGCTTGTACTGGTCGCCCGAGTAGTGCGGCAGGTTCACGCCGGCCTGCGCCCAGGAGTAGAGGGTGAGCCCGGAGCAGTCGTAGCCGATGGTGCCGTCCGAGCATCCGTCGCCACCACCGCCGTGCGTCGGGCCGTTCGAGTCGCCGCCGTCGAAGCAGTACGGCTTGCCCAGCGCCGTCTCGGCCGCCTTGAGGGCGACGGCCGCCTTCGCGCTCGGCGTCGCGCCCGGCAGCAGCGTGCCACCTGTGCAGGTGACCTGCGACGGGTCGTTGGCGATCAGCGCATCGGTTAGCGCGATCGAGAGTTCGATCCAGCGGGTGTAGTCGCCGGCGTTCGCGTTGCGCTGGACCTCGTGCGCGGCCAGCGCCGGATCCATGGTCGCCCAGCCCGGGACGTTCACCAGCCGGTCGAGGAAGAGCCCAGTTGACGCGGCCGGGTCGAGCCGAACGGACAGCGGTCCCCACGACTCGCGTTGCTGGAAGAGCCCGCGCGAGTCGGGTCCCGCGGCATCGCCGTGATCGAGGACGGTGAGCGAGCTTTCCTGCATCGCGGTCATCAGCGCGATCTGCGCCGCCTCGCGGTCGAGCTTGCGGGCGTTCACGACAGCGACGATCACCTGGGCGTTGTGCATCTGGTCCGGCGACAGGCCCACGCCCGCGACCGTCGCCGCCACCCCCGGGCCGACTCCACTCACCGTGCAGTTCACGCCGGCCGCCTTGGGATTGGCCACCGCCGAGGCACCGGACGCACCGCCGAGCACCGCCGGCACCACGAGAAGGCCGACCGTGCCGAGGGTCAGCAGTCCGAACAGGAGCTTGATCACGAGGGCTAGCCACCGTCGCCCTCGGCGCCCACGAGCCAGCGCCCGTCGTACTGCTTCTCGAGCCGGTACAGGACCTCGAAGGCCTGCGTGGTCGGCGTCTTCTTCGGCAGCGTCAGCCGCTGCTGCATCCGGACGCGCTCGAAGAACACTGTCGCGGAGTTCGGCGCGGTCGATACGACGGTCGCCGTCGCCCCTTCGCAGGTGCCGGACTCACGATCCTGCTGGGTGCGCTGCCAGTTCGCGACGTCGCCGGCCGACGGATGGAGCGCCTCGGCGTACGCAGGTGTGGCATAGCGGCGTACGGCGGACACGCGATCGGCGAGCTTCTCTCGCCAGTCGAAATTGCACACAGCGCTCGCCGCCGCGATGGCAACCCGCCGGGGTTCGGCGAGGTTCGCCGGGGGCGGCGCCGGCGATCCGGACGTCGGCGGGAGGGGGTCCGTCGACGGCCGGTACACGTGCTCGGCCGTACCACTCGGCCAAGCTCCACGGCCCGAACCGTCCGGAGGAGCGCGCTTGTCACTGCTCGTGGTGCACGCTGTAACAGCTATCAGGGCGGTCGCCAGTCCGACAGCGCCAACCAGCACTGTGCGTGTCGGATTGGACATCGGCGCCTCCGCGACCCGGCCGGTCATTGGTATCCGTACGCTTCGATGCGCGGTCGGGACGGACAGTAAGAGAGTAACTACACCTGGTTTGAATGACACGCGGTGCGCTTTCCGTCGATTTCACCGCGCGGGTGAGGTCACCGTTCCGTGCGGACCGTCCTCGAACGTCCGTTCGGGAGGCCGTGGCCCCGTCGTTCCGGGGTGTCGTTCCGGGGGTTGCCGGCCGATCCGGTAGTTATCCACAGCGGCGTTTTCGGCCTCGTGGTAACGCTCGGAGCTCAAGTACGCTCTGCTCGTGGTCACCCAATTCGGGCCTTTGCGGCGAGGCGCCGCCGCGTCGTTGCTGGCTGCGCTCGCCGTGATCGTCACGGGGTGCACCAGCAGTAGTGACGACGCCGACCCCACCTTCACGCCGCCCACCAGCACCTACAAGCCGCCCACATCGACCCACTCGACGTCGTCGGCCCCGACCGCGACACCACCCATATCGACCGGCCCCAACGTCCGCCCCGGCGAAAAACCCCCTACCTTCCCGGCCTCGCTGAACCGAAACCTGCCCGCAGGCGCAGACGCCTACGCCCGGTATTGGATGCAGACCCTCGATTGGGGCTACGCCACGACCGATTCGTCACTCGCCAAGGCAGCGTTTGCCGCGTCGTGCACAGACTGCGCCCGATTCGTAAAGGGCAATTTCGATGACACCCGGGCGGAAGGATGGCATTTCCGCGGCGGTCGCGTCGGGTTCCTTGAGTCGACACTGCAACAGCCCGATCATCACGCTAACGCCACTTCCCTCGACGACGTGACGGTCACCGTCGGTGCGTTAGAGACTCTTGATCGCGCAGGGCACGTCCAGAGCCGTGCGCCCGCCATTCCACAAATCACATATCGGATCTGGCTCCGGTGGACCGGCGCTAGGTGGACTGTCGTGGACTGGAAGGAGGCGGTCTCGAAATGAGGTGCGCTGTCGTCGCCGTTGTCATGGCGGCCGCCTTCACGATGGCAGCGCAGGCGGCGGATGCTGAGCCGACAGTGCCGAGTACCCCGGCTTGCACTAAGCACCAAGGATTTGAAGGGTGTAACCGGCCGAACCGCGTCGAGATCGGCGGGGCAGCCCGGCACGGGTCGAAGCCGTCGAAGACCGGCGGCCACGGCGCTGGAGCCATCGTCGAGCCGGCAGGATCCGTGCGGCTCGTGGGATGCGGCGCCGACATCGGAGGACGACTGCAAGCTCTCGGCGACCGGGCAGCGGCGTTGGACGCGCAGGGCTGTAGCACCGGCAAGGCTGGCTGCGATCAGACTGCACAGGCGACAGGCAAGCCGCACCGCAACTTCGTCCGTGTCGTCAAGCAGGCCGATGGCACCTGGTCGCTCACGGGCGCGGAGTGTCGGGCGGTTGCCGGGCCGCCGCAGGTGACGCCGCAGATGGTGTGGGAACAGGCCAGCCGCATGATCCCGCCTGCGGCGATCGGGTTGGCGCCGCACGAGAACACGCTGGTCAACATTCAAACGATCATGTGGGTCGACACGGCAGCAGCGCGGAACCTGCCCACCGTGGCGATCCTTGGACAACAGGTCAGCATCGACATCAAGATCGACCACGTCGACTGGAACTTCGGCGATGAGAAGTCCGATACCAGCAACGGGCCCGGCAAGGCCTACGACGCGCACGGCGACCCGTGCAAGGACAAGCAATGTCCCGACTACTACGGCCACACGTATGCGACGACCGGCGACATGACGGTCACCGCCACCGTCACCTGGCGGGCCACCTTCCGGGTCGGCGCCGGTGCGGTCACCGCAATCCCGGGCACCATCCCTGGCCCCACCACGAACGCCGCCATCCTCGTCCGCGAAGCCCGCAGCGTCCTCGTCCCCGGCTCTCGCTGAGCAGAAACACGGTCGTCGTCGCCGTCCGACCACTGCATGATCAACAGCTCTTGCGCCCGTTCAGGGCCCAGCACGCCGAATTACGTGACCAGCTCGATCAACTCGTGTTTTGCCGCGGTCTCGCGCGGTCTCGCGCAGCAGAAGACGAGTTGATCATGTGATCTGCCGCGTGGCCCTTGCCGGACACACAGCACCGATCGCAGGGCGCGGATGCCTCGACGTTCGGCGACATTGCGTGTCAGGCTGATCACGTGGTGTCCAGATGTCTGCGAGTCTTCGGTGGCCTGACGCTCAGCTTGGGCGTGCTCGCCGGGTGCGCGTCGGGCGCGGGCCGAGAGAGCGGCACGACGAGCTCGAGCGTGCCGCCGACCCAACCGTCGGGCCAGCCGTCGGCGAGCGCCCCGCAGACCAGCAGTCAGGCGCCAAGCACCCCGGCGTCCAGCACGGCACCGGCGCCGGCAACGAAGACGCCACCGACTACCAGCGCTGAAAGCGGCGCGACGTTCACGATGCCGAACGAAGTCGGCAAGGTGCTGCAGGACGCCCAGGACGATGTTCAGCGGGTATCGCACGACCCCGTCTTCTACACGTCGTCCAAGGATGCCACCGGCCGAGGCCGCCACCAAGTTCTGGACCGCGACTGGAAGGTCTGCGCCCAGAACGTGCCGGCCGGGCGACGAGTCGAACGGTCGACCGTGCTCATCACGTTCAGCGTGGTCAAGCTCGCTGAGACCTGCCCGTAACCGTCCAACCCAGCCCTTTCGGTCAGCGACCACCGCCCAAACGGCCGTTCCGCCGACCGAAAGGACGCTGCGACGCTGCTGCGGTCCGTCCAGTCAAAGAGGAGCATCAATGCGTCGCTGGTCCCTAGCTTTAGTCATAGCGCTCGTCGCAGCCTCGATGCTGTCGGCGAGTCGGGCCGAGGCCATCGCGCACGGCACGCCCGCGCTGCCCGGCCAGTACCGGTTCGCCACCAAGCTGACCATGACGAACATCCCCCGCCCGGACGGCAGCCACTACAACAGCGCCTGCTCGGCCGCCCTCATCTCGCCGCGGTGGATCATCACCGCCGGGCACGTTGTTCGAGTGGATCGAGCAGACAACCTAGTGCGACCCGGCGCGGCCGCAGCCCTCAGTGCGACATGACGCGGCTGTGCAGCGAGGTCACCGTATTGCGGGCCGACCAGAACGCGCCGTGCTGCCAGGCGACCATCTCGCTGAGCCAGTCGCCGGCGAAGTAGACGTGTCCGGCCGGCTGTTGCAGCAGGTCGTAGGCCGGCGTGCCGTAGGGCGGACTGGTCCATCCGCCCTCGAGGTGCGGGGTGAGGTGCCAGGCCATCGAGAACGAATGGGCCAGCTCGCTGCGGTACTTCTCGCCGTGGATCTTGACGCCCTGGGCGACCGCCCGCGCCGCGCGATCAGCCGGGCTGAGCGCTCCGTACTTGGTGGCGTTCGCGCCGGTGTTGTAGTAGCCGACGACCAGCCCGCGATCACCGTGATATCCGTGCGACGGGTACCAGATATGGGCGAGATCCATGTCGGTCTCGGTGATGCCGCCGTAGATGCGGTGGTCGGTCTCCCACCACCGGCTCTTGTACTCCAGGCCGATCTTGCCGACGGCGGCGCCGGTGTACTTGCCCAACGCCGTTTGGACGTCCGGGCCGAGGTTGTGCGGAATCTTCGCGAGCAGGTGCGGAGGCATGGCGGCGATGCAGTAGTCCGCGGTGATCGCCCGCGCCCGGCCGTGCGCGTCGGTGTAGGTAACCTCCGCGCCGGACGACGTGTCGGTGATGGACGTGACGACCGCGCCGAGCTGGACGTTCTCCCGGCCGATCGCCCGGGTGAGCGCCTGCGGGATCTGGTCCATCCCGCCCACCGGCTGGAACATCAGCATCGCCTGGTCGAACACGAACTCGAAGCTGAAGTAGCGCCCGACCTGGCTGGCAAACACGTCCGACAGGGACGCGGGCCCGGGCAGCGGCGTGCCCGAGTCGTCCCAAGCCGTGGGGTAGCTGGCGTAGCCGCGGTTCGAACCGCCCGTGTAGGCGAAGCCGTCGGCCTTCGCGCCGGTGGCGCCCCACCCCTGCAAGAAGCTCAGCAGCCGGCTCTTGTCGTCGGCGGTCAGCGTCGAGTCGAGCGCGCCCTGGTCGGTGGCCTTGGCGAGCAGCTCGGACACGTACCCATACACGTCGGCCTTCGCCGTGCGGTATCGCACGGGCGTCGCCCCGGAGTTCTCGTTGTAGATGTACGCGTCGGCGTTCTGGTTGGTGAAGACCTCGATCGGGACGCCCAGCTCGCGGCAGTAGTCCAGCGTCACCATCCACTGAGCCAACCGGGCCGGGCCGGCGTTCAGGTAGATGCCGTCGGAGAACCCCGCCCGCTGCGTGTTTCCGTTCAGGTCGGTCTGCTCCGTACCGCCCCGTACGGTGAAGTTGCGCCCGCCCGTTCGTCCACGCGCTTCGAGGATCGTGCAGTGGTAGCCGGCCTTGCTGAGTTCGTAGGCGGACGCCAACCCGGCGATGCCGCCACCCAGGATCACGACACTCTTGGCGGTGCGCCCGGTGAGGTGAAAGTCGGACGGACGGGGCGGCGCGAACGGCGTGGCCGGCGTCGCGGCCTCGGCGGTGGGCGTCAGGCCCAGTGCCCCCATCGTGGCGAACAACGTGCCGGCGCCGCCGCTGACTCCGACCGCCTGCAGGAACCTTCGCCGGCTGAGACCAACAGAATCCATCGCGCACTCCCCGCTAGCGGCAGCCCCCGTAAACAAGACGTTAGCCACCAGATCGGCCGCATCGGTCACCGTCGCGTTAACGGTCCATGTCATCGGCGCTACGGCGACCGACTGGCAAGGAGTCGGATCCAGCCACGACGGCCGGCGCTACCGCTTGTACCGCCTGGCTGTACATCCTGATCGTCGGCCGGGCTGCGGCGACGCTCGTGACTAGGTGAGATCGGCGACGAGCTTCGCCAGCGCCTCGTCCGTCGTCATGGTGGCGCTGATGTAGGTGCTGGCCCCGCCGGCCGACACCGTCCAGGCGGCCGTGTCCCAGCGGTACGGATCGACCGGGTCGGCCGGGACGATGTTGATGTCCAGATCGGGATCGCGGCGGTCAACAGCCTGGCGAGCCAGCGCCGCGACATCGCCGTCGGAAAGTGTCATACGTCCAGTAGACCATCGGACGAATGGCTATCGGCGCCACTGAGTACCCAGTAACCTCACAGCAGTCTCTGCATTCCCGCACCGGTCCCGGGGATCCCGATGAGACATCGCGCGATTCTGCTCGCCGTCGCCGCGCTGACCCTGAGCGGCGCGACTGCGATTCAGTCGGCGCAGGCCAAACCTCCGGCCGATCCGCTGGACATGTACACGGTCCGCGCCCCGGCGGCCGATGCGGCGGGGTTCGCCGGCAGCGGCCTCGACGTCGTCAAGCTCACGCCGGACGGCGCGACGACCGAGGCGCAGATCGTGCTCAGCTCCGCCGAGCGCGACAGCCTCCAAGCCCGTGGGTACGACGTCGAGGTCACGCGCGACGCGCAGGGTCGTTCGGAGAGTCAGCGGGCCGCGGCGCAGGCCGTCAACGGGTTCACTGTCTACCGATCGTGGGACGAGCCGTCGGACACCCTCTACCTGGGCTTCGGCCTCGAGGGCATCACCGGCCCCAGCACCCGCAACGCCGTGCTCGGTAAGGCGATGCACTACCTGCTGCGGTAATCCGAACGCCCGGAGCGGATCAGGCCGCGGACTCCGCCGGATCCGTGCTCGCGAGTGTCTTGGCCAGTTCGTGGTGCAGGTGATCGAGGGTGACTAGTACCTCGTCGCGGTGACGAGTGAGGTCGGTCAGCTGCTGGCTCATTTCGGCGAGCCGAGCGGCGGCCGTGGTATCGGCTTGTTCTCGCTTCTCGCGAGCGCGACGGTCGGCCTCGCTGCGGCGGGCCGCAGACTCGGCATCGGCCCGTTCGCGGGCCTGCTGAGCTTCAGCGGTGGCGCCCGCTCGAGCTTGCGTGGCTTCGGCATCGGCCCGTTCGCGCGTCTGCTTGGCCTCGGCATCGGCGCGCTCGCGAGCTTGCTTGGCCTCGGCATCAGCCTGGACCAGCGCGGCGCGGCCGGTGTCGCGTAGTCGGACCGCTTCGGCCTGGGCGTCGGCGAGCTGCTGCCGGGCGGCCGTCTGCGCCTGCTCGATCTCGGCTTTCAGCTTCTGCTGCTCGGCGCGGGCGACGTTGATGATGCCGGCCGCGGTCTCCCGTGCCTGCCGCACGATCGCGTCGGCGTCGGCGCCCGCGCGGACGCGCACCTGGTCCGCCTCGGTCTGCGCGTCGGATCGGGTCTGGGCGGCGTCCTCCCCGGCGAGGTGCAGGATCTCCCGCAGGCGGTCCGACAGCGCGGACGGGCTGTTGGTGAGCTGCCCGCGCAGACGTCCGAGCTCGGTCTGCGCAGCGCGGAGCCGTTCGTCGGCCTGCACGTGCGCGCGCACCGCGCGTTCGTGAGCGGTCCGGACGGACGCGAGTTCGGCCTCGACCCGGGACCGGTAGCTGTCCACCTGCGTCCGCTCATAGCCGCGCCGGCTGACCGCAAACCCCGGGGCCGCGCTCATCACCATGGTCTGGTCGGCGCCCAACGCCGGTCGCGAGAACTCCGCGGTGTCGGAGCTGGACGCAGGTGGGCGCTGATTCGCACTCTCCGCTGCCGGGTTTTCGGGACGTCCACTGGCCGGACGAGTCATGCCCATCTCCTGTCTATCGGCATGACGCACCGGACCGGCCCACGCGCCGGACCGATCCGCCGCTTAACCCGTCCAGTATCCGATCCTTACCTGAGGACAACGCGAGGGGCCTCGCCCGTCGGCTGGCCGGTCAGCGGTCCCGGTCGATCCGGGCGATCACTTGCCGCAGGCGGTGTTGCAGGCGGTCGATCTCGGCTTGATAGAGCGCGCCGGCGCGGACGAGCGCGGCCACCTCGTTGCGCTGCGGGCGCCATTCGACCTCGTCGGGCCACTCGGCGGGCGGCTCCTGCTCGGTGCCGTGCTCCTCGTAGGACGCGGCGCGTTGAGCGAGTTGGCCGACGTGGTGGTTGGAATCGTCGCGCTGGACCGGGAACTCGTGCAGTTGGCGGGCTCGCTCGATGGACACCAGCTCTTGGCCGGTGGACTCCGCGTGCGGGCCGGTTCCGTCGGGGGTGGGCATCGATTCCTCCTAGCCGACGCCGACGCCGACTTCGGCATCGGAGAAGGTGACGGCGGCGGCTCTGCGACCGAGGTGGAAGTATCCGCCCCGATGCGTGGCGTCGGCCACGGTGACGGTCGCGGGCGGCGTCACGTCGGTTCGCGCGACGGCGATCTGGGTCGGGGTAACGGCGATGCGCAGCGTCGCGGTACCACCGGGCTCGATCGGCGGCGTGGCCGTCGACCCGGCCAGGCGACCGACCCCGTCGTCGACGACGTGGACCTCGAGGCGACCCGATCCACGCAGGAGCACGTGATAGCCGCGCAGACCCGGTTGGTAGCGGTCGGCATCGTCGAAGGAGGTGTCGTGGGCCGCGGCGAGGAAAGCGCCCGCCCATCCCGCATCGCCGGACAACGCGTCGATGCGCGCGGTGAACGTGAGGTCGAATCGGTCGGCGGCGATCGGGCCGGCCCAGCCCTGCAGCGCTCCCTTGTACTGCGCGCTGGTATCGGGGTACCCCCAGCTGTTCGGTGCGCAGAACGATCCCCGGTCGCCGGCGATGGAGCTGGCAAGGTGCCCGTGGTAGTACGTGCGCTGCCCGAACGGGTCGGACGTCAGCACCGGCGAGCGCCCGGACAGGTACAACGGATCGTTGGAGAAGAAGCCGACGGCGCCGGCGGCCAACCACGGCGCGGCGTCCACGCGCCGGTCGACGACCCATACGACGACGTCGAGCCCGGCCGCCCGGGCCGGCGGAACGAGGCTGGGCGGTAGCGCGGCGGACAGGCCGAGGTAGCGAATCCCAGCCGCGCGCAGCTCGACCGGGTCATAGGTCGCCGTCGCGGTCAGCATCAGCGCGTCCCCACCGGCGGCGACGACCGATCCGAGCTCGGCCTGCATGAACGACTGCACGATCGCCGCGTCGAGCACCTCGTACTCGGCGAGCCGCTCGACGATCGCTGCGCCCGCGCCGGCGTTCTTCGCCTCCGGACACAGCACGGCGCGACCGCCGAACTCGTCGAGTACGTCGGTGAAGGTGGGCACCCGCAACGTGTTCGGCCACGCCGCCGCGAACCAGCTACCGGCATCGACCCGAAGCAGACTCGCGCCCGGCACAGTCAGCCGGTCCGTGCTTCCCGAGCCGTCGGTCGTGCGGTCGACGGTGCCGTCGTGCAGGCACACCAGGCCCCCGTCGCGGGTGAGCCAGCAGTCCGGCTCGACCACGTCGACCCCCAGCGCCACCGTGCCGCGGTAGGCCTCGAGGGTGTTCTCCGGATACACGTTGGCCATGCCGCGGTGCGCGATCCAGAACGGGGCCGGCAGATCAGCGACGCGCCGCGGCGTCCGCCTGGCCCTGACAGCACCGTCCGACACGCGACCGATGATAGGGCCGCGTGGGCGCAGCCATGTTTGGCAGCCGACATCCGCCTCTTCCGGTCTCAGCACCGGGACCGGCCGGTGACCAGTCGGCAGTCGACTTGTTACGAACGGACTGCGATCGTCTCCAACCGCAACGCAAGCGTCGGGCAGACGGCCACTGCGCGACGAGCGTTGATGACGCCGTCGCTGGCGAACCGCGCGCGGCGGATCAGCGCGTAACCCCACTCGTCCAGGCCGATCGCGTCCGGTAGCACCTGCGTTTGCTCAGCGCGGTCCGGACGGACCCTGAAGTGAGGCACAGCGTCGTCAGACGTTCTTGAGAGCTCGGCGAGACACCGTCGCCCGAGTGAGCCGCCCGGGGAGGAACGTGGCGATGACGATCGGAGCCGCCGTCGCCGGGCCGAACGTGACGTGGCGACGCCGGCTGGCGACTCCTCGAACGATCCAGCTGACGGTGCCGAGGGCTGCCACCGTCGCGATGTCTCTCGCCGCAGTGGCCAGCTTGCCGATGATCGGTAATCAACCGCTGTCCTGGGACGAGGCGGTCACGCTCAGCGCAGCTCAGCGCAGCCTGCCCAACCTCATGGCTCTGCTGCATCAACGCGACGCGCCGCTTGGCCCCTATTACGTGCTTATCCACGCGTGGCTGGGCCTGCTACGAGCCGTCGGGATCGATCCGACCGCAGCGTGGCTGCGGCTACCGAGCGCGCTCGGTGCCATCGGCGCCTGCGGTTTGCTCGTGGTGGTCGTAGCCCGGTGGTTCAGTGCCCGAGCGGCGCTGCTCGCCGGCGTGCTTCTCGCCGTCCACCCGATGCTGACCTTCTACGCCCAGGACGCGCGCCCGTACGCGCTCGTTACCTGTGCCTACCTGGCCAGCACCTGGGCGCTGCTGCGAGCCCTGGACCGGCCGAGCGTGGGTCGCCTGATCGGCTACGCACTGCTCGCGACCGCGACGATCTATCTGCACCTGTTCGCGATCTACGCGCTGGCCACGCACGTCGTGCTCGTCGCCCGGCGGCCGTTCCGGGCCCGGTGGGCAGTGGCCGGGGCGTCGATCGCGATCGCCGCTGTGCCGCTGGTTCTCCTCGCGCACGGTGAGACGGCAGAGCTGGGCTGGATTCCGCGCCCGAGTCCGTCGGCCGTGGCGACCGTGATCGTCCATATGTTCGGCGGCGCGGCGCTCGGCGTGGCCCTGGTGCTGCTCGCGGCGCTGGCGCTCCGGCACGGCGGGCTGCCGCGCGACCGGCGCACGGTATTCGTCCTCGCCTGGCTGCTCGTTCCGGTCGCGGCGCTGATCGCGGTGGACTTCGTCGTTCCCGACCTGGTGGCCCGCTACGGTCTGGTGAGCGTGCCGGCGGCTGCCGTTCTTGTCGCGGCCGCCGCGGACCGTCGACCCTCCTGGGACGTCAAGGCACTGGTCGCCGTGGTTCTCGTCATCGCCGCGGTGACGACGGGATGGCAGCAGAGCCGACCCTTCAAGTACGAGGACTACCGCTCCGCCGCCGACGCCATGGGCGACCTCGCGCACCCCGGCGACGCCGTGATGTTCTTCCCGATCACGACCCGGCTCGGATTCGAGGCATACCAGGCGATCGAGCCCGACCTGCGCAACGTCCACGATCTCGCCTTGTTGCCAGGCGTTCCCCCGACCGCGACCCGCGAACTCGGCGGGGTGGACCGCCCGGCGTCCGCGCTGATGACGGTCTTCCGGTCGGCGCCGACGATCTTCGTTCTGGGCGACAGCGTCTCGCAGGCCCGACGTTCCCTGCATGACCCGACCGACGCCGCCCAGCAGGCCGCGTTGAGCGGCTACCGAGCGAGCCGGCTGCTGCGATACGGCAGCGTTTACCTGACCGTCCTGCAACGGGACCCGAGTCGTTCGTAGCTGACATCGCGGCTGGAGGCGCGGGCCGGGCTCGGCGGGATCTGAGCCTGTCGGCAGAACGGGCTCTGAGTTCCCGCTGAAACACGTGCGTCGACAGCCGAACCTACTACCACCCTGGTAGTAATAGGGTCAACCGTATTCCGCATCAGGGGGAGCTGCCGTGTCCGAATCAGGACTGATCGACCGGTGTCTGAGACTTGCCCGCGTCGACCTCGCCCTGCCGCACGGTCACCCGTCGACCGGACGCGTGCTGATGGCCACGACGGTAGCGATCGCCGGCTCGCTGCTCTGCGACGCCGTTGTGGTCGCCATCGGCCAAGCAGTGTTCCCGTCGACCAAGGGCTATCAGCACTTCGCGTTCTCCGACTACGCCAAGCTGACCGTGATCGGCGTCGTCATCGCGTGCGCCGCCTGGCCGGTCGTCACCCGAGCGACCTCCGCCCCAAGATGGCTGTTTTCCCGCCTCGCCGTCCTGGTCACGCTCGTGCTGCTGCTCCCCGACGTGTGGCTGCTCATGCGGCACCAGCCGTCGAAGGCCGTCGCGGTCCTGGTCGTGATGCACCTGGCCGTTGCGGTTGTCACATACGCGAGCCTGGTAATCCTCGCCCCCGAGCGACGGGCACTGGACGCGCTGCGGCGCGAGTAGTGGCCGGGTCGAGCGGCAGCGTTACCCGACGTCGAAGAGCTCGGTATGGATGCAGGCGGCCGGGATGCGCCGGCGCAGCACGGCCAGCTCCTGGCGCAGGACGAGATCCTCTTCACGCCGCGCGCTGACCACGAGCAGATGCCTCCGGCGGTTACCGCGGTCGGCGAGCGTTCGCAGCATGCTCAGCATCGGGGTGATGCCCACACCGCCGGCGACGAGGACGAACCCGGGGCTGCGCAGACCATCGACGGTGAACCCGCCGTATGGCCCGTCGAGGTATACGCGACGGCCCGGGCGCATCCCGATCAGCAGTTCGCTGAAGTCGCCCAGCGTCTTGATGGTGAACTGCTTGCGGGCTGGCCGTTCAGCGGTCGAGGCGACGGCGAAGGGGTGCTTCTCGAAGACGAAGGGCGTCGTGCCGATCTTCAGCCAGGCGAACTGATCGGCGCGAAACGGCACGCCGCCGCAATTCCGGGTAGCCAGGCGGCGAACGCGGCGGGCTCCTCACCGGGGTGCGATGTCTTCCCGGACAGACCTACTCCCGTGCTAATGGTCAGCCGGATGGGCGTGGACGGACCGGTCTGGGGTCAACCCTGACCGGTCCGCCGTCGCGTGGGGCCGCGAAACTTGGGCGTCGACTGCCGTGCTTCAAAGACTCCTGGCGCATTGCCATACAACGTCGCTGACCGGTCCGCTGGACGCCACGAACGGATTCCGCGCGGCGTTCGCGTAGACGGGCGAACGTCCGCCGGGGATTTCATGAGCCGCCGCGGCGTGCAGCGCGTGCAGCGAAGGCATCGAGCGCAGCGAGCACCTCCGGCGCTGCGTAGCGGCGTCCGCGCTGCTTGCCTGACACTTTCGTCAAGACCTCTGCCGACATCAACTGTTCAATCGCGCGCAAGGCAGCCGGCGCGCTGACATCGAGCTGGCGTTGCAGCATCGGCGAGTCCAAGACCGGTTGGCTAAGTAGCAGGTCCGCCGCGCGCCATGCCGCCGCGCCGCGTCGCGCTGATACGCATTGGTCCCAGCTATCACGTATCGCGTGCAACTGACTGACTAGCTCGCGACCGTTGTTGACAGCCGCGAACGACGCGTGTGCGACCATCTCCACGATCGACTCAGGATCTCCTTGGCGGTAGTCCTCAAGCGCGGCGAAGTAGGCGTCGGTGTCTGCCAGGAGCCCGGCGGATACCGGAACAGTCACCTGCCGGGTCAAGCGTTTTCCCCGCAGCAGGCTATGGACGAGTGCACGTCCTGTGCGTCCGTTGCCGTCGGGGAACGGATGAATGGTCTCGAACTGGGCATGCCCGACGGCCGCCTGTACCAAGGGCGGAACGTCGACGCGGCCGAGGAACTTGACCAGGTCGTCAATAGCGGCGGGGACGCGCTCGGGGTGCGGTGGTACGAAAGCAGCACCGTGCGGGTAGTAATCCGATCCGCCGATCCAGTTCTGCTCGTCACGCCACTTCCCCGCCCATTCAGGGTGGGTTGGGCGTATGAGCGCGTCATGCATCGCCAGGATCGCGTCGGCGTCAAGTTGATCGGCCAGGGCGATCGCGGCACGCATCGCGGTGGTGTTGGCGACAATGACGCTGGCGTTCTCGCGGCTGGAGTCTCCCGCCTCAGCCAGCGCAATGGCCTTGGCGGACGCTGTGAGGTTCTCGATGCGGGACGAGGCGACGGACTCGCTACGCAACAGGATCGCCGAGAACGGCGCGATATCTGCTCCGACCTCCGTATCAAACCGCGCGATCTCCGCCGAGGCTTCGATCACTAGCGCGCGAGCCTCGCTCGACAGCGGTACATCTGGAACGTCGGCGATGTCCGGTACCACGGCCGCCTGATACGCCCCGGCGGAGCGCGCCGCATCCCTGGCCGGCATCGCATACTGGGCGCGCGGCTTCCACGGTCGTTCCTCGTAGCTGACCTGTGGCCACTGACGTGGGGCAACCGTCGAGGTGTGGCTTGTCGCCTTAGATCCGTTACTCACGCTACCAGCTTAGCAAACGATACGAGTATATCGTTTACTTACTTAGATTGTAAGTAACGGTTGCCAGCCTCCCTAACCTCGCACGCGCCACCGTTGGACTAGCCCGCGTCGTACCGATCGGCGGGAGGCGCCCAGGCCTCAAGCCTGTGCGATGGTGCGAGCCCGGCCTGGCTGCGGGCAGCGGCTGAGACGGGATGAGGAAGTTCGGGCGGAGGGGGTTGCGGTCGGCGTAGAGCGTTCGACATCTAGGTGATGGCTGCTGATGCGGAGGACCCCGAGCAGGTGCTCGGGGGTTGCGGCGCTCGTCGATCTGATTGACCAGCCGGGCAACCTGTCGATGTGCCCTCGCTGTCTTTTCGCCCGCGTATCGACGCGCGCCACGATTTGGACGCTATCTCAGACTCGCACCACGGGTGATGCCACGAACGCTGGTTATCGAGGCGCCAACACACGGTTTGAGGGCTGGAAGGCCCAGAATTTCGGTGGAGCCGCCTCGGGGAATCGAACCCCGGACCTACGCATTACGAGTGCGTCGCTCTGTCCGACTGAGCTAAGGCGGCGAGCGCCGTCGAATCGGCGCGACGCGTTAGTCTAGCGAGCCGGCGGGGCCGGCCGCGAACGGCATTGGTCAGCCGCGCTACCAGGTGGCGAAACCCGGGTGAACGTCTCGGCCGAACGACCCTGACGCAGGCACCGGGCAAGCGCGGTGTCGGACAGTTCACGGTATGACCCGACCGCAGTACGGCGCAGGGCATACGCCACTGGCCATCGCACATCGCGGCGGCGCCGGCCTGGCCGCCGAGAACACGCTCGACGCGTTCGCCCGGTCCTACGCGCTGGGCGTGCGCTACCTCGAGACGGACGTCCGGATGAGCGCCGACGGCGTCTGTCTGGCGTTCCACGATGCGACGCTCGACCGGGTGCTCGGCCGCCCGGGCCTGGTGCGGACGAGCCTGCGCGCCGACCTGCCGGGCATCCCCACCGTGGCCGAGGTGCTGCGCGCCTTCCCGGACGCCTATTTCACCATCGATGTGAAGGACGAGGTCGCCATCGCCCCGCTCGCGAAGACGCTTCTCGAGGCGGACGCCGCCCATCGGGTCTGCGCGGCCGGCGCCTGGGACGGCTGGCTGGCCCGGCTGCGCGATCGGGTGGGACCGGAGCTGACGACCGCGCTGGGCTGGCGGGCCCTGGCCACGCTGCTCGCGAGCGCACCGACCGGCGTGATCCCACCGTGGTGGCACGAGCCGGGACGCTTCGCGCACGTGCCGGAGCGACTGGCCAGCCCGCTCTGCGGCCGGCTGCTGGCCCGGGCCCACGCGCTCGGAGTCCGGGTCGTCGTCTGGACGGTCAACGAGCCGGCGCGGATGCATCGGCTGCTCGACGCCGGCGTGGACGGCATCATCTCCGACCGTCCGGACCTGCTGCGCGACGTGCTGATCTCACGCGATCAGTGGACGCCGCCCGAATCTGACGACCGAGTCTCGGAGGCCGGCTCGGGTCGCAAGCTCCCCTCGTAGGCCTTGCGCGACGAGCACACCGACGCCAGGGCGCAGGCCGAACGCCGCCCGTCGGCGGCCAGCCGCACCACCACCGACTCGCTGGGCACGTTGTGGCCCACAACCGTGCCTTCGCCGTCGGGCGTCTCGACTTCCTCGCCGACGGCGGGGGCCTTGGCCGCGAACTCGTCGTAGAGCGGGTGCTCGTACTTCAGGCAACACATCAGCCGCCCGCACGCGCCGGAGATCCGCAGGGGGTTTAGCGGCAGATCTTGGTCCTTGGCCATCCGCACCGACACCGGCTCGAAGTCGACCAGGAACGTCGAGCAGCACAGCTCACGTCCACACGAACCGATGCCGCCGGTCAGCCGCGCCTCGTCGCGCGCGGAGAGCTGGCGCAGCTCGACGCGTCCGTGCAGCGTCGCCGACAGGTCGCGCACCAGGGCCCGGAAGTCGACGCGGTGCGGGGCGGTGAAGTAGATGGTGGTGCGGTTCACGTCGTGGACGTAGTCGACGCCGCTGACCTTCATCGGCAGGTCGTGCTCGCGGATGAGCTTGCGGGATGCCACCCGAGCCGCGGCCCGCTTCTTGCGGCTGATCTCGGCCCGGTCGAGGTCAACGGAACCGGCGAGGCCGGCGAGCTCGGGCAGGCCGCCCACGTCCTCGCTGACCCACTGCGGTGCCCATACGACCTCGGCGACCTCGGCGCCGTCCTCGGTGGGATACAGGACGTGGTCGCCGACGCTCGGGGTGAGCGAGCCCGGATCGGCGTAGTACAGGCGTCCCTGCCGTTGAAAGACGACGGCGCAGATCATGCCCATCAGCAGAGGGTAACGCTGACCGAACCCACCGTCCGGCGATCAGGAGGGCGAAGTGGCTCCCATAGCGACCATTTCACCCACTTGATCATGCGATATGGAGACCCTAGGGGGTCCTAGACCCCCTAGATCGCGGGCCTAGGTCGAATCTGAGGGGTATTGGCCCGGGATCTAAGGCTCCTTCCCGATGCGGCACCCCCGGCCTTACTCGGAAGCTTGCTTTATCAGGCCAACCGAGGAGGAAAAATGAACACCACGATGAACACCGCAGTCGCCACCGAGCACCAGCACCAGCTGCTCGCAGACGCCAGCTCGCACCGGCGTAGCCGCAAGGGCAGCCACCGGCGCACCCACCGCGTCACCGCGTTCCTGAAGGATCTCGCCGCGGCGTCTCTGTGAATTCGGTAGCCCCGCCACCGGGCGGGATGCGGACCTCAACCCGAGCCGCCAGCTAGTCGGATCGACCGACTGGCTGGCGGCTTTCTCGTGCCGGCCTGAGCACGAGTTCAGAAGGCTCGCCCTCCGCGGAATCTAAGGCGGTTCCGGCCCGTATCTAAGGGCCGCACCGGATGTTTGCGGCCGCCCTTAATCGCAGGCTGAAGCCATGACCGGGGTACATACTCTCTGGGTGGCGCGCCGGGTAACCAGTCGCCAGCTCGTCGGACGCACCGGCCAGCTGGCGGCCCTGCGTTCAGCCGCCGACTCTGCCGCCCATGGTGCGGCGCGCATCGTCCTGGTGTCCGGCGACGCCGGTATCGGCAAGACCCGGTTGATCACCGAGGCAACGTCGCAGGCCCGGGCCGACGGATTCGTCGCCGCGCTCGGCGGCTGCGTCCAGCTCGGCGAGGTCTCGGTGGCCTACGCCCCGCTGGTCGAGGCGCTGCGCGACCTGCGCACGCAGCTCGGCGAGGCCGCCCTCAACGAGCTGCTCGGACCGGGGCTCGTCGACATCGGCGCCCTGCTCGGCACCGGCGGTGGAGCGGCGGCGCGCAGCTCCGGCCCGCTGTTCGAGCACCTGCTCGGGTTGCTGACCCGGCTCGGCGAGCGCCAGCCGGTCATGCTCGTGTTCGAGGACCTGCACTGGGCCGACGCCTCCACCCGTGACCTGGCCGCCTTCTTGGGCCGCAACCTGCGCGATGCGTCGGTGGTCCTGCTGCTCACCTACCGGGCCGACGAGCTGCATCGACGGCACCCGCTGCGTCCGCTGATCGCCGACCTCGAACGCGACCCGCAGGTCGAACGCGTCGCCCTGGCCGGGCTGGAGCGTGACGATCTCGTCCGCCTGCTCGGGGAGATCTCCGACGATTCGCTCTCCGACGACATCGTTGACGAGCTGCTCACCCGCAGCGACGGCAACCCGTTCTACATCGAGGAGCTGATGGCCGCCGGCGACGTCCAGACCAGAGGCCGCGGCCTGCCGGCGACGCTGGCCGACGTCATCCTGGACCGGGTCAGCCGCCTCTCCGAGCCCACCCAAGCCGTGCTCCACGACGCCGCGGTGCTCGGCTACGAGATCGACGACGTGCTGCTCGCGCAGGTGACCGGCCAGTCGGTGGCGTCCGTGACGGCGGCGCTGCGCGAAGCGGTGTTCGACCAGTTGCTCGTGATCGACGGCGATGCCTGCCGGTTCCGGCATGCCCTCGTGCGCGAGGCGCTCTACGACGACCTGCTGCCCGGCGAACGGGAACGGCTGCACGTCGCCACGGCGGCGGCGCTCGAGACGTCCGATCGGTTCGACGAGCACGCTCGCTGGGCACTGCTGGCCCACCACTGGGACGCTGCCGGTCTCTCGGTCAAGGCGTTCGCGGCGTCCCTGCAGGCCGGCCGGGAAGCGGAGCGGGTGCACGCGTTCGCCGATGCAGCGGCCCAGTACGAGCGCGCGCTGCGCCTCTACGACCGGCTGCCCGACCAGGGCATCGCCCAGGCCGATCTGCTGATGCTCGCCGCGAACGCAATCAACGCATCGTCGGCGCGGTCACGCGCGGTCACGCTCGCTGAAGCTGCGTTGCGTGAGCTGGGCGACGACGCGATACCCGAGCAACGTGCCCTCGTCCTGGAACGGATCGGCCGGTTCAATTGGAGCCTGCACGGGCCGGCCGCCGCGGCGGCCTATGAGCAGGCAGTTGCGGTCCTGGTGGGACGGCCGGCGTCGCGGGAGCACGCGTACGCGCTGTCCGGCCTCGGGCAGAGCCTCATGCTGCGTAACCGATATCAGGAGTCCGAGCAGACGCTCAACCGCGCGATTGCCATGGCCAGCGCCGTCGGCGCGAACGACGTGCACGCGCACGCGTTGTGCAGTCTTGGCGCCACCCTCGCCGGCATGGGGCGGGTCGAGGAGGGTGTGGACGTGATGCACCGGGCGCTCGAGCTCTCGGTGCAGTTCGGCACGGACGAGGACACGTCCCGCGTGTACACGAACCTGACCCACGTCCTGTACTTCGGCGCCCGCTACGACGACGCGGCCCACATCGGCGCGGAGGGCATCGCGTACAGCGTCCGCACCGGCTACCAGCGTGGCTACGGCCAATCCATCCTGGGCAACTGGATCCTGGCCATGATCTGCGCGGGACGCTGGGACGACGCCGAGGCGGTCCGGGCTGATCCGCGCATCCTGTCCGGCGACTCGTACCAGGAGCTGCGCTGGCTACCGCTGCTGCTGGGGCGGGGCCGACTCGCCGAGGCGAGCCGGCTGGTCGAGCGGACTCTGGCCGACACGCTCGACACCAACGACGTCCAGTTTCGCGGGCAGGCGTTGCTGCGCGCGGCCGAACTCGCCGGGATCAAGCTTCAGTGGGACGACGCGCGGTCGCTGATCGCCGACGCGCTGGCGCTCGCCCGATCCAGTGACGATCAGTACTACCGGGCGCAGATCTACGGCCTCGGCGTATGGATCGAGGCTGAGCAGCGCGACGCCGAGGCCGCCGACGCACTGGCGGCCGAGGCGGTGTCCTGGGGCACCGGGGTTGGGACGCCGCTGCCGGAGGTGCGGGCCTGGCTCGCGACGGTGCCGGCGGAACGCTCGCGCGCCCACGGCACGGACACCGCTGACGAGTGGGCGGCCGTGGCTGCGGTATGGGACGAGGTGGGCCAGCCCTACCGGGCGGCGCTCGCCCGCTACCGGCAGTCCGACGCCCTGCTCCGTTCGCGCTCGCGCGACGAGGCGGGCGCCGTCGCCCGCGAGGTGCTGCGCGTCGCCTCGTCGCTGGGGGCGGAACCCCTGGCCACCCAGGTGCGGCAGCTCGCCCAACGGGCCCGGCTGGACCTCGCCGGGCCGGTCGCGACGCCGCGGGATCCGGTGGCCGCGCTGAACCTGACGCCGCGCGAGGTGGACGTGTTGACGCTGCTCGCGCAGGGGCGCACCAATCGCCAGATCGGCGAGTCGCTGTTCATCAGCGAGAAGACGGCGAGCGTCCACGTGACGAACCTGCTGCGCAAGCTCGGCGTGCCCAACCGGATCGAGGCCGCCGCAATAGCCCAACGCGTCGGCCTTTAATCCCGCCGAGGCCGGCCTGTGCCGGTTTTGGTCACCGGCCGTCGTATTGCCGGCTGGGTGACCAAAACCGAGTTACGGCAGGCGCAAAGCGGCGGACATGGCCTCGACGGCGATCCGCGGCTTGACGTTCAGTTCCAGGGCCTCGCGGCAGGCGAGCACGGCGTCGAGCCGCTGCAGGGTGCCGGTCTGGGCCAGTCGCCCGGCGACGGACCGGACGTCGTCGACGAAGTCCGGATGCGCCGGCGCCACCGCCGACCCGGCCTGCACGAGCAGCACGTCCCGGTAGAACGCCGCCAGGTCGACCAGCGCCCGGTCGAGGGCATCGCGCTGGGTGCGGGTGGCTCGCGACTTCTGCCGGCGTTCGAGTTCGCGGACGGCACCCGTGACGCCGCGTCCCGTCGCCGCGGCGCCCTTACCGGTGCCGCCGGCGCCCAGTGCGGTCTGCAACGCCTCGGTCTCGCCGGCGTTCAGCTCGATCGTGCGGGCCGCGGCCTCGTCCTCAGCGGCGCGCACCAGGTGGTCGGCGGCATCGACGCAGGCCTGCAGCGACGTCAGGGACGCCGGGATGGCCAGCACGGCGGCCCGCCGCTCCCGGGCTTCGAGATCGCGGACCAGCCGCCGGGATCGCCCGACGTGCCCCTGCCCGGCGGCGGCGGCCCAGCGCGCGGTGTCGGCGTCGACGCCGCTGCGCGCCAGGATGCCGGCCACGGCATCGGCCGGCGGGATGCGCAGTGACACCAGCCGGCACCGCGAGCGGATCGTCACCGATACGTCGTCCGGATGCGTGGACGGCGCGCACAGCAGGAACACCGTGCGCGACGGCGGTTCCTCGACGGCCTTGAGCAGTGCGTTGGACGCCTGCTCGGTGAGCCGGTCGGCGTCCTCGATCAGGACGACCTGCCATCGCCCGAGCGCCGGCAAGCGAGCGGCCGTCGCGACCACGGACCGCATCTCGGCCACCGAGATCGACAACCCCTCGGGGACGACGGCATGCACGTCGGGGTGGCTGCGGGTCAACGTCGTGTGGCAGCCGGAGCATTCGCCGCAGCCCGGCTCGCCGTCCTGCACGCACTGCAACGCGGCCGCGAACGCCCGCGCGGCGACCGAGCGCCCCGACCCGGGCGGACCGGTGAACAGCCACGCGTGGGTCAGCGCCCCGGGTTTGACACCGCGCCCGCTGGGGTCAGCGTGCAGCTCGCGGGCCGCCCGGGCGGCGTCGCGCAGCACCGCGACGGACGGCTCCTGCCCCACCACGTCGTCCCAGACACTCATGACGCCGCGCTCCGAGCGTGGACTCGCGGCAGTCGCCGCCCGTTGCGCCGGCCGTTGCGTCGCCCGTTGAGCAACCGCTCGACGCCGTCGTGCACGGCGGCGGCCAACTCGGCCGATGGCAGCGTGGCGTCGAGCACCAGGTAGCGCCGGGGTGCCGCTTCGGCCAGGCTGCGAAACGCCTGGCGCACCCGCTCGTGGAAGTCCATCGACTCGCGTTCGAGCTTGTCGGCCTCACCCCGCCCGCGGGCCCGGTTCAACCCCACCGCCGCCGGGACGTCGAGCAGCACCACCAGGTCAGGGGTGAGCCCGCCGGTGGCCCACCGCGATATGCGTCGCACGTCCTCAGTCTTCAGGTCACGTCCGACACCCTGGTAGGCGAGGGACGAGTCGACGTACCGGTCGGTGATCACGATCTCGCCCGCGTCCAGGGCCGGCTTGATGACGGTGTCGACGTGGTGGGCGCGGTCGGCGGCGAACAGCAGCAACTCGGCCCGGGGCGTGATCTGCTCGTCGTGGTGCAACACCAGGTCGCGGATCTTGCGGCCGGCCACCGTCGCCCCCGGCTCGTGGGTGATGTGCACGGTGTGGTTCTCCTTGGCCAGCGACTCGGCCAGGATCCGCGCCTGGGTCGACTTGCCCGAGCCTTCGCCGCCCTCGAACGCGATGAGCACGCCACCACTCGACATGCGGCGTCGCGCTGCCGAGTCCCCCAGCAACGAGGCCTTGATGTCGGCCATGATCGGCGCGTGGTGCCGGTCGTCCAGCTTGCGGTAGGCGAGGACCCCGGCGCCGATGGCGAGCAGCCCGCCGGCCATCAGCACGAAGCGGGTGCCGTCGATGGTGATGTGGCCACCGAAGACCGCGAACGTGTTGCGGCCGACCTGCGCGACGACGAACGGCACGGCGGCGAGGGCGAGGATGAGCACGACCCGGATGAGTGACTGCAGCAGCGCGAAGATCCGTCCGCGCATCTCGTCGTCGACATCGGTGCCCATGAGGGTCGTGCCCGACAGGTAGGCCATGCCGGCGCCGAACCCCACGCCGAGCACGAAGATCACTGCCAGGACGACCTGCGGCATGACGGCGGTGATCGACAGGCAGATACCGCCGAACACGATCGACAACCCGAACAGCCGTCGCCGGGACAGTTCGCGCGCGATGCGCGGTCCCAGGGCCATGCCCGAGCCGAGGCCGACGAACACCGCCCCGAACAGCACGCCGTAGGCGGCGTTGCCGCCGCCGAGGCTGGTCACGAATGTCTTGCCGGCGCCGATCACCGTGCCGCCGGCCGCGAACGCGCCGACCAGTCCGAGGATCAGCCCGCCGACCAGCCGCGACGAGCCGACGAAGGTTGCGCCCTCGCGCATCAACCTGAGCAAACCCGGCGGCTTCTCACCGGCCGGGCGTCCGACGCCGTGTCCGCTGATCTCGCGGATGAAGAACACGATCAGCGCACCGAACAGGAAGGTCGCCGCGTTCATGTACAGCGCGAGGTTCGTCGGCTGCGTCCGGAAGAACGACAGGTGCCGGGCCAGGACGTTGGTGATCAGCGACAGCACCGAGAACAGTGCAGCACCGAGCACCGGCGTGAGGCCGTACGTCGTGATGAGGCTGAGCTGGTTGGCCGCCTCGACCTGGTCGCGTCGCACCAGGTTCGGCACGGACGCGTCCTTGGCCGGCATCCAGAACAGGCTGATGCATTCGATGAGGAAGCTCGCGACGTAGAGCCAGACGAGGGTCTGATGCCGGTCGACGATCAGATGCGCGAGCGGGATCGTCATGAACAGCACGAACCGCACCGCATCGCCCACCACCATGGTGCGTCGGCGGTCGAAGCGATCGGCGAAGGCGCCGGCCAGCGGCCCGAGCACGATCGCCGGCAACAGCCGGACGATCAGCACGCCGCCCAGCGCGTAGTTCTGGGCCTGGTAGCCACTCGCCAGCGACGTGGCCAGCGCCGTGGTGGCCAGCAGTCCGAGCCAGTCACCCAGGCTCGACAACGCCGTCGCGTACCACAGTCGGCGGAACGGCTTGACCCGCAGGACGCCGTTGATAGCCGCCACGGACGACACGGCCGGGGCGGTCTGAGCGCCGGGATCCACGCTGCCCTGGGTCAGTGCTTGGACGTCGCCGGGCACGTCCACGGGCGCGCTGGAAGCGCCGGCATCCATGGTCGGACTGCCGGCGTCCCCGTCCGCGCTCGCGCGATCGGCGCCGATGTGCACTCCTTGAGAATCCGCACTCCCCGCCGCCAGCCTAGCTACGCCGTCCGGAGGCCTCGTATCGTTCTCAGGTTCGCTACGTCACAGACACAGGCAGTTCCCGGATAGTTACCGTGACGGCGTATGACGCGACACGGCTGCGGCCAGCAATTCACGCAGCGTGCCGGCCAGCCGCTCGCGTTTCGGCGCGGTCAGCGTGCCGACCAGTTCGCGTTCCGAGTCGAGCAGCGCGGTCATCGCCCCGTCGACGCGGCGGCGTCCGGCGGCCGTGAGGCGCACCCGCACCAGACGCCCGTCGTCGTCGTCCGGGCGGCGGATCACCAGCTTGCGAGTGACGAGACGGTCGAGCCGGCTGGTCATCGTCCCGGAGGTGACGTAGGTGGCGGCACACAGTTCACCCGCTGTGAGCTCGAACGGCTCACCACTGCGGCGAAGGGCGGCCAGCACGTCGAACTCGTGCGCCTGCAAGCCGTGTTCGACGAATGCCGCGGCGCGCCGTTCGTCCAGGACGTCGGCGAGCCGGCTGATGCGGGAGAGGATCTGCAGCGGTTCGACGTCGAGGTCGGCCCGTTCGCGGCGCCACGCCTCGACGATCTCGTCAACCTCGTCAGACACGGTGCCTCCTGCTCCTCGCGCTCGCACGTGCGCTCGCCGACTGATCATTGTGCCACGTCTCTTGACACCAAGAGATACTCTCTTGACGTCGAGAGGATCTGCTTGTGCGATGGGACCCCCAGCAGTACGGCAAGTTCGCCAGCGAGCGCGACCGTCCGTTCCTTGACCTGACCGCGCGCGTCGGCGCGTCGGCTCCGCGCCGGGTGGTCGACCTGGGCTGCGGGCCGGGTTCGCTCACCGGGCTGTTGGCGGCCCGCTGGCCCTCGGCCGTGGTGGAGGGCATCGACTCGTCGCCGGAGATGATCGCTTCAGCCGCGGCGGAGCGCGTGACGTTCCGGGTCGGCGACATCGCCGATTGGCAGCCGGCGCCGGACACGGACGTCGTGGTGAGCAACGCCGCGTTCCAGTGGGTGCCCTCGCACCGCTCGCTGTTGCGGTCGTGGGCTGCGGCGCTGCCGTCCGGAGCGTGGCTGGCCTGGCAGGTGCCCGGCAACTTCGACTCGCCGTCGCATGCGCTGATGCGCTCGGTCGCGTCCTCGCCCCGCTGGAAGGCACAACTGGGGGACGTGCTGCGCCACGACGACCCGGTGGACACCCCGTCGCAGTACTCAGCACTGCTGCTGGACGCCGGGTGGCAGGCCGACGCCTGGGAGACGACGTACGTGCACGTACTGCCGGGCGCTGACCCGGTGCTCGAATGGGTGCGCGGTACCGGCCTGCGTCCGGTGCTGGCCGCCCTGATCGACCCCACCGAGCGGGCCGAGTTCGAGGCGTCGTTCGCGTCGGAATTGCGCGCGGCCTACCCGGCCGGCGCGCACGGCACGCTGTTCCCGTTCCGGCGAATCTTCTGCGTGGGGCACAAGCCGTGATCCGCGGATACGACCACGTGCAGGTGGCGATCCCTTCGGGCGCCGAGTCGGACGCCCGGGCGTTCTACGGCGGCTTGCTCGAGCTGGCCGAGGCGCCCAAGCCGGCGGCTTTGACCGCCCGGGGTGGCTGCTGGTTCAGGTCCGGGGCGGCGGTGTTGCACCTCGGCGTCGAGGAGCCGTTCCAGCCGGCGCGCAAGGCCCATCCGGCATTCCTGGTGGACGACCTGGACGGGCTGGCCGCCCGCCTCACGGCCGCCGGCCACGACTGCCTCCACACCGACGGCGAGCTACCCGGCGTGCGCCGCTTCCACACGCACGACCCGTTCGGCAACCGCCTCGAGTTCCAACAAGCCTGACCCGCCGTCCCATGATGATCTCGGAGTTGTGGTCGCTATTCAGCCACAACTCCGAGATCATCGCCGAGTATCGCCGCCCTGGTCAGCCGCCGACCACGGCGTAGGCGCGTACTGAGAACGTGCCGACCGACTCGAGGCGTAGGGGCACGGCGTGCAGGCGGGCGCCCGTGGCGGGCAGCTGATCCAGACCGGTCAGGTGCTCGACGACCGGGACGTCGGCGGCGAGCAGCGTCGTGTGCGCCGGGCGCTCACCGCCGGGCACCGCGTCGTCGACGTTCACCGCGTCGATGCCGACCAGGACCGCGCCGGCATCGACCAACCACTGCGCGGCCGCCCCGGTCAGGTACGGCGCCTGACCCGAACCGTACGCCGGCGTACCCCAGTGCTGGTCCCATCCGGTATGCAGCAAGACTGCACATCCGGCGACGGGCAGCGCAGCCAGGGCGGCAACATCGATCGCCCGATCGTCGCTACCGGTCAGCCGGGCGACGACGATCGGCAGATCCGCGACGGACGACAGCGGCAGCCCGGCCAGGTCGACGCCGGTCGGGTAGCGATGAAACGGGCTGTCCAGGTACGTGCCCGTGTTGCCGACGAGCGTCACCCGGTCGATCTGGAACTCGGTACCGCGGGCGTACTGGGCACGCGATGCCTCCCGGGTCAGGAACGGTTCGATCTCGGGTCCGGGCAGTCCGGGATAGGTGACCATCCCGGCCCGGATGATGTGGTTCAGCTCGACGATCCGCCGCGACGCACCCGACGAAACCGGCCCGCCCCGCGAGCCCTTGTGCTGCTCCTCGAACACGTCCAGGTTGGTGATGTCGACGCGATCGACCATGAGCAGGCCCAGATGCTGGACGAACAGCGTCCCGATATCGGCCGCCGACACGTCCGGCCCGGGCAGGTCCAGCCGAAAGCCCTGGGCCGACAAGCCACCACCGTTGCGGAATGTCACGGTTGCGTCGAAGCTCGCGCGATAGTCCGGCACGAACGTCATAGTGCCCTATCGCGCAAAGGAGATTGACGGGCCGCGGTCGCCGGAGCAGGCTTCGCGCAACTGGGGGGTGGGCTTGATGACGACCAACTGGAGCGCCCGATTCGCGTCGGCCGGCAACGACGCCATGCGCCGCGACTACGACGGCATCATGGTGCCGCGGCTGTTCGAACCGTGGGCCGAGGTGCTGCTCGACCAGCTCGCCCTCCAACCCGGCGAGCAGGTGCTGGACGTGGCGTGCGGTCCGGGCACCGTCGCCCGGGCGGCGGCGCACCGGGTCGGGCCGACCGGACGGGTGACCGGCGTCGACTTCAGTCCGGCGATGCTCGCGATCGCCCGCGGCAAGCCGCCGGTCGACGGCGGCGCGCCGATCGAGTACCTCGAGGGGCCGGCCGACAAGCTCGACATGTCCGATGACGACGTCGACGTGGTGACCTGCCAGCACGGCCTGCAGTTCTTCCCGGACCGGCCGGCCGCGCTCGCCGAGATGCGCCGCGTGCTGCGACCGGGCGGCCGGCTGGGCATCGCCCTGTGGCGCGACATCGCCGAGTGCCCGCCGTTCAACGCGCTCGCGGACGGCATCGCCGAGGTGCTGGGCGAGCAGCTGGCAACGACCTATCGCAGCGGTCCGTGGGGCTTGGCCGACCCGGACGAGCTGGCCGCACTGCTCGATGCGGCGGGGTTCACCGAGATCGCGGTCGCCCGGCACGAGCTGCCACTGGTGTTCGACGGCGGGGCCGCCCAGCTGGTCGAGACCCTGTCGGTCACCCCCGTGGCGCCGGACGTCGCGGCGCTGGACGACGCCGGCCACCAGCGCCTGGTCGACGCCGTCGCCCGGGCCGCGCTGCCGATCACCAGCGACGGCATGGTGCGCTCGACCGCCGCCGCCAACCTGGCGATCGCCCGCGCCTAGCCCGGTTTTGGTCATTCGGACGGCGTAGCAGCGTCCGAATGACCAAAACCGCGTCACACGGAGGGTTCGAGGTCACGCACCACCCGACCGGGCGTTCACCCCGATGGCCGCGTCATCGATCCACTCACCGTGGTAGCCGTACGGAACCCGCCGCGGCAGGTGGATCGTGGCGACCGGTCGCCGCTCGGGCGCGGCCGCGTCCAGGATGACCAGCGCGGCGCCCGGCCGGGTCAGGTCGTGCACGATGGTCATCAGCCAGCCGTCGTCCTCGCCGGACGGATGCTTGGACCGATGCTTGGACGGCACGAAGACCGCCTCGCCGGACACCCGACCGGCCCCGAGATGGTGCGCTCGCTCCACCCCGGTGATGGTGTCGTGCTTGACGATCAGATTGTGCCGGACCGAGCCCATCGGGGTCGTCGGGCTGTACACGTAACGGTTGAAGCTGCCGGTGCAGGAAGAGGGTGGGTGCGTGCGGATCGCCGAACTGAGCCGGGCCTCCGGGGTCGCCGTGCCGACGATCAAGTACTACCTGCGCGACGGACTGCTTCCCGCCGGCGAACTGACCAGCCGGAACCAGGCCCAGTACGACGAGCGCCACGTGCGCCGGCTCAAGCTCATCCGCGCGCTGGTCGACGTCGCGGGCCTGTCCATCGCCGGGGTTCGCGATGCGGTCGCAGCCATCGACTCGACCGAGCGGGGCCGGCACAAGCTGCTGAGCCAGGTGCTGCACAGCGTCCCCGTCCGAGCGGCCCTGGCCGACGACGACCCGGGCCTGGCCGCCGGCGACGCCGAGCTGACCGCGCTGATCGGGAAGCTGGGCTGGGCCGTCAAGTCCGACAACCCGGCGTGGCGGAACGCGGCCGAGGCCATTGCCACCATCCGCGCACTCGGTGCGGACGTCGTGCTCGAGCGGCTGGCCGGATACGCCCGGGCCATGCACGACGTCGCCGAACTCGACCTGGCGATGATCGCCGAGGTCAAGGACCGTGAGCGGCTCATCGAGCTGGCCGTGCTCGCCACCCTGCTCGGCGACCCGCTGCTGCTCGCGCTACGCCGGCTCGCCGAAGAGGACGTCTCGGCCCGCACCTGATCTGGTTTTGGTCATTCGGACGCCCCTGAGCCCTCTGAATGACCAAAACCGGGCTCTACACGGACGGTTCGAGCGCCTCGTCGGCCGGCTGGGTGAACTGGGCGTTGTAGAGCTCGAAGTACGCGCCCCGCCGCTCCAGCAGGGAAGCGTGCGTCCCCTGCTCGACGATCGTGCCGTTCTCCATGACCAGGATGAGGTCCGCGTCGCGGATGGTCGACAGCCGGTGGGCGATCACGAAGCTCGTGCGGTTGGTGCGCAGTGCGGCCATCGCGCGCTGGACGAGCACCTCGGTGCGCGTGTCCACCGACGACGTTGCCTCGTCCAGGATCAGCAGCGACGGATCGGCGAGGAACGCCCGGGCGATCGTGATCAGCTGCTTCTGCCCGGCGCTGATGTTGCTCGTCTGCTCGTCGATGACGGTGTCGTACCCGTCGGGCAGCCCGCGCACGAACCGGTCGACGTAGGTGGCCTTCGCGGCGGCGAGGATCTCCTCCTCGGACGCGGCCGGGTTGCCGTAGGCGATGTTGTCGCGGATTGTTCCGCCGAATAGCCAGGCGTCCTGTAGAACCATGCCGGTCTGCGAACGCAGGTCGTGGCGGGACATCGTCGTGATGTCGACGCCGTCAAGCGTGATGCGCCCGCCGTCCAACTCGTAGAACCGCATGATCAGGTTGACCAGCGTCGTCTTGCCGGCGCCGGTCGGCCCGACGATCGCGATGGTGTGACCGGGCTCGGCGATCAGCGACAGGTCGTCGATGAGCGGACGATCTTCCTCGTACCGGAACGCGACGTGCTCGAACTCGACCCGTCCACACGGGTTGTCCGCGCGCACCGACTGCACCGGGTCGGGCGACTGCTCCGGCGCGTCCAGCAGGTCGAACACCCGCTCGGCCGACGCCACCCCGGACTGCAACAGGTTGGCCATCGAGGCGACCTGCGTCAGCGGCTGGGTGAACTGCCGCGAGTACTGGATGAAAGCCTGGACGTCGCCGAGGCTCATCGATCCGGACGCCACGCGCAGCCCACCGACCACGGCGACGGCCACGTAGTTCAGGTTCCCGATGAACATCATCGCCGGCATGATGATCCCGGAGACGAACTGGGCCCGGAAGCTCGCATCGAACAGCTCGTCGTTCTTCTCGGCGAACGTCTGCGCGACCTCACGCCGCCGTCCGAACACGGTGACGAGCTCGTGGCCGGTGAACGCCTCCTCGATCTGCCCGTTGAGCTGGCCGGTGTTCTTCCACTGCGCGATGAACTGCTTCTGCGAGCGCCGCGCGATCAGCCTGGTCGTGATGATCGAGAGCGGCACGGCGACGAGCGCTATGAGCGCCAACAACGGCGAAATCACGAACATCATCGCGAGCACGCCCACGATCGACAGCAACGAGGTGAGCAACTGGCTCATCGTTTGCTGCAGGCTCTGTGAGACGTTGTCGATGTCGTTGGTGACCCGGCTCAGCAACTCGCCGCGGGGCTGTTTGTCGAAGTACTGCAACGGCAGGCGATTGACCTTGTCCTCGACGTCGGCGCGCAGCCGCAGAATGGTGCGCTGTACGACGTCGTTGAGCACGTACCCCGACAACCAGTTGAAGACGCTCGCGCAGACGTAGAGCCCGAGCACGAGCATCAGCACGTGCCCCAGGTGGGTGAAGTCGATGCCCCGACCCGGGATGACGTTCGAGCGCAGCAGCAGATCGGCATAATTGCCGTCGCCCCGCGCCCGGGCGGCGGCGGCGATCTGCTGCACGCTCTGGTCGCCCGGCAGATGCGAGCCGAGGACGCCGGCGAAGATGATGTTGGTGGCGTGGCCGAGGATGCGCGGGCCCAGCACCGTGAGGGTCACGCCGGTGATCGCCAGCGCGATGACGCCCAGCACGCGGTGCCGCTCGGGGCGCAGCCGACCGAGTAGGCGCTTCGCCGACGGGCCGAAGTTCATCGACTTCTCGGCCGGCATACCCGCCGCCATCCAGGGCGGACCACCGCTGCGGGCGCCCTGGCCAGCCGCAGGCAGTCGCTTCGGCAACACCTTCGTCGGCGTCGTCATGCCGCCTCCTCGGCGGCGAGCTGGGACTCGACGATCTCGACGTAGGTCGGGCAGCCCGCGAGCAACTCGTCGTGCGTGCCCATCCCGACGATCGCGCCGCCCTCGAGCACCACGATCTGGTCGGCGTCCACGATGGTCGAGACCCGCTGCGCCACGATGATGACGGCGGCGTCGCGGGTGACCGGGCGCAGCGCCGCGCGCAGGCGGGCGTCCGTGCCCAGGTCCAGCGCCGAGAACGACTCGTCGAACAGGTAGATCTCCGGACGGCGGATCAGCGCGCGGGCGATCGCGAGGCGTTGCCGCTGCCCACCGGACACGTTCGTTCCGCCCTGCGCGATCGCGCCGTCCAGCCCCTCGGGCATCGCCTCGACGAAGTCGCGAGCCTGGGCGATCTCCAACGCGTGCCACAACTCGTCCTCGGTGGCATCGGGGTTGCCGTAACGCAGGTTGCTGCCCACCGTCCCGGTGAACAGGTACGGCTTCTGCGGGACGAGGCCGATGCGGCTCCACAGCAGGTCGGGGTCGAGCTCGCGCACGTCCACCCCGTCGACGAGCACCGATCCGCCGGTGGCGTCGAACATCCGCGGGATGAGCGACACGAGCGTCGACTTGCCGGATCCGGTGCTGCCGATGATCGCAGTGGTCCGCCCCGGGCGCACGTGCAGCGAGATGCCACGCAACACCGGATCGGCCGCCCCCGGGTATTGGAACTCGACGTTGCGGAACTCGACCTCGCTGTGCGCGCTGACCGTCATGACCGGATGGCTGGGCGGCGCCACCGACGGCTCGGTACCCAGCACCTCCTGGATCCGCTCGGCCGACACCGCGGCCCGCGGCACCATCATCAGCATGAACGTCGCCATCATGACCGACATCAGGATCTGCGTGAGGTAGGCCAGGAACGCCGTCAGCGAGCCGATCTGCATCTGTCCGGAATTGACGCGCGAGGCGCCGAACCAAAGGACAGCCACGCTGGATGCATTGAGAACGAGCAGCACGGTCGGGAAGATCAGCGCCTGCAGCCGACCGGCGCGCAGGGCCGTGCCGGACAGCTCCTGGCTCGCCTCGTCGAAACGCTTCGTCTCGACCGGTTCGCGGACGAACGCCCGTACCACGCGGATGCCGGCGATCTGCTCGCGCAGTACACGGTTGACGCCGTCGATGCGGTCCTGCATCTGGCGGAACTGCGGCACCATCCGACTGATGATCAGCGCGATCGCGATGGCCAGTACCGGAACGCACACCACCACTAGCCAGGACAGGCCGACGTCCTCGCGGAGGGCCAGGATGATGCCCCCGACGCACGTGATCGGCGCGGCAATCATCATCGTGCACGTCATGACCACCAGCATCTGCACCTGCTGGACGTCGTTCGTGTTACGCGTGATCAGCGACGGCGCACCGAAGTGCGACACCTCGCGGCTGGAGAACTCCCCTACCCGTCCGAAGATCGCGCCGCGCAGGTCGCGGCCGTAGCTCATCGCCGTGCGCGCACTGAAGTAGACGGCGGCGATCGAGCAGGCGATCTGCACGAGGGTCACGCTGAGCATCCAGCCGCCGGTACGGATGATGTATCCGGTGTCGCCGGTCGCAACGCCCTTGTCGATGATGTCGGCATTCAGGCTCGGCAGGTACAGCGACGCGATCGTGCCGATCAGTTGCAGGACGACGACCGCACCGAGCCAGCGCTTGTACGGGCGCAGGTAGGTGCGTAGCAGAGCGATCAGCATCAGGCGTCCGCCCGCTTGCGAACCCCGTCCAGCACGGTGGCGACGATCTGCCGTGCGCGGAGCGGTTTGCCGTCGTTGAGCCACGGCATGGCACTTGCGACGGTGAGCATTCGCAACAACCGGGCCACCTCGGCGGGCGGGACGCGGAGCTGCGCGCGGTCGGGCCCGATGAGCGTCACCACGGCGTGATGGATGGCGTCATCATCTTTGCGCCGGTGGTCGGGGCCGTCCCCGGGTGCGGGCGGTCGGCGACGCAGCGCCATGATCAGCGAGACCACCTCGGCAACGCGTCCCTGCAGGAGTTGCACCGCCTCGGTCAGCCGGTCGGCGAGCGGCAGCGACGGGTCGACCTCGCGGAGCCGTGCCAGCGCCGACGCCGGGTCGAACGCCGCATCGACCGCCGCGTCGATCAGCGAGTCCTTGTCCGGGAAGACCCGGAAGATCGTCCCCTCGGCCACGCAGGCCGCCTCGGCGATCTGCCGGGTGCTGACGTCCGCGCCGTGCTGGCGGATCAGCGGCAGGGTCGCGGCGATCAACGCGGCGCGACGCTCATCCGGCGGAAGCGGCCGCGCTCGGCGCGACACCTCGCGCGCAGGCTCATCCATCTTGACCACACCGACGAGGCTAACATACTGAGTGAGTACTCACTCAGTGAGTGCTCAGGATCTTGTCCGGGCCTCGCGGCGTTGAGGCGCGGCCGCGCGCGAACAAGTCATGGCTTGGCCGCGGCCTTCTTCGCCGGGGCTCGCTTGGCCGGCTTCTTGGCCGTCGCCTTGGCGGCCTTCTTGGCCGGTGCGCGCTTGGCCGGCGCCTTCTTCGCCGGACCGCGGGCCCGGCGCTCGGCGAGCAGCTCGGCCGCCCGCTCGTCGGTGATCTCCTCGACGGAGTCACCCCGGCGCAGCGACGCGTTCGTCTCACCGTCGGTGACGTAGGGCCCGAACCGTCCGTCCCTGATCACCATCGGCTTGCCCGAGCCGGGGTCGTTGCCGAGCTCGCGCAGCGGCGGCGCGGCGGCGGCCCGGCGGCCCCGCGTCTTGGGCTGGGCGAACAGCGCCCGGGCCTCGTCGAGCGTCACCGTGAACAGCTGGTCCTCGTTCTCGAGCGAGCGCGAGTCGGAGGCCTTCTTGACGTACGGGCCGTAGCGGCCGTTCTGCGCGGTGACCTCCTCGCCGTCCTCGACGCCGAGCACCCGCGGCAGGGTCAGCAGCTTCAGCGCGTCGTCCAGCGTGACGGTGTCGAGCGACATCGAGCTGAACAGCGACGCCGACTTCTCGCCGTCCGTGACGTAGGGCCCGTAGCGTCCGGACTTGGCGACGATCTCGCGCCCGTCGTCGGTGTTGCCCAGCGACCGGTCGCCCGACGGCGCCTTGAGCAGCTCCTCGACCCGGTCAGGCGTCAGCTCGTCCGGGGCGACATCGTCCGGGACGGACGCGCGCTCCTCACCGCGCTGCAGGTACGGGCCGTACCGGCCGACGCGCACCACGACGTCGTCGAAGAGGGGGATCGAGTTGACGCCCCGTGCGTCGATCTCCTCCAGCCGCGACTCGATCAGCCGCTTCAGCCCGCCCTGCGCCGAGATCCGCTCCGGGTCGGTCGGGGTCGAGCCGTTCGCGCCGAAGTAGAAGCGATGGAGCCAGTCGACCCTGGACGTAGTGCCGCCGGCGATCGAGTCCAGGTCGTTCTCGACGCTGGCCGTGAAGCCGTAGTCCACCAGCCGGGCGAAGTAGGACTCGAGCAGCCCGGTCACGGCGAACGCTGTCCAACTCGGTACGAGGGCCGAGCCCTTCTTCCAGACGTAGCCGCGGTCCTGGATGGTCTGCAGGATCGACGCGTAGGTGGACGGCCGGCCGATGCCGAGCTCCTCCATCGCCTTGACCAGCGACGCCTCGGTGTAGCGCGCCGGCGGGTTCGTCGTGTGGCCCTCGGCCTCGAACCCTCTCGGGTTCAGGCCCTGCCCGCGCTCGAGCTGGGGCAGCCGCTTCTCGGCGTCGTCCTTCTCGGTGCTACCAGTCTGCTCGTCGTCTAAGTCCTCGACATAGGCCCGCAGGAACCCGGGGAACGTGATCGTGCGCCCGGACGTCGCGAACTCGGCCCGCTCGTCGGTGATCGAGATGCCGGCGAGGCGCACCGACACCGTCGTGCCCACCGCATCGGACATCTGCGAGGCGAGCGTGCGCTGCCAGATCAGCTCGTAGAGGCGGAACTCGTCACTGCTCAGCTGGTTGGCGACCTGGCCCGGGGTGCGGAAGCTGTCGCCGGCCGGCCGGATGGCCTCGTGCGCCTCCTGGGCGTTTTTCACCTTGCGGGTGTAGGTGCGCGCCTCGGCCGGGACGTACGCGTCGCCGTACAGCTCGCGGGCCTGCTGGCGGGCCGCGGACAGCGCCGTCGCGGACAGGTTCGTCGAGTCGGTACGCATATAGGTGATGAAGCCGTTCTCGTACAGCCGCTGGGCCACGCGCATCGTGGTGGCCGACGACCAGCGCAGCTTGCGGCTGCCCTCCTGCTGCAGGGTGGAGGTCATGAACGGTGGGTAGGGACGGCGGCGGTAGGGCTTCTCCTCGACCCGGGTGACCTCGAAGTCGCGACCGTCCAGGCGCGCGGCCAGGCCGCGGGCGCCGGCCTCGTCCAGGTGCAGCACGTTGGACGGGGCGCGTCCGGTCTCGGAGTCGAAGTCGCGTCCGGTCGCGACCTTCATGTCGTCGAGCGCGACCAGGTTGGCGGTGAAGGTCTCCGGATCGCCCTGCTTGGGCTTGACCGGCGCGAAGATGCCCTCAACGTCCCAGTATTCGGCGGTCCGGAAGCGCATCCGGGCCCGTTCGCGTTCGACGACCATCCGGGTGGCCACCGACTGCACCCGGCCGGCCGAGAGCCGCGGCAGCACTTTCTTCCACAGGACGGGGCTGATCTCGTACCCGTAGAGGCGATCGAGGATGCGGCGGGTCTCCTGCGCGTCGACAAGATGCTCGTCGATGTCACGCGGCGAACCGACGGCCGCGGCGATGGCTTGCGGCGTGATCTCGTGGAACACCATGCGCCGGACCGGCACCTTGGGGTTGAGCGTCTGCACCAGGTGCCAGGCAATGGCCTCGCCCTCGCGGTCCTCATCCGTCGCGAGGTAGACCTCGTCGGACTCCTTGACCAGCGCCTTGAGCTTGTTCACCTGTTGTTTGCGGTCGGGGCTCACGACATACAGCGGCTCGAAGTCGTGCTCGGTGTCGACCCCGAGCCGGGCCCAGGGCTGTCCCTTGTACTGCGCGGGCACGTCGGCGGCGTTTCGGGGCAGGTCGCGGATATGGCCGATCGACGCCTCGACGGTGTACCCCTTGCCGAGGTAACCGCCGATCGTCTTGGCCTTGGCCGGCGACTCGACGATCACCAGCTTGTTGCCGGTGCTCGCCTTCGCGCCCTTACTCGCCACGTCGTGCTCCTCGTTCGTTGATGCTTCGTTGATGCAAAGATCCCCCACCTCAAACAACTGGGGGACGGGCCGGACGGTACATCACTCCCGTTACCGTCGCGTTGAACGGTACGGCCCGTCGAGTTATGCCGCGAACGCTGCGGGCAACCACGGCCGCCGTCCAGGCCGTGCCTCGACCCCCATTCCGGTGCCGCGATCTTGATACGTATGGCCCGTCATAGCGGGCCATACGTATCAAGATCTCCAGCAGACGGGACAATTCGGGTCGGACGCGGGTCGCCGGGCTAGCAGGGCCAGTCGCGACCGGCCCCGGGCAATGGGTCACCGACCACCTCGGCCAGCCGGCGCAGCCGCTTCGCCGACGTGATGCGCCATCCGGGGCCAGGGCGCTGGACGAGCGAGACCGCAGTCAGGCCGAGGCGGGCCAACTGTGCGCCGGCGACCAGATGCACCGGATCGTCGGATGCCGCCGTTCCCAGCACATAGCCGGCGTCGTCGGTCCGTCCCGCCGCGATGGCCCATAGCCGCAGCCCGCCCGGGCTGAGACCGAATCCGGACGGCGGAGCCTCGTTGGCCCCACGCGTCCACCGCTCCGCATACGGAGCGAGCGCCGCGCTGAACGCCGTCCGGACCGACAGGCCGCTCTGAGCCGCCTCGACGGCCCGATCCGCCTCGGCAACCCCGCGCCCGGCGAAGGCCTCGGCGAGCGCGTCTGCTCGCCACCGGTCCGGCACCACGATCGAGAGCCGGGCGGTGCCACCAAGCCGGGCCCAGTGCCCGCCGGCGAGCAGCACGCCGTCCAGGTCGTCGAGCACGGGTTCGGCCACCGCCGCCCCGAACAGCGAGAACTGCACGGGCAAAGCCTGGCAGAGTGTCGCCGGCTTCGGGGCCAGCGCGCCGTATGACGTGACGGACAAGCCACCGCAGCAAGAAGCCGGGCCGGCGAACCGGCCCGGCTTCTGCCGTTGGTGCTACCTGCGGATAACTCAGCCGGCCGTGGTGTTGACCGGCTCGGCCGGAGCGACCGCGTCGGGCTGAGCGCCCATCGATATCTTGCGTCGCTTCGACACAACGATGGCGGCGACGATGATGCCGAACGACACGATCGCGAACAGCGCCCGCAGCCCGGCCGAGGCGCTGTCACCGATGCTGAGCTTGACGATCGCCGGAGCGATCAGCACCGCCACCAGGTTCATCACCTTGATGAGCGGGTTGATCGCGGGACCGGCCGTGTCCTTGAACGGGTCACCGACCGTGTCACCGATCACCGTCGCGGAGTGCGCCTCGCTGCCCTTGCCGCCGTGGCGGCCGTCCTCGACCATCTTCTTCGCGTTGTCCCACGCGCCACCGGAGTTGGAGAGGAACACGGCCATCAGCACGCCGGCCCCGATCGCACCGGTCAGGTAGCCGGCCAGCGGCGCGACGCCGAAGGTGAACCCGATCGTGATCGGCGCGAAGATCGCCAGCAGGCCGGGCGTCGCCAGTTCGCGCAGGGAGTCCTTCGTGCAGATGTCGACGACGCGGGCGTACTCCGGCTTCTCGGTGCCGGCCATGATGCCGGGCCGGGTGCGGAACTGCTCGCGCACTTCGAACACGACCCGCCCCGCCGCCCGCCCCACGGCGCTGATCGCCAGCGCGCTGAACAAGAAGACGACCGATGCGCCCAGGATCAGCCCGACCAGGTTGTTCGGTTGGGTGAGATCGGTGATGAACGCGTAGTTGTCACCGGATGGAACGGTATGCGTCTTGCCGATCGCGATGCCCACGGCGTCGGTGAACGACCCGAACAGCGCCGTCGCCGCCAGCACCGCGGTGGCGATCGCGATGCCCTTGGTGATCGCCTTGGTGGTGTTGCCGACCGCGTCCAGCTCGGTGAGCACGCGCGCGCCCGACTCGTCGATGTCGCCACTCATCTCGGCGATGCCCTGGGCGTTGTCGCTGACCGGACCGAAGGTGTCCATCGAGACGATGACACCCGCCGTGGTCAGCAGCCCGCAGCCGGCCAATGCCACCGCGAACAGCGCCACCGCGATCGAGCCGCTGCCCAGCAGGAACGCGCCGAACACCGCCAGCGCGATCAGCACGGCGGTGTACACGGCGGATTCCAGACCCAGAGCAATGCCGGACAGGATGACCGTCGCCGGGCCGGTAAGGGAGGAGTCGGCGACATCGCGCACCGGACGGCGGATCGTGTCGGTGAAATAGCCCGTCAGCTGCTGGATCAGCACGGCCAGCACGATGCCGATGAGCACCGCCACGAAGGCGATGACGCCCGGATTGCCCTTGGCATCGTGGATGCTGGACGAGACGCCGGCGAAGTCGGAGAACTTGCTCGGCAGGTACGCGAACGCGACGATCACCACAAGCACCAGCGACACCGCGGCCGAGATGAAGAAACCGCGATTGATGGCGACCAGCCCGTTGCGGTCGGTCGCGCGCAGCTTCGTCGTCATGACGCCGACCACCGAGCTGATGATGCCGATGCCGCCGATGATCAGCGGCAGCAGCAGGCCCTTCGCCCCGAACGCGGTCTGGCCCAGGATCAGCGCCGCCACCAACGTCACGGCGTAGGACTCGAACAGGTCGGCGGCCATGCCGGCGCAGTCGCCCACGTTGTCGCCCACGTTGTCGGCGATGGTCGCCGCATTGCGTGGGTCGTCCTCTGGGATGCCTGCCTCGACCTTGCCCACCAGGTCGGCCCCGACATCGGCCGCCTTGGTGAAGATGCCGCCGCCGACACGCATGAACATCGCGAGCAGGGCGCCGCCGAAGCCGAATCCCTCGAGGACGGTGGGGGCGTGGTCGTTGAAGATCAGCAACACGATCGACGCACCCGAGAGACCGAGCCCGACCGTGAGCAAGCCGACGATGCCGCCGGTGCGGAACGCGGTCTGGAAACCGTCCGCCCCGCGCCCGACCCGCGCCGCCGCCGCGACCCGGACGTTCGCCTGGGTGGCCATCGTCATACCGATGTACCCCACCGTCGCCGAGAACGCCGCGCCGACGAGGAAGAACAGGGCGCGCCCGAACTGGACGATGAACCCGCCGTCATTTGTCGGCAGGGCGAGAAGCAGCAGGAACACGATCACGGCGAAGACGGCCAGGGTGCGGAACTGCCGGTTCAGGTAGGCCCGCGCGCCCTCCTGCACCGCCCGCGAGATCTCCTGCATCTTCGGGGTGCCCTGGTCGGCCTTGAGCACGTCCTGGACAAGCCAATAGGAAAAGCCGAGGGCGGCCAGGGCGACGACGAGGATCACGGCGACGAGGCCGTGCTCGCCGCCGGAGATCGCCGGTGCGGCGATTACGGCGTCATGGTTGGCGAGCGCCATGCAAAACTCCTTAACAAGCTGTGCGTGCTCGAGGCATTGATGTCGCGCAGCGGCTGCGTCGGCGACCGACGCGGCGGGACATGATTCGGGGGAGTGTAGCGGCCCCTGTGAATCGCGCCGCGCCGTAGGTCACTGAGTGTGAGGTGGCACCGCCTCGACGGCTGCATCGACCGACGCGTGGATGGTGAACACGGAGTCCAGCCCGGTGATCCGGAACAGCCGCAGGATGCGGTCCTGCGCGCAGACCAGCGGCAGTCCGCCACCGAGCGCGTTCGCCTGCTTGAGACCTGCGACCAGTGCGCCCAAGCCGGTGGAGTCGAGGAAACCGACGCCGGACAGGTCGACGATCACCGTGTGCTCGCCGGACTCGATCAGATCGGTGAGCCGGTCGCGTAGTGTCGGCGCCGAGTAGACGTCGATCTCACCCGAGACAGCCAGCACGGCCCGTCCGGCGACAGTCTTGCTCTCCAGCGAAAGCTCCACGACCCACCTCCCTTGCCTCGGCACGTTCGAGTACCTCTGCGGCTGGGACCGTCGGCCATGGTGCCATATCGCTCTCCGTGCTCGCGGGGAGCCGACCGGCACGTGCGGTAGCAACGACCCGTTGCGCCGTCAGTCCGGCCAGGTGGACAGTGACGCTGATCGTGACGTCGACCGTGCCATTGCGGCCGTCCGCGGCCAGGATCGTCCGACAACGCACGAGCAGCGCACCGTTCGCCGCCGCGATGGAACGGGCGACCGTACAGCTGTCGGCCGCCACTCCGATCCGACCAGCCGCGGCGAGTGCGGCGAAGTCGGCCGCTGACTCGGCTCGATGCCGCGCGAGGACGGCTGTGGTGCGCAGCGAGGCGGCCACCCCGACCAGCAGCACGACGGCCGAGCAGACGAGCACCCAGATACTGGCCGAACCGCGATCTGCCCTCAGGTGGCGACGCGTCACGGCGGCAGCCCGCTCTGCCCGTCGGGCGGCGCGCTCTGCCCGTCGGGCTCTGCGGCGGCCACCGCACGCTCCACGACCTGCAGGGCGGGCAGCCAGCCGCCCATCGGGTGGACGGCGATCCGCACTTGCGCGACGACGCGATCCCCGGAACGGCTGATCGTCACCGCCGCACCCGGCGCCGCCTGGGTCGCCAGTCGCGCCGCCGCCCCGGAGTCGCCCCGCGCTGCGGCCCGGGCCGCTTCGCGAGCCGCATCGGCTGCACGTACCCGCTGACCGGCAACCGACACCGCCGACAGCGCGACGCCGAGCAGGACCATCAACACGGGCAAGCTAGCTGCCAACTCGGCCGTCACCATGCCGGAATCGCCGGCCAAACCCCGTCTAGATCGCATGCAACGCCGATCGGATGATCGAGCTCAGCGCCGATTGCACTGCGCTGCTCCGCACGACTTTGTACAGGACGGCTGCGAACGCCACGGCGGCCACGGTGCCGACGGCATACTCGGCCGTCGTCATCCCGGCATCGATCGTGCGACGAATTGCCTTTGCCCGCTGGGCTATTCGCTTGAAGAGGCTCATGCCGACGAGCCAACCGGCTCGGCGCCACCCGCGCACCGGTCGAGCGTGATCTGTGGATGAAGCGCTGCCCTGTGGACGACGAACTTGACACGACTCGCCGCGGGAGGTCAACCACTCACGTCGATCGCCGTGCCCGTTGCTGATCTTCCACACCGGGTGCCGCGAACCAGACCGGCCGAACAACCAGGTTGATCGTTCTCGGTGACCGCCCGACGATGGGGTCATGCCGTCCGAGTCCACAATCGAATTCATTCGCCCGGCGGAACTGGATAGCCGTGCACCTTATGCGTACGCCGCTATTGCCGGCCCTGGTCGCACGGTCTTTACTGCCGGCGCCTGCCCGCTGGACGCCGAGGGCAACACCGTTGCCGTCGGGGACGTCCGGGGCCAGGCGCGGCAGGTAATGACCAATCTCGTAATCACCCTGCGAGCCTCCGGAGCCGAGTTGACCGACGTGGTCAAGACGACGGTCTATGTCGCCTCGGCGGACCAGGCAGACCTCATCAGCGCCTGGGAGGTCATCCGCGCCGGCTTCGGCGATCATGATGCGCCCAGCACTCTGCTGGGCGTCAGCGTTCTCGGCTACAACAACCAACTGGTCGAAGTCGAAGCGATCGCAGTCCGCGCCCCGCAGGGCGGGCAGGCGGTTCAATAGCGCACGTCAATTTCGCACGCAGATACCGGACGCCAGCAAGATGGCTAGGACCGCCGGACCTCGGTTGCGCCACTGATCCAGCCCGCGATGGCTGCGACATCGTCGATGTCGCCGGCGGCCACCGACATGACGAGTTCGTAAGCCTGATCGTTCGAGCAGGTGAGCCTACGACCGTTCAGGCCGAGGAACGCAATCGTCGCGGCCAACGCGAGCCGCTTGTTGCCGTCGACCAGCGCATGGTTGCGTGCGAGCGAGTGCAGCAGCGCCGCCGCCTTCTCGCCTACGCCGTGGTAGGCGTCAGCGCCGAATGCCGTCGCCTGTGGTCGTGCGAGCGCAGACTCCAACAATCCGAAATCGCGGACCGGAACCTCACCGTCAAGCGCTCGCTCTGCCACGTGAAGCAGTTCGGGCAGAGTCAGGTAGATCACCGACCGAGCCGCTCCAGCGCCTCCGCATAGCGCGGCAGTTCATCGTCGAGTACCTGATCGAGCAGCTCGGCCCGGCTGTGGTTCTCCACGTACTCGCGGACGGCCTGCCGAGCGACGTCCTGCATCGAGCGGGATTCCCGCTCGGCGCGACGGCGCAACGCTTCAGCCTCGTCGTCAGTCAGACGGAGAGTCATGGCCATATGCCCACGGTATCACCGCTGATACCGGCCTGCGCGGACGATCTCGTGGGCTGTCGGGCATTAGCGAAGACCACCGCGTACTCAGCCGTCGTCATCCCGGCTGTAGCCCGGACCCGCCATGCGATTCGTTTTGAAGAGACTCATGCCTCCAAGCCAAGCCTGATCGAGGTCGGCAGTCACCCGCCGCGAGTGATCTGTGGACATAGGGTCGCCCTGTGGGCAACGAACTTGACAAGCACCCGGACGGCGTCGCGCCCTCGCGGATGGATCAGCGTCCGGGCGGACGGTCGCTGGAGTACCTACGCCGGGCCGGCGACTAGCGTCTCGACTGTCCTGGAATTGAATCCCGGCAGTGTCCCGCGAGCGGCTGCTCGTTCGTCGTACAGGTGAGAGTCCACTGCCCCGGAGGTTAGCGATGCAGTACGCCCTGATGATCTACGCCGAGCCCGGCTACGACGAGGCGCTGTCCGATGCGGAACGTCAGGCGGTGTACGCGGAGTACTTGGCATTGGCGGACGACGCCCGGGCCGTCGGCGGTGCGCAACTGCAGCCCGCCGAGACGGCGACCACCGTGCGGGTGATCGGTGGCCGGACGCTGATGACCGACGGACCGTTCGCGGACACCAAGGAGGTGCTCGGCGGCTTCTACCTGGTCGAGGCGGCCAACTTGGACGAGGCGATCGAGCTGGCGGCGCGGATCCCGGCGGCCCGGCTCGGCGGCGTGGTGGAGGTCCGGCCGGTGGTGCCGCGCTGAGCTCGCTTGAGGACGTCTTCCGGGACGAGTGGGGCCGGGTGCTGGCCACGCTGGTCGGGTTCCTCGGTGACTTCGACCAGGCCGAGGAAGCGACGCAGGAGGCGTTCGTGATCGCGGCGGACCGCTGGCCCGTCTCGGGCCGGCCGGCCAACCCGGGTGCGTGGCTGACGACGACGGCCCGCAACCGGGCGATCGACCGGATCCGGCGGGAGCGCAGCTTGGCCGAGAAGATCCACCTGCTGCCGGTGCCGGAGGTCGTCATGGACGAGTTGGACGACACGGTGATCAAGGACGAACGGCTCGAGCTGATCTTCACCTGTTGCCACCCTGCGCTGGCGCTGGAGGGGCAGGTGGCGCTGACGCTACGGGCACTGGGCGGCCTGGAGACCGCCGATATCGCCCGGGCGTTCCTGGTTTCCGAGGAGACCATGAAGCGCCGGCTGTCCCGGGCCAAGGCCAAGATCAAGGCGACCGGGATCCCGTTCGCGGTTCCCGACGCGCACCTGCTCGCCGACCGCGTCGATGCCGTGCTGGCCGTCATCTACCTGATCTACAACGAGGGCTACCGCGGCCGGGTCGACCTCGGCGCCGAAGCCATCCGGCTGGGACGCGTGCTCGCCGCGCTCCTGCCGAACGAGCCGGAGACCCACGACGACGCAGTCGACACCGGCGACCTCGACCTCATCGCGAAGACGATCGACGAGGTCTTCCAGCCCGACGTGCTCATCAGCACGCCGTTGCCGGTTGACACGACCGGCGTGCAAGCGATCAAGCAAGTGTGGGCGATGCTCCTGCACGCGTTCCCCGACCTTCGCGTCACGGTCGAGGACGTGATCGCCGACGGCGACAAGGTGGTCGCCCGGAACACGGTCACCGGCACCCATCAGGGCACCTACCTGGGGCTGGCCCCGACCGGCAAGACCGTCACGTACGGCGAGATCTTCATCCTCCGCTTCGTGGACGGCCGCATCGCGCAGACCTGGGGCGTCGTCGACGTCGCGTCCCAGCTGAAGCAGCTCGACCTGATCCAGGCCTAGCCCGACGAACAGCAAAGAGATCAATCATGGATGCTCGTCTGAACTATTCCGGCACCACCGTCGCGCAGAAGTTCATCAAGCACATCATCGCCGCGGGCCGAATCGTCACGGCGGACTCGGCGCTGCCCGCCGCCACCCAGGCGCTGGTGGAGATCCGGGCCAGCCAGATCAACGGCTGCGCCGTCTGCGTCGACATGCACACGAAGGACGCCGAACACGCCGGGGAGACCTCGGTGCGGTTGAACCTGGTCGCGGCCTGGCGCGAGGCGACTGTCTTCAGCGAGGCCGAACGGTCCGCTCTCGAGCTGACCGAGCAGGGCACCCGCATCGCCGATGGCGCCGGTGGCGTGACCGACGAGGCCTGGGCGGACGCGGCGAAACATTACGACGAGGACCAGCTCGCCGCGCTCGTATCACTTATCGCGATCATGAACACGTGGAACCGCATGAACGTCATCACTCGGCAGCCCGCCGGTGACTACCAACCCGGCCAGTGGGGCTGACCGCACCCCAGAGACCCCAGAGCTTCGGGTGGTGCGCGATCTTGGGCCCGTAGGGTACGGCGGGTGACTCGTGGTGCTTCCCGGCCGGGCGGGGCGTTGCGGGCGGCCGTCGTCGTCGGTGCCCTGGGGGTGGTGTTCGGCGATATCGGCACCAGCCCGATCTACACCCTGCAGACGGTGTTCAGTCCCGACGATCCGCATCCTGTCACGGCCACGACGGGGAACGTCTACGGCGTGGTGTCGCTGATCTTCTGGTCGGTGATGCTGATCGTGACCGTGACCTACGTGCTGTTGGCGATGCGGGTCGACAACGACGGCGAGGGCGGCATCATGGCCCTCATCACCTTGCTGCGCCGGTGGGCCGTGGGTGGCCGGGCGCGCGTCACGATGCTGCTGGCCGGGCTGGGTGTGCTCGGAGCGGCGCTGTTCCTCGGCGACAGCATGATCACCCCGGCCATCTCGGTGCTCTCGGCCGTGGAGGGGCTCAAGGTGGTGCGCCCTTCGCTGCACACCTGGGTCATACCGATCACGGTGGTGATCATCGTGTGCCTGTTCCTGGTGCAGCGGTTCGGGACCGCGGTGGTCGGACGGTTCTTCGGCCCGGTGATGATCGGATGGTTCACCGCGATCGGCGCGTGCGGCGCGTGGGGCATCACCAAGGAACCGGGCATCCTCAAGGCACTCTCGCCCAGCTACGCGATCGGGTTTCTCACCGGCCACTTCCACATCGCGTTCTTCGCGCTCGCCGCCGTCGTCCTGGCCGTGACCGGGGCCGAGGCTCTGTACGCCGACATGGGCCACTTCGGCCGCAAGCCGATCTCGGTCGGGTGGATCTTCGTCGTCTTTCCCGCCTGCGCGCTCAGCTACCTCGGCCAGGGCGCGCTCATCCTGTCCGACCGGGCCAACCTGTCCGCGCCGTTCTTCCTGCTCACCCCCGGGTGGGCCCGGGTGCCGATGGTGCTGCTGGCCTGCGCGGCGACGGTGATCGCCGCGCAGGCGGTCATCACCGGCGCGTTCTCGGTGGCCGCGCAGGCCGCCCAGCTGGGCTACCTGCCGCGGCTACGCGTGCTGCACACCTCCCGCTCGACGCACGGCCAGATCTACGTGCCGTGGATCAACTGGCTGCTGCTGGTCTCGGTGCTCACCTTGGTATTCGCGTTCCGCAGCTCGGCGGCGCTCGCGTTCGCGTACGGCGTGGCCGTGACCGGGACGATCACGATCACGACCATCCTGTTCTTCTACGTCGCCCACCGCACCTGGCGCACCCCCAGGTGGCTGCTGGCCACCGGCGCGACCATCCTGCTGGCCGTCGATCTGCTGTTCCTCGCCGCGAACCTGACCAAACTCGTGCACGGCGCCTGGCTCCCCCTGGTCATCGCGCTGGCGGCCTTCACCGTCATGACCACCTGGCAGCGGGGCCGGCACCTGGTCAGCGCCCGGCGAGCGAGCATGGAGGGCTCGCTGCGCGAATTCGTGGACGAGCTGCGCCTGCACCCGGAGCTCGTCGTCACCGTCGACGGCACGGCGATCTTCCTCAACCGGGGCGGCGACACGGCCCCGCTCGCGCTGCGGGCCAACGTCGAGCACAACCACGTCCGCCACGAACGCGTGGTGATCGTGTCCGTCCAGACCGAGACCGTTCCGCGGGTGCCCGCCGACGAGCGCCTCACCATCGATGATCTCGGCCACCCCGGCGACGGCATCACCCACGTCACCGTCCGCTTCGGCTACACCGAAACCCCGGACATCCCCGCCGCGCTCGCCACCCTCACCTCCGAACAGACCGAAGGCCGCCTCGACCTGGACTCCGCGACCTACTTCCTGTCCAAGATCGAACTCCGCGCCGGCCGCGAACCGGGCATGGCGCCCTGGCGTAAGCGCCTGTTCCTCGCCACCTCGCACATCTCCGCCGACGCCAGCGAACACTTCGGCCTGCCCCGAGACCGCGTCATCCTCCTGGGCGCCCACGTCGAGGTGTGATCGCACCTCAGCGCCATCGCCACGTGGGCCGGCGTCGCAGTTACGAGGTGACGTGTCGGATCGTTGCCCACAGGCCGTAGATCGCGAACGCACAACCTGCAGCGGCCAGCGTCCATGCTGATACGCGCCGTCCGGAATGGCGTGACTCGAAGCGTGGGTAGACGGCGAACACGACCAGCTGACTCAGCCACAGCGCGATGAGGGACGGTTTGAGCAGGTCGTAGTAGAGCCCCCGCGGGTTCAGCAAGGTGATCGGAGCTGTCGCGACGAGTGCGACCGCGAGTACCCGGACGGTGGACTGGACCGAACGTCGACTGACGGCGTGCAGCAGTCGGCTGAGCGCGAGGTACTCGACGAGCATCACGCCGACGATGCTGACCGCGCTGCCGATCCCGACCGCGACGGCCAGCGAGTGGCCAGAATAGGCCTGCGCGAGCGCCATGCCGGGTATGGGGGCGCGGGTGAATCCGGGCTCGGCCGCCAGGGGAAACACGCTGACGATCACGCCGGCGGCCACGAGCAGGTACCCGGCGACGAGGCCGCGGCGGATCGTGCGGGTGGGGCGGGCGACCTCGCCGCCCAGGAACAGCGGCAGGCTGCCACATATATACAGCAGGGCTGTCTGCCCGCTCGCGGTAGCCAGGGCCCCTGCGGGTGCGCCCGTTCCGAAGGACGCCGCGGGCGCGTGGTGGCTGGCCGCCAGCGTGGCCAGTACCCCGACGAGCGCCATCTGTCCGGTGGCCAGCACGCCGGTGACGGCCAGCGTGACCGCGCGCCCGGCGAGCATCACCGCGGCCAGGGCGACCGGGATGGCAATCTCCAGTACGGGCCGATAGGGACGGATGCCGGGCAGCACGGCCGGCAGCGTGTCGTAGACGACCGTGGCCGTGGTGTACAGCAGGTACAGCAGATAGCTGACGATCCAGAGCCCGGCCTGGACCAACGCCACTCGCCGCCCGGCGGCGGCCTCGACGAAGGCGAACAACCCACCGGCGTCTGCGATCTGACTGGAGTACCGCAGCCAGATCAGTAGCGGTGCGCCGAACACCACTGCTGCGGCGAGGGTTGCCAGACCGGCGGAGGCGCTGGCGTCGGCGACGATGCTCGGCGCGTAAAGCGCCGCCAGCGCCAACGGGCCGCCGAGCGAGGTGACGGTCACCCCGAGGAAGGCCCAGGCGCCGATCGGCCGACCCGTGTCGTGGGTCGGCCGCTCAGCTGTGGCGCTTCCTGACCCGCCCGCAGGGCCGGCGATCAGGGCCAGGTTCACGACCAGCCGCCACCGGCGTTCGAACCGCTGCTGGACGAGGGCGCCGACGACTGCGACGACGCCGCGGTCAGGCTGGTGACCTGCTGGCCCGAAGGCGCAACGAGGTACCAGGGAGCGCCGAATCCGTTGCTGCCTTCACCGTTCGTCTGCCCGGCGGCACTGTCACCCGCGAAGCGGTACAGCGGGTGACCGCCGTAGGTGACCTGCTTCGTGCCGTCCGACCGGGTGATCGTCCCGAGATCGCTGGCCGTAGCGCCGGTGCCGGCCGTCGGCGCACCCGTGGTGGTCAGCGGCGGCCACGCCGTGGCGCACCCCCCGGAGCACGTCGACTTGGTGCTCGTGTCCGGCACCCACAGGTACAGGGACCGGCCCGAGCTGTCGGTGAGGAAGCTCTGGCCATTGCTGCTGTGCACATCGACCGTCGCTGCCGCCGATCCGGCAGCAGGCGCGGACGATCCTGACGAGGCCGATGAGGCGGGCATGGAGGGAGAGCTGCTCGAGCCGCCGGAACTACAGGCCGCCGCAAGAACGGCGGCTGCTGCGAGGGGTAGGCCAACGCGAAGCGCCACCGATGCTTTTCTGGATGAGAATAGGTTACTCATTTGCTGTGACTGTCCTTTCGAACACGGAACTCAATCCGGCTGGAATTCAGGTGCCTTACATCGGTGAATACGCCGTAACCAGCCAGGATGGTTCAGCGGCGCGTTATGCCATACATCACTGGGTGATTCGTCGCCGACTGGGAATTCACCGCGATCCGCGAAACGGTGGTCCGCTGCCGGTTGCGGGCCGCTCGGCCCAGACCGGCACACCGAACTGCGCGCGGTGGGTTCCACCCAGCACAGCTCAAGATCCGAGCACGAGACACGACGTTGCTCGTCGGCGGTCCACCGGCCTCGAAATGGTCGACGATGTCGCGTTCCTCCAGTCGAAGTGCGCGCTGTCGCTCGACAGCACAATGGTGCATTCAGGTGGTTCCACGGATTCGAGTCGGCGGCCACTCCCCGACCCCCGCTTCGGGGCAGCTCCTCGAATACGGACGTGCCACCTACCGGCCACCACAGAACCTCACCGACCACGTCATCGCCCGAGACAGAACCTCCGGCTGGCACATCACATGACAACAAGACGGCGCCTACCACTGGACCGCACGCACCACCCACACCTACACCGTCCACCCAGACCCACCCGACGACAGCTGACGGGTCGCGAGTGCGGGCCCGCAGGCTGCGGGCCTGGCGATCACGATTGCGATACGTAACCTGCGACCGACCCGTTACGCCGCTGTTAGAGCTGTCGAGCCATGCTGCAGATTCCTGATACGAAAGGAGTCTGCGCATGAAACGAACGCTGGCCATCGCCGCCGCAGCGGCCGTCTCGGGCGGCATCATCGCGTTCTCGGTCGGCGCGTACGCGTCGTCGGACGCGTCGCCGCACCCGGCATCCGCCCCGCCCACGCCCGCCCGGCTGGCCGCGCTGTCCACACCGAGCACACCGAGCACACCGAGCACACCGGCGAGCGCTCCGACGAAGGCACGCACCCTGCTGCACGGCGAGCACGTCGTCAAAGACAAGGCCGGCAAGATCGTCACCATCGACAGCCAGCGCGGCGAGGTGACCGCGGCATCGGCAACGGCGCTGACCGTCAAGAGTGAGGACGGCACGACCTGGACCTGGACGCTGAATAGCGCCACCTCGGTGCGAGGCGCGAACCTGCAGAAGAAGGCCACGTCCGACCTCGAGGTCGGTGACACCGTGATCGTCACCGGGCCACGCACCGGGGACATCAGAACGGCAAAGGTGGTCGGTGATCCGCCGCCCAATCTGAGGAATCTGAAGGTGGATCTCCAGAGACTCCGCAAGGACCTACAGCGCCTTCGGCGGCACTAGGCCTAGTACTGCAACGGCAGTACTAGCCCGGATAGCCGGCCGAGGCGTCTGCGCGACGTACGTCTCGGCCGGCTGACGGCGGCCAGACCGGAAGGACGACGGTGACCTCGAGCCCGCCCCCGGGCAACGCCTGGGCAGTACGCGATCCGTGGTGGGCCGCCACGATCGCCGCGACGATCGACAGGCCCAGGCCGTGCCCGTCCCGACCGCGGTCGGCGGCCATCCGGTGGAACGGCACGAACAGTTCCTCGACCCTCTCCGGCGGCACCACCGGCCCGGAGTTGGCAACCCGCAACGTCACCGAGTCGCCGTCGCCGCTCGTCGAGATACGTATCCAGCCACCCTGTACGTTGTGGCGCGTCGCGTTGTCGACCAGATTGGCCACCAACCGCTCGACGAGGGCTCGATCCCCCCACAGCATCGCCGGGTTGACGCTCCGATGAACGGCAACCGGCGCGCCGGCGACGGCCGCCCGCGTGATGGCGGCGAGGTCGACGTCGTCGAAGCGCTCGACACCGGCCTGGCTGCGGGCGAGCGCTAGGAGGCTGTCGATCAGGTGCTCGTTGCGCTCGGTAGCATCGCGCAGTCGCAACGCCATCGTCCGCATCGATTCGATGGTTGGCTCGGGATCGTCGAGCGCGACGTCGATCGCGGCCCGCTGCACGGTCAGCGGCGTGCGCAGCTCGTGTGATGCGTTCGCGACGAACGCCCGTTGCGCGTCGAACGCACTCGACAGCCGGGCCAGCATGTCGTCGAACGTGTCGGCCAGCTCCTTGAGTTCGTCGTCGGGGCCGCGCAGGTTGATGCGTTCGCCGAGGTTGTGCGTCGAGAGCCGCCGCGCGGTGGACGTGATGTCGCGCAGCGGTCGCAGTGCGCGGCCGGCGACCAGCCACCCCAGCACGGCCGCGATCACCATGACGATTGCCAGCGCGATCAGCGACTGGGTGAGCAGCTGATGCAGTGCGTTCTCGCGCTGGTGGGTCAAGGCCGCCCGCAGCGCTCGAAGGCTCTTCAACGCTCGGTCCAGACCCGGCGGCCGCTCACCCGGCGTGTCGATCGCCGGGATGTTGATCCGCGGCGCGCGAGGCAGCCGTCGCGCGAGCAGCACATAGAGGATGGCCAGCAGGGTCACGCCGGCGATCAGGAACAGCCCCCCGTACAAGGCAGTCAGCCGCCAGCGCAGCGAGTGTGACGGACGCGGCGTGCTCGGTGTCGTCATCAGCGGATCCGGTATCCCGCGCCCGGCACCGTCTCTATGAGCGGCGGATCACCGAGCTTGCGCCGCAGCCGCATGACGGTCACGCGCACCGCATTGGTGAACGGGTCGGCGTGCACGTCCCACACCCGTTCGAGCAGATCTTCGCTGCTGACCAGTGCCCCCTGCGCCCCGAGCAGTACTTCGAGCACACCGAACTCCTTCCCGGACAGCGCGAGCTCCTGGCCGCGACGCGTGACGATCCGCCGAGCGACATCGACGCGCAGGTCACCGTTTTCGATCACCGGGGGTACGGCCGGATGTGTCCGCCGTCCCAGCGCCCGGATCCGCGCCACCAGCTCGGAGAATGCGAATGGCTTGGCCAGGTAGTCGTCGGCGCCGAGGTCCAGCCCGGCGACCCGGGCCTCGACCGAACCCGCGGCCGTCAGCATCAGCACCCGGGTGGGCGCGTCGCTCGCGACGACCGTTCGGCACACCTCGTCGCCGTGGACGACCGGCAGATCGCGATCGAGCACCAGAACGTCGTACCGGTTGACCGCCAACTGCTCCAGGGCTTGCGCTCCGTCGAGCGCGGTGTCGACTGCGATTCCTCGTGCCCGTAGGCCTTCCGCGAGTATCTCGACAAGAGCCGCCTCGTCCTCTGCCACCAATATCCGCATGCCGCTCACCCTGATCTCGTCGGCATAACGATGGCATAACACGAAACTCGGTAGCGGGCGGCCGTACCGTCGTCGGTATGACCACGTACATGGTGATGGTGCGTCGTGCCCGCCTCCGTACCGGGCCGTACGGCACGGTCCTGGGGTTGGCATCGGCTCGCTGATTCGTGGGCCGCGCGGGTAGTGGCCGGCGCGAACGTCCAGCCTGGTGAGCTCGTGCTCGACATCGGAGCCGGCGACGGCGCGTTGACAGCCCCGCTGCTGGCCGCCGGTGCGCAGGTGATCGCCGTCGAGCTGCATGCCGGTCGCGGGGCAGCGTTACGGCATCGCTTCGGCGACCGCGTGACGGTCGTCAACGCCGACGCGGCGTCCTTGCGGCTGCCGGGCCGGCCGTTCCGGGTGGTCGCCAGCCCGCCGTACAGCGTGTCGGGTGCGCTGCTCCGTCGGCTGCTGTGCCGAGGCAGCCGGATGCGGTCGGCCGATCTCGTGCTGCAGCGCGCGGTGGTATCACGATTCGCCGCGGGACGCGGTCCGGGCGCCGAGCGGTGGATGCGCGATTTCGCCGTGCATCGCGGGCTGGTCGTGCCGCGGACGGCGTTCACCCCTGCGCCGACGGTGGACTCGGCCGTGCTGGTGATCCGCCGGCGCGGCCTCGCGTCCCTCAGTTGGGATCGACCGGGCCGTTGAGGCGCCAGTAGCCGATGAAGGTGATCGATTCGCGCGGCACTGCGCGGTCGTGGACGAGGTGGCGGCGGATGGCTTGCACGGCGCTGGACTCGCCGGCGACCCAGGCGTAGGGCCGGCCGTCGGGTAGCTCGATCTTGCGGATGGCGTCCAGCAGCGTGTCGCCGTCGTCGCGATGCAGCCAGGTGACCTCGGCCGGCAGGCCGATTCGGTCGTGCGGTCCGGCCACCTCGACGAACACGCGCGACGGCAGACGGGACCGATCGAGAATCGCGCCGATCGCCGGCAGTGCCGTGTCGTCGCCGACGACCAGCTGCCAGTCGGCGTCCGGCGGCGGACCGTAGTCGGCGTAGGCGCCGTAGATCCCGACGCGATCGCCGGCCGTCGCCCGGCTGGCCCACGCCGACGCCGGGCCGGAGTCCCCGTGCAGGACGAAGTCGACGTCGACCTCGCCGGCCTCGGCCCGGTAGTGCCGGATCGTGTACGTGCGCAGGATGGGACGCACTTCCTCGGGCAGCTGCTGCCACTGCGCGTACCAGTTGGCGCCGCCGTCCGGCAGTATCGGGCGTTTCTGGCCCGGACGCGGCAGCAGCAGCTTGAACCGCTGGTCGGGCCCGTCGTCGGCGAGGTCGGCCAGGCTCGGGGACCGGAACGTGATCCGGGTCAGGTGCGGGGTGAGCGGTTGCACCCGCGTGACCGTGACGCCATGCATCGACATCGGGACGTGTGGGCGGGCCCGCCGCGTGGTCGTCATGACGCCGACGTCACGATGCGGGCCTGGCGCAACTGATCGCCGATATCGCGATAGAGCGGCGCATAGGACTTGTAGCTGAACGGGGCGGCCGGGTACCACTTGTAGGCCTGACCGGCCCTGACCGCCGGGAGGTCCGTCCAGGTCGGCATCTGGGCGACGGCCGCCGATACACTCGGCGCCTCGCGGACGTCGTAGAGGATCACGTCGGCGGGATAGCGGCCTACCTGTTCCCAGCTGATCTGGTCGAAATAGGTGTCCGGCTTGGAGTGCGGTCCGACGACGTTAACGCCGAGCGTCAGCAGGTGCTTGAGGTCGTTGGTCTGGCGGGGATCGCAGACCCACAGCTTGTCGGCCGCCCGGCTTACGGCGAGGACTTTCAGCTCGGGGCGGGCCGCTGCCTTGATCGCGGCGACCGCGGCCTCGTAGTCGGCCTTGGCGGTTCGCACAGCCTGGCTGTTGATATCGGCGCCGAGCTTGCCGGCCAACGCCATGAACTCGTCGATGATCTGCGGCACGGCCTTCTGGCTCATCGCAATACCGAGCGAGGGTGCCAGCCCATAGATCTTCGTCGCCGAGTCGACGGGCACGTACCAGAGGTCCTTGCCGACGTAGCAGAGATCGACGAGCAGCTCTGGACGCATCGCGGCATAGTGCTCGATGTTGAACTCGCCGTAGGTCTGGCCCAGGACGGTGACCTTGGACAGGTCGATGCTCCCGGCCTGATAGTCGAGCTGGCCATTCGTCTTCTTCAGCTCGCCGTAGACGCCGTCGACGTGGAAGCCCGCGTCCCAGAGCGACGCGGCGGCGCTGGTCTGCGCGACGACGCGGGTGGGTTTCTGCGCGAGGTCGATCTGCTCGCCGCGGGCGTCGGTGTACCTGAACGCGCCGGCGCCCTTGGTGGTCACGCCGTCGCCGTCACCGTTGCTGCTCCCGCACGCAGCGAGACCGAGCAGCGCGCCGGCGGCGCCAACGCTGCGCAGGAACCCGCGCCGCGACAGCTCGTCCACCATCCGCCGCCATTCGCGCTCGTACTCCTCGGGACGGGTGATGCGGGTGCTGTGCACGGTCATGGGCATGGGAGCTCCTCGGCTGGCGTTGCTGCGCGGCGGCGGACGGCGGGGATGACGAGCGGGGTGCCCGACTCCGGATCGGCGATGATCCGGCAGGCCAGGCCGAACACGTCCTCGACGAGCTCGGCGGTCACGATCTCGTCGGGGTGGCCCTCGGCGACGATCTGCCCGTCGCGCATGGCGATCAGGTGCGTGGCGTACCGGCACGCGTGGTTGAGGTCGTGCAGCACGGCGACGAGCGTGCGGCCCTGGTGCTCGTGCAGGTCGGCGCACAGGTCGAGCACCTCGAGCTGGTGCGCGATGTCGAGGAACGTCGTCGGCTCGTCCAGCAGCAGGATGCCGGTCTGCTGGGCGAGCGCCATGGCCAGCCATACCCGCTGGCGCTGCCCGCCGGAGAGCTCGTCGACGTTCCGTCCAGCCAGGTCGGTCACGTCGGTGGCGGCCATCGCCTCCTGCGTAGCCGCCTCGTCGGCCGACGACCACTGGCGCAGCACTCCCTGATGCGGGTACCGGCCACGGGCGACCAGATCGGCCACCGAGATGCCGTCCGGTGCGATCGGCGTCTGCGGCAGGAGGCCGAGCCGGCGGGCGACCTCCTTGGACGGGAGCGCCCGGATCAGCTGCCCGTCCAGGTGCACCGCGCCGTGCTTGGGGGTCAGCATCCGGGCCAGGGCGCGCAGCAGCGTCGACTTGCCGCAGGCGTTCGGGCCGACGATGACGGTGAACTCGCCGTCAGGGATGGCCACGGTCAGCTCGTCGACGACGACGCGCTGGTCATAGGCCAGGCGAACGTCGGCCGCGTGCAATCGGGCGGTCATGCGCGTCCCTTCCGCCACTCGCGACGCAGTAACCAGGCGAGATAAAGGCCGCCGAGCAGGCCGGTCATCACTCCGACGGGCAGCTGCCGGGGTGCGAACAACCGCTGAGCGGCCAGGTCGCTCGCCGCGAGCAGGGTCGCTCCCATGAACGCCGACGCGACGATGTTCGGCCCGGAGGTGTTGGTGAGCCGCTTCGCGAGTTGGGGTGCGGCCAGCGCGACGAACGCGATCGGCCCGGTGGCGGCCGTCGCCACGGCCGTCACCCCGACGCCGACCAACACCGCGGCGAGCCGGGTGCGCTCGGCGGACACCCCGAGCGCCTGGCCCACGTCGTCGCCGAGTTCGAGCATGCGCAGATCGCGGCCGAGCCAGACCGCCAACGGCAGCAGCACGGCCAGCGCCAGCGCGGTCGGGCGCACCTGCTCCCAGCCCCGCCCGTTCAGGCTGCCGGTGAGCCACACCGCGGCGGCCTGCGCGTCGGCGATATTGGCTCGAGTGAGCAGGTAGGCATTCGCCGACTCGAGCATCGCGGCGATGCCGATGCCGACCAGGATGAGCCGGTAGCCCGACACCCCCCGCTTCATCGCCAGCAGGTACACGGCGAGCGCCGTGATCACCCCGCCGAGCACCGCGCCGGCCGCGATCTGCCCGCTACCGCCGTTGAGCACGAGTATCTCGACCAACGCGCCGGTCGCGGCGCCGGTCGTGAAGCCGATGACGTCCGGGCTGCCGAGCGGGTTGCGCGACACGCTCTGGAACATCGCCCCGCCCACAGCGAGCGCCGCCCCGGCGAAGATGGCAGTGAGCAGTCGAGGCAGGCGCAACGTCTCGACGATGAAGGAGTCGGCCGCGCCGCCTCGTCCAAAGAGCGTACGCACCACGTCCAGGACCGGTATGTGGTAATCGCCGGTCGTCAGGCTGACCACGCCGACGACGACGAGCACCACAGTGAGCGCCACGCAGACGAGGCAGGCGCGGACGTCGACGAGCACAGCGATCCGGCCCCGCGGACTGCGCACGACGGTTCGGCCGCCGCGGGGCGGCCCGGCCGGGTCCGGGACTTCCTCCTTTCCGGAGCGCGCGATTCGCAGACCGACGCGGGGCAGCGTCGTCTCGGCGCGCGACGTCGTCTCGGCGCGCGACGTCGTCAACGCGGCGCGCTCGTAGCTGCCCGTGCTCATAGCTGCGCGATCCGGCGACGGCGCACCAGCGCGATGAAGACCGGCGCCCCGACGAACGCGGTCACGATGCCGACCTCGATCTCGCCCGGTCGGGCGATCACCCGTCCGAGGACGTCGGACGCGAGCAGCAGGATCGGCGCCAGCACAGCGGAGTACGGCAGCACCCAGCGCTGGTCCGGCCCCGTGATGGCCCGCGCCACGTGCGGGACGGTGAGCCCGACGAACCCGATCGGTCCGGCCGCCGCCGTGGCCGCGCCGCACAGCAGCGTGACGGCGAGCGCGCCGAGCAACCGGGTACGGCCCAGGTGCGCCCCGAGCGCGCGCCCGGTGTCGTCGCCGAGGGCCAGCGCGTTCAATGGACGCGCAAGGAGCAGCGCCACGACCGCGCCGGCAGCCAAGAACGGCGCGACGTCGTAGAGCACGCTCAGGTCCCGCCCGGCGAGCGCGCCGACCGACCAGAACCGGTACTGATCGAACGCCTGCTGATCGAGCAGTGTCACGCCCGAGATGAACGCCGCGAGCACCGCGGTGACGGCAGTTCCGGCCAGCGCGAGTCGCACTGGCGTCGCTGCCGATCGACCCCGTGAGCCGAGCACGTACACCAGCACCGATGCGATCGCGGCGCCCAGCAGCGCGAACCAGACGTAGGCCGACGGGCTGGTGATGCCCAGCACCCCGACCGCCGTGACCACCGCTGCCGCTGCCCCGGCATTGACCCCGAGCAACCCCGGATCAGCCAACGGATTGCGAGTGAGCGCCTGCATGAGCGCCCCGGCCAGGCCGAGTGCGACACCGACCGCCAACCCGAGCAACGTGCGCGGAATGCGCAGGCTGCGGATGATCACCCCATCGTCGGAGCCGTCGTAGTGCAGCAGCTCGTGCAGCACCGTGCCGACCGGAATCGGCTTGGCGCCGATGGCGACGCTGAGCAGAGCGACCACGACCAGCACGGCGACGGCCACCAGCAGGCCCGCTCCGCGCCAGGCCCCGCTGCGGCCCTGCGCAGCTGGCGCGGCCCGGACGGCCGCGACCGGACGATCTGGCATCACCCCGGCACGCACGACGATAGGTTAGCCTTACCTAACCCGCTGGCCGCAAGCCCCAGGAGCTATGGATCACGCCGCATCCAGGTCGGGCGGGCCGCGGGCCGCGTGGCCGCGACGCATGTTGGACACCTACGGTGTCCCGCTCAGCACGCCGCGGGCGATGCCCACGATGACCGGCAGGACGCCCAGGCACGCGAACGCCGGCAGGAAGCACAACCCGAGCGGGGCCATCGCCCAAACCCCGGCTCGGTGCGCTCGCGCCACAGCGGCGGCCCTCGCCTCGTCGCGCAGTTCGGCGGCGAGCAGCTCGAAGCTGCGGGCCAGGCGTACGCCGCTCTCGGCACTACGCACCGCCGTACGCGCGATCGGAGCCAGGGTCAGATCGCCGAGTGCCGCCCACGCAGTGGCCGGATCAGCCCCGAACCTGAGCAGCCCTGCGACCTTGCCCAGCTGGGCAGTGAGCGGTTCACCGGCCAGCGGCGCCACCAACGACACCGCGGTGCTGACCGGCTGACCGCTGCGCAGGGCGGCAGCCAGCAGGTCCAGCACGAGCGGAATGCGGCGGGCCACGTCGGCCGGCGCACCCGAGGGCCCACGCGCCTGCAGCGATCCGACCAGTCGTGCCACGATCGGTGCCGCCAACGCGCCCCCGATCCCGCCCGGCACCGGTCCGAAGGCGGCCACCCCGGCGACGACGACCGCGCCGACGGCCAGCCAGCGCAGCGTGCTCGGAGGGACACGAATCGAGGCCCGGTCGGGTCGGGCCTCGCGGCGACGCCGACCGGTCGACAGCCAGATGGCCCCGGCCAACCAGCACAGTGCCGCGCTCACCCTCGACCCTCCGCCGAGCTGATCAGCCGCGCCGTCCACAACACGCCGGCGACATCGAACAGAACACCCGCACACAGCAACAACCGACCGCCCCCGGTATCGAGCAGCACCCGCAGCGGCTGGGCGCCCATCGCCAGGCCGAGCCCGATCCCCAGCACGGGCAGTCCGGCCAGCAGCGCCCCTGATGAGCGCGGGCCGGCCAGGGCCGACGCAACCACGCGCGCCTGATCGCGGCGGGACTGCACGTCGTCGTCGACGCGGCCGAGCACGCCGGCCAGCGGCAGGCCGAGCGTGGCGGCAAGGTGCCAGGCCTGCGCGATCACGATCAGCTCCGGCGCGGCGCCGGCCGCCGACACCGCGGCAACGACGTCCCCACCGTCGGCCACGGCCGCGGCGGCGGCCTCGAAGACTCGTCGATGCGCGCCGGCCACCACCGCTGCCGCGGTCAGCGCCACCGCCCCGGAGCTGCCGACGTCCAACTCCGCCCGCAGCAACCGCAGCGCGGCCGACAGGTCACGATCGCCGGTCCGACTCACTGCGCGCCGGGCCGCCCGAGCCCCGCGGGACAGCCCGAGTGCGGCCACCGCGGCGACCGTCACGCCGACGAGCGGGCCGCGCCACGGTGTGCTCAGCCCACCCAGGGCCAGCGCCGCGAGGCAGATCGCGAGCCGCGACGGAATCACCCGACGCCACTGCCGAAGCCGCTCACGGGACGGCGGTGCCGCCAGCCGCGCCGCACCGACGAGCCCGAGCAGGCGCCGCTCGTGAGGGCGCTGCGCCGGCCAGGCGAGCACGGCAATCGCCAGGGCGAGCAGTGCGACCGTCATTGCAGCAACCCGCCGGGATCGACGCCGCGTTGCAGCAGACGGTCGACGAGATCATGGGCGCGAGCCTGGACACCACGCTCGGACGACCACACCGGCGCGACGACCAGCCCGTCACCGCGTCGCTCGAGCATCGCGATCTCGGCCACCCCGCGCAGTCCGGAACGTGCGCGGCGCAGGTGCACGACGACGTCGAGCGCGCTGGCGACCTGGCTCGTGACCGCTGCCGACGACAACCCGCCGAGGCCGCCCAACGCGTACAACCGCGCCGGGACGTCGACCGCGGCGTTGGCATGCAGGGTCGCCGCGCCCCCCTCGTGCCCGGTGTTGAGCGCGACCAGCAGGTCGACGATCTCGGCTCCCCGGAACTCGCCCACCACCAGCCGATCCGGGCGCATCCGTAACGCCTGGCGAACCAACTCGCGCAACCCGATCGCGCCTGCCCCCTCGACGTTCGCCGTGCGCGTCACCAGCCTGACCAGGTGCGGGTGGCCCGTGACCAACTCGGCCGCGTCCTCGATGACGACGAGCCGTTCGGACGCCGGCACGCAGCCGAGCAGCGCGCCCAGGAGCGTTGTCTTGCCCGAACCGGTGCCCCCGCTGATCACCAGGGTCAACCGCGCCGCCACGATCGCCCGAAGCAGCGTCGCCACTCGCGCCTCGACCAGGTCACGCAGCTCGAAACGCCGGCGCGCGAGCACCCGCAGCGACAGCGTCGTCCGCGCCGTGATGGGCGGCAGCACGGCGTGCAGCCGCGTGCCGTCGGGCAACGCCGCGTCGACGAACGGCGATGCATCGTCCAGCCGCCGCCCGGCGGCCGCAGCCAGGCGCTGGGCCAGCCGCCGCACCGCTGCGTCGTCGGCGAAGGTCACGGCCGACCGTTCCAAGCCGCGGCCTCGATCGAGCCACACCTCGCGGGGTCCATTGACCAGCACGTCGCTGACACTCGGCATCGCGAGCAGCGGTTCGAGCGGACCGGCACCCGCGACCTCGGCCGCGACGTCCCGCTCGATGGTGGCCAGCGCGGCCTCGTCGGCGATGACCGACGCACTGGCCTGCTCATCGCGCACGACGAGGCCGAGGTCGGGCGAGGTAGACGACCCGGCCAACCGCTGCCGGACCCGATCGACGAATTCGACGCCGGTCACGACACACTCCCCAATCCGTCGACGGCGTCGAGCACGCCCCGCGCCACCCGGGCCATGCCCCGCGGTAGCGCGGACGCATCGAGCGGCGAGTCACCCCGCCGCCGCAGGGCCGAGACGACCCCGATCAACGGCACCTCGATCAGCGTGGCCACCCGGGCGACCGGCGCGGTGTCACGAGCCCCGCGCACGACCACCAGGCCCGCCGGCGCCGGACCGAGCCCGAGCCGCACCGCTCGCGCCCCGGTTACCGAACGGACGTCGACCCCGCATATCAGCACCACCAACGCGCAGCGGCGCAGCACCGCCTCGCGAGCCGGCGTCGCGCATCGCCCGAGATCCACCACGACCGGCCCGGCCCGTGTGGCTACGTCCAACACTTGAGACACGGCGGGCGCCGCGGGCAGGACGTCGGCCGATAGCACTGCGGCAGACCCCCATTGCGGTAATCCGCCGACCAGGACGTCCGGATCGAGGCGCCCACCGTCGAGGCGCAGCCCCGACCAACGCGCACCCGGCGCCGCCTCGATGCCCAGCAGCACGTCGACCCCTCCGGCGATCGGATCGAGATCGACCAGCACCGCCCGCCCGCCCAGCGCCGCCATCGCCGCCAGCACGCAGGCGAACGTGCTGGCCCCGGCGCCGCCGCGACCCCCGACGACACCGACCACCGGCCACTTCCCGTCCACGCGTCCAGAGAAGCGAACGGCGGAGCTGACCAACACCGAGAAACGACATCTGTGGACAACGGCGAGCGCTGTGGACGACGGACTTGACAACGCCGACACGCCGGACTACCGGATCGCTCCGTATGCTCGGACAACGTGTCCAGCACCGCGGCGTTCTTCGATCTCGACAAGACGATCATCGCCAAATCGAGCACGCTCGCGTTCGGCCGGTCGTTCTACCAGAGCGGACTCATCAACCGGCGCACCGTCCTGCGCAGCGCGTACGCCCAGTTCGTCTTCGCCCTGGCCGGCGCCGACGAGGAACAGATGGACCGCATGCGCACCTTCATCACCGCGATGTGCGCGGGCTGGGACGTGGCGCAGGTCCGGGATGTGGTCGCCGAGACCCTGCACGACATCATCGATCCGCTCGTCTACGACGAGGCCGTCGAACTGATCGCGCGCCACAAGGCCGAGGGCCGCGACGTCGTGATCGTGTCGTCGTCCGGCGAGGAGGTCGTCGAACCGATCGGCGCCATGGTCGGCGCGGACGACGTCATCGCGACCCGAATGGTCGTCGAGGACGGCAAGTACACCGGCGAGATCGCCACCTACGTGTACGGCCCGGGCAAGGCCGAGGCGATCCGCGAGTTCGCCGAGACCCGCCATTACGACCTCGACGAGTGCTACGCCTACTCCGACTCGGTTACCGACCTGCCGATGCTCGAGGAGGTCGGCTATCCCTTTGCGGTCAACGCCGATCGCGCGCTGCGCAAGGCCGCCCTCGAGCGCGGCTGGCCGATGCTGGCGTTCAGCAACGCCGTCCCACTGCGCGAGCGCCTGCGTCCGCCGAAGCCGGCGGCGACGCTCACCCTCGCCGGCGCCGGGGTCGCCGCGGCCAGCATCGCCTGGTACGCCACCAGACGCCGCCGGGGCAGTGCGTGATCGTTCAGAAAGCCGTTACTTCACAGATGTCGTGGTCGTATCTGGCCCGCTGCCAGGACACCGTCTCCGGGTACGTCACGAATGCCGCCGATATTGCCGACGCGACCACCCCGGCGGCGCTCTACGCGCTGCTCGGCCTGGGATTTCCCGGCTCGCCGCATCGCCCCGACGCCCCGCACCTGGACGTGCTGCGCTTCGAGTCGACCGAGCTGATGACGTTCACCAACGCGATCGGCGGTCGCACCGTCGAGGAGGCGAAAGCGAACGACGGCCCGTTCGTCGAGCGCCCGCCGTTCAACGGCCTCGGCTTCACCGCCGGCGGCCAACCACCAGTGCCACTGTGGTTCCTCGACCACTGCCGGCTGCCACCAGGCGCCGAGCTGTGGCGCATCCATGCCTCCGGACAGGAGGAGCTGCTCGCCGTCTATCGCGACATCGGGCTCGGCTGGGGCGGGGCGAGCGGAGTGTTGCCGATCGAGTCGAGGGTGCTGCCGTCGCTGATGATCGGCCCGCTCGTGAAGTGGAGCGACATCACCTGGCCCGCCGATCTACTGACCGACGGCCAAACCGTGGTGCTCGCCTCGGCCGGCCAGCCGCCGATGGGTGGCTTCGAGCGCTCGGCCCGCGGGTACTGGCGTCGCGAAGTGACGGTGTCCGAGATCGGCGACTACTACGACCTGCAGCTGTACGGGACGTGGCGGGGCGCGCGATTCCGCATCGTCCACCGCTGGGAGCAGAACGAGCAGATTCGCGCCGAGCTGTTCTACGTGGGACGCGACGCGGACGAGGCCGAGTCACTGGGCCTGGCCAAGCTGGACGCCGGTGTGTACGCAGGGTCGGCACCGATCTCGGACATCACCGATGTGCAGGGCGTGCAGAACACGCCGTCCCCGCTGTCTGCTCACGCTCCGCAATAAGTTCAGGGCAAATTACAACGTCCGCAAGTCTTGTGCCGATGCCGATCACGGCGCTTAATGAGCCTACGGACGAGGTTCGTCTATGGCGGTCCAGCCCCCAGCGGTCCTCAACCGGCACGGTTCACCGGGCACCCACGCGGCGATCCCACCACGTAACAGGTGAGTCGACGTGGACTGGCACCTCTGGGTACTGGCCCGCGCCTGACATCTCACAGGTGCACGCTTTGGTAACCCGGCGGACGGTGTTAGGCGGCGTCGCAGACAGCGGCGCCGCCGTCCAATTTCAGCCCCTGAGGATTGCTTCGCAGATCGCTGTCGCCTCTCGGGCGCCGGCCGCGACGGCGTCCGCGCAATGGCGTAGCCACCGGGCGATGTCGCCGTCCTGGTAGGCCGTCAGCGCGGCGACGTACTCGTCGCGCAGCTCGCGATGTCCGGCCTCGACGACCACGAGCGATTTCGGATCGAGGCCGCGTTCGACCAGGGTCAGCCGGGTTGCCACTCGGGCCACGATGCCCGACACCGGCGCGAACAGGTCCAGCGACAGCAGCTCGCCATGAACGACCGCCGCGACCACGACCGCCGGTGCGGACGTCGCCGCGAGCACCTCGACGAGCGCGTCCAGTCGCTGCGTGTCGCCGCTCGGGCGGCCGAGGTCGTCGGCGGCGACGAGATCGGCGGCGGCCAGTGCGTGCAGTCGGGCCAACGCCTGCCGCGGGGCCCGCGTCCACGTGTCGGCCAAGGTCCCGATCGCCGACTGGGCCCGCAGTGCGCCCTGCAGCACCGGCTCGTCCCACCCGACGCCTTTGCGCACCTCGTCGAGGCTCACGTCGACGCCGCTCAGCGAGGCCGACGCCCACGCGCCGCGAAGGGACGACTCGGCCGAGACGTCCGCCGAGCGGCGGCGCAGCACCCGGTTGGCGAGCAGCGCGTCGACGGCGGAGCGCGCCTTGTCGACGCCGTCCGCGACGCCGGGCAGTTCGAGCAATGGCTCTAGCGGATCACCCACCAGTGCACGCTAACGTGACGAAGAAGCCCACACCCGCGGAGGTCATGACCGTGTCTGATGAAGCCCTGTCGAACCTGCTGCACGAGAACCGCCGCTTCCCGCCGTCGCCCGAGTTCACCGAGCAGGCCAACGTCACGGCCGATGCTTACGACGAGGCGGCGTCGGACCGGTTGGCGTTCTGGGACAAGCAGGCCGAGCGCCTGCAATGGGCGACCCACTGGACCAAGACCCTCGAGTGGGACCGCCCGTTCGCGAAGTGGTTCCTCGGCGGCACCCTCAACGCATCGGTGAACTGCGTGGACCGACACGTCTCCGCCGGTCATGGCGACCAGGTCGCGATCCAGTTCGAGGGCGAACCCGGCGACTCACGCTCGTTGACCTATGCCGAGTTGTTGGCCGAGGTGTCGCGCGCGGCGAACGCCCTTACGGCGCTGGGCGTTGGCAAGGGCGACCGGGTGGCGATCTACCTGCCGATGATCCCCGAGGCGGTTGTCGCGATGCTGGCGTGTGCCCGGATCGGCGCGCCGCACAGCGTGGTGTTCGGCGGCTTCTCGGCGCAGGCGCTCTACGACCGGATCACCGACGCCGACGCGCGACTGGTGATCACCGCCGACGGTGGGTGGCGCCGGGGCTCGGTGTCGCCGTTGAAGCCGGCCGTCGACGAGGCGCTCGAGAAAGGCCCGACGAACGTCGCCCACGTGCTGGTCGTCCAGCGGGGCAAGAACGACGTGGCCTGGACGGACGGCCGCGACGTGTGGTGGCACGACGTCGTCGATGCCGCGTCGTCGACGCACGAGCCGGCCGCGTTCGACGCCGAGCATCCGCTCTACATCCTGTACACGTCGGGGACGACGGGTAAGCCCAAAGGGATCCTGCACACCACAGGTGGCTACCTGACCCAGGCGTCGTACACGCACAACGCCGTCTTCGACCTCAAGCCCGACACCGACGTGTACTGGTGCACGGCCGACATCGGTTGGGTGACCGGCCACTCCTACATCGTCTACGGGCCGCTCTCGAACCATTCTACAGTCGTGCTGTACGAAGGGACGCCGGACACCCCGCATCAGGGGCGGTTCTGGGAGATCGTGCAGAAGTACAAGGTGACGCTGCTCTATACGGCGCCGACGGCGATCCGGACGTTCATGAAGTGGGGCGATGAGATCCCGGCTCGCTTTGACCTGTCCTCACTACGGTTGCTGGGCAGTGTGGGTGAGCCGATCAATCCGGAGGCGTGGGTCTGGTATCGGCGGGTGATTGGTAGTGATCGCACGCCGGTGGTGGATACCTGGTGGCAGACCGAGACCGGGGCGATCATGATCAGCCCGCTGCCCGGGGTGACCTCGACCAAGCCGGGTTCGGCGACGCGTCCGTTGCCGGGTATCTCCGCGGACGTGGTGGGTAATGACGGGGTGCCGGTGCCGAACGGTGGTGGCGGGTTTCTGGTGGTGACCGAGCCGTGGCCCTCGATGCTGCGCGGTATCTGGGGTGACTCGGAGCGTTATCGGGAGACGTATTGGGCTCGGTTCGATCAAGAGGGGTTCTACTTCCCCGGGGACGGGGCGAAGAAGGACGAGGACGGTGACCTGTGGCTCCTGGGTCGGGTCGATGACGTGATGCTGGTATCCGGGCACAACATCTCGACCACCGAGGTCGAGTCGGCGCTGGTGTCTCATCCTTCGGTGGCCGAGGCGGCCGTGGTCGGGGCGACCGATCCCACGACCGGGCAGGGCATCGTCGCGTTCGTGATCCTGCGCAGCGGGGCCGCTGAAGGCGATGACCTGGCCAAGACGCTGCGTGATCACGTCGCGACCGAGATCGGACCGATCGCCAAACCCCGCCAGATCATGGTCGTCCCCGAACTCCCCAAAACCCGGTCCGGGAAGATCATGCGCCGACTGCTGCGCGACGTCGCCGAAAACCGACAGTTAGGCGACGTCACCACCCTGACCGACTCCACCGTC